>JBEKMN010000038.1:0-93671 GCA_050008495.1 Terriglobia bacterium | reverse complement strand
CCCATGAGAGCTTGCAGAGCACACGCGGTCCACGCGTTTCGGCAGGCCTGAAAAATGTCCGCGGCGCTTATGGCGCGATCCAGATGGCGTGCTTCCCGGGCAAGTTGCGTTGCAACACCCGAGAATCCATGGTCCAGCAGGAGTTCGAGATGGGGATCACCAAGGTCCAGACAAGTTTTCGCAAAACCGGTGAAAGCAAAAGTGATGCGGTGTTGCGCGGCGCGGCGTTCTGATCTGGTACTGGGCCCGTCACGCAACTCCTTTTCTACCGACTGCAAAAAGCGGCCGAGGTGAGCTTCGCGGGTGGCTTGCTCGTCGGGGGTGAAGGTGCTGTCGAGAGCCGGAAGTGGCTGCGAGTTTTGTTTCCAGACAGAGAGCCAATCTTGAAGGTGTTCTTGCACGAGGATTTCCATCCTTGGTCTAGATACGCGGCCGGCGGCAGGATTGTTCCATTGGCTTGTTGGTCGGTAAAGTGGGTTTTAGTACGAACTTTACCGATAAGCACGAGTCGGCTAATGGCGAGTAATGTGCTCGCGCCTGCGCCCTTCGCCAGTGTAGAAGCGCAGGTCGCCACTACGCCGTCAGGGGGGAACCGATCACCTTCGGTTCCGCGCGGGATTGTCGCCGCGAGCCCCTGTGGGACAACTTCCGAGTAGCGCGTGATACATCCAGAACACGTTCCAGGGTCAATCTGCATTCCCCCGGCACCTGATGCCAGCGCCTCAACCCTGCCGGCTCGCGCTCCTTGCGCAGGTTGCGGTGTGCACTTTAATCGTCAGGTTAATGAGTTATTGCACGAGGAAGCCTATTTCCTAAACCATGCACCCAGCTGCGATGGCACCGCTCATGGGGAAGTATTAATTAGCGCAGGTGTCAGGGTTCAGAGATCAGGGAACAGAAATCAGGAACGCAAAATTCACACTTGACATTGACGGGACAATCCACTACCATATGGTTGTGGATAAATTGGGTACAACATTTGCTGCTTTGTCTGATCCAACCCGGCGGGGGATGATCGAACGACTCTCACATGGTCCTGCCTCTGTGCATGGATTGACGGAACCGTTTGCACTGTCGCAGCAGATGATTTCAAAACATATTGCCTACCTGGTGCGGGCGCGGATTGTGATCAAGACGAAGCGTGGACGAGAGAGTGTGTGCACGTTTAGGCCAGAGGCGATAAAGACAGTCAGCGACTGGGCGGCTTATTATCGCCGATTCTGGGAAGAGAGTTTCGACAAGCTGGATGTAGTTGTGAATCAAATGAAAAAAATGGAGGTCAGAGATGACAAAAAACACGGTTAACGAGACAGAGCGGATGGTTGTCACAAGAGTTTTTGATGCCCCACGCGAATTGGTTTGGAAGGCGTGGACAGACCCGAATTATGTGATGCAGTGGTGGGGGCCGAAGGGTTTTACTGCGCCTTTTTGCGAGATGGATTTTCGCGTGGGAGGAAAATTTCTCTGCTGCATGAGAGCGCCGGATGGCCAGGAGTTCTGGAATGCTGGTGAATACCACGAGATTGTTCTGCACGAGAAGATCGTTTCCTCCATGTACTTTTCCGACCCGGAGGGAAACAAGGTTGAGCCTGCGCAATATGGAATAGAACATGAGGCCATAGACGGTGCGCACGATGTGATTACCTTTGAGGATTTTGGAAACGGCCAGACGAAACTCACCTTCATTGGAAATGAAACTATGGAGAGCGCAAAAAATAGCGGTCAAGTGGAGGGCTGGAACCAGATACTCGATAAAGTTGCCGCAGTTGTTGCGGGGCTGGCGCAGGCGAAATAAGAAGTTGAAGTTTTGATGATCGTCATGCGCGAGATACTGAACGTAAAGCAAACGCAGGTCCATCCCGGAGACCCCAGCTACGGGTGGAAGTGGAAGGCATTCTTGGACGATTTGTCGGATAGGTCGAGCGCAGCGCAACGAAGGCAGGGAAAAGGGAATACGAGACAGGGGTTTCAACCAGAATCTCCCCTTTCTACACCTGATCTAGGGGTTTGAATCGCTCCTCAGGGGATTGTACGGTCAAAAAGTGCGGCTGCGCCGAAAGAGTCATCTTTTTCGGTAAGTTTCGCACACGCCTGCTGCTAAGACCCGAGTTTCTCATTACTGGCTCGACGCAGGTGAGATTTGCGGGTTCCGGTCGGGTTGTCGGCGACTCGGAAGTTGGTCGACCCTTTCGCGGATTACTCCTCGCTAGTCGCCCAGCGTTTACCTACCGATCGGTAGGTGCGGTCCGGCATTCTGGGCGACCGACGGAGCACCTGGAAACAAACTGCTTGAAGTTTGACGTCCTCCCAGGAGACTCAGCCGGTGCCCAATGTCTGCGTCGTGAAGCAGATCATTCTCGCGCCATGTAAAGCGTGCTGACGCTGTGGGATCATCCAGACAACTTTGAATCCGGTTCACGACGAATGCCACACCGACCGTGGAGCCCTCGAGGCGATTTCCTGCGGGAAGCGTGGTCACGACAGGTTTCGCATCACTTGGCGGTGAGATTTGCGTAATGACTGTATCGCAGACGTAGTAGGGGTCTTGGTCAAGAGACATTGGAAGCGGAGTCGGAGCGAGTCTCCGCCGAGTGAGCCCCATGCTGGCAACCGCAATCGCACTTCCAGACGGACCGCAGGATTGCTTATAATGACGACCTGCCGTTGGGTGCCCGCTGCGGTTTTCTTGGCGGTCAGTCATCTGTTGGCGCCGAGGTCAAAACCGCCGCAGGAGGCGCGAGGCAGAGGCTCGGACTGGCAAGCTTGAATGTCAGATGTTCGTGGGTCGCCAAATGGATGAACGCGATCGATTCCGAGGCTGCCCTCTCGGCTTAGCGTGCGGAGACGCTGTGGGAACAACCGCTGAGTTCCGCCCGCAGGGAAGTTTCGTTCCGGTCACCGACATGACCGGAGGAGGGCCGTTTCGCCTAAAGCCAGGCGAGTGGACGGACGACACGTCGATGGCCCTTTGTCTCGCCACCAGCTTGGCGGAACTTGGGACGTTCGACCCGGCCGACCAGATGCTCCGGTACTGCAAGTGGATGCGGGAGGGCTATCTGAGCAGCAATGGGCGGTGCTTTGATGTCGGCAATGCGGTGCGCGGCGCCCTCTCCCGTTTCCAGCACACAGGTGAGGCTTTCAGCGGGTCCACGGATCCCAGGTCGGCCGGCAACGGTTGCATCATGAGGCTTGCTCCGGTGCCCATGTTCTTCTTCCCGGACCGGAACGCCACCGTTCGAATGTCGGGGGAAAGTTCCCGGACTACCCATGGGGCGGCGACTTGCATCGACTGCTGCCGGCTTTTCGGTGGAATCTTGTTCCAGGCGCTAGCCGGAGCCGGGAAGCAAGATGTCCTGCTGGGCCACGGCGTAACGGATCTAGCCCATGAAGACGTTCAGTGCATTGCACTTGGCAAGTACCGTTCTAAACCGGACCAGGAAATCCAAGGATCGGGCTACGTGGTCCGAAGCCTGGAGGCTGCCTTGTGGTGCTTCTGGCAAACGGATACATTTAAGGACGCGATTCTCATGGCCGCCAATCTCGGTGACGACGCGGATACGACCGCCGCGGTGTGCGGGCAGGTGGCCGGCGCCTATTACGGCGAAGCTGGAATCCCGAAGAAGTGGCTGGAACTTCTTGCCATGTGCGATGAGATTCGAACGCTGGCGGACCGTTTAAGGACCAAGAGGCCCATCACCCAACAGAGAGCTGCGAGTCACTTGACGCCCTTCCAGTAAGATCGATGTCGATGCCTCAGCGAATGCCACGCCGTCGCGCCGGATTGGCACGCAAGGAACCGGCGCCATCGGGGGGCAGCCCTTTCCCGATCACATCACCGCCTCCTTGGACCCTCTCCCCTCGGTCAATATGGTTGCTTCGGCGAACACCTCCGCGACCTTCTTCGCCCTCTCCTCGCCCTTCAACGCCTCGATGTACCGCCTCAGAGATTCCGTGTCGCGGTGCCCAAGCTGGGCACGGAGGGTTTCGAGATCCATTCCTTTTCGCAAGCAGTGTGTGGCGTAGTTTGCCCTGAACTTGTGCAGCCAGAACTTGTCCGTGTCCATGCCCGCGCGCCTCGCCACGCGCTGGCAGAGCCGGAGCAGGTGGCCGTCGGGCTTGCCCTCAGGACGAGGCTCCGCCTCATGCGGCGCCGTGGCACCCATCAGTGCCGGGAAGACGAGCCTGTGGGGGTGCGATCTCAGCCACGCGCTAAGGGTCGCGGCCAGAGAGGGGTCGATCGACACGTCGCGGATCTGGTACCACTTGGGCGTGAAGCCGTACTCGGGGCGCTCGACCACCTTCAGGCAGGGCGCCGGCTCGTTCAGCACGCAGTCCTGCCGGCGGAGCGTCGACAGTTCCTGCTCCCTCAGCCCGGCACGGAGGAACGTCTGGAAAATTGCCTCCTCGTGCGGTCCGCATGCCGCCATGAAACGGGCAAGCTCGTCGGGCGTGTAAGTTTCGACGGCTCTCTCCACGTACCGGGGCGCATCCTTCAGCCCCAGGGGGCGCGCAGACCTTCCCGCCCCGACCGTCGGCACCGATCCCGTGTGCTTGAGGAATTGCAGGATCAGGAGGAATTTGTTCGCAGCGGTCCGGGCGGACTTGGTGGGGCTGTTCTGGATCGCCCACGCCATGTGGCTGGCAACGGCAGCGGCGGTGACGTCCTTGAGGCGCCTGATGCCGCTCTCTCTTGCGAACTCCTCAAGCGCGTGCCGGGATGCCGCCAGAGTCTTGGGCTGGCGGCTCTTCCCTGCGACCTTGAGCTCAAGCTCTCCCACGTAGGCGGCGATGGAGTCGGAGAGAAGCTCCCCGTTCGGCTCGGGTTCCGGAAGCTTTTCGCCCGTGTCCTTTTCATACCGCTGCCGAGCGAGCCGCTTCGTCTGTTCTTCTTGCGCCTGGTCGGCAGAGTCCCCGACCTTGTCCCAGAGCCCATCGACATTGAGGTAGTACGATCCCTCTCGATGGACTTCCTCTTTCCCGGCGACCTTCACGACGTTGGGCTTTATCTTCTGCTTGGGTGCGTATGCAGCCCGGCAGTAACGCCAGCCCTTCAAGGTTCGCACGTACTTGTACATAGAAAATGTGGCGAGTCCCATGGATTTCCTCGTTTCCGAACTGCCGGAAATTGGGAAAACCATGGACATGTCTTAGGAAGAATTTAGGATGGCATCTAACCCACTCATTCTAAAGGTCTGGCGGAGAGGGTGGGATTCGAACCCACGTTGGAGTTTCCCCCAAACACGCTTTCCAAGCGTGCTCCTTCAGCCACTCGGACACCTCTCCGTGGCCATCAAGGGCAGTATAGCATAGCGGAGCAGGCAGGAAGGCGTTGGCAGACAGCAGGCGGAAATCTCAAATTGGAAATCGCAGATTTCAGAACTCAAAACCCGGAGACCGATTCACGGCTCGCGGATTGGAAATCGCCAACCAGGGATCACAAATTGCAGATTCCAGAACTCGAAACCCTGAGACCGATTGACGACTGGCGGATCGGAAATCGCAAATCAGAAATCACCAATCACAAATTCCGGCCCTGGCCCCTGTCACTTGAATCGCCGGCGGAATCTCAGTTCCACTCCCACGATGCCGTTGGGGTCGCGAACGCCGAGGATCGAGAGGTTTTCACCGAAGGCATACTCAAACTGGATAATCTGATATTGTGAAGAGGCCGTATTGGTAATATAGGTGAGGGTCAAGTCCTTAGTCACCTGCTGCTCCACGGTGATGCGCTCTCCGTTGTTGAACCCGGGCAGTCCCACATTGGGATCGATCTGGATCCGGCTCACTCCAAAGAGCCGCTGGATGCGGCCGCCGACCTGCGTGGAGAGGGCTTGAGAAAGCAGGGCGCTTTCTCCCACGGATTGGGTGGGGTTACCGGCGGCGAAGGAGCTGACTATTCCGGATGTGGACCCTTGCTGTTGCTGGGGCGCATATCCCAGGGCCAGCAGCGAGAAGACTTCTTCCGTGGGGAGCGGCGGATCAGAACGGTAGGTCATCTTCAACCGTCCCGGCGGGCCCGCCACATTGACGGTGAGGTTATACTGCTGGACGCGCGTCTCAGCTTCCAAATCGAGTGTGGTCTGGGTTCGCAGGGGATTGGTCATGCTGAGGTCACCCCGCGTGAGGGTGAAGCGATTGCCCCGCACAATGGCTTCGCCGTTCAGGAAGTGCACATCGCCCAGATCCACGGGGTTCGCCAAGCTGCCTTGCAAGCGCACCTCGACGTCGGCGGTGAGGCGGAGATCCTGTATTTGTAATCGCACCGGCGTGGGCGTGGCGACTCGAATATTCAGTTGAATAGAGTTGGCCAGGGAAGAAGTCGCGACTGACGCCGGGGACTCGAAAGGGCTCGCGGACTGCATAAACTGGTTGAGCCAGGGCTTGCTCCCGCTCGCGAGCACCTGGCTGAGAGCCAAGTCGCCGCTGAGTCGCGACCGTTCCGACGTTCCCTCCAAACGCAAAGTCCCGCCGAGAATGGAAGTGAAGTCAGCCGGGTAGCGCACCCTGACTTGGTCGAGTTGCACGCGCAAATCGAAGCGGGGCGGCAAGGCCAGGGTCACAAAGCCATCCAAAGTGACAGGGCCGCCGCCGCTGACGCCGCGCAAAGACTTCACAGTCGCCCGCTCTCCTTCCAGTTGAACCTCGCCGTTCAGACCGCTCAAGCGAAAGGGAAGGCCCGGGTATGCGAGGCCCACGTCGCGAATCTCGAGCGTCCCGTTCATCTGAGGTCTGCCGGGCGAACCCGAGACGCTCAACTTGATTCGCGACTGCCCGGAGGCCTCTAAGCCGGGCTCCACCAAGCGTAGGATTGTGGCGTCGGCAACCCCTTGAACGTTTAAGGAGAGCGAGGGCGGGCCCGCCAGGAGAAGAGAGCCATCAACGACCAGGCTCGTCGAAGGGCCCTGCATGCGAAAGGGCTGAGCGGAGAGCCGGTTGTCCGCGTAGCGAACTTCCACGGGATGCTCGTTCCACCACTTCAGAGCGGGAAAGCTCACCTCCAAGGTCTGGACTTTACTATGCACATCGAACTTTGAAGCCTCACGAAGAGCGCCGGTTCCCTGGAAAGAGCCGCTGGCGGTGATCTGAGCGTCAAACTTGTTATTTGCGAACAGGCGGGCCCATGGATCCAGGCGAAGAGACGAGTATTGACCTTGCAAGTGAAGCGGCCAGTCTCCCGCGGCCTGCGCATCGCCCTCCAGGCTGAACAGGCCCGCGGGTCCGGAAGCCACACCTCGGAACTGAACATCCCGGCCTTCGCCGCTCACTTGAAGGCGGAGGTCGCCGGCTTGAACGCCGCCAATACGGATGTCCTTGACGAGGCCCGTGGAGTGAAAGTGAAGATGGTCAGGGGTGCCGCTGCCTTCCAGGTCAAAGCTGGCCTGGCCATCCAGTGGGTTTGACGGGTGGGACTCCTGGCCACCCTGGGCAGCCACAAGGCCTGGCCCGACGAGCGGTCCCAGGCGCCTGAAGTCGGCAAGAGAAAAACTCGTTCCGTGAAGTTGGCACGACACGGCGCGAGTGGAAAGATCGGCCTGCGCTTTTCCCGTAATCCTGCCGCGGCCTTTCACCGCCTGGATCGAGCTGAGGTCCACGGAGGACCCGTGGATTCGAATGTTGGCCGAAACGGAATTGAAGTTCTCGCCCGCGATCTCGGCGTTTTCCAGCTTGAATTCCCCGTTACCCAGGAGATTCGACGCCGTCCCCGCAAAGTTGACCTTACCGCTCACCTCACCGGAGACCGGGTAGTCAATGCCCAATGCAGCGTTAAGGCCTTCGAGCGGCGTGCGCTGTGCTTGGGCGGATAAACGAACTTGAGAAGATTCGGAAATCCCCCAGTCCTCCAGCCGGGCGGAGGCCTCCAGGTTAAGCAAGCTGCGTCCGCGTGAAAGCTGTCCGGAAGATACTTGCAGGGAGTCCGGCGAAACGGCGATGTTTGCCTTCAGGCCGTCCCAGGCTCCACCGCGATACTCGAACCTGCCCACACGCACCGAGCCGCGCACTTCGGGGCTCCGCATCGAGCCCAAGACTTCTCCATCAATGGCCGCCCGCGAACCGAGTGAGAGTGGAAGGCGAAAATCTGACACAAATTGCGCTCCCAGCAAGGAACGCCATTCCTGAAGTTGCGTCGTCTCGAATTGGATTTGCAGGCGACCCGGCGGTTCGCCGGGTCCCACGGACTCGACCAGCGTTCCCTGGGCTTTGAGGAGCGAATGAGGAGTCTCGAAACTCGAACTCTCAAGGCTTACCGAGAAGCCGCGGTTGATTTCCAATGATCCTTGCATGCCGCCGCTAATGGGAAGGGCGCCCAAAGGAGGGGTGGCGAGAGGCAACAAATGGAGATCGAATCTCGACTTGAGGTTGTCGAATTTGCCGGCCGAGGTCAGCTCCACGATCCCATCGACGCGCGCGGCAGGGCGGAGTTGTGCGATCAGCCGAGGTTGCCTTTGGGAACTCTGAAGCAACGCCGGCAGATTCATATCGTGCAGGCGAGCGCGCAAGGTGAGCTGAGGCACGGCGCCGGTGAGACGGATTTGGCCATCGCCCTGCGCGCTGCCGCCCCAGCCGGTCACCTTCAAATTGGAAACCGTCACTCGCGACTGGTCCAGGGAGTAGTCAGACGAGGCCTCGATCGGCCCGGAATCGAACTGCGCGTCCCGGTAGACGACTTGATGCGACTGGAGCCTGCCTCGCGCTGAGAGGCTCCCTTCCCTGTAGATCCCTTGACCTTCGAGGCGCACGATCCCCGTCTGCAAACCGGGAAGACGCAGCATCGGCTTGAGCATCGCCACGTCAAGACTGGTTTGAAACGAGAAGTAGGCTTGAGGCGCCGGAAGCGGGTGAAACGTTAACGACCCTTGTCCCGCCATGCCGTGAAATTGCCAAGCCAAGGACTGCACCGCAAACTCCTTTTGCGAAAATCCGAAGCGAGCTGAAAATGCCAGGGTCGGCAGCGCGCGTCCCGGCATCCGCACATTCACGGCCGAGGCCGCAAGACTACCCTCGTAGCGAGGCCCGCTTCGCAGGTGGAGGAGCAGCGCTACGTCTCGGGCGCTCAGATCCATTTCGAGCGCCCGGTCGTCCCAAAAAAATGTGGAGTGGGCCAGCGTCACCCTCCCAATCCGCAGATCGAGCAATTGCCCCAAGACTTGGCCGGGATCTAAGCGGGTTAGCGGACCAGGGATGTTCGTCGAGCCATCCGGGTTCGTGGTGAGGTGTAGTTCGGCTCCATCCCAATCCAGCGTCATGATGTGGATTTCGCGATGCAGCAAATTGGCGGGGCTGAGACGAATCACGATGGCGCGGGCAGAAAAGAGAGGGGGCGCTTGGGACGGCTCGCTGCCATGGAGTACCAGCCCCTGAAAGACCGCTTGCAAGACGAGGGGGTGAAAGTGGAAGCTCTGAACTTCCGCCCTCCCCCCGGTCGCGTCCTCGAGCGCCACAATCAGGCGGCGCTCCAGGGCTTGGCGAAACCATGGAGTGCTCATGACAGCAATCACCACCGACACCAGCGCGACCATCATCAAGATTAAAGCGAGCGTGATCCGAAAAGGCTTCGACATACAATTACCACAGTGACGAGTGACAAGTGACGAGTGACGAGCAAAAGCGCTAGTTCGCAACGCTCGCTGCCAGGATCGGGGCCCGGCTCGTCACTTGTCACTCGTCACTGGCCCGTAAAACCGCACCCGGCGGCTGGGTCTTAACTCCGCCAGCCACTCGGCGAGGAGTTGGTCGATCTTCTTCTGCACCAGGATTTCCTGGATCTGCCCTTGCACGTCTGTCAAGGGTGGCACGGGCTGCCCGCGCGTGCTCTTATATTCAGGGACAAACACGTCGCGGTAGTAGGATTCAACTTCGAGAGTCGCCGGCGCCGCCTCCGAGCGCAGCCGATCTTCAATTACTCGCAAAATTCTCTGCTGCTCAACAAGCGTTTGAAGAACCTGTTTCTCGTCCATGCGCAGAGAGCTGAGAGCAGCCTGATAGTCCTTCTCAGACGCGAAGCGCCGGCGAACTCCGGCCAGTTCCTCGGCGGCCGTCTTTTCCAGCGCCGGATCATGGGAGAGGTCCTGATTTTCTTCCTCGAGCAGAAGTTTTTGATAGGTCAACCGCTCACGAGCCATGTCCAGCGCCTTAGCGTCGGGAACTGGAGGCGGCCATTGCCCGTCGAGGAAACGCTCCAGGCGGTATTCACGCTCGACGTCGCTCCGGGTGATGGCGACCTCGCCGATCGAGGCCACCACGCGATCCAGCACTTCGGCGTGGGAAATCGAGAGGCACGGTACCATCAGCAGGAGCGCCAGTGATCCGCCGAAGAGCCACGGTGCGCCACCAGTGTCATTCCGAGCGCAGCGAGGAATCCCGCTCTGACTCTTTTTTCTGCCCACACCTTGCCCCGACTGCCTTGTGCACGCATCCCGGCGTGCGCAGAGCGAGATTCCTCGCTCCGCTCGGAATGACATCCGCACAGGAACGGCTAAAAGCTTTGCCCGACGCTTAAGAAGAACTGAAAGCGAGCTAATTGTTGCACCTCTGTTACCCCGTTGGTCGTTACGTTGTACCGCGGGGGATTAAGATTGTAGCCCACATCAAAGCTCAAAGGCCCCACCGGCGTTTTATATCGGAGGCCCACTCCGACCGCGTCCGAATCATAGTCGAGATCGGTGGGACTGTTCTGGTTGAATTTCAGTACACGCATGTGCCGGATGGTGGTGAAGACATTTCCTGTATCGTTGAAAAGAACCAGGCCCAGCCCTTGCTGCGCCATCCGGATACGAAGCTCGACCGAATTGAAGAACAAGGCGTTGCCGCCGATCGGATAACCCGTCGTCGGGTCTCGCGGCCCCGCTTGATTGATGGAAAAACCGCGATCTGAGTTACTCCCGCCCATGAAGAGCCGTTCCGGCAGAGGCAGGCTATCGGTATAGATGTATTGGTTCGGGCCGACGGAGATCCTTTCCAGGCTGCCGTAGGGAGATTCCATGCCGACTCGAGTGTTGCGCGCAAAAACCAAGTGCGAGTTCAATCGATAGTAGGTCGCATTCTGGACCATCAGGCTAACGAAATTGGCCTGCGAGCCGAAGCCCTTATACATGATTCCGGCGTCGGCCAGTGAATACGAGCCGCGAGTGGCGTCCAAGGGATCGTCGCGATGGTCGCGAATAAAACTGCCGCCGAAACCTCCCACGCGCGCCGGCTGGCTGAGCAACTGAGCCTCGGCCGGCGAGATGCGGCCCGAAAGGTCGAGAGCCTGAACGTAAGAGAAGTTATAGCGCGCCGAGATGGCCGTAGAAGCGCTGTAGCGTTTTTCGACCGTGAGGGCGGCGCCTTCCTGTTTATCCGTGAAGGTGAGCACGTCGCGACTGACGTCGGCGATTCCACTGATGCGCAAGCTTAGTTCGCGTCGATTAAGCAGGTTAGGAATCACGTAAGTCGTTCCCGCGCCGGTTTCGAGGTAAGATAGCCGGCCCCACAGAGTATAGGTTTGGTCGCGTCCGCCGACATCGATGCGGCGAAGGTCCAGCGAGAGCCGGGGGCTGGCTTTGAAAGTACCCTGCGGGTTATTGCTGCCCAACCTTTGGACTTCGAGCCCTCCTCCATACCCCAACGTCCACCGCCGCGCCTCGTCGACGGCCACCAGAACGGTCTTCTCCGTCTCCGAGCCGGGCAAGTCCTGAGGCGCAATCTGCACCTGGTTGAACATCCCCAGCTCATATAGATGGCTTTGCGACTCGGCGACGTTGTCCTGGCTCAAGGGTTGACCCGTGCGGATCACGAGCTCGCGGCGAATGACTCCCGCACGGGTGTGTTGGTTTCCAAGCACAACGATGCGCCGGATTCGCTCTTGTCTCCCCAGTTCCACTCTGAAGTCCACATCAACCTGGTGTTGTTGGCTCAGCGGCGAGGCGCGCCAGTTCACCTCCGCCTGAACATACCCGAGGTGGGCAAGGTAATCCGAGATGACGTCGCGGTCCGACGCGGCCCGGCCGGGCGAAAACGGCTGGTTTGGCTTGGTCTGCAACGAAGGCCAGAGGGCTTTTTGCATGTCCCCAGAGATTCCTTCCAGATCGAGTTGGCGAACGGTTGTTTGGAGTCCCTCTTCAATCTGGAACGTGACAAACCAATGACCGGACTGATCGCGGTAATGATCGTTGATGAGTGGAGAAACCCTCACGTCCAGAAAGCCTCTGGATTGATAGAGCGCGGTCAGAGCGTTGACCTTGTTCTCAACAAGGGTGCGATTGTACAGCGGCGTGCGCGTGAGGAGTCCCTGCGCGGGGCGTGAAACCGCGGCCATGAGCTGCGCAGTCGGAATGGCCTTGTTGCCTTCGAAGCCATATCCATCAAACTCTCCCTGCCGGCCGCGATTCACTTGAAAGGTGAGGTCCAGCGTCTGAGACTCGGCATGAAACTCCTGCTTTGCCGTCACGGCAGCGGAAAAGTACCCTTCCTGCTCGAAATGGTCTTCCAGAATCCTATTGCTGCGGTCGAGGGACGGCCCATCCACCACTCCGTCGTGATAGACGGGCAGGAGGGTCTTGAGTTGGGAGCGTGAAATTCTGGCGCCCTGAATCTGCACCTGCACCCAGGGCCCGGTTTCAACTTTCACCAGCAGCTTTTCGGTGTTGAGACTGGAATCGTATTGGCGCCTGAGGACGCTTACGGTTGCCTGAAGGCGATTGCGCGAGACGTAGTACTGGCGGAGCTTAAACACTCCCCTCTCGACGCGCGCGGAAGTGAGCTGGACTCCGTGTTTCCAGCCGGCCACCTTGGCAAGCTTGGAAGTTGGGAATCCGGGCTGGCCCTGGAATTCCACTCCACTGATTCGGGCGGGCTTGCCCGGAAATATCAGGTAGATCACGCCCGCCACCAGGTTTGCCGGGTCGGGACGAAGCCGGTATCGGACGGTCGCCCGATAATACCCGTTGGAGGCAAGCGCCTCCGAGATGTGCCGCTGGGCCGCGACAAGAATCTCCTCCGATACGGGCTCTCCCAACCGCAGGCGCGTGGTAGTGACCAGGATTCGAGGCTCCATGGTGCCGGGAGTTCCTTCCACTTGCACTACCCCCACAAAATACTGCGCCCGCGCGACGAAAACTAAGTGAACACCTCCCTGACCAGGTTCACCCTCCGCCCGCAGCTCGGTAAAGCGGCCGGTTGCGTAAAGCCGCTTCAGACTGTCGTTCACTTTCGAAGGGTCGAGAGGCTGGCCGGTCTCCTGGGTAACAACGCCTGGGAAGTCGGCCATCGAGAGGCTCGCGTCACAACGTAGCCGGATGTCCAATACCGGCTGGCCCCAGAGTTTGACTTCAGATTCGGAGGTCTGCGCCGTGATGCAGGCGGGAAAGGCAAGCCAAAGCGCAATGGGGAGGGTGACCCAAAGTGCGAGGCAGAAAACTGCACCCTCGACTGTTATCTCCCTCCGGTAACGCCAAGGGTTTGCAGGCAAAGTGACAGGGTCGGCTGACAATCTCAGATTCTCGTGCGCTGGATTTGCTTGGCCTGGGCTTCTCACCAGGGAATTCATCTCTGACCAGGATATTATACTTCTCTTCTCCTGATAATCGAGTCACCCAGCAGCGCGCCCAGCTTGTCGTCCGATGGGAACCCCTGCCCAAGATGCTGGCGAAATCCCTCCGCCCACTCGAAACCGGCGAGCGCTCCCGTCCGGCCTGCTGGCTCTCATGGCAGGCCAACATCCGCTCCTTACGCTCCAGGGACGAGCCGATGTTGACGCAGAAGCTGGGCATGACCTCTCTCCCAAGTATGTCGGTGCCTCCGGCAGGCTGGGTGTAATAAAGATGCGGAATCGCCCGCAGCGGCTTTGCCGGCTTGCTTGCACCGGTACGGAAATTGGGCGCCATGGCGCCGAAACAAGCCGTCTGGCACAAGCGGCTCACGATTTCGTGATCGAGCATGTAGTCCGACGGCGAGTGAGTGAACACCAGGGTAGGGTCCACGCGGCGGACCAATTCCATCACTTTGCGCAATGTCGGCCGATCGTAAAAGACCAGCAGGTCTTTCTCCTTCAGAGAAGTGAATTGTGCGCCCAGCAGGGCGGCGGCCCGCTGGCCTTCCTTCAGACGAATTCGCGAAATCTCGGCGGAGGGTAGAATAGTGCTTCCGCAGTCGCCCGCTGTCAGTGTGGCGACGTGAACGACCGCGCCGCGGTCAGCCAGGAGAAACAACGTGCCGGCGCACAGAAATTCTGTGTCGTCAGGGTGGGCGAAGAGCGCCAGCACACGAAGTGGTTCAGACATGTCGGGCTCCGGTGAATTTAGAAGTCGAGAGTAAAGAGTCAAGAGCCGAGAGTCAAGAGCCGCGGAGGGTTGAAAACGACAGGCACTTGCTGCGCCACAGCGACTCTGCGGTGAGGACTCTCTCGCCGATTCCTTGAGCTGAACGGTGTGAATGGGCGGCTGCGAGATGACGCCTACGCAGGCTTGAACGAGGCCGTAAGCCGCATTTTTCCCCAGGCGATCTCGAGAACACCCGACCCGCCTTGGTCGGTGAGTTTCAGGGTTACCATTTCGTCGGAGTCGTTAGCTTCCTCGAACGTCAACGGAACTTCCGCTATTTTGGCGCTTGCCTCGTACTCGAAGACAGACTTGCTTGAAAACACCAGGGTCCATTTTCCCGGCTCGACCAACTTCGCCAGCAAAATATGTTTGCCCTTCGGAACTACGGTCCCGCCGAAGTCGAGATCTTTGTCCGATTCCAGGGTGGTCGGCGAATCCGCGCCGATTCGCCAGACCTGGCCCGGCTTGAGTTGCCCAAGCATGTCGCGGCCCCGAAGCACTGGGCGGCCATAGTCGATGGTAATGTGTGCGCCGTTGATGGTGGCCTTCACGCTGCCCCGTTCGGCCCCGTGAGCAACGCCTGCATGGGTGGTTAAGAACACAAGTGCGGCCGTAGCGATTGCGATCAGAAATGGGCGAGTCTTCGTCATATCCTTGTCTCCTTTAGTGAGGCGTCAAGCTGGCTTTCTCGGCCTGCGTGAATACCTTGGATTCGAACTCGAGAGAGAAGTGCATGTACTCGTGGAGGTAGTCCCAGCCGTGACCTCCGGCGCGGAGGGCAAAGGTGTGCGGGAAGTTCTTCTGGGAAAGGGCGCGGTCCAGCAGTTCGGCCCCTTCGTTGAAGCCATACCGGTCGTGGTCGCCGCAATCGAAGTAAAGCGCCAAGTGGGAGAAGCGCTCGGGATGCTCGGCTAAGGTAAGAGGATTGTTGGCATCGAAATAGCTCTCATTGAGCGGCGAGCCGAAAGGCCCCTGCAGCACGCGCGCGTAAAAGCCCCAGCGGCCCTCGGTGGGAAGCGGGTCGGGGAACTTCGGGAGCAAAGCCGCGCTGTGCGCGCTGGCTGAGCCGAATACGTCCGGATGACGCATGGCCAGATGCAGAGCGCCATAGCCGCCCATGGACACTCCGCTTAAGCCGCGTTCGCTCGCGACGGCCCGGGTGCGATACTTGCGGTCGATTTCAGGCACCATTTCCTGAATGAAAAAATCCTCGTATCGGTCGTGGCCGTCTTGGGAGTTGACGTAGAAAGTCCGCCCTCCGGCAGGCAGGACCACAATGAAATTCCCGATCGCGCCCTGCTCCGTGAGGGTTTCCCAAATCTGCTCACCACCCCGGTCCAGCCAACTGCGCTCGTCTTCGAAAAGCCCGTGGAGGAAGTAAAGGGTCGGATACCGCTTGTTGGATGCAGCGTCGTATCCAGGCGGAAAAGCTACGCAATATTCCACCGAGCGCCCTAGAATTGCGCTGGAAATGGATGCGCACTCGGTTTTTGCGGAAGTCTCCGGATGCGGCGAAGCGCCAAAGGCTCCCGCGCCCGCGAAGACTAACACGGCCGCAAGACAATGCGCGGCCGGTTTCAGGTGATTGCACCGAAGGAGACTGGTCATTTTTCCAAGCCTTATGCCCTATAGGAGGTCTCAAGCACTCCAGAGAATATTCTGACGCCTTAAATGAAGGGAGTCAAGTTGAACGGCGGCCTGGCAAACCTGTAGCGCCGACCGTCAGAGCCTGCCCTGAGCGGAGCGAAGGGCCGGCAAAGCGCTCTCCACCTGTCCTTCTGAGCAAAGCGAAGAACCTCTGCAGTTGTGGAAGGACAGAACTGCTGTGATCCATCGCTACGCTGAGGATGACACGGGGGAGGGCGACAGGAGTGATTCAAGATTCCCCGCCGCATCAAACTCAGCGGAATGAACTCCCTCGAGCAGTCCCCAGCTTTCGAGGGCCGCGGCCTGGCGCGCCAGAGGCGCTGAGATGGCAATCCTGTCGAGGCTGAGCGTGTTCCGAATCCACACGATGCGCTGTTCGGCGGGCTCCGGACTTCCCAAGTGGCCGAGGGTCAGGTCAAATGCCTGGCGGTCCGTCGGCAAGTGAATGGGTAACCGCCCCCCGCGAGGGCTCAGGGCGGTGAGCGCATTGAGGTAGGTTTTCTCGAAGTCGATCTTCCGGAAGAAACGATCATGGATGACATCCGCGGAGCCCATGCCAACCGCATTGCCGCCGCTCGCGGAAGTGAGGTCGCGAACGTAGATCATGGAAATCTCGGGAGCTTCGCCGCGCGGCAGTTCCACGCCACGCCCAATCACTTTCGTATCCATCCCCGTGCCGCTGACGTTCTTCCCCATTTCATCCACCACGAGCATTTGGAACTCCATGAACGGAAGGCGCGGCACCAAGGCGCGGGCCAGCTTGAGCGTGGTTTCCTCCTGCTCGACGAGGCCTTCGGGCAGCGCGGCGTGGACCGCGGCGATCTGGTGCAACTCGTTCTCGACCGCGGCCACCCCGAACAGGATCTTGCCACTGGCAAGAACCTTGGCGGAAACGCTGCGAATGGTGGCCTCGAACCCAAATCGCCGACTGCGCCGGTGACCCTCGCTGGCCCCCTCGAGTTTTCCCATGCCGATGGTGATCATCTTCAACACGCCGCTTTCGATCTTCCCTGAAAAATCCGTGTGGGGCTTAATGCGATTCACCACCACCACGCCGTCGGATTCCCAGGCATTCCGATCCATGTAGGCGTTGAACCCTTCCGGGGTCGTTCCAACCAGCACGGCTTCCATCGAAGAGCGAATTTCTACGCCCAGCGCAGCCTCGGTAACGCCGTAGCCCTCGAGGATTTTGCGCTGCCCCTCCGCCGTTGCCCCTCCGTGGCTACCCATGGCCGGGAAGACAAACGGCTGCGCGCTTTGCGCCTTCAGCCAACCGCACACGGCGCCTACAATCTCTTGCAAGCTGGCAATGCCGCGGCTACCCACGGCAACGGCGATGCGCTTGCCGCGCAACTTCTCGGCCGGTACGCCCAGCCCATTCAGGATTCCCAGGATTGAGCCCTTCAGATCTTCCAGTTTCGGAAGACCCGGCCGGGTCCGTTCCAGAAGATAAAAGCTGGCGATGGGGAGATGACCGTTGGTTTTGTTGTCCATAGAATGAAAGTTAACGCTGCGTTTGACATTCGTCAAGCCATGTGTCGGCGTGAGCCCATCGACTCACTACCCCCGACCCCTCCTCAATTGAGGAGGGGAGCACGCGGCTCCGCTTGCTCAACGACGGGAGTTCGTGGTTCCCCTCCTTCGCTAAGGAGGGGCTAGGAGTGGTTGGTGCGAGGGGAGTCTCCCCCCTCCTGTGCTATCATGTTCCCACTCGCTCATGACCCAGACGATGGAGAAGACGGTTCTAGTCAGTGTGCAGAATCTGCACAAGCATTATGGGGATTTGGCGGCAGTGCGCGGCCTGAGCTTTGACATCTTTCAAGGCGAAGTTTTTGGCCTTTTGGGCCCCAACGGAGCGGGCAAGACCACCACCATCGAAATCATTGAAGGCCTGCGCCAAGCCGACAGCGGATCGGTACGTGTTTGCGGCCTCGACCCTTCACAAGAGAGCATGTCGCTCAAAGAGCGCATCGGGGCGCAACTTCAGTCCACGGTACTGCCGGATAAAATGCGCGTAGATGAGGCCCTCCGCTTGTTTGCGGGCTTTTATCGACGGTCCGCCTCCGTCGAGATGCTCCTCGAGCAGTTCGGCCTGGCGGAAAAGCGCCACACTTACTTCGAGAAGCTTTCCGGCGGGCAAAAGCAGCGCCTGGCACTCGCCTTGGCGCTGGTGAATGAGCCCGAACTGGTTCTACTGGACGAACCCACGGTGGGCCTCGATCCGCAATTGCGGCGCGATATTTACGCCCTCATCGAGCGTTTTCGAGGTGAGGGGCGGACTGTGCTCCTGACCACCCATTACATTGAGGAAGCCGAACGGCTCTGCGACCGCGTGGCCATCATGGATCGCGGCCATTTGGTGGCCCTCGGCACCCCGCGGGAGTTGATCGCCCGCTCCGGCCAGGGCACGCGGCTGGAGCTCCGCCTGGCCAAGCCGGTCGGCCTCGAGCGCTTGAAGGTGATCGACGGCGTGATTGACTGCCACGAAGCCGCGGGCGCCTATTTTCTTCGCGCCCAACCCCCGGCCGTGACTATTGCCGCCTTGGTCCGCTTTCTTGAGTCTGATGATAATGCCCTGCTCGATCTGCACATCGCCCGGCCCAGCCTCGAGGACGTTTTTGTGGAAATGACCGGGAGAAGGATGGAGCACTGACCATGGCCGCCGTCCGCATCGCGCTGCTGACCATCCGCTTGGTGATGCGCACCAAGGTGGCGTTGTTTTTCACTTTTATTTTTCCCCTGGTCTTCCTCTTCGCTTATGCCGGACTGATCGCTCACGGCAATCCTGAGGTGGTGGCTTACATGTTTGGGCCCGTGGTGACGCTGAACATCATGGGCAGCGGCTTCTTTGGACTGGGCATACAATCCGTGATGCAGCGCGAGCGGGGCAGCCTGCGGCGCTACCGTCTGGCCCCTTTGGGCCCGCGCACCATGCTGCTGAGCAACCTGCTGGCGAATTACCTGCTTCAACTTCCCACCCTCGGCCTGCTGCTCTTCTGCGCCGTGGTCATCTTTCACATGCCGATGAGAATCGGCTGGGCGACGCTGCTGGTTCTAATTACTGTCGGGACCTTCTCCTTCGCGGGCTTCGGACTGACCATTGCCAGCGTAGCGAACACCATGCAAGAGGCCCAGGTTTACAACAACATCGTCTGGTTTGCATTGTTGTTTCTCTCCGGCGTCACTTTTCCCTTACCCATGCTTCCCCGCTCGATTCAACGGCTCGCCATGTTTTTCCCTTCCACTTATCTCGTCAGCTCCTTTCAGAGCATCACCGCGCAAGCCGAACCCCTGCGGAAGCACTGGCCGGAAATGCTGGTCCTGGTAATCTCGGGGTTCTTCGGACTGCTCTTTGCCATGAAGCTCTTTCGTTGGGAAAAAGAGGAGCGAATATCAACCCGGGCCAAACTCTGGTCTGGCGTTTTTGTGCTGCCGTTCCTGGTGATGGGTGTGTGGATGAATACGCGCGCCAACCCCACGGCCACGTGGTCCCGCTCGTACAACGCGATGGAGCAGGACTCCTCTGCTGGTCCGGGCTCCAAAGCGGCGAAACTGAATTTGATCGAGGACTTCGAAGGTATTCAGACTTCCGAAGAACTCTTGCGCCGCTGGCGCGTCTCCGCCGATGCTGACGCCGTCGACCACTCTGTGGCGGAAATCCACCTTCTGACGCCAGGCGCCGAGGGCACTCGCCACGCCATGCGCCTGCAAGGACGGTTGGCGCCGGGCCCGAAGAACTCCCAAGGCTACGTCTCGGCTCGGTGCGAAATGCAAGTCCCGGCGAATTCGAAAAGTCTGCGAGGCATCGAATTCGAAATTCGCGGTGATTCACGCGTCTACCAAGTAGCGTTTCAGCCGCCCAACGTAACGCAGCTTCGCTCCTCAACGCCGGCAGCCCCGGTGACCGCGGCGGTCGGACCTTCGGCTCTTCCCTGGCCTCTGCCTGCCATCAGTTTTGTTCCAAGCGAGGCTTGGCAAAACGTGCGCGTACCCATTGCGTGGCTGGCCAACCCCAGGGACCGCGGACTAGCGGCGGGACCATGGATACTGCAAATCTCGGTGACCGGCCCGTCCGGTGAGTTCGCCTTGGACCTGGATGAGATTCGGTTCTATTGACGAAAGTCGGGAGTCAAAAGTCGAAAGTCTAGAGTCGAGGAGCCGAGTTGCCCTCTCCCCCTTGGGGGAGAGGGTGGCCCGCATCGGCGCTTTCATCAGCCGGTGCGGGCCGGGTGAGGGGGTCCGTCGCACGGCGCGTCGCTGAGGGCGTGATCATGAACATACTGAGCATTGGCGAAGTGTTATGGGACGTGTTCGGAGACACAGAACACCTGGGCGGAGCCGCCCTCAATTTTGCCGCGCACATCAGAATCCTGGGCCACACGGTATCCTTCATCAGCGCAGTGGGTGATGACCTGCGAGGGCAACGTATCGTCGAGAAGATGGAAGCCGTGGGCCTGCCGACTCGCTTCCTCCACCAAGTTAAAGAACATCCCACCGGGATCGTTACGGTCAACCTCGACGCCTCCGGCCAGCCGCACTTCACCATCCACCGGCCGGCCGCCTACGACTTCCCCGAGCTTTCGGATGCGGACCTGCAAGAACTCACTTCGCAGCAGCCGGACTGGATTTACTTCGGCACGCTCTTCCAGATGAGCCCTCAAGCAAAGGCGACGACTCTGCAGCTGATCGCCGCCCTACCGAATGCACGCCGCTTTTACGATGTGAACTTGCGTGAGAATTCCTACCATGCGGCGCTGGTCAATGAATTGATGTCGCGCGCCACGGCCGTAAAACTCAATGACCAGGAAGTCGACACGATTCAAGCTATGTTTGGGTGGTCTTATCGTTCGATCGAGGACTTCTGTCGAGGGGGCGCCAAGACGTTCGGTTGGGAGGCTGTCTGCGTGACGCGCGGAGAATCCGGGTGCGCGCTGGCGGTGGGTGACGATTACGTCGAAGCAAATGGCTACAAGGTTCGTGTCGCCGATACGGTTGGAGCCGGCGATGCTTTCGCTGCGGCGTTCGTCCACGGCCTGGGGCGCGGATGGAGTCCGCTTGCTATCGCAGATTTCGCCAACCGCGTCGGGGCTCTGGTGGCCAGCCGGCCCGGCGGAACGCCCCGGTGGACTATCGAAGAGGCAGGCGGTAGGTGGTAGGTGGGGAAGGACCGTAGGTAGCAGGTGGTAGGTGGGGAAGGACCGTAGGTAGCAGGTGGCAGGTAGTAGGTGGGGAAGAACCGCGATCAGCGTTGCGCACACCCCCCATCTACGACCTACCACTTACCACCTACGAGCTCATTTGACGGGGAGAATTGGGGAAATGGCAATTTCGAGTTTTGAAGATCTCGAAGTCTGGCGGACGGCGCATCGCCTTGTGCTTCAAGTCTACGGGATTACTGATGGATTACCACCAAGTCAAAAATACGGCCTCGTCTCCCAGATGCAACGTGCGGCCGTTTCTGTTCCCGCTAACGTCGCCGAGGGCTTCAAGCGCCACAGCGGCGCGGAAAAGATCCGATTCTACAACATCGCCCAGGGTTCGCTGGAAGAACTCCGCTATTACTTCATCCTCTGTCGCGACTTAGGTTGCAAAATCCAGTTTGAGCCCTTGAACACTGACGCGCAACGCGTTGGCCGCATGTTGACAGGGCTTATCAAATCAATCGGGCGAAGGTAGGTGGTAGACGGTAGATGGTATGTGGGAAACGGTTGCAGTCAACTGAATCTCCAAAACTGCGAACTACCGCCTGCCGTATGCGGTCTTCCCCCATCTACCACCTACGATCTACCACCTACCAGCCCGTCACTCCTCCAACGTCGACAAGTCTCCCGTCGGCAAGCCCAGTTCCCACGCCTTCAAAACTCGCCGCATGATTTTGCCGCTGCGCGTTTTGGGAAGCTTTTGTTTGAACTCGATTTCACGCGGCGCGGCGTGCACGGCCAACTTCTGGCGAACGTATTTCTGGATCTCGTCTTTCAGGTCGTCGCTGGGCTCGTATCCTTCCCGGAGCGAAATGAAGGCCTTGATGATGTGGCCGCGCAGGGCATCCGGCTTGCCGATGACGCCCGCCTCCGCCACGGCCGGGTGCTCGAGGAGGCAACTCTCCACCTCGAAGGGTCCCACATTTTCGCCTGCCGTGATGATGAGGTCATCCACTCGACCCTGGAACCAGAAATAGCCATCCTCGTCGTAGTAGGCGCTATCCCCGGTTACGTACCATCCCGGAATACGAAAATAGGCACGGTATCGCTCCGGCTGTTTCCAGATGGTCGGCATCATGCCGGGCCAACCCGGTTTGATCACCAGGTTTCCCAGCGTGTTGGGCGGCAGTTCCTTCCCCTCGTCATCCACAATGCACGCCTTCACGCCCGGGACCGGCTTGCCCATCGAGCCCGGCCGGATGGCCATCGACGCATAATTGGAAATCAGGATATGACCCGTTTCCGTCATCCACCAGTTGTCGTGAATCCTTCGTCCGTAAGTCTTCCAACCCCACCACACGACTTCCGGATTCAGCGGTTCGCCGACGCTCAGGACGTGCCTGAGAGACGAAAGATCGTAACGTTTCGCCACCTCGTCGCCCACGGCCATCAACATCCGAAACGCCGTGGGAGCGCTGTACCAGATGTTCACCCGGAACCGTTCGATCGTGCCGTACCACTCCGAGGCGTTGAAGCGGCCGCCGCGAATCAGGTTCGTCGCCCCGTTCAGCCAGGGCGCGAAAATCCCATAAGACGTGCCCGTTACCCAACCGGGATCCGCCGTGCACCAATAAACATCATCCTCCTGGAAGTCGAGCGCCCACCGGCCGGTCATCATATGGCCGAGCATGGCGCGCTGTACGTGGAGCACGCCCTTGGGCTTGCCGGTCGACCCTGACGTGTAGTGGATGATCAACGGATCATCCAGCGTCAACCACTCGATTTCGGCCTTGTCCTCCGCCCCATCCATCAAGGCATCGTAACTGTAGTGCCCCGCGGGCAGACCATCCGCGCTCGCATCCACCAGGAGCACGTGCTTGAGCGTCGGTAATTCCCATTGCGGGACCCGATCCAGCAGCGCGGGAGAGGTGACCAGGGCCACGGCTTCGGCGTTCGACATGCGATCGCGAACCGCGTCCTCCATGAACGCCTCGAAGAGCGGACTGGGAATGGCTCCGATTTTCAAGGTGCCGAGAATGGCAATGTAGAGCTCCGGCCGGCGCGCCAAGAACACGAACACGCGGTCCCCTTTCACAACTCCCAGCTTCCTCAGGACGTTTGCAAAGCGATTCGACTGAAGCGACATGTCCTCGAAGGTGAATCGCGACGTCCGTTCGCGGTCGGTGTAAATCAGGGCCAGCTTATTCCGCCGCCCTCGGGTCACCTGCCGATCGATGGCCTCATGCGCCATGTTCACCTTGCCGGTGCGGCTCCAATCGAACTCCTGATGAACATCCTCCCATTTGAAACCTTTGTAGATGGCGTCGTAGTCCGCCAGGTAATGCTTGCCTGGAGCATCCGTGGGTTCCAGTACATGGTTCGCATTCAGTTGCGCTTTGGTAGCCATAATCGTCATCCTCCCTGATGGTTATTTACGAGCCCGATATGCCTCATCCAATAATTCCACCACGTGAAGCACGCGGCGTTGGCCCCCCCCGCGCGATACGCCGGCCCGCAACTGGAGCAGGCAGCCGGGGTTCGCCGTCAGAATGAGGTCGGCTTTGGTCTCATCGATCCGGCGCATTTTGCTGGCGAGGATTTTTTCCGCCAGATCGTTGTGCACCACGTTGTAAATCCCGGCGCTGCCGCAACAGATCTCCGATTCCTTCAATTCCACAAACTCCAGGCCCGGCACCGCCGCCAGCAACTTCCTCGGCGCGGCGCGGATCTTCTGCGCGTGACCCAGGTGGCAGGAGTCCTGATAAGTGGCGCGCGCTCGGGTCACGGCGAAGTCCTTGTTCAGCTCAATGCCCGCCAGGAATTCCGTGATGTCGCGAACTTTGGCGGAAAAGGCTCGCGCCGGTTCCAAATAATCCCGCTCTTCCTCTTCAAAGAGCAGCGGATATTCCTTCAAAACCGAGCCGCAGCCCGCCGCGTTCGTGATAACCGCATCGAATTCGTCTGTCCGGAAAGCGCGGATGTTCTTCTTGGCCAGCTCTCGGGCCACGTCGCGAATCCCCGCGTGGACATGCAGCGCGCCACAACAGCCCTGCTCGGCAGGTATGACCACTTCGCAGCCATTCTTGGCGAGCACGCGCACCGTCGCATCGTTCAGACGCGCAAAGGACAGGTTGGCGATGCAACCCGCGAAGAAAGCCACCCGGTAGCGGCGCGTCTCAACAGCCGGAACCACGGTGCCCAGGCGCTCCGTGAAAAACGGCTTTTCCATGCGTGGCGCCAGTCCGGCCACGCGCTCCATGCCCCACGGCAAAACCTTCAGCAGCCGCGACGCGAGCACGAGTTTCTCCAAACCGGAGCGTTGGTAAAAGCGCAAAATCTTCCCCGCCGTTTCCAGCCGTCGGCGGTGCGGAAGAATCTCGCGGAAGAAGAGCTTCCGCAGAAGCCCGGCGAGTGGCGGCCTTTTGTAGTATCTTTCTATCTGCCCCCGCGCAGCTTCCACCAACTTTCCATACTCGACACCCGATGGGCAGGCAGTTTCGCAAGCGCGACAATCGAGGCAGAGGTCGATGTGCCGCACGAAGCTATCACCCAGAGTCAGCCGGCCCGCTTCCACCTGAATCATCTGGTAGATGCGCCCGCGAGGCGAATCCATTTCCAGGCCAAGCTCGCGATAAGTCGGGCAGGCATTCAAACAAAGGCCGCAGCGAATGCACCGGGAGTAGTCCGCCCAGCGCGGGGCCTCGCCGGGACCGTACCCGCTGCGCTGCGGCTCCACTTTTGGTGACGAATCCATTGTGCTCAACGCGGTACGCGATCGGGTGTCATTCCGAGCCCTTCGCTGTCATCCTGAGCGAAGCGAAGGATCTCGCTTTGGGTGCTCAGGGTAAACTCCGCGAGGAATCTCGCTCCGATTCCGGTCTCGGTACGGGCAGGGCGAGATTCCTCGCTTCGCTCGGAATGACAGGCAGTTTTGCGCTTACCGTAGTGCCTTCTGCTTTCTAAATTCCCCCCACGAACCTCCCGGGCGAAAGGATGCCACGCGGATCCCACACTGCCTTCAGTCCTCGCATCCATTGCAGGACGTCGCCCGGTGCGCCCCAAACGTCGCGTTCGCCCGCGAAGCCCGCCGGATACTGCTCGACCACCAGCGCGCCGCCGAGGCTCTCAGCCGACTTGCGGACATTCGTAACCAAGCGCTCTGTAACAGCCCCGAGCCTCTCTGCCCACAGACCCAAATGCACGATGCCGACTCCCGGCTGGGCAATACCGGCCATCCGGACTCCCTCGCCTTCAGCCGCCTGTCTCGCCAGGCTGAGAAACTGCTCGCTGCCGGCAATAGGCAGAGCCGCCTTCAAAACCATCACTTCAGTGTGCAAGGCTGCGAGCGACTGTTCAAAGTTTATTACCTGATCCCATAAGCGGAGTTCCGCCTGCTCGTCCATCCGGCGGCTCGCAACACCCATGGATTGTCCTATTTCAGCCAGGTCCTTAGCGTGCCTTTCGAGGATTCTTGGCGAGCCCCCGGCTTCGATCCAAAGTTCCGGCTCTTCTCCTGGGTCCGTCCCCTGTCGGAACAGGCCCGATGCCCCGCTGTCGAGGAGGACCATGCGCAAGGGCTCTAACGGCGAGTTCAAGATTCGTCCGCGCAAATCGCGAGCTCGACCGAGCGTCCCCGGTTCAAGCACCCAGGTGGCGCGCGAAGCGGGGCGCGGAAACAGCTTGAAGCTGGCCTCCACGATCAGTCCCAGCGTCCCGTACGAGCCCACCAGCAGCTTCGACAGATCGTACCCCGCCACATTCTTCACAACGCGTCCGCCGCTCTTGATCAACTTCCCTTCCGTGGTGGCAACCCTGATCCCCAGCACCATGTCGCGAGCGGAGCCGAAACGAAGCCGCAAGGGACCCGCGGAATTCGAAGCTAAGATGCCGCCGATCGTCGCGGCCGTCCCGCCGCGCGGGTCCAGAGGAAGCCAAAGCCCATCGCGGCCCAGGAAATCCTGTAACTCCCCCAGTTTCATTCCCGCTTCCACGCTGATCGTCAGGTCGGCGGGTTCATAATGTCGAACTCGATTCAATTTGCGGAGCGACACGCAAAGATCGTAGCGGCCGGGTGGGCTGCCAACGCCGAGCTTAGTCCCATTGCCGCGAGGGATCACGGCCAGATCATGGTCGGCGGCGATCTTCAGAACGGCAGCAACGCATTCCGCCGTAGGCGGCTCCACGCCATACTGGGGGACCTTGCCTCCCACCGCCCACACCGCGCAGGCTGCAGGTTCTGAAACCACCTGCGAGTCACCCAGGATTGCGGCAAGCGCCATGCGTACGGAATCGGCGGCCACCGTCACAACACGCCTCCCACACTCGCCTCGGCTCGAAGTTCGCCGCACATCTTACTGGTTGGAAGCACCTTTCCGGGATTGAAGCGCCCCTCCGGATTGAAAACCTCTTTGATCTTTCGCATCATGTCCAGATCGTCTGCCGAGAACAGATACGGCATCAGGTTAATCTTCTCGATTCCCACGCCGTGCTCGCCGGTTATTGAACCGCCCATGTCGATACATCGGGCAAGGATCTCCGCGGCGGCCTCGCGGACCCGTTTGGATTCGTTCTCGTCGCGGCGATCAAAGAGGATAATGGGATGAAGGTTGCCGTCTCCGGCATGGAAAATATTCCCGATCTTAACGCCGTACTTGGTTGCCGTCTGTTCAATGAACTCCAGCATTTCTGGCAGACGAGTGCGGGGAATCACTCCGTCTTGTACGTAATAGCTTGGGCTGATTCGCCCCAGAGCTCCGAACGCGTTCTTCCTGCCCTTCCAGAAAAGGTCGCGCTCCTCTGCCGACTTTGCGCGGCGCACCTGGCGCACCCGATTTTCCTGGCACACGGATTCAATGTGCTGGGCGTTTTCTTCCACGGCTTCTTTCAGCCCTTCAACCTCGATGAGCAGAACGGCGGCGGAATCCATCGGATAGCCCGCGTGTGTAGCTTCCTCAATGGCGCGCAGGGTGAAACCGTCGATCATTTCCAGGGCGGCGGGGGTGATGCCGCGCGCGGTAATGGCCGCCACCGTACGCGTGGCGTCGATGATCCGGTCGTAGACAGCCAGCAATGTTGCCACGGCTTCCGCTTTGTGCATCAAGCGCACGGTGATCTCTGTGACGATCCCGAGCGTTCCCTCCGAGCCAACGAACAAACCTGTGAGATCGTAACCGAGAGGATCCAGAAACTTGCCGCCGGTATGAATCACCTCTCCACTCGGCAATACCACTTCCAACCCTAAGACGTGATTGGTCGTCACGCCGTACAAAAGAGTGTGCGGCCCGCCCGCGTTCTCGGCCACGTTCCCGCCCAAGGTGCAGGCCTTTTGGCTGGATGGATCGGGCGCGAAGTAATATCCGGCATCCGACACCGCCAGGGACAGATCGAGATTCACTACTCCGGGCTGGACTCGGGCACGCTGGTTCTCAAGATCGATTTCGACGATTTTTTTCATCCGCGCGAAAGCAACCAGGATGCCCCCCTGACAAGGGAGCGAGCCTCCGCTCAAGCCCGTTCCGGCGCCTCGCGGAACGACCAGGAGCTCATGATCCGCTGCAAATTTCACGATCCGGACGACGTCCACCGTATTTCGTGGGAAAACCACGACATCTGGTGGGCGCAACGAAGAAAGGCCGTCATACTCATAGAGCATGACGTCATTAGGCTGCCACAGCACAGCCTCGCGTCCCAACATTTTCTCCAGTTTGCGGACCAAAGCGGCGAGCTTCATGGAAAAGCATCCCGCGGGAGGCCTGCGGAAACTGCATGAACGCACAGGGGAAGAAAGATCCCGCCCGGCGATATGCAATCAATTGGCCCCGCAAAATGAGTATATCGACGTTCCCGGGGAGCGTCAACGCGCCAGACAAGCGCGCGGTGTCCTGATATTCCGCACTCGGATTGACATCGTCCCAGGTGCGGTTCGCAGCGCGAATTACACTCGGCAGCAAGAATCGGGTTGTTCGCGCGCACCTTCATAACCCATGATGGAGCAGGATTCGCACTGATGGGGCATCAATCTAGACGATGAGCCACGTGGAATTTGCAGAATGGGGCATAACCAATTCCGCCCGTGCAGTGTTCGATCTTGGGAAACAGCGTCTCAAAAGCGGACAGTCCGAAGCCGCCCTGATTAATAGATTCGCGGCCAAAAACCTACGGATTCAGTTCGTTGGCCGGTACGCTCGAATGGCACGAGAATTGCCCGAAATTAAAGGTGCTGCAAAAAGCAGCAAGTGGTGGGGAGTGCGCAAACACGGCTTGGAATTGCTCCGTGCCGAATATGGAGGGTGTCTCGTCTCTTTTTGGAACTCTGCGCAGGGCATGTACGTATTAACGAAGGGTAGCTAACAAAAGCATCGTTCGGACGTCTTAAGGGGTAGTGGAGCAGGGTTAATGAATTTGTGACAACACTTTTACAAAGAGCTTACCCGGAGCAAGAAAACTCAGACGCGACATTGCGCGTCTAAGGGGCATATCGGGCAAGAAGAGATAATCAGGGAAGCGGCTCAAAAGAAGTAAGGGGTTAAATGGATTCTCTCCGCTGAAGGTTTGGCGGCCTGGGCGAAGAGAATCCCGGGGAAAAGGCTTGGGGACCTGACGGTCCCGGCATTTTCATTTAACCCCACCTGATTGTAAGGGCTTTCACAACCGAAATGCAAGCGAGTTTAGAAACTTAGTTTCGGCCTTGACAAGGGTGCACTAAGGCTCGGAACCAGGCGCTACAAGTGTCTCTATAGACGCGACTTGAGGGTCGCAACAGGAAAGCTCGGGGCGATTCGGGAAACGCGGTACCGCAGCAAAGATCAGCCGACGAACGACCAGGAGGCCGATATGAGCGGGAAACGGTCCAAGCCGGAGGCAGGCGTTAGAGGGAGGGACATGGTCTGGAGTTCCATCCTGACCCTGACCATAATGGGCGTCAGCCAGCGCGCCAACCCGCGAACCCCTGCACCCACCGCTCTGCGGGTCAGGCCAATGGTCAAACTGCGAATCCACAACTACGGCATCTCACGCACTCTTCTACTGCGGTCTGAAGGCGAAGCCACGGCCATCTTGAACCACGCCGGACTCGCGGTACGCTGGGTCGATTGTCCACTCAGCGCAGAAGATTCCGCATCGTATCCGGGTTGCCTGAACACCATGGGCAGCACTGATTTCACCATCAGGATTCTCACCGTGCGAGACGCGCAGCGGATCGCCCTGCATCGAGATGCGTTGGGCGAGGCTCTGCAGTGTCTGGGCGATCACAGCGGATGCTCGGCCTACATCTTCTATCGCGAAGTTCAGGAACTGGCAAGAAAGTGGGACGCGAGCGAATCTGAACTCCTGGGTCACGCCTTGGCACATGAAATCGGCCACCTGCTGCTGGGCGCGAACTCCCACAGTTCCGAAGGAATCATGCGGGCCAATTGGCGCCAGCAGGAACTGAACACCATTGCCAGAGCGCATCTGTTTTTCACCGATGAGCAGTCCAAACGCATGTGCGCCGAGGTGTCTGCGCTGAACTCGGACCAGCACGATCAAACGCAAAACAATGCTGCCGAAGACCCCCAAGAGGTCCGCAACTCAACGGACGAGCAAAAGAGATGATCACAGCCTCCGATGGCTCGGAAGGCTTGATTCAACCAAGTTAAACAAACAAAAGAGGGAACCGAAAAGGAGGAAATGATGAAAACGATGACCAGAAAGTGGTTTGGAACAGGAGTTCTGTCTTTGGGGCTGCTACTGGCCGCCGGAATTCCCGCTGCGGCAAAGAACTCGCGGACAATCAACATCGACCACGCGGTTGTCCTGCAAGGTAAGAATTTGCCCGCCGGCAGGTATAAGGTGGAGTGGCAAACCCACAGCCCTGAGGCCACCGTGCAATTCTTGCGGAAACGCCAGCTCGTCGTCTCCACGGAGGGCAGAGTCGAGCAGCGCGACAAAACCTCTGACTCCAACGCTGTCGTTTACGAAACGCTGCCGGACGGGTCCGTGTCCCTCCTTGAGATTCGCTTCGCCGGCTCCAACAAAGTCCTGCTGCTCAATCACTGATCGGGAGCGGCGCGGCGTGAGTTTCGCCGGACGATTGGGCGGGCAGAATCCACAACTCAGTCTGCCCGAGGTGCGAATGCCCAAATGCGGAGCGGCCAGTCGACGGCTTGTACAAGCCGGATCCATCAAGGTCGAACAGAGACTAATGAGACCAGAGAGGAGGAAGACTTGAAAAGGAATTTCAGGAAGTATTTCGGAACTGGGATCCTGGGAATCGGGCTGCTCTTGGCCGCGGGCATTCCTGCCTTCGCCAAGAACTTCGGAATTGCAACCCTTCTCCATGACGCGTCCCTACATGGAAAACCTCTCCGGGCAGGCACTTACGCGGTGGAGTGGAAGACTCATAGCCCGCAGGCGACCGTGCAATTCTCGCAGCGCTTCATGGTCTCTCTCTTCGCCGAGGGCAGGGTCGAGCGGCGCGCCAAAAAGTACGAACAGAATGCAGTCGTTTATGACACCGCGCCCGACGGATCGCTATTCATCGTTGAGATTCGCTTCGCCAACTCGAAACGGGTCCTCGTGTTCAATTAGTACGGCCTGAAGCTACGAGAAGAGCTAACTAAAATGCCGAGCGGGCGTCTAAGAATGACGAAACGGAGCATCGGGCGGCAGGCAATTCGTTAACCCCGAGCAGGCTCCGTTCGTCTACGAGGACGGTAACGCGAAAGAAACAGATGGGGTTAAACGGATTCTCCTCGCTGTAGGTTTAGGGGCCTGGGCGAAGAGAATCCCCCGGGAAAGGCTGGGCGTTGTGTAGTCCCGGCCCTTCATTTAACCCCACCTGATCTTAGAAGTAGTTGCAACTCAAATGCAAGAGGCAGCCGACAGCGTTTCAATCTGAAGGTAGCGCCGGACTTCAGGCCGGCAGAGGGCACGAGGTGCCAGGGCGCAACAAGTCAAATGAGGACGCCGCCAGGCTGACCCATCAACTTCCAAGGGGGACTCTATGAGTGTTAGAAAGTATCTTGGCATATTCCTTGTATCGGTGGTTCTGGTTTTGGCTTACGCAGTCTCCGGCTTTGCAAAGGCCGCTCGGAATGTGGACATCGAGCACGCGGTGGTGGTGAGCGGCACAACCCTTCCGGCAGGTCAATACGCGGTGCGATGGGAGGCTCAGAGCCCTCAAGCCAGCGTCGAATTTGTCCGAAACAGGAAGGTCGTTGTGTCCGCGCCATGCAAACTCGAGGACCGTGGCAAGAAATATGATTCCAGCACGGTGATCTACGCCACCAACCCGGATGGATCCAACGCCATCAGCGAAATCCGCTTCGCCGGATCGAGCGAGGTGCTGGTGTTCAGCGAATGAGACGTGGCAGAGCGAGCCACAATCGATAATTGGAGCCGCGCGGTTTCAAACCCCTCACCGCCCGCCTCTCTCCACCAGGAGAAAGGCGGGCGAGGGTGCGGGGCGCGCAAACTGGTAACTGCTGCTGGGGGCTAAGGCGGCAAACCCACCTGGCGCTGCAAATCTTGAAAACGCAAGTCTGCACGCAGCGGGTCCAACCGCGGTTCTGCCTTGAGACACAAGAGCATCGAGAAGGAACGTTCCAGACGAGCTTTTTCGAACCACTCGAAGGCCTGGTCCGCCTCGCCCAGGCCGGCGTGAATTATCGCAAAATCGAAGGCCGAAACGAATCTCTGCTCCTCCAGCCCGTAAAGCTCCTTGAGCGCCTTGCGCGCCTCGGACTTTCTCTTGAACACGGCATGCGCATGGCCGAGCGCCCCCACCAGATCCGGGCTGCCCGGAGAAACTCGGAGCGCTCTTTCCAGGTGCCCAATCGCTTCTTCGTACTTCCCCTTTTGTTGAAACGCCAGAGCAAGGAAGTAGTGTGCCGCGGCGAAGTACGGCTCCATATCGAGTGTCTGCGCAAGCTGTCCGATCGCCTCGTCGTAATGCCCCCCCCTATACAACATCAGCCCCAGGTGAGTTCGGATGATCATCGACAACGGATTCAGCTCTTGCGCGCGCCGCAACTCAGCGATGGCCTCGTCAACTCGTCCCAGTATTCCCAGATAGAACCCATGCCAATGGCGGGCCGTCGCGAAGTTCGGGTTAAGCGCGATGGCGCGTTGATATTCCCGCTCTGCGCCGTCCCAATCCCAATCGTAAGAGTGGGTGGCAAAAGCCAAGGCGTTGTGGGCTTCGGGAAGCGAATCGTTAAGCTCCAGCGCCTTCATGGCGGCCGCCTTGGCTCGAGGGAATGCGCGGCTTCCGGGAAGGATTCGAAAGTGGTCCGCCAGGTTCAGTGCGACCGCTAATCCCGCGTGCGCCACAGCATACCCGGAGTCATGCGCCGCAGCCTCCTCAAAGTACGTGATCGCGTTTTTAATTCCTTCCGCGGTTCCTTTGTTTAGACAGTAGCGGCCTCTGAGAAATGCTCCCTGCGCCTCCGGAGTTACGGTTGACGTCCCGGTCGCGAACAGACGCTTGGCGGGGGGCGCTTCAATCTGCAAAGAGCGAGCGATGTGGCGGGCAATGGCGGCGTGGAAAGCCGAAACGTTGTCGAGACCGCCCTCGAAGTGATCGGCCCACAGATGGGTTCGGTCTTTGACTTGGACGAGCTCCGCGACAACGTGCATCCGTTTGCCCGCCCAGCGCACGCTGCCTTGTAGAACATAATCCGCGCCCAATTCGCGCCCGATCTCGTCGACATCCTTGTCCGCATCCTTGTATCGAACGGCCGAGGCTCGCGCGATAACGCCCAGCCGCTCCGGGTTTAAGCGTCCCAGCCGCGCGATGATCTCCTCAGCCATGCCCTCGCTGACGTATTCCTGTCCGGCATCGCCGCTCCGGTTCTCAAAGGGCAGCACAGCCACAATGGGTTTGCCGACGTCAGGTCTTGCTTCCAGGCTTCCCACGAAGCGATAGCCGCGGCGCGGCAGAGTCTCAATGAAGTGAGGATTCGTGGCAGAATCGCCCAAAGCTCGCCGGAGCTTCTTGACCGCCGTGGCCAGGCTCTGCTCGAAATCTACGAACGTGTCGCCGGGCCACAGTTTTTTCCGCAGCTCCTCCCGCGTCACAACCTCGCGCGGGCGCTCGATTAACGCCGAGAGAATCTGAAAGGGCTGTTCCTGGAGCCTGACCTTCGCTCCGTGCTTGCGCAATTCACCTGATTGAAGATCCACTTCGAACGCAGCGAAGCGAACCTCGTTCGCACGACTTGTTCCCGTTCCCATGGACCCTGTTACGACTTTAGCAAGTTTTGTGCTGAAAGGAAAGTTCAGCTCGGGTTAATAAGGGAGCAGGTTCTTCCGCAGCCTGTCCAGGCCGCATGTGCCGACCCTTCGCTTCGCTCAGGGCAGGCTCTGAAGGTCAGCGCTACTTTCACACTGCCCGAGGAAGTCCAAGGCTTCGTTCAGAATACCGGTTCATACAGAGTTCATCCGGAATTCATCCCCCGTCCATTGACCCTGCCGGGGAACGGCGCGAAAGTGGGTTCATAAGACAGGGCTCGATCAGCGACACGGCCTGAGTTGAGACGCGGGGGCGACCGGAAAACCGGTCGAGGCCGCGGCGGATGACGCGTTCAGTTGCAAACAACCAGGGCCGGATCGCGAAAAATCAAATGGAGACGGAGAGGAGAACAAAGATGAATTTCACAAAGTATATCGGAACGGCAGTTCTGTCAGTGGCGCTGGTTCTGGCAACCGGCGTTTCGTGCTTAGCCAAGAACTCCGAGAGTGTCACCTTTGCTCATAATATCGTTGTGAATGGGACCACTCTTCCAGCAGGCCACTACACTGTCCGTTGGGATGTTCACAATCCTGAAGCCACGGTGGTATTCTCGCAGCACCGCAAGGTTGTCCTCTCCACAGATGGCACGGTTCTGACCCGCAAGGGCAACTACCGCAGCATGACGCTGGTAACGCCCGACAAGGCATCTGAAGGAGCCAACGTCTCCGACCCGCTCGCAGTTGTCTATAACACGGCGCCGGATGGAACCATGTCCCTGGTCGAGATTCGCTTGGCGGCTTCAAACAAGATATTGGTTTTCAACCAGTAACACGTCAGGCTGAGCTTCTCTGCTGAAGGTTGGCGGCCGACTTGGCGGGCCGTTCGTGCGGCCCGCCAGGCGCTTGTCTACAGCGTTCTGAGAGTCTTGCCCAGATTCGCCTCATAGCCTATCCAGTTCGAAAAGTCCAATCGACTTCGATCAAGGCTCGGCGTATAATCTGTGCGGCCGTGGCGTTTGGGGGATGCTGGCATGTGCTTAGCGGTCCGTCTGGCAAGCCGCTTGCCAGTAATGCTGGTCAGCGTCAGCCGGTCTGTAGTTCAGCAGAGAGGGCAAGATGCACGATATCATTTCGGTGATCGGCCATAACGGTATATGGGTGATGATCATCGCGGTGGTGGCGATTGGTGGGTGGTTTAAGTTTCGTGAGAAGGAACTCCGGATCCAGCAAGAGATGCGCACCAAAGAGATGGCGCACCTAGAAAAGATGAAGGAGATGGAACTGGAGTTGGAAAAGACCAAGGCAAAGCAGACAACTTAGCCGCCTGGCGTTCCTTCCATTTCCCCAAGCCACGACCGCGCCTTGGAAGACAATTTCAAACGGCAAAATTCAAATGGTTTTAGATTTGCCATTTGCCATTTGAACTGCTTTTTCTATGGTTCCCCTCCCCCTCACCGACCACATCCGGCGGCGGAACTTCTGGACCATTACCCTTGCGCTCATCATCGCCAATGTGTGGGTCTTCCTGCTTGAACTGGCTCAGGGCCAGGGCATTAACCGCCTGGTTTTCGTTTATGGAATTGTCCCGGCGCGATACGTCAGTCTTCATGGATTCAAGAACCTGACCCTGGACGGCTTTTTTGTTCCGGTCCTCGTGTCGATGTTCCTGCACGGGGGATGGCTACACCTGCTCGGGAACATGTTGTTCCTGTTTGTCTTCGGGCGGAGCGTGGAAGACCGCTATGGCCACCTCAAGTTCCTTCTGCTTTACCTCCTTTCGGGTTTCGCCGGCGCAAGTTTGCACATTCTCCTTAACGCCGGGTCGCGCCTGCCGAGCATCGGCGCAAGCGGCGCGATCGCCGGAGTGCTCGGCGCCTACTTCATCTGCTTTCCCCGCGCCCGAATTACCACTCTTTTCTTCCTGATCTTCTTCTTTTGGAGAGTCGAGCTACCTGCCGTTCTGGTGCTTGGCTACTGGTTCCTGATTCAGTTCGTGACCGGCTACCAGATGCTGGCGATCCAATCCGCAACCGGCGGCGGGGTAGCGTGGTGGGCTCATGTGGGAGGTTTCCTGACGGGTTTAGTCCTGGCGTTGATACTCGAACCTGCCCACGGAGGCGCAGTTGTCGAAGTGCAGTAGGCAGAACTGGGTACTCAGTAGCGCCTATCCCTGCGACCGTGTTGAACCGTTGAGTTTACTTCCCAGTGTTCTCCATGCCTGAGAAAAGAGTTAACACAGGGGTCCCAGAGGCTCCGTGCCCTCTGTGTTGAGTCTTTTAAGGCACAGAGGGCACGAAGAATTACGTTGGCTTATGGTTGCCGGAGACGGTGCGGAACAGCCGACTCGGGCACGGCAAGCGTCCACGTGGCTTTATATTCTCTTCAGCAAATGCCGCAACGCGCCCTCGAGTTGCGGAAAGCGGAACTGGTATCCTGCGCTCAGGAGTCGCGCAGGCTCCATGCGAGCGCTCGCCAGTAGCAATTCCTCTCCCATTTCTCCGAATACCAGGCGTACCGCGAAGGCGGGCATGGGGACGATAGTGGGGCGCCCGAGAACCCGGCCAAGCGCCTTGGTGTATTCCGAGTTCGTAACGGGGTTAGGCGCCGCTGCGTTCGCCGGACCGCTGAGCGTCTCGGTGGTCGCCGCGAACAGGAATATTCGGACCAGGTCATCGATGTCAATCCAGCTCATGTATTGCTTTCCCGACCCGATCTTGCCACCCACGCCCATCGTGAACGCAGGCAGCATCTTCGCCAGCCCTCCGCCGGCGCGACTCAGGACCAACCCGATCCTGAGATTCACAACTCGAATCCCGGCTTCGGCCGCAGGCTTGGTCCCAACTTCCCATTCCTGGCACACCCGGGAAAGAAAGGACGTTCCTGGTGCGCTGTCTTCCCTCAGCACCTCATCGCCGCGATCACCGTAGTAACCGCTGGCCGACGCCGCCACCAGCGCCCTTGGCCGCCGGGAAGCCTTCGCGAGTGCTTCACTCAGGACTCGTGTGCCTCGCACGCGGCTCTCACGGATAGCCTGCTTCTTGGCAAACGTCCACCGGCCGGAGACAGATTCGCCCGCCAGATGAATGACCGCGTCGAATCCTTCCAGCTTCGAGCTGTCGATTTCCCCTCCGGCCGGGTTCCAGTACACCAGGGGCGCCCCGGGTTGCGGCTTGAATCTCACCAAAGAAGCCACGCTATGCCCGCCGCTCTTGAGCACAGGAATAAGCGCTTGCCCAATCAGCCCGCTTGAGCCGCTGATAAGAATGTTCATGTGAAAACCAGGTGTCAGTCGTCCGTGGTCCTTTGTCCGTGGTCAGTTGGGCGCAGAGGGTTGATTGCTCATCAGAACGCACTGATCATCAGGCGTCCACTTGTGAGCGCCCACAACCGTTAGTGGACGCCCGACAACTGACAACGGACCACGGACAACTGACACCAGCCGCTTATCCACTCACGTGAATCCGCTTCAACTCCGCCTCCGACCGGCCTTCCTTGCGCAGCCATTCAATGCTCTCATCTAGCAGCGTGCGCATGGCCTCCAGAACTTCAATCGCGGCGTTGCGCAGGTGCTTCGCCGACCGGGTGCGTGGCGGTTTGAGCCGGCTCAGGAGCGGGCCCAGTTCTCGCAACATCCAAACGGCGCAGGATGGAATCCCCGCGCTGGCCGGCTCACGCCGGGCGCGGGTTCGGCGATTTCGTTTCGTGTTCGGCATTGTTCCTCCCCAGGACTACCACCAGCTCACCATCCTGGACACGAGCGCTCAGAGGTTCACAGTGGGCGATCCTCTGCGGCAATGACACATGCCGCTTTACTCCCCCCACTCGGATGATGAGCTCGTCTAATTTCTTATGAAGGTTAATATCGTCGCTAGACACGAAAGGCAATTTGAGGTGAAGTTCGTATTTGCCGTTCACTTTGCGAAAGCGGTACGGCGATTCGTTGAAAAACCGCTTCGACGGGTCCAGATCGCCATAGAGCGCCCTGCCCAGCTTTCTCAAACGTTCGGTGCCCAGAACTTCGTCCTCGAACAGGGGCACCCGCCAAACCGGCACCGGCGCGAAGAATTCCTCGATAGACTGCGTCCAGCGTTCCTGTGTGTCCCTCCAGGAATTAAAAAAGCTATCGCGCACCTTATCGGGCAGAATCCGGTTCACGATCACGGCATCAATAGTCAACCCGAACAAGCAGAAATAGGTAAAGGCCCGCTGCGTTTCCTTCAGTACCACCTTCTCCGGGTTGGTCACCAGGCGCACCGTGGTGATCTTCGGATCGGCCAAGAGTTGGTCGATGCCGGCCAGCTTGCGGTGGAGCGACTCCAGGTTCTCGAAGTACTCCTCCTGTGGCAAGGGCACGCCGGCCACCGTGCCGATCATGGGGCGCACCACCTTCATCACCCGCCGCTCGATCTTAAACAGCTTGGACATGTACCACTCGAGCGTCGTCGGGATGCTGACGAAGCGTAACGACTCGCCCGTGGGCGCGCAGTCCAGCAGCATCACGTCGAACTGCTTCTCGCGCACGTATTGATTCACGTATAAGAGCGAGCTGACTTCCTCCATGCCCGGAAAAATAGCCAGCTCTTCGGCCAAGGTCTGCTCGAGCCCCGAAACATTCAGCAGACCTGAAACATAGGCGTAGACAGAGTTCCAGTGCCTCGAGATCTCTTCCTGGACGTCCACTTCCTGAATCCAGAGGTTCTTCGAGATGTTCACCAGTTGTCCGGCCTCGTGATCCATCAAGCGCTTCTCGAGATCGAAGGCGTCGCTTAGAGAGTGGGCCGGGTCGATGGACATTACGAGGGTGCGATAACCGCGCCGGGCGAGTTCCAGGCCTGTGGCGGCAGAGATGCTGGTCTTTCCTACCCCGCCCTTTCCTGTGTATAGAATAATGCGCATGCCGTCGCCTCTCGGCTCGCCGCCCCAATCATCAGATTAGCATAAAGGCAGGATTCAGGATTCGGGATTCAGGATTCAGGCCCGACGTAGGCCAATGCGGTGGAAGGCCCTGAATCCCGAATTCCGACTCCTGAATCCTCTTATAATGTGCTCGTGGCTCAAGTGTTTCTCGCCGGCAAGGACTGGCAAGCTCGCGCCCTGCTTCGCGCCCAATTGCTCGAGGAAGGCGTCAGCGTCGAAGCTTTCGAGACCGTTCGAGAAGCCTTGGCGCAGCTCGAGTTTTATCCCGTTCGGCCGGCGCTTCTCGTCGCCGAGGTCTCCGCTAGCGACCACCCCTCCGCAGATGTCGATTCCCTGGCGAGTTGGGCAACACGCATCCCGATCTGGATCATCGCCAGCCACACTTCAATTGTGACGGGCGGCCTCGACGGTCGCGGCTTCGAGAGGCTCCTGTTTCGTCCTGTGGATCTGGGAAAACTCGTCGAGCAGATTCGGCAACACCTTGGGGGGCAGTGGGCAGATGGGCAGTAGGCAGATGGGCAGCTAGGCAGGTGGGCAGTAGGGCGGATCCGGCGGGGTGAGGGGGGGCTTGGGTTTGCGTGGCTTCTTCGCGTTCCTTCTTTACTCCTCTTTGTGCCACGTTTCTTCATCCAGGAATCGTTGAGTTATTCCCGCATACGCGTCGATCCGCCGATCGCGGAAGAATGGCCAATTCCGGCGTACCTCCTCAAGGCGCTCGAGGTCCACCGCCGCAAGCACAAGTTCCTCGCGATCCGTGGAGGCCTCTTTAAGCACCACGCCGAACGGATCAGCAACAAAGGAGGTTCCCCAGAACTCCAGCCCCGCTCCCTGCGCATCGGCCGGCTTCTCGAATCCGACGCGATTCACCGCCGCCACGTACACGCCGTTGGCGATGGCGTGGCTGCGCTGGATGGTTCGCCAGGCATCGCGTTGGGAATCGCCGTATGGCGCTTTCTCGTGCGGGTGCCAGCCAATGGCCGTGGGATAAAACAAAACGCTCGCGCCCTGGAGCGACGCCAGGCGCGCGCCTTCCGGATACCACTGGTCCCAGCAAATCAGCGCCGCGATGCGTCCCGAGCGGGTGTCGAAAGCCCGAAAGCCAAGATCGCCGGGGGTGAAATAAAACTTCTCGTAATAGGCCGGGTCGTCCGGGATGTGCATTTTCCGGTAGAGGCCCGCCACTTCGCCATTGGCGTCGATGATCGCGGCGCTGTTGTGATAAACCCCCGCCGCGCGCCGTTCGAATACCGGCGCGATGACCACAACTTGCTTTTCCTTGGCGATTTTTCCCAGCGCCTGCGTGCTGGGCCCTGGCACGGTTTCCGCGAGGTCAAACAGCGTCGCGTCTTCCCGCTGGCAGAAATATTGGGAGTGGAAAAGCTCCGGCAGGCAAATAACCTCGGCTCCTTCTTCTGCGGCCGCCGCCACACGCGACTCCGCCCGGCGCAGATTCTCCTCCGGCTCAGGAGTACACGCCATCTGGATCAGGCCAATCGTGAATTTCCGCTGCATGGAAATGAGCGTACACAAGTCCGCGTGATTTGCCAAGAAGCACAAGGAATGGTGAATTCTGAACGGTGAATTCCGAGTAGAATGGCTGTGTGCTGATTCCCTTTGCAGAGTACTTCGCTCGGGTGCAGGAATGCTTGGAACGTATCTACGGCATTCGCGTCGTCATCAGAGATATCCCCGACCCGCTCATCGGCGATTTAGACGGCGCGGAGATTCACATTGATCCAGCTTGTGACGCCGAACAGCGCCTCTTCCTCCTGGCCCACCTTTTCGGCCACACCGCCCAATGGAACGTCGACCCGCGAGCGTTCGAATTGGGGAGCCGCTACCGGCCCCCTGTAGCGAAGGGGGCTATTCCCGCCATCCTTACCTACGAGCGTGAGGCGGCGGCCTATGCGCTCCAGATGCTTCACCAGATCGGCATCACAGACATTGACCAATGGTTTTCCGACTATGCGGCGTGCGATGAGGCATATCTGCTGCATTACTATCGCACGGGAGAAAAGGGTGAATTCCGCAGCTTCTGGCGCGACAAGGTCCCACGAGTTCAACCTAAACCTGTCCCTCCGTTCACTCCCGTCAAGCGGCGCTTCCGCCTGGAGGGAGTGGTGATCTGACCACTGAGGACTTCTATGAGAAACATCAGGGTAAGCGCCGTGCAATTTGAGCATGCGCCGGGCAACAAGATGAAGAATCTGGAGAAGATACGGCGCTTTGTCGAGGATGCCGCCGCCCGAAAGGTGGAAATCATCGCCTTCCCGGAGTGCTGCATTATCGGCTACTGGTTTCTGCGAAACCTCTCACACCGGCAATTGCACGAACTGGCCGAACCCGTACCGGAGGGCCCCTCTTCCCAGGCGCTGCTGGCCCTCGCTCGGCAGTCCGGACTGACCATCGGTGCCGGTCTATTGGAAGTGGACGCTCGTGGCGAACTCCACAACACCTACGTGGTGGCGATGCCCAACGGCGACTGGCGACTGCACCGGAAGATACACGCCTTCGAGCATGATGAGATAATTCCCGGGTCCGAATTCACCGTATTCGACGATCCGCACGGCTGCCGCGTGGGCGTCCTGATCTGCTACGACGTCAACATTAACGAAAACGTTCGCATCGTCGCCTTGCAGGGAGCCGAGGTCCTCCTGGCGCCTCACCAGACGGGCGGAGTCACCTCCAGGAATCCTCATCTCATGGGACGGATCGACCGCAGCCTCTGGGAGAATCGCCGCGAAGACCCCGCGGCGATCGAGGCTGAACTCCGCGGCGATAAGGGACGCGCTTGGCTGATGCGCTGGCTCCCCTCACGCGCGCACGACAATGGACTGTTCCTGGTATTCAGCAACGGCGTCGGCATTGATGACGACGAGGTCCGGACGGGCAATGCCATGATCCTCGATCCCTACGGCCGCATCTTGGCAGAAACCTGGAAGGCCGATGACGATATGGTGGTGGCCGATCTGGACGCTTCCCTGCTCGAACAAAGCACTGGCCGGCGATGGATCAAGACCCGCCGCCCGGAACTGTACAAGCCGCTGACCATGCCGACAGGAAAAGAGCAAGACACTCGGGCGGTGCGATTCGATGAGGTCGGGGGGTAGGAGAAAAGCGGTAGGCAGTAGTACTACTACGTTATGTTGCGCAGCCAAAAAAACTTCTGGGTGGACCCTGCCACAGACGCGCCGTGAGATCCAACGCCTATTATTTACCTGGACCGGCAAGTGTGCGTATTGGGGCAGCGTAATCCGCAAGCGGAACCGCTCTCCTTAACTTAACGTAGCAGTACTACTGCTTACTGCCTTGTGCTAGCCCCTGCACCTAGTTACCCGCCACTAGTCCTTGGGCGGTTCGATTTTTCTTTGCCAAGCGCCCGAGTTTCATGTTATTGTGGAGGGGTCGAAAAGTAGAGATAAAAAGCGAGGAGAGAGGCGGATGCCGTTAACGAGCGAATCCAAAAGCAGCCTGATTGAGCACTACCGAGTTCACGGGAAGGACACGGGTTCGCCGGAAGTGCAAGTAGCCCTACTGAGCGAGCGGATCAACTACCTGAATCAGCATTTCAGCGTTCATCGCAAAGACCACGCCTCGCGTCGTGGCTTGCTCATGATGGTGGGCAAGAGAAGGCGCCTCTTAGAGTACCTTAAACGCCTGGATACAGAGCGTTATAAGCGAGTCATCGAGAGGCTGGGCATCCGCAAGTAGCCGGGATTGAGCAGACAGATCGGGATTTTCCAAGTAAACAACTTTTCAACGTCAAGCGACCCCCCGCGCCGCGGGTGTAGGTCGCTTTTTCGTTTTTAGCGGAGGATATTGAGATGCAAAAAGTAGAAACAACTCTGGGTGCAAATACCCTGAGTATCGAGAGCGGCAAGGTGGCCAAGCAGGCCAACGGTTCCGCCTTGGTTCGTTACGCCGACACCGTGGTTTTAGCCACGGCGTGTACCACTAAGCCGCGCGAGGGAATCGATTTTTTCCCTTTAACGGTTGACTACCGAGAATATAACTATGCCGCGGGAAAGATTCCCGGCGGCTTCTTCAAGCGTGAAGGCAGACCCACGGAAAAGGAGATCCTTACCAGCCGTCTGATTGACCGGCCGGTCCGGCCGCTTTTCCCGGAGGGCTTCAACGACGAAACGCAAGTGATTGCCATGGTTTTGTCCGCGGATTCGGACAACAACCCGGACGTGATCGGAATGGTGGCCGGAACGGCTGCCCTTTATCTTTCGGATATCCCGTTTTATACGCCCGTGGGAGCGGTGCGGGTAAGTCTGGTGGAGGGCAAACTGGTAACCAATCCCACCTATGCGGAAACCAAGGCCAGCTTGCTCAATCTGATTGTGGCGGGGACGGAAGACGCTATCGTGATGGTGGAAGCGGGAGCCAAGGAAGTTTCGGAAGAGTCCATCCTGGAAGCGCTCCAGTACGGTCACGCCGAAATTCGCAAGATCGTTGCCCTTCAAAAGGAGCTTTTCGAGAAGCTGGGCATCAAGAAGCGCGAGTTTGTTGCGTCCGTCCTCGACGAGGCGCTGTACCAGGAAGTGCGGAGCAAGGTCGAGGGTGAGCTCCACGACGCCATGGACACCTCAAAATACGCCAAGCAGGAAAGCCAGCGTCGCATTGTGGAAATCCGTGAGAAACTGCTCGAAGCCTACCCGGAGGATGACGAAGACAAGCGCCGGCTGGCCAAACAGTACTTCGGACGCTTGGAAGAACACCTCTTTCGCGACGACGTGGTGGAGAAGCGCCAGCGGCCTGACCACCGCGCTTTCGACCAGGTGCGTGAGATCAGCAGCGAAGTCGGCATTCTGCCGCGCACTCATGGTTCCGCCCTGTTTACTCGAGGTGAGACGCAGGCGCTGGTGACCGCGACCTTAGGGACCGCCGAGGACATGCAACGGCTCGACGTACTCGAAGGCGAGGCCTTCAAGCGTTTCATGCTTCACTACAACTTCCCGCCCTTCAGCGTGGGAGAAGTGGCGTTTCTGCGCGGCCCGGGCAGGCGGGAGATCGGACACGGGGCGCTGGCGGAGCGCGCCCTGATTTCCATCGTTCCGGAGGAGACGGAATTCCCCTACACCATTCGAGTGGTTTCGGACATCCTCGAATCCAACGGCTCTTCTTCCATGGCCACCGTCTGCGGCGGCACTCTCGCCCTGATGGACGCGGGCGTGCCCATCAAGGCGCCGGTGGCAGGGATCGCCATGGGGCTGGTGAAAGAAGGGGAGAAATACGCCATCCTCACCGACATCGCCGGCAGTGAGGACCACTACGGCGATATGGACTTCAAGGTTGCGGGAAGCAAAGATGGCATTACCGCACTGCAGATGGACATCAAGATCACCGGCATTAACACCTCGATTATGGCCGAAGCGCTGGCGCAGGCCAAGACGGCGCGCCTCCACGTGCTGGGAAAAATGCTGGATACGCTTACGGAGTCTCGCAAGGAGATCTCGCTGTTTGCTCCCCGCATTTACACCCTGCACATCAACCGGCAGAAGATTGGTGAACTGATCGGGCCGGGAGGCAAAGTGATTCGCGGCATTATCGAGGAGACGGGCGTTAAGATCGATGTGGAGGACGACGGCAAAGTCAATGTCGCCGCCACCGACGAAGCGGCGGCACGCAAGGCCCTGAAGATGATCAAGGACCTGGTGGCCGAGGCGGAGATGGGCAAGACCTATCTTGGCAAGGTGGTCCGGCTGGCGGACTTTGGCGCCTTCGTGGAGATTTTCCCCGGCACGGACGGTTTGCTGCATATCAGCGAAGTGGCTGAGCACCGCATTCGGGACATTCGTGAAGAGCTCAAGGAAGGTGACCAGTTGCTGGTCAAGGTGATCGCCATCGAGGGCAATAAGATACGGTTGAGCCGCAAGGCCGTGCTGCGCGACCAGAGAGCCAAGGGTGGTGCACAGCACGAACCGCACGCACACCACGAGCATCAGGAAAAGAACTAAGGCAGTTCTCGGTAGTCAGTTCTCAGTCGTTTGTTGTCGGGGGTCAGTTGCCAGTTATTGGCGGGCGCCTTCGTGTCGGCCCCGCCTTCTGGCTCCTGACTCCTGACTCTTGAATCCTAACAGGTGAAAACATGGGCTACCTCGACAAGCTCGATCTCGACAAGAAGCTCGACTCGAAGCAGGAGTACGAAGAACTGCTGGAAGAGTACCAATTCAGACTCTTGAAGCTGCAACGGAAGATCATCGAGAAGGGAATTGGGGTCTGCATCGGATACGAGGGAGAAGATGCGGCGGGAAAGGGTGGCAACATTAAGCGTTTGACGGAACCCCTCGACCCGCGGGGACTCGAAGTTCACGCGATCGCCGCGCCCACTGCGGAAGAGCTGTCGCACCATTGGCTCTGGCGCTTCTGGACGCGGCTCCCGGCGCGCGGCCGCATCTCGATTTTCGACCGGACCTGGTACGGCCGGGTACTCGTGGAGCGCGTAGAGAAATTTGCCCGGAAAGAGGATTGGCAGCGCGCCTACAGGGAGATCAATGAGTTCGAGCGAACGCTGGTGGACGACGGCATGGTGCTGGTGAAGTTCTGGATTCACATCTCCAAGAAAGAACAGCTCGACCGCTTCAAAAAGCGCGAAGACGACCCCTGGAAGAAATGGAAATTGACCGAAGAGGATTGGCGCAACCGCAAGAAGTGGGACCTGTATATCGAAGCGCTGGAAGATATGTTCGCGAAGACGGATACGGATTACGCTCCGTGGACCATCATTGAGGGCAACTGGAAATGGTGGGCGCGAATCAAGGCGCTGAAGACCGTTGTGAACAGAATCGAAGCTCGGATGTGAAGGCTGGGTTGTCATTCCTCGCTGATCTGACAATGTCCTGTCATTCCGAGCCCTTCGCTGTCATCCTGAGCGAAGCGAAGGATCTCGCTCTGGGTGCTCAGGGTAAATTCCGCGAGGAATCTCGCTCTGGTCTTTTTTTCGTCAATTCCGAGCCGAACCAGATCGAGATTCCTCGCTTCGCTCGGAATGACAGTTGGCCAGGTTATTACCCTCGACTTGAGTGAGTCGGCCATGAGTCTGGACACGGCGCGCAGGGTTTTGGAAATCGAGGCGAAGACCGTGAGCGAGCTGGTGGAGCGCCTCGACGAGAATTTTGTGCGGGCCGTGGAGATTCTCTATGCCTGCCGTGGGAGGGTCGTGGTCGCGGGTCTGGGGAAGTCCGGCCTGATCGGCCAGAAAATTTCCGCCACCCTCTCGAGCACCGGCACGCCCTCGTTTTTCCTACATCCTTCGGAAGCCTTGCACGGAGACCTGGGACGGCTGGTGCGGCACGACGTTTTGGTGGCGCTCTCCTACAGCGGCGAAACCGCGGAACTGCTTCAGTTGCTGGATACCGTCAAACGTTTGGCCATCCCACTCATCTCCCTCACGGGCAATCGGAACTCCACCCTCGCGCTGGCCAGTGACGCAGTGCTCGATGTGGGAATTCGGCAGGAGGCATGCCCGCTCGGCCTTGCTCCCACGGCCTCGACCACGGCCATGCTGGCTATGGGCGATGCCCTGGCCATGGCCCTGCTCGAGAAGCGCGGCTTCGCCGAAGCGGACTACGCTGCGCTCCATCCGGGCGGGGATCTGGGCTTCAAGTTGCGCCGGGTCGAGGGCGTCATGCACACCGGGGATCAGATTCCGCGCGTCGGCCCGCTCACGCCCATGCCGGACGTGATCTATGAAATGAGCAAGAAGGGCCTGGGGCTCGCGACGGTGACCGGCGAGTCGAACCACCTGCTGGGAATGGTCTCCGACGGCGACCTGCGCCGATTGATCGAGCGGGAAGGGAATCGCGCCTTGGACCTGAAAGCGGCCGACGCCATGACTCGAAATCCCGTGACCATCGGCAGGCAGGAGTTGGCCACCAAAGCCCTCAATCTCATGGAGGCCCGGAAAATCACCTCGCTTCTGGTTGTGGACAGTGAAGGCAAACTGCAGGGCGTCGTTCACATCCACGACCTCTGGACCACGCAGATGTTCTGATGTCACCCCCAAACCATCGAGGACCAACATGCCTTTGACCACTAAACAGCTCTACGCCCGGGCGCGCAAAATCAAACTCCTTCTCATGGACGTGGACGGCGTTCTGACCGACGGGCGCTTCTTTTTCGTTCCCGGCGCAGGCGGCAGGCTTGTCGAAACTAAAGGATTTCATTCGCGCGACGGGCTGGGCTTTCGCATTGCGCACCGGGCGGGGCTCAAGACGGGCTTCATTACGGGCCGTCAATCACCTGTCATCGAGTACCGGGCCAAGGAGTTGGGGGTTCACTACCTGAAGCAGAATGCGCGGGAAAAGCTCGAGCCCTATCAGGAAGTCCTCCGCGAGGCGCGCCTGAAAAATGAGGAAGTGTGCTACATGGGGGACGATATCGTGGACCTGCCTCTGTTGACCCGCGTGGGGCTGGCCGTGGGCGTGGCCGACAGCCACAAGCTTTTGCCCCGCTACGTTCACTATCTGACCAAACAACCCGGCGGCTTCGGCGCCGTCCGCGAGACCATCGAGATGATTCTCACCGCACAGGGCAAGTGGGAAGCAGCCCTTGAGCATTACCTGCAGTAACCGCGCCGGCTCTCGTGCGGGGGCGCATGGAAGTGAATGCCCTCTCCGTGGGGAGAGGGCTTCCTCTTTTACGGGCCGCTGACGACTGACAACTGACGACTGTATACTTAAATCATGGACACAGGCAGTGACAAAACCGAAGGCGTGCTCGACGCCTTCCGCCGCTGGGGATACCTTCAGGCGGACCTTGACCCCGTCGGGTGCCTCGAGCCGGAGGCAGTTCCGGAACTCGACCTTGCAGGGGAAATTGCGGACTACGCGCGGCGCATTTATTGCGGCAAGATCGGCGCCGAGTTCATGCACATCCCGCTGGCCGAGAAGCGCCGCTGGGTTGCGGAACGGCTTGAGACCGACGTACCGGCGCCGGACCGGCCGCACATCTTGATGCGCTTGATTGAGGCGGGACTGTTCGAGCAGGTTCTCCAGTCGCGTTACCCCGGAACGAAGCGCTTCTCGCTCGAGGGCGTCATCGCTTTGCTTCCGCTTCTGGACGAGGCCTTGGACAGGGCGGGGCAGTTGGGCGCTGAGCAGATTGTCATGGGGATGAGCCATCGCGGGCGGCTGGACGTCATGGTTCTGGTGGCGGGAAAGTCGCCGATGGATATCTTCGCTCGCTTCGAAGATATCGATCCGCGGCGTGTGCTGGGTGGAGGCGACGTCAAATATCACTTAGGCGCCACCGGAGACTATCAAACCCAGCATGGCCAGACTCTTCACATCCACCTGGTGTCGAATCCCAGCCACCTCGAGGCCGTCGATCCTGTGGCCGTGGGCCGCGCTCGCGCCAAGCAAACGCGGCTGGGCGAGGAAGGTCCGCGGCGGGTTCTGCCCATCCTGCTGCACGGCGATGCAGCCCTGGCAGGGCAGGGAACTGCGGCGGAAACCCTGAATCTCGCGACCCTGCGCGGTTTTTCGGTGGGCGGCACAGTGCACGTGGTGGTCAATAACCTGATCGGGTTTACCGCCAACCCTGAGGACCTTTATGCTTCGCGGTTTGCCTCCGATGTGGCGAAGCGGCTGCCCATTCCGGTCTTTCACGTCAACGCGGAAGACCCTGAGGCGGTGGTGCGCGTGGCGCGATGGGCGGTCGAGTACCGCTACGCCTTCTCGAGCGACGTGGTCGTGGACCTGATTGGCTACCGCCGCCACGGGCACAGCGAATTGGACGACCCTACGGTGACGCAGCCTGTGCGCTATCGCAGAATCGCTCAGATCCCGCCGCTTTGGGAGTCCTACGCTGGAAGGATCGGAGTGGATCCCGCCGGGACGATCCAGAAAATCCGCGCTCAATACGAAGCTGATCTGAAAAAGGCCCGCACCATTCGCAAGATTCCAATGTTGCGCGAGTTGCCCGCTTATTGGGACGCTTATACCGGCGGCACGTACGATGCCGCGTTCGAGGTTGATACGCGCGTCGCGGCGGACGAGCTTCGCCAAATCGGCGAATCACTGGCGCGCCCGCCGGAAGGTTTTAACGTTCACCCCAAAATCAAGCGCCTCATCGAGCAGCGGCTGCAGATGGCACGCGGCGAGCGCCCCGTGGATTTCGGAATGGCGGAGGCTCTGGCCTTTGGATCGCTTCTGCGCAAGGGGATTCCGGTTCGCCTGAGCGGCCAGGACAGCCGCCGAGGCACTTTCAACCAACGCCATGCGGTGCTTTTCGATACGGAAACCGCAGCGGAGTATACACCCCTCTGCCACTTGCAAGGCATGCAGGGCCGCTTCGAGGTTTACGACTCGATCCTTTCAGAAGCTGCCGTGTTGGGATTCGAGTATGGGTTCAGCCGCGACTACCCTGAAGCGCTCGTCCTTTGGGAGGCACAGTTCGGAGACTTTGCCAACGGCGGGCAGGTGATGATCGACCAGTTTATTGCCGCCGGTGAGGATAAGTGGGGACTGTTGTCGGGACTTGTTTTGCTATTGCCACACGGCTCTGAGGGCCAGGGGCCGGAACACTCGAGCGCCCGCCTCGAGCGCTTCCTGCAACTCGCCGCTCGGGACAACCTCCAAGTCTGCCAGCCGTCCACCGCCGCTCAGTATTTCCACTTGTTGCGCCGCCAGGCCCTGCGCGCCTGGCGCAAACCCCTGGTGGTGCTTACTCCCAAGAGCCTGCTCCGGTACGCGGGCGCCGCGTCGGGTCTCGAAGCCCTGACTTCACGCTCGTTTGCGCCCCTCATCCCCGACCAGGAAACCGCCCGCGCGGAGCGCATCCTGGTGGCCACGGGCAAGATCGTGCACGAACTGCGCGCCGAGCGCAAAAAGCTGAACGACCTGCGAACCGCCATTGTCTCCCTCGAGCAGCTTTATCCCTTTCCGGAAAATGCACTGACCGCGGCGATTAACCAACACCCTGCGGCGCGGGAAATCGTGTGGGTGCAGGAGGAACCGGCCAACATGGGGGCGCTTTTCTATGTGATGCCGCGCTTCCGACGAATCTTCAGAAACCGTCCGGTCCGATCCATAAAGCGCTCGGCCAGTCCCAGCCCTGCCACGGGCTCCGGCAAAGCGCACGAGCTGGAACAAAAAACCCTTCTTGGATTGGCGTTTGCAACCGCCAAGGTGGTGGTGTAAGGCAGGCGGGAAGCCGGCGCAGGTAGTTCTGACTTTTGCCTGGCTACTGAGTGCGGCTCTGCCGCCCTGCCTTGCGGAAAGGCTATGCCTTTCCGGACGATCGCGATCCCACCCTCAGTTTTTTCGGCGAGGCTGCGCCTCGCCGGTTGAGGCGCAGCCTCAACCGAATAATGAGCTTTGAGGTCTACGTCGGAAAGGCGGAGCCTTTCCGCAAGACGGGGCGGCAGAGCCGCATATCGGCGAGGAGCTACCGGATAATCACGCCGCACGCCACCCGCGCCCCGGCGTTGCCCGCAGGATCAGTCTTCCCGTCGTCCGGTTTGGCATGGATAACCAGCGCGGTGCCGCCTTCATGAAAGAGCGAATTCGGCCCGTCTCCCAGAGTTGCCCCTGGAATCATTACGTCGACGTGAGCTTTGCCGTCCGGTCCGACGTTAAGGTTATGCAGGTCGCCCAGATGATGGCCTTGAGGATTGTCCCAGCCATGCTGCTTGCCTTCCGGGTTGAAGTGCGGGCCTGCGGAAGTGAAATCGGGCGCGTCGCATTTGCCCACGTTGTGAATGTGGAACCCGTGCTCTCCGGGAGTGAGGTCCAAAACTTTCAAATCCAGTTGAACTCCGCCGCGTCGCTCGGTAAACACGGCAGTGGCGACCGGCGCGCCTTTGGCGTCAAGCAGGTCAGCCTTGGCTTTCAGAGCAGCCTGCACTGCGATCGAACATGCAAGGAGACAGAAGACTCCACAAAATAGCAGCAGTTTGTTCATACTTGAAGTTCCTCCTGTGAAGGTTGAATGCCCAAGTCCTTTGCAATTCGTTCTGCTGCGAAAAGAGCTTGCGAGTGGCAAAGTCTACAGCTTTGTAACTTTGGATCGCGCCAATGTCATGACTCGATATTACCACGGTAATGCAAGCGGGCGGCGCGGGCTGCGGTAATTGAAAGTGGCGTCGTTGGATTCTCTAATCGCGTGGCGCGCAGTGACACCCTTTCGTGGCACGGCCGTCCCGGCCGTGATCACGGGCGGGACGCCCGTGCCACGATTTATGTTGCGCTCCATGCGGGTGGCTCTCCTACAAACGGCACTTTCAAGGCGCGGCGACCACCGGCAGTTCAACGAAGCTCGCGTGGCCCGGCGCGTGGTAGACCCGCCGCGTCGCCTTGTGAAAATCCTCCGGCTTGGCCCAGAAGATATTGGGCACGAAGGTCTGGGGATTGCGGTCGTAGAGCGGGAACCAACCGGACTGAATCTGCACCACGATCCGGTGGCCCGGCAGGAAGACGTGGTTCGCCGTAGGAAGCGCGAAGCGATAGAGCAGCGGCTCACCGGACGCCAGGGCTTTGGGCGTTTCGAAGCTTTCACGATAGCGGCCGCGGGAGATATCCGCCGCGATCATCAGTTGGTAGCCTCCCAGGTGCGGCTCGCCTGCCACCTCGTCGGGATAGACATCAATCAGCTTCACCACCCAGTCCGAGTCCGTGCCGCTGGTCGAGGCGACCAGATTCGCTATGGGCTGCCCGCTGATTTTCGTCGGGGGCGTCAAATAATGAGTTGTGCTTTCTGCCCTGTCACTGTCGCTCCTCCTGCTCTGAAAGTGCATGTGCCGAAGGCACCTTGGAGGGCGGTATCTGCTGCACCAGCTACCCGGTCTGTGGACCAGAAAACCGTTGAAGAAGACTCGGCAGTTGGCCGGCAAAAGCCGAGCGCGCCAGCACGAGATCGCAGCCGGCGTCTCGCGCCGCAGCAATGAGTTCGTTCTGGACGTGAGATACAAAACCCACGGCCGGGATGTTTTCGGTCTTGGCCTCAGCCTTGAGGGCACGCAAGATCTCCAGCGCCTTCGCGGAGCGATGGTTAAGATCAATAATCAGGGCGGTCGGAGCGGCCTCGACTGCCAGTTCCGGCAGGCCCTCCGGCTGCGCCGCTTTCACCACCACACCGAGGTGCTTGGCTGTCTCCTGAATTTTGGAGAGAAACAGAAGGTCGTCTACCATCGCCAGAATCATCGCTGACTCTCAGAATCGGGAAATCGGTTGATCGGGAGATCGAGTGAACAAAAAGCCATCGTAACACAGGAGCGCAACCAAATGCAGATTCTTCGCTTCGCTCAGAATGACATGTAATCCTGAGAACGAGATGTCATCCCGAGCGAAGCGAAGGATCTGCTTTTCTTCGTGCACCGCGAAATCGTCTTGCCTGTCATTGGAAATTCTTGATCAACATCGCATCGGTCGTGTCGGTGCCGCGGGAGAGGGCCAGGCGGCCATCGCGGGACCAATCGAAACGGAAGATCTTGTCCGATGTGAAATGCGTTACGGCTTTCGGTGGGCCACCCTCCATCGGTTGTTCCCAGATGTTGCCCACGCCATTCACGCTGTTGATGAAAGAAATGGCGCGACCATCGGGAGTCCAATGAATGCCTGAAAGATCGCCGGCAACAGTGGCGGGCAGCGGGAAAACCTTGGCGGGTTGGCCGCCCGCGAAAGGGACCATCGCCAGGCTGAGCGGCTGATTCTGGCCGGTATAGTACAAGCAGGCGATCCACTTGCCGTCCGGGGAGACGGATGGCGACCATGAAGTGTAGTCCGTCAACTGGGACGCTGGGCCGCCTCCACTCGAGACTTTCATCAGAGCGTGCTTGCCGCCCTGGGCGCTGGTGAAGACCACCCACCGGCCATCCGGCGATATAGCGGGAAGTACGTCAAACTTACCCTGGGTAAGGTGTTTCAGATTACCACCGTCCATATCGACGCGCCAGATGTTTATCGGGCCACTCGGATCCCACCGGGCGAAGGCGATGAAGCCGCCACGCAGAGAGAGTTCGGGCCACCAGGCATCCCTGGATAATTCGTTGCTGGTCAGCCGTTGAAGGTTCGAGCCGTCCGCGCCCATCTCCCAAAGGTCACCGTGTCCGTTATGAGATGAGGAATAAACGATTTTCCCGTCCGGTGTCCACGCCAGACCCCACCCGCCGTCGTAGGTTTGGTTTCCGGCGCTCAAAGTCTTGGCTTCGAACTCCTTGGCCGGCGTGGCGACCTGGAGGGTCGCGAGAACCTGCTTCTGCAAAGCCAGCAGCGACTTTCCGTCCGTCCGCACTTCTGTGTAGGTCGATAGGTCGTGAGTGATCTGGCGGAATTCGCCTCGCTCAACCGAGACTTCGTAAAGCTGAAAACTCTCGGACCCCGGCGCCCCTTGGCGAACGCCGGCAACGACCAAGTGTCGGCTTGCAGGGAGCCAGATGAGATCCTCGATTCCATTCCAATATGCGCCAGCCACCGACTTGGCCAGACCGCCTTCCGCCGCGATAGTGCTCAGGAACAACTGGCCGCTTATATACAAGGCGAGGGTCTTGCCATCCGGAGACCACGCGACGCGGTGCCCCGCGATTCCCTCGGGTACCTTGTAAGATGCCAACACGCGCTCGCCAGAGCCATCCAGCGAGGCGGTCAACAAGCTGTCCTCACCAGCGGAGTTCGACCGCACAAAGGCAAACCGCTGGCCATCCGGTGAGAATGCCGGCGGGCCGGAAATTTCCGCCAACATCTTTCTTGGCGTTCCGCCCAGGGACGGCACTTGATAAAGATCGCCGCTCTGTTTCAGACGATCCCTCCGAACAAAGTAGACGTAGCTTTCATCGGGTGAGAATGCAAGGCCGGGGCAAGAATCTTCGCCCAGGGCGACAATCTGCACGTCACTCTCCGTGGCCAGTTGCTTCAGCCAGAGGCTTCGCTTGCCTGCCGTCTCCCGCACGTAGGCCACGTACTTGCCATCGGGTGAGATGTCCGCTTGCTGCACGTCGCCGCTGCCCGTCACGCGCGTAAACTCCAAGGCGGCTGGTGGAGCCGGGGCGTGGATCGAGGCGCGATGGAGGGCATAGAGGATGATGGCCACAGTCACTATCCCGACTGCCATCAATGCCATGATGGCTTTCTTGTGGCGCTTCAGCAGGCCCGCGATGATCTGCGAATCGGAGCTGTCGATTTGTAGCGGCGGCTTTACGCCGCCATTTTCAAAGTGGCGGGGTAAACCCGCCGCTACGCCGCTGTCCGGCCCCGGGGCAGGCACAAGGCCTGCCCCTACGTCGCGCCCACCCGGCGGGACGGCAGCGGCGCCACGGCTCGAATCCGTATCGCGCTTCAGGCGCTTCAAATCGCCGCGAAGTTCCGAGGCATGTTGATAGCGCAAGCTGCGGTCCTTCTCCAGCGCCTTGTCGATAATCCTGTCCAGCTCCGCCGGCAATTCTGGATTCACCTGCGATGGCCGGGGTGGCTGGTCGCGCAGAATGGCCGTAAAGACGGTGGCCGTGCTGGCGCCGCTGAACGCCTGCCGGCCCGTCGCCATCTCGTAGAGCACCGCGCCCAAGCTGAACAAGTCCGTGCGCGTGTCCACTTCCTCGCCTCGCGCCTGTTCCGGGCTCATGTAGGCCACCGTCCCCACGGTCGCGCCGGGGCTGGTGAGATAATCGAGGTCAAGGGAAAGGGTGGGCGTCTCTTGTAGGGCCGAACGGCGTTCGGCCTTCTGCAATAGGTCCGAACGGCGTTCGGCCTTCTCCAACGGACGAGCGCCGCTCGCCCCTACCGTCAGCTTCGCCAAGCCAAAATCCAGAATCTTCGGAACTCCCCGGCTGGTGATGAAAACGTTCGCCGGCTTGATGTCGCGGTGCACAATACCCTTGGCGTGCGCGGCATCCAACCCGTCGGCAATCTGGATGGCAAGTTCGAGCAACTCGCCGACAGCAAGAGCACCGGGACCGAATTTCGAATTTCGATTTTCGAGTTTCGTGTTTTCCAGGCGCTCGCGCAGAGTCTGTCCCTCCAGCAACTCCATGGCGATAAACGGGTGACCCCCGTGCTCGTCAATATCGTGGATGGTGCAAATGTTGGGGTGGTTGAGGGCGGAGGCGGCCTGGGCTTCGCGCTGGAAGCGCTCGAGCGCCTGATGGTTCCTGGACATTTCCTCCGGCAGGAATTTGAGCGCCACGAAGCGGTGGAGCTTCGTGTCCTCAGCTTTGTAGACCACACCCATTCCTCCGCCCCCGAGCTTCTCCAGGATGCGGTAGTGGGAGACGGTTGTGCCGGTCATCGCGCTGAGCCTCGGCTACCCTGACGGTGGATGCCCTGATGGGAAGGTATCTTACCATGAATTACAGTTTTTTTGCATTTTCTGCTTGACAACCTCACGGACTTGTGATAGCCTACCATGGTGGTCTTTTTGTGGACACATTGTCGCAGGCAAGTGCTGGGCCGCGCCGAGGCGCAAAGGAAAGCGGAAGGGTCCCGGCTATGGGGGAATGTAGGAAACTACAAAAAATGAAAAACAGTGGGAACGAAGCTAAGAAGTACCTGAAAACAAAGCACATCACTTTTTTCAGTGGTGCAGATTGTGCGCGTTTTACGCACGAATTAGCACCAATTACGCGCTGAAAGGAGCAAGAACAGCACAATTTGCGCAAACGAAGTCAAGTCCTCCGAGCGCCAAGGCGAGGCCGGGCAGGTGACAACAAGTCGGCTACAGATGACCGCCGCCCACGAATCGACAGCCCTCCCCTATGAGAGGGCTTTATTATCGTGGTTTTGTGGGGTCGTTGCCGGCAGCCGAACGGCGGCAGCTTTGCTGCCGCACTCCAAAATTGAGGGAACAAAGCGAGAATGTCTATGAAAATAAAGAGTCGAGAAGTCGAGGAGTCGAACAGTCGAGGAGTTCTGAAGCCGAACCAGAAAGTCAATCGCGACGATGCCGACGGTTTGTCACTCTTCGACTCTCAACTCTCGACTCTCGACTTCTCGACTCGAATTGGGCACAATGGCCCACTTTCCCAAATCGCAAGTGTTTCAAATGCCACATTGTCGATTCCTGCGGCGAGCCCGCCGACAGTTTTTGCAGCGGCTGGTCAGGTTGATAAGCCTCGGAGGTTGCGAAATGTCGCTTAAAGCGCGTGCAGGGTGTTGCAGAAGCATCCGGCGGCTACGAACTGGCGAGGTCGACTCGCCCCTGGCGTCTGACTGCGGTGACAGGCTGGCAAGGGAATTGCAGTTCTTTTTATGGATTTTGGGAACCGTAAGTCTGACATTATGTCGCTCTCAAGCCCACGCTTCGGAATTCCCCCAGGTTCAATCTCACACCGTTTGAAGGAGGCTGACTTTGAGCACCCAGAACATGACTACCGTAGGAACTCCGGCGCCTGAGAACCGGCCCCGAGTGAAACCCAATCCCAAAGCGCCTCGCCAAGCCTTGCCGTTGCTTTCGCCGGAAGAGCGGCTGCGGGGTCCGGAAGAGGTCGCTCTGGGTTTTTCCCTCGCTCAGGTTCAAGTTGAGGCGCTTCGCTGCCTGCAGTGTAAGAATCCGACCTGCGTCGATGCTTGCCCCTTGCATATCAACGTCAAAGGCTTCATTGGCTTGATGTCAGTGGGCGATTTTGCCGGGGCATTCGACAAGATCAGCGAGGAGAGTCCTTTTCCGGGCATTTGCGGCCGGGTGTGCCAGCACGAACTCTTCTGCGAACGCGCCTGCCTGTTGGGAAAGAAACTGGACCCGGTGGCCATCGGTTCGCTGGAGCGTTTCGCGGCCGATTACCATCGTCGAACAGCCTCCGCTCCACCTCCAGCGCCGGCGCACGGTGGCCCGCGCGTGGCGCTCGTGGGGAGCGGTCCTGCCTCTCTGATTGCGGCCTACGATCTGATCCGGCACGGCTACCGGGTGACGATTTTCGAGGCCTTGCACGGCTTGGGTGGAGTGCTGGCTTACGGCATTCCCAATTTCCGCCTGCCGCGTGAAATCATTCACGACGAAGTGAATCGCCTGCGCAGCATGGGCGTGGAGTTTCGCACGGACTTCATCGTGGGCAAAACGGAAGCAGTGGACGAGTTGTTCGCGGAAGGATTCCAGGCCATATTCCTCGGCACCGGCGCCGGCCTTCCGCATTTGATGAACATTCCCGGCGAGAACCTTATTGGAGTCTACACCGCCAACGAATACCTGACGCGACTGAACCTCATGGAGGCTTTCCGCTTTCCGGAGTCCGACACTCCGATTCGCATCGGCAAGCGGGTGGTGGTGGTGGGCGGCGGCAACTCCGCTATGGATGCGGCCCGCTGGTCGCGGCGTATGGGCAGCGAAACCACCATCATGTTCCGGCGGGGCCGCACGGAGTTGCGCGCCCGGTTGGAGGAGATCGAGCACGCCGAGGAAGAAGGAGTGCACTTCGATTTCCTGGCCGCCCCGGTTCGCCTCTTCGGGGACGAGAAGGGTATCCTGCGCGAAATGGAGTGCATCCGCATGCAGTTGGGAGAGGTTGATGAATCCGGGCGGCCCTCACCGGTGCCCATGCCGGGTTCGGAATTTCGCATGGAGGTGGATACGGTGGTGATGGCGATCGGTCAAAGCCCCAACCCGACCGTGCAGCGCGCCACTCCCCAGCTTGTGACCAAGCGCGGCAAGGTGGTGATTGACGACAGCGGTATGACCAGTATGCCCAACGTTTTTGCGGGCGGCGACGTGGTGCGAGGCGGATCGACGGTGATCCTCGCCATGCGCGACGGGCGCGCGGCCGCCGCGGCCATTCACAACGCCCTTAATTATCAGCCACCCGTGGCACAGCCACTCTTGGTTGAGCCGTCCGACAGCGCACCTGTAGCACAGCCACTCTTGGCTGTGACGTCCGGCAGCGCACAGGCAGGAGTGCCTGTGCCACCGGCCGGCAACCTGATTTTGGCGAAGCGGCTGCTCACCCCGGAGATCGCCTGGTTGCAGGTGGAAGCGCCGGAAATTGCCAGGCGGTGGAAGCCCGGGCAGTTCATCATCACCCGGCCGACCCAAACCAGCGAGCGCATTCCGCTGACGATTGTGGACGGGGATGCGGCGAAGGGCAGCCTGACCCTGGTCGTGCAGGCGCTAGGCAAGACAAGTAGGACTACAGTACGGCTGGAAGCCGGCGATCGCCTGGCGGACCTGCTGGGGCCTCTGGGTGAGCCGGCCAGCATCGAGAACGTCGGCAACGTCCTGTGCCTGGCGGGAGGAGTGGGTGTGGCCGAGTTGCTGCCGGTGGCGCGGGCCTTCCGAAAGGCGGGCAACCACGTCACGGCATTATGCGGGGCACGCTCGTCGTCGCTCATCATCCTGGACGAGGAATTGCGCGCGGCGGCCGACGAGGTCTATTGGGCGACCGATGACGGCACCGCGGGCGTGCACGGCACGGTCGTGGATCTGATGCGCGTCTGGCGGCAGAGCCACGATGGCGAGATCGGCGCGGCGCATGTGATCGGGCCAATCCCCATGATGCGCGCGGCAGCCGAAGTCACTCGGGAGTGGGGCGTTCATACCTACGCCAGCCTCAATCCCATTATGGTGGATGGCACCGGGATGTGCGGAGGATGCAGGGTCACGGTAGGCGGGAAAGTCCGGTTTGCGTGCGTTGACGGGCCGGAGTTCGACGCCCACCAAGTGGACTTCGATGAGTTGACTCGCCGCACTCGAGCCTACTTGGCGGAGGAACGTGTGGCCCGCGAGCAGCACGAATGCTCGGTTGGTCTGGGACAATGATCGCGGGAGAAGAGCCCGGAAGCGGAAAACCCCAAGAGCAACCATTCCCCAGCGTCCGGTATCTTATATCTTGAGGTCAGGAGGTTCGCGGGAGAGCCTTCAGACCCTTAGGTCTTTGAGTTCGACGCGAGCATGAACAAATCAACACATCGCGAAACGAACCACGATAACGACTATGGCACAAGAACAAACAGTCAATCAGAGCCAAGAGAAACGGGTAAGGCTGATCCGCCCTTCCATCGTTTTGCTTTGCGGACCGGCTGCCTGCGGGAAGTCTACTTTTGCGCAGCGCCACTTTCGCCCCACGCACATCATCTCGTCTGACTGGGCGAGAGGCCGGGTGTGCGACGACGAGCGGGACCAGCGATTCAACACCCAGGCGTTCGCGCTGGTCCGCTGCCTGACGGAATTGCGATTGGGGTTGAACCGGCTCTGCGTGGTGGATTCTACGGCGCTCGCCCCGCCCCACCGCCGGGAGTTCGTGGAACTGGCAAAGAGGTTTCAGGTTCCGTCTGTGATCTGCCTTTTTGACGTCCCGCTGGAGACCTGTATCGAGCGCGATCGGCTGCGGGAAAGGTCGGTCGGCGCTGCCGTAATCGAGCGTCACTACCTGGCTTTTGGGCAGACCAAGACGGACATTCGGCAGGAAGGCTTTGACCAGATAATTGAACTTGGCGACAGCGATCTGGACAAAGTCCAGATCGAGATTGTCTTCCGTCCCATTTCGCAGTCTACTCCAGCGCAGGGGCGACGCCCTCAATCGGAAGGCCGATCAGCTCCCCGGCCCTGGCCGCCAAGGGCTCCGAAGGCGCAGGCGCCGCACGAAGTTGCGCCTCCCTCGCCACCGCAAGCCCAGCCGGCGGCAGGGGCGCCCGCTCATCCGGCGGAGCCAGAGGCTACAGTTGTAGTCAACAAGCCGCCTTCTGCGCCTGCACCCGAGCGCGCCCAACCCGCTCCTGTGGCGAGTCCTGGGGGCGCGGCCGCGACTCGTTCCTCGACCTCGAGCGCCGCAGACAAGACGACCCCAGGTCCAAAGACCCCCTCTCAATCCTGAGCGGTCACTCGTGCCCATCTGCCGACGGGCACCGAGAAAACATGAAAACCACCCGACGGTGGACGGACGTGGCGCGGGCGTCCCGCCCGCTGTGGCACGGGCATCCTGCCCGTGCGCGGGAGCGGGACGCTCCCGCGACCGCGGGCGAGACGCCCGCGCCACGATTTTCAAAGCAGATTTGGTTCAAGCGCTGAAGTGCCGGTCAGCGATCCGGCCTGCCTTCCAGCCGGTCGTAGTCGGTTTGCGCGCAGGTTGAACCCAGGGATTCGTTGTAGAGCGACGGCAATTGGAGGATTTCGCGAACTTCCTCGTCAAAGCGGTGGAGTGTCTGGAGGTCGGTTTTGCGAATGGGGAAGCGCGTGTCGCCGTGGCGCCAGAACTTCTGGTACCCCTTGTCCTCGAGTTCGCAGTCGAGGCCACGGATTTGGAAATAAGGCGGACCTGGAGCAAGCCACTGTTGATCAGCCTGCGGTTCAAGGTAACGCACACATCCGTACTTCCTCACGCCGAGTGAGCCGGGGGCGGATCCGCCGTCGACGATCTCAAAACCCGCCGCCTTAAACTGTTCTCGCAGATCGCTCATTGCAGTTTCCTCATGTTCAGCCTAGAATTTGAATCTAATCCATAGAGGGCTGGAAGCGCAAGGTGTGGTGAGGTCTTGAAGGGGAGACCTTGTGGCTGCCCTCTGCACCCATGGTCTTACGGATCACACAAGCACAGACGGAAGCGATGCGCCAGCATGGCGCGCGGGACTATCCCAGCGAGTGCTGTGGGGCGCTTCTCGGCAAGGTCAACGGCGAAGCGAAGCAGGTGATGGAGGTCGCGGCGCTCAAGAATCTGCGGCACAATCCAAGCTACGCTCAGGAACTCCTGCCCGTTGATGACCTGGCACGCGAAACGGAGCGCAACCGCTTCCTGATTGACCCGCTCGAGCAATTGCGGATGGAGAAGGATGCAAGGTCCCGCGGCTTCGATGTGCTGGGATACTACCACTCACATCCGGATCACCCTGCCCGGCCTTCAGTTTATGACCGCGAGCACGCCTGGCCGTGGTATTCTTATATTATCGTTTCTGTAGAGCGGGGCGTCGCGAAAGACCTAACTTGTTGGGTGCTGGCTGAGGACGGGGGAGTATTTAACCCCGAGTCAGTCGAAGTTATTGAGTAAGTCAGGGCATAAGCTGAGCGATGAAACGCGTAGGGGTAGGGCTCGCCCTACCCTCGTCGGGACCGGCGGAAATGCGGGGACGGCAAGCCGTCCCCCTACGGCGTCCCAGCCACTCGGAGTTGGAATCGCCGAGTTCCCTGAAGCATCACATAAAGGTAGGGCTAGCTGTAACGTCGACACTCAGCGTGAGGAGAAGGAATGGCAGTCAAGATAATGATCCCGACTCCCCTTCGACAATATGTGGGGAAGAAGGATCAGGTTGAGGTGGAGGCGAAAACGGTAGCGGAGGCGCTCTCGAGACTCGCCAGCGAGTATACGGAGCTAAGACGGCATCTTTACAACCAGGAGGGCAAGTTACGCAGCTTCGTCAACGTCTACCTGGGCGATGAAGACATTCGTTTCCTGCAGAAGGAACAAACGCCTCTGAATGAAAACGACGTGCTCAGCATTGTTCCCTCCATAGCGGGCGGCAAGGCGCTCCGGGTCATGAAGGCCTAGGCAGATGTGGTGGGACGCCCGCACCACAGTGTGGGCACCTGAGGGCGACGAGGAAATGGCAACAGCGACTTTGACTTCTGTCTCCGATTTGAGCAAAGACGAGATTCTTCGCTATAGCCGTCACCTTATCATGCCGGAAGTGGGCATGGACGGGCAGCTTAAGCTGAAGAATGCGAAGGTGCTCTGTATCGGGGCAGGAGGGCTGGGCTCGCCATTGCTACTCTACCTCGGCGCGGCAGGCGTTGGGCGGCTGGGCATCGTCGACTTCGACGTAGTTGACTTCACCAACCTGCAGCGCCAGGTGATTCACGGCACCGCGGATGTAGGGAGGTCGAAGCTGGAGTCGGCGCAGGCGACCATCCGCGAAATCAATCCCAATGTAGAAGTCGTGGGCTACAATGCGCGCTTGACATCCGAGAACGCGCTCGAGCTTTTCCGGGATTTTGACATCATCGTCGATGGCACGGATAACTTCCCCACACGCTACCTGGTGAACGATGCTTGCGTGTTGCTCGGCAAACCGAATGTCTATGGAAGTATCTTCCGCTTCGAAGGCCAAGCGTCGGTTTTCTACGCCCGCCAGGGGCCTTGCTACCGTTGCTTATATCCCGAGCCACCTCCGCCGGGACTGGTGCCCAGTTGCGCGGAGGGAGGGGTGCTGGGTGTGCTGCCTGGAATCGTCGGTTGCCTCCAGGCCATGGAAACGATTAAACTGATTATTGGACAGGGTCAAACGCTGATCGGGCGCCTGCTGGTATTTGACGCGCTGGGCATGAAATTCCGGGAGCTCAAGCTACGGAAAAACCCCGACTGCCCGGTTTGCGGAGCCCATCCGACGATTACCAGGTTGATTGACTACGAGCAGTTCTGCGGAATTCGCGGGGAGGAGCACACATCGGAAATGTCTGGAATTCCGGAAATCGAGCCGCGTGAAGTCAAAAGGTTGATCGACGAGAAGCAGCCCTTCGTCCTGATCGACGTGCGTGAACCGCACGAGTTCCAGATTTGCCGCATTCCGGGTTCCACACTGATCCCGCTCGGAGAGATTCCGAAAAGGATGCACGAACTGGATTCGGCGAGTGAAATCGTTGTCCACTGCCGCTCCGGTCAGCGTAGCGCCCGGGCCGTGGAGTTCTTGATGAAGGCCGGATTCCAGAAGATTCACAATCTGAAGGGAGGCATTCTCGCCTGGTCTGACCAAGTTGACCCGAGCGTGCCGAAATACTGATGGTCGATTCCAAAGAGTTGCCCATTCCCGATACGCCGCTCAGTTCGCGCGGCCGCAGTGCCTCTTTGAGCCTCCGCTGTATCTGTACCTAGCCTGGGCACCTTATGGTTTCGACCGTAAGGCGCGCCAGGGGCAAATCCAAGATCATCCCAGTGCCATTCCGACTTCACAGGTTGTCGTTGTGACTACTTCGAATCTCAGTACACCAAATTCACTATGGAGAGGATATCGAATGTCGAACATTTTCCAGGATAATTCGTTCAGCATCGGGAAAACCCCGCTCATCAAGCTCAACCGCATCGTCGATGGAAGCAAAGCAACTGTCTTGGCCAAGATCGAGGGGCGTGGCCCCGGTTATTCGGTGAAGGACCGGATCGGCGCGGCGATGATTTGGGATGCGGAGAAGCGCGGCGTCCTGACGCCGGAGAAGGAGATTATCGAGCCGACCAGCGGCAATACGGGCATCGCACTGGCCTTCGTGGCCGCCGCGCGCGGCTACAAGTTAACCCTGGTCATGCCCGAGACCATGTCATTGGAGCGCCGGCGCGTGGTGGCGGCCCTGGGCGCCAACCTGATCCTCACGCCTGGGCCGGGCGGAATGCCGGGCGCAATCAAAAAGGCCCAGGAAATATACGAATCCGACACCAATCACTATTTCCTGCCCCAGCAGTTTGACAATCCTGCCAACCCGGATATCCACGAAAAGACCACCGGGCCCGAGATTTGGAATGACACCGATGGCGCCATCGACGTGCTGGTATCGGGTGTGGGCACCGGCGGCACGATCACCGGGGTCTCACGTTATATCAAGAAGACCAAAGGTAAACAGATCTTGTCGGTGGCAGTCGAGCCGACGGCCAGCCCGGTCCTGACTCAGACTATGGCGGGCCAGCCTCTGAAGCCTGGACCGCACAAGATCCAGGGCCTGGGAGCGGGTTTTGTTCCTAAGGTTCTCGACTTATCGCTGGTTGACCGAGTCGAGCAGGTCACGAATGAAGAAGCCGTGGAATTCGGCCGCCGCTTATCCAAGGAAGAGGGTATCCTGAGCGGTATCTCTTGCGGCGCCGCTGCGGCTGTGGCCGTTCGGTTGGCCAAGCAGCCCGAGTTTGCGGGGAAGACGATCGTGACTATCCTGCCGGACTCCGGCGAGCGGTATTTGTCGACCGTGCTCTTCGAGGGCATCGGGTAGCGGGGCTAGTCGAGAGTCGAGAGTCGAAAGCCTCTGGCAATTGTCACAGTCTGACTGGTAGCGCCGGCCTTCAGGCCAGCCCTTGCCGACCTGAAAGCCGGCGCTACACTCAAACTAGGATGCTGCGCGCCATTTCGACTCCTCGGCCTCTCGACTCTTGACTTTCGACTCTCGACTAAGAAAGGCACGCACATGAATCAAAAACGTCTGGACGACCTTGCAAGCGAATTCAAGACAGCGCTGGATGCGCAGCTTGCCGGCGATTATGGGTGCGAGTTCCGCTTGCCCAGCCGGGAGGCCGCGGCGCAGATCTGCCGGCACTACCTTGGCCTGCTTTTCCCTGTCTTTTATCAGGGGAAAAGCGCAGAGTTGGAGAGCGCTCCTGCCGAATCCCGGCATTACCTGGCTGAGATTGAGACGCTGCTGCGTGAGCAATTGTGCTCTGCCATGCGATTCGATCGGCGCTGCCAAGGGGAAGATTCGCCCGTCGATATCGAGGATCGCGCCCAGGAATTGACCGAACAGTTGTTCGGCCAATTTCCCGAGCTGGCCGGCTTGCTGGCGTCGGATATCGGGGCGGCTTTCCGGAATGATCCCGCGGCGGCCAGCCCTGAGGAGATTCTGCTCAGCTACCCGTGCATGGAGGCCATTACCGTGCAGCGCCTGGCGCACCGCCTCTACCTGATGGGAGTGCCGTTCCTTCCCCGCATGATGACCGAAGTTGCGCACAGCCACACGGGGATCGACATTAACCCCGGCGCTTCGATTGGCGAATCGTTTTTCATCGATCATGGGACGGGCGTGGTGATCGGCGAGACCGCCACCATCGGAAAACAGGTGACCCTTTACCACGGCGTTACGCTGGGAGCGTTTAATCCGCTTCGGAAGGATGAAGAAGGCCAATTACGCCGTGGGCACGAGAACAAGCGGCATCCCGACCTCGAAGACAACGTGACCGTTTATCCCAACGCCACGATCTTGGGGGGACAAACCCGCGTCGGCCATCACAGCGTCGTGGGCGGCAATGTCTGGCTTACACATTCCGTGCTGCCCTATAGCAAGGTGACGCTTAAAGACCCGGAACTGGTCATCTACAACGGGCAGCCGGCAACAGATGTTGGAGATTTCTCGATCTGAAGATCGTGCCGGGTCAAGATGCAGGTCCACTGCCGATAATCACGCCAACTTCCGCGCCTCGGTTCGCCCTCAGCAACTTGGCGGCAGAGCCTCGGTTCGTGCAGATTTCGATGTAGCCGGAACTCCCTACGATAGCAAATAGCTCCGAGGCCCTGCCCATTGAGTAGGCCAAATTAAGCCGCGTAATCTCCCGATTATTGATGATTATCCTGAAAGGCGGTGGATTCTCCGCAAACAGTTCCGGAATGTCTTGCGGACCGATGTTGGTAATAAGATTCCCAAACGTGTCGACCTTCAGAGCCATGCCCTTGATCAGGTTCTCACCCACGCGTTTCGGCTTGGGGGACGTGAACTGGGCATAGTCCGTGATCGAGTCGCCGAATTTCTCTTCTTGCACTCCTTTGCTCAGCCAGCCGGCTACCGGGGCAAAAACATCACGGCCTTGAAAAGTGCTGCTAACGGGGTTGAGAAAGTAGTGATCCGCGGTAATGTGCCGGACTTTGACGTCTTCCTCCCGCCCGAAGAGCAGGGAGAGCACTCCGTTGTCGGGCGCGACGAACCTGTGATGGCCGGCGCTGGCCAAGATCGGCCGTCGGGTGGCTCCCACCCCAGGGTCGACAATCACTAAATGGATCGTATCGGGCGGGAAGAACCGGTAGCTCTGGACCAAGGCGTAAGCAGCCTCAAAAATATCGTAGGCGGCGACTTGGTGGCAGATGTCGACGATCTGGACGTCGGGATTGATATTCAGGATGACGCCTTTCATCGTTCCTGCATAATGGTCCGTTGTCCCGAAGTCGGTGATTAGAGTGATGCAAGGTGTGCGAGGCACAGTGCCCTCCCCGGAATTCATTCGCGGCGTGGCACAGGCATTCTTGCCTGTGCCTTCGCGTCTCATCTCGACGTATGCAGCACAGGCATGAGTGCCTGTGCTACTTGGCATCACGTCCCCTGCAGAATGGCACGGAATTGTTCGAGCGTCATGGGTTCGGCCAAAGCCGTGCCGAGATTCTCCCGGACGTGGTCGAGATTGCTCATGCCCACCAGGGCGCTGGTGATGCCGGGCGTGGATCGCACGAACTGGATGGCGCGCTGCGCGTCCGTCTGCATGCGCGGAAACCAATTTCGTAACTCCAGCGGCAGGCCCTGGGTCAGTTGGCCTTGCAGGAGAGGAGCGCTCGCGAACACCAGGAGTCCGTGCGACCTTGCTACCTGCAGAGGCGGATCCTGTTTTAGGGCCGCTTGCTGAGTGTTGGCCACGGCCGCTTCCGGCATGGCGAGGTTGAAAGGCAACTGGATGGCCCGGAAGCTGTGATCTTTGCCCCCGACTTCTTCCGCCACGCGCAGGACGTCGGTTAAAGAAAGGGCCTCGGCGGAAGTCGGCGTCACTCGGTAGGCGTTCCAGGTCGCCGTGCCGTACATCCGTATTTTGCCTGCCGATACCGCTTTTTCGAGCGCCGCAAAGGCCGCCCTTAACCTGCGAAAGAACTCCTCGCGGCCTACTTGGCTCAGTTGCGTCTCTGGGTTATGAACGTAGTAAATATCGATGGTCTCGAGGCCGAGGTTCCGGCGGCTGGCGTCAATCTGGTTTTCCAGGTATTTTGGGGACATAACGTGGCAGCCGGCGACAACCTCCTCCATGCGAATGATGCCGGGGCCCAAGAATTTTTCCTGGAAATAGGTGGATGGGTCGGCCGGCTCTTCCTCGTCGAAACTCAGGAAGCCGCCTTTGCTGGCCAGCACAATTTCATCCCGCCGGACTTCACCCGAGGAAATCAGCGCCGCCAGAGCCTGGGCGATGGCGCGCTCGCTGCGCTGGTGCCTATAATTGATTGCCGAATCGATGACGTTGACGCCTAACGAAACTGCGCGCCGGATGGCCTCCCGGTAACGTGCGTCCTGATCGTCGGAAGGCTCCCCCAGATAAGTTCCAATGCCGATAGTCGAAATCCAGAGCCCTTGCGCTGAGCGAAAGTGTCCCGGCAGGCGCGCCGTAAAGCGATCGCGCAAGCGCGCCGTTCCCTCCGTCGTAGCGAAACCTGGAATCAGCATGCTTACCCTTCTTTCACCACAGAGGCACTGGGACACAGAGAGCATCAATCGAGTCTTTTCTCAGCGTCTCAGTGTCTCTGTGGTAGATCAATCAGGTCTGGCCTTGACCAGAAAAATCGGGATCTCGCTTTCATGGCGGACCTTAGTGATGGTAGTTCCGTGGATCAGGTCCGCAATCAACTTATGGCCGTGAGCCGCCATGGCGATGAGGTCGCAGCCCTCGCGGCGCGCAGTTTTCAATATCGCTTGGGCGGGCTCGCCCCGATCGTGCCGCGCCGTCACGCTGAGGCCTTCGCCCCGCAGTGCCTGCGCTACGCTTTCCAAATACTGGCGGTCCTCCTTTATCTCCTGCGAGTCGGAAAGATTTAGATTGTCCTGCCATTGCGCCGCCCAGCCGGTGGAGACGTGGAGCAGCAGAACCTCCGCGTGGGTGAGCATCGCCAGCTCCCGTATCTGCGGAAGCAAAGCATTGTCGGCTTTGCTGTGATCGAGCGCCACGAGAATCTTCTTGAACATGAGGACCTCTGCCTAGCTGCCCAAGCCTTTGACGCTCAGGACCAGGAGATAAGCGTTCAACGCGGCAATGATCCCGGCCGTTACCCAGGCGAGAATCTTCAGCCAGAGCGGGTTTACGAATTCACCCATCCGTCCACGGTTGCTGGTGAACTGAACCAGCGGCACCACGGCGAAGGAGAGTTGCAGACTCAGGATGACCTGGCTGAAAATCAAGAGCTTGGCCGTTCCGCTTCTTCCGAAAAACGCCACCGCAATAATCGCAGGTATAATCGCCAGGAGCCGCGTGACCAGCCGCCGCAGCCAGGGCGCCAGGCGGATATTCAAAAACCCTTCCATGACGACTTGGCCGGCCAGCGTCCCGGTCAAGGTGGAGTTTTGACCGGAACAGAGCAGGGCGATAGCAAAGAGCACGGCGGCCAATTGCGTGCCGAGCAGCGGCGTCAAAGTGTAATAAGCATCCTGGATCTCCGCCACTTGATTCAGCCCGTGTCGATAAAACGTGCCGGCCGCCATGATGAGGATCGCCGCGTTGATGAAGAAGGCAAGATTCAGCGCCACAACATAATCAAGCAGGTTAAATCGCAACGCGGTCCGGATTCCCTCCTTGCTGCGCTCGATCGCTCGCGTCTGGACGAGCGAGGAATGGAGGTAGAGGTTGTGCGGCATCACGGTGGCGCCCAGCATGCCGATGGAAATATAAAGCATCTCCGGATTGGTCAGAAGCTGCGGAGTTGGAACAAAGCCCTTCCCAATTTGAACCAGATCGGGTTTGACCAGAACCAGCTCGACCAGGTAGCAGGCTCCAATCGTTCCGATGAGGCTCACCACCAGGGCTTCGAGGTACCGGAACCCCTTGTGCTGAAGGTAGAGAATGGCCAAGACATCGAGCGCCGTCAAGCAGACGCCGAGCAAAAGCGGAATATGGAAGAGCAAGTTCAGGGCGATGGCCGATCCAATCACCTCCGCCAGATCGCAGGCGGCGATGGCAATCTCACACAACACCCAAAGGAACAGGCTGGTCCTTCGCGAATAATAACTGCGGCAAGCCTGGGCCAAATCCAATTGGGTGACGATGCCGAGGCGCGCGGCAAGCGCCTGAACCAGAATCGCCATGAGATTGGAGATGAAGAGAACGAAGATGAGTTGGTAGGCAAAGCGCGACCCACCCGCGATATCCGTCGCCCAGTTTCCAGGGTCCATGTACCCGACCGCCACGAGAAAGCCAGGCCCTGAAAATGCCAGCACCTTTTTCCAGAAGGACGCACCCGTGGGAATGCCTACGGATCTATGGACCTCAGGCAACGAGGGCGTCGAGAGTGAACGGTCATCGGAGGTGATACGAGGTTCGTCCATGTTCGGGGCCGAACATGATTAGTATAGACGACTTCAACTAAGTCGCGAATTCTTCGTTGGCCCCTATTACTTTTTCGGCGATAGTCCGCGTGCGTCTTCGTTTCTGACTCCTGACTCCTGACTCCTGACTCCTGCTCGTCACTTGTCACTCGTCACTGCTTTCTCTATCCGGCGCTCCACCCCTTCCACAAACTCCCGGTCTTTGATCGAAGGTAAATTGGCGCGAACGTTCTCCATCGCTGCACGCTGCGCCGTGCCGGCAAGTTCGCGCGCGACGGCGAGGTCCGGGGCGGCCAGCGGAATCGTGATGCCGCGCAAGCTCGAGATAATCGCGGAAACTTGCACGCTCATTTCCGCCGTTTCGAGCGGCACGGAGGTCGCATGTTTGCTGGCCGCTTCGATGGCCTGCGCGCGCGCGGATTTCTCGCTCTCGGTGGATTTTGGCAGCTTGAACGCCGCCATCACCTCTTCGTAGCTGCGAGCGTCGGCGTCAATGTTATCGAGCAGGCGTTGCCGAAGCGCACAGAGATGGCGTTGCGATTCCGCTAGTTGTGGGTGATGCACCGCGAGCGACTGGCGCTTCAGCGATATCCCGCAAACCATTTCGCCGAGGGCGGCCGCCAGACCCCCAGCCAGCGCTGCGATACTTCCGCCGGCCGGCGTTGGCGCCGGCGCCGCCACGGCGTTGACGAAGGCCTCGGCCATCGAGCGGAAGGTCCGGGTCCCCTCTGGAGCGGGCACGGCCTGCTCCCGGATAATCTGCTCGAGGCGGTTATCAAAAACCAATTGGGGATGATAGTTCTCTACCTGGAGATGCTGCACCGCAGTGTCCTCAAGGGCTCGCCGGGGGACGAGCCCAACAATTTCGCTGCTTAAAACTGCCACGCCCTGTGCGGCAGCTTCCCGGCTTACGGTGTCGAAAACGGTAGCGATGGAGGTGGTCTCGAAATCCGTCAAGTTCATCGAGACCTGTCCCAGGTGGCGAGTTTTCAGCTCCACGCCCATGGCCTTCACACACGGGAATCCGCCGCTCGAGGCGCGAATCTTCTTAGCAATCGCCTTGGCCAGTTCCACGTCAGGTGTACTCAAATTGATGTTGTAAGCAATCAGGAATTTCCTGGCGCCCACCACGGTTGCGCCTGCGGTGGGGTGGAGCGCCGCCTCGCCGAAATCGGGAAGCCGCTCGGGGTTAGTGCGCACTTCCTCACGCAAGCCTTCGAATTGGCCACGCCGGACGTTCTCGAGATTGCGGCGTTCCGGCCGGCGCGCCGCCGCTTCGTACAGATAAGTGGGGATTTTGAACCGGCGCCACGCCTGCTCCGCCACCCATTCGGCGAGGTGCACGCAGTCCTCGAGCGTGACGCCGGAAATGGGTACGAAAGGCACAACGTCCGTAGCGCCGATGCGGGGGTGGGCGCCACGTTGCTGGTTAAGGTCAATCAACTCCGCCGCCTTGCCGATGCCGCGCAGGGCCGCTTCGCCAATGCTCTCCCGCGTCCCGACCAGGGTAATCACGCACCGGTTATGGTCTGCGTCCATCTCCCGGTCCAGGATATAAACGTCCGGGCCGTTCTTCAGCGCCCGCACGATGGCCTCAACGTTTTCGGGATTGCGTCCTTCACTGAAATTGGGAACACATTCGATGATGGTTTGCATGGCTTGTGAATTTAGCACGAGGGACTGTCCGTTGTCAGTGGTCCGTTGTCCGTCGCAAGACATCCTGCGAACGCCGCTTTCATTCTAGCCGCCAATGACGGACAAACGGCGATGGGAAACGGAGGTAGTGTCCGAATTTGTGTCGTGAGGCCGAGGCGGCACTAGATTAGGACTTTGCCACCCTTCAGGAATCGCCGAATCTTCTTCCTCTCACCGTCATTAAGCCGCAACTCATAGTCCACGCCGCTTCGGAATACGTTGAGCTTGACATGACGCTTACTATCGCGTGAAAGAGAGTTCCAAACCTCCATGACGAAGTCGGAAGGGAAAACGAAGTCGAGTAACTCACCAGAGCCAGTTTCGCAGAGCAGGACTACATAGTCGAAATGCTCGTCCGGAAGTCCCAACCACCAGCGATCTGGCAGTTCTGGTAGTTCGGACGCGTAGGGCATGCCGACACTCTTGCCTGATTGCGTTTCGTATATGACCTCGCCTTTCCGGCGCAAACGATTGCCAAGCTTGTTGCTAAGATCGTTCACATACGCCATTCGGACTTCGTTGGCCTTTTGACGCGGTGAAACTTGGCTCCTGGTCTGGGTAGCCGCTTTCGTCATTTCCCCTTTGGCGCGCGCCTTGCCCACTTGTGGCTGAGCGTCGCTCCGTCGTAGCTCAGCTTCGATCTGCTCAATTTGGGATTCAAGAATCTGAAGCAGCTCCATGGCATCCTCGCAATCTTTTGGTACTTGCCCGAGTCTTTTGACTTCGTGCGTGTGGCCCTTTTTTGCGGCCTCCTCTATTCTCTGGAATGCCTGTGTACGTAGCTGGACGAGTCGTTCCTGAGGTCCCATAGTAGAATGCCCTCCTTATCAATGGTCTGAAAACAATCTACGCACCACACCTACACTACACCTATAGATTACTATACCTATCGGGTCGTGTCAAGCCTTTTTTGGAAATGAAATCGGGACATTAACGGCGGATCGCTGGCCACGAACGACACACAACGGAAGAGACGGATGACCACGGACAACGGACTACGGACAACTGACAATGGACCACGACCTACTGCCCCACAACTCGCCCCGCTTTGACCGTCATCCGGCAATGATTCACGCCGAAGTAGTAAGGAATCTCGCGGTAATCACTAACGTCCATCATAATGATGTCGGCCTGCTTACCGGCCTCGAGCGAGCCAAGCCGGTCGCCCCGGCGCAGCGCCCAGGCTCCGTTAATGGTGGCAGCGGCGATCGCCTCGGCCGGGGTCATGCGCATGGCGGAGTAGGCTACCGAAAGGATGAATTGCATATTTGGAGTGGGGCTGGTTCCGGGGTTGAAGTCGGTCGCGAGTGCCACGATGGCCCCGGCCTCAATCAGCTTTCGGGCAGGCGGGTAGTGCTCGAGGCCGAGATGGAAATTCGCGCCCGGAAGCAGCGTTGCGATCACATCAGACCGTCCCAGAGCGCGGATGTCGGTGCTGGAGAGCTTATCGAGATGATCGGCGGAGGCTGCTTCGAACTCCACCGCCAGGCGGGCGGCCCCGGTGCGAGTGAGCTGTTCGGCGTGCAGGCGCGGAATCAGGCCCTGCTGCTTTCCCGCCGCCAGCACTCGCCGGCATTGCTCAACGCTGAAAGCGCCCCGGTCGCAAAAGCAGTCGATGAATTCTGCCAGCTTCTTGCGCACCACCGGTGGAATCAGGTCCCGAATCACGGACTCGATATAGTCGTCGGATCGTCCCGAGTATTCGGAAGGCAGGGCGTGCGCGGCGAGCAGTGTGGGCACAAGTTCAAGCCGAGAACTCTTGCGCAGCCGGCGAATCGCTTCAAGTAGCTTCAGTTCCTCCGCCACTTCCAGTCCATAGCCGCTCTTGACTTCGAGGGTTGTTGTGCCATGGGCCGCGAACCGCTCGAGAAAGCCTTGTGCCTGCCGGACGAGCGAATCTATGGAAGCCTGGCGAACTCTTTGAGCCGAGAGCTTGATCCCCCCGCCGGCGCGAGCGATTTCTTCATAGGTTTTCCCTCGCAGCCGCGCTTCATAGTCTCCCACCCGGCTTCCGGCAAATACCAGGTGTGTATGCGAATCCACGAAGCCCGGCATCACCACCGAACCCCGGCAATCGACGGCCTCGGCCTTCAGCCTCTGCGCCTTTGCTTCGAGAGCGCGCGTTGGACCGACTTCAAGGATGTGAACCCCGTGGGTCAGTATCGCGCCTTGGGGGATGATCCCGAGCTCCGCGAGCGCCTTGCCGCGCCGAGGCCCGAGCGGTCCCGCGAGTGTGAGGAGTTGACTTGCGTTGCGAAAAAAGAGTGAAGCTGGGGCTGAGTGTCGCATCGGTCTCTTCGAGTTACACAGCGTTCAGATCAGCGTCTCTTGCGCCCTTCCTTGCCGGAAAGCTTTCGACGCTGTGGGCTGACGTAAGTACGGCGAGAACGGTTTCACGCAAAGCCGCAAAGTACGCCAAGGTCGCAAAGAAAAGCAAAGACCCCCGCCTTGTGTTTCTTTGCGCCTTCGCGCCTTGGCGTGAGCCGTGTTTCTTATACGCCGCATTTTCTGCTAGAATCACGTTCACTAACTTCGGAGGACAGCGGCGATGCCCCAATATGAATTTCTCTGCAAGAAATGCAACAAGACGTTCAGCATGATCATGACTCTGGCAGAGTACGACAAAGGGAAAGTGGCCTGCCCGAAATGCAAGAGCAAGAAGGTTGAGCAACAAGTTGCTTCATTTTTCACCGTCACTTCCAAGAAAAGCTGAGAAGGGCAGTGGCTGGTGCCTAGTGCCTAGTGCCTAGTGCCTAGTGCCTAGTGCCTAGTGACTGGTTGGTGCTGCTTGGCGCTGGGCTCTAACCACTAGGCACTAGCCACTAGGCACTGGTATTTTGACTCCTGCCTTCCGCGCGAACGCTGCCGCCTCTTCATAGCCTGCATCGACATGCCGGGCAACGCCGATGCCGGGGTCGTTGGTCAGCACGCGGTTCAGGCGCTTAGCCATTTCCGGCGTGCCGTCCGCCACGGTGACTTGGCCCGCGTGAAGTGAGTAGCCGATACCCACTCCTCCGCCGTGATGGAACGACACCCAGCTTGCCCCCGAGGCGGTGTTCAGCAGCGCGTTCAACACCGGCCAGTCCGCGACGGCGTCGCTGCCGTCCTTCATGCTTTCGGTCTCGCGAAAAGGCGATGCCACCGACCCGCAATCAAGGTGATCGCGGCCGATGACAATGGGGGCCTTCAGCTCACCCTTGGCCACCAGATCATTAATGCGCTCGCCGAACAGCGCTCGCTCGCCATAGCCCAGCCAGCAGATGCGCGCCGGCAGTCCCTGAAACTTGACCTGTTTATGCGCCAGTCGGATCCAGCGGTCGAGAATGGGATTGTCAGGGAAGAGCTCGAGGACCAGGTCGTCGGTTCGGTAAATGTCCGCAGCCTCGCCGGAGAGCGCGGCCCAGCGGAACGGGCCGCGTCCCTCGCAGAAGAGCGGCCGGATGTAAGCAGGAACGAAGCCCGGGAAACTGTATGCGTCCTTCACGCCGCCATGCTCGAAGGCCATGGTGCGGATGTTGTTGCCGTAATCGAAGGTGGCCGCGCCCAGCTTCTGGAGTTCGAGCATGCCTCTGACGTGACGCGCGATGGAGTCGTAGGAGCGCTTCAAATATTCGTCGGGGTCGGTTCGCCGAAGCGCAACGGCTTCTTCGAGCGTCAGACCCGAAGGGACGTACCCGTTTAACGGGTCGTGCGCGCTGGTCTGGTCCGTCAGCAGGTCGGGCACCACGCCTCGCCGCGCGAGCTCGGGAATCACGTCCGCACAGTTCCCGACCAGGCCTACCGAAACCGCGTTCTTCTGGCGGACCGCGTTCTTCAGGATGCGGAGCGCCTCGCTTAAATCGTTCACGCAGATGTCGCAATAGCCGCCCCGGATGCGGCGCTTGATTTTCTCGGCATCCACTTCCACGCCCAGGAAAGCCGCGCCGTTCATGGTGGCCGCCAACGGCTGGGCTCCTCCCATGCCGCCCATTCCTCCCGTGACGACCAGCTTTCCTGCGAGGTTGCCGCCGAAGTGCTGGCGAGCGGCGGCGGCGAAAGTCTCGAATGTGCCCTGGAGAATTCCCTGGGTGCCGATGTAGATCCAGCTTCCGGCGGTCATCTGGCCGTACATCATGAGGCCCAGGCGTTCGAGTTCGCGGAACTTTTCCCAGGTGGCCCAGTGCCCCACCAGGTTGGCGTTGGCGATGAGCACGCGCGGCGCCCACTCGTGCGTGCGGAAAACGCCCACCGGCTTGCCCGACTGCACCAGGAGGGTCTCGTCGTTATCGAGCTTCTTCAGGGCCTCGACGATGGCGTAATAACACTCCCAATTCCGCGCCGCTTTGCCTGTGCCGCCATAGATGATCAGATCCTGCGGCCTCTCCGCCACCTCTTCATCGAGGTTATTCATCAGCATGCGCATGGCGGCTTCTTGCTGCCAGCCCTTGCAAGAAATCTGGCTGCCGCGCGGCGCGCGAACGGGATGATAGGCGATTGCTGAGGACTGGGCTTTCTCCAGAATGGCATGCTCCGACATAGGTCTTCTCCCCTGTCCAATCTTAGCCCAATGCGTGGCGAAGCGACACTGGTCATGCAGGCGAGTAGCAGTTTAACTTCGGGCTGGCGATCGCTGCCGAGCTTTCAGTCGCCGGTACTGCAGATAGAATCCGAGGCCGAAAATCGTAACTGCAATAATCCAGACGGATGGAGAAGACCGTGCCATGGATATGGGGTCGAATCCGATGGCCGCCTCGTTATGGCCCGGGTGCACCGTCCAGGTAAGGTAAACGCAGACACTCATCGGAAGGACAATTGCCGCTATGAGCAGCGCAAGCAAGCCCGCCAATATACATTTCAATAAGATCATGTTATTAACTCCTTAGCGGGTGCGCACTGAAGTCTCAAATTTTTGGAACCGTTCCGTCGGGCTCGTCCGGCTTGATGGTGCTCGCGACCCGGAACAGCCTGTAGTTGGTATAGCGATGCTCGTTGCGCAGGGTTTCAACGCTCCAACTGGTGGTTACCACAACCGTTTGGGGTAACCAGAGCCGAGTAACCACCCCGGGGAGCCGAACTTCGCCGAATTCGATTTCGGTGGTCTGCTGCCTCAATCCGACGTCCCAACGCGGAGCCAGCATATCTGCTCGCATGCGGATGATTTGATATGTCGGCACATCAATCCATGCGATTCCCTGATAGAGGATCACGGCTGATCTCCCATTCTCCACGACATGACCGACAATCGCAGCCCATCCGGGCCGCTGCGCGAAAGCTACTAGATCGGTCGTATGGCCGTCGAGTTCTTCCCGTCCCAGCAATCTGAAATTCGCAGCGGACCGGTTGCCCGGATTGAAGAGAGTCCACATGGTGGAGAAGCCGCTAGTCAGGAAGAAGTCACGCTCCAGTTGTTGCGGCCCGGAGCGGTTTCCTTGGGAATCAGTTCGGTACTCCTCAAGATTAATGTTCCCGTTGTTTTCGTGTGCCAGGATCATGTAATTGAAAGGTCCAAGCCGCCAGGTCTTGACCGATGCTGAGCGCTCCACAGTGATGGTTCGCTGAGTTACATCCTCCTGGGAAATCAGGTTCGGTAGACCGTCAACAGCCGCCTCGACGTTCGCTCCCGCCCTACCCAGAATCCTGGGAAGCTCTTCCTGGCCCTCTGCAAATCGGAGCTGTCGAAGTTCCGGGAAGGCGCTCAGCAGTTCAGCCTGTGAATACTCAATGATCGTCCTGGCCCCGTCATACACGTGCTGGTCCGTGGTGTCTTGGTCCGTAATCTGAACTGGACGAAATGCGGCGTTGCCGCCCTCAACCCGAAACACGGCTCGACCCACTATCAGAAGGAGAAGGCCTGCCAGAATGGCAAGGCCGCGCCTCCTGGGCTCTTGGTCGCTAATCTCAGTGTTGGACGAGTGAAAAGTCTCCGCAGACCGCGGATGTTCAAACCTGGTGGGCGGATTCATGCGTCACACCCTTGCCTTGGGTGACACCATGTGTGTCGGCCCCACTGCCGGAACGAAGCGTAGCACAGCGACGGACGGAACGAAAGAGGGCGTTTTGTCTCGCCACCACGCAGCCGCGGAGGAAAGGTGTCGCGGGAATGACTCGAATCATCCTTCGGTATTTCGAAAATCGAAGACCACTTTGACGGCGCGATGCTTGTGCTTTTGCCTGCCGACCACCAGGGCTTCTCGATACTGTTCGAGCCGGAAGCGATGGGTTATTAAGCGCGCCGTGTCGAGTCTTTTTTGCGCGAGCAGGCGCAGGTAAATCTCCATGGCATGCAAAGACTCACCTTCGAAGGTCTCAATTCCAAACGCATTCGAGCCGACCAAGGCAATCTCTTTGAAGTAGAGGGGGGTCCACTCGAAGCGCGCCGGTTGGTCCACGCCGGTCACGACAATTGTCGCCCGAGGTTGCGCCACTCGCACCCCGACCTCGAACGATTCCGCAGAACCAATCGTGTCATAGATCACGTCGACTCCACGCAAGAGCCACGGCGCGCCTCGGTGAGGCCGTAGCAGCGCCGCGCCGGCCATTCCTGCGATGACCTCCACGATCTCGGCACGGTCGCGGGTTCGGATTACACGTTCGGCGCCCAACTCACGGGCTAAATGTTCTTGATGCGGGTAGCGCGCAATGGCAATCACGCGAGCGGTGGGATAGAGCGCCCGCAGAATGGCAATTGACAATAGTCCCAGTGTCCCGCAGCCATAGACCAACGCTAGCCCCTTTTCAGGCGGCGGTGATTTCAAGACAGCGTGCAGGCTGACGGAGAACGGGTCGGCCAGCACCGCGTGGTCGAAGCTCACGCCATCCGGAATCGGGAACAGTTGAGACTGGTGAGCGGCCAAAAGTGGCGCAAAACCGCCGGAAGCGCCGCGGCAATTGCCGATATGGATGCCCGGCGGCAAGTGGCCATCCGTAAAGTGCCGGCACGAGAAATAGTGCCCACGCCGGCAGGCATCGCACGGCGGCGTGATGCCCCGCGGCCCGCAGGACAGCCAGGGATTCAGCACCACGCGCTCTCCCACGCGCCGACTGGTCACACCCGGACCCACGCGTTCAATTGTGCCCGCCACTTCATGCCCCAGCACCGCTGGAAAAGAAATGAGGGAGGTGAGGGGATTGTCGAAGCTGCCCTCAAGGAAGATTTCCTTCAGATCGCTGCCGCAAATCCCGCACAACTGTGTTCGCACGATAGCCCAGTCGTCGGCCGGGAGTTGTGGTTCAGGAATCTCTTTGAAGGCCAGGGGGCCCGGGGCCGCCAAAAAGGCGCGAGGCGTGACGACACCCCCGAGGTAGGCGAACGCGAAGCGCGCCAGACTATATCGGAATAGTATTGCTTTCATATTACCAACCTAAGCATTTTTATCGCGCAGGAAAGAGTAATGCAAGATTTAATTAAAGAAGATATGCTAACATGGCGGGGCCGGCAAAGGATTAGACGCCTGTGCATTATACCAGTTTGTCGCGTAGCGCCCCGACCGGTCGGGGCACTTGCCGATCTAAGGGTCGGCGCTACGCTCGAATTGGGACGCTACCTGCGCGCAACGGGATAACGCCTACGGGATATGACTGCCAGCGATTTCAGCACTCTCAACGAGTTGTTCATCAAAGCCATTGAAGAGAAAGACAGGCCTGACTGTTTCCTCTACAAATCGGAGGGCCGGTATCAAAGCATCTCTTCCCGCGAAGCGCTGCGCAAGGCTGCGGCGCTGGCATCGGCCTTGGAGCGCCTTGGGGCCAGGCCGGGCGAGCGCATCGCGCTGCTTTCCGAGAATCGGCCGGAGTGGGCGCTGACGGACTACGCGATTCTCGGCATGCGCGCGATCACCGTCCCCCTCTTTCCCACGCTTCTCGATCCGGACCTCGAGTACATCCTACGCGACTCGGAATCCAAAGGCATCGTCGTGGCTACGGATATCCAACTCCGCAAAGTCCTCAACATCTGGAGCAAGCTGCCGGCTTTGAAGTTTGTGCTGGCCATGGGCTGCTCCACGGTGGCGGGGACCAAGGCGGATTGCTGGGAGGGAAGCGTAGAGAGCGAGATGGGCTGGGCCGGTCCAATGCTCATCGACGCGTTTAAAGCCAAGGCATTGGATGCGAAGCCTGACGACACCGCCACCATCATTTATACCTCCGGCACCATGGGTCAGCCGCAAGGCGTCGTGCTGACTCACGCCAACATCGTTTCGAATGTCCAATCCACCGCTGAGGTCTTCCCCCTTGGCCCCACCGATGTCCTGCTCTCATTCCTGCCGCTGTCGCACGTGTTCGAGCGGATGGTGGAGTTCTTCTGTTTCTGGAAAGGGGTACGGATCGGCTATGCGGAGGGTCTCGACACCCTGCCGCAGAATCTGCGCGAGATTCGGCCTACGGCCCTGGCGGTGGTTCCGCGCGTCCTGGAGAAGATCCAGGGCAAGGTCATGGATGGCGTCCGCCAATTGCCTGGCTTGAAGCAACGGCTTTTTTATTGGGCCCTCGCCGTCGGCAAGCAGCGCATTCCCTTTCTCCTCGAAGGGCGAACCCCGCCGCTGGGCCTGAGGGTGAAGCACGCGCTGGCCAATCGGCTGGTCTGTGCCAAGGTCCGAGAGCAACTCGGCGGCAGGGTGCACATGCTGATTTCGGGTGCGGCGCCACTTTCCAAGGATATCGCGGAGTTTTTCTACGCCTTGGGGCTTCCGGTCTACGAAGGCTACGGCTTGACGGAGACTTCGCCGGTCGTCGCGGTGAATTGCCCGGGGAGCACCAAGCTGGGGACCGTTGGAAAGGTCATACCGCGGGTCGAGGTGAAGCTGAGCGACGAAGAGATTGACTCGGAAGGCCGCGTGGGGAGGGAGATCCTGGTGCGCGGGCCAAGCGTCACGCGCGGCTACTACCACCTCGAGGAAGTCAACCGCTCCTCCTTCGTTGACGGCTGGCTGCGCACCGGCGACCTGGGAAGCTTTGACTCCGACGGCTACCTGAGGATCACAGGGCGCAAGAAAAACCTGTTCAAGACTTCCGGGGGCAAGTACGTATCGCCGGAAAAACTCGAGAATCTTTTCCAAGGCGATCCGTACATTTATCAGATCGCCGTGCTGGGGGACGGGAGGAAATTCGTGGGGGCCTTGATCGTGCCGGAGTTTGGCCGCTTGCAGGCCTACGCGCGCAGCCAGGGCATCTCCTTCGAGAATCGCCAGGAACTGGTTGCCCATCCCGATATTCAGGCTCTCATACGTCGCCAAATCGACGAAGCAACGCGCTGGCTGCCTCGTCACGAGAAAATTCGCCGCTTTGTTCTGCTTCCCCAGGAACTCTCGATCGCCTCCGGAGAACTTTCCGCTACCCTCAAAGTCAAGCGTCCGGTGGTGAGAGAAAAATACCGGGCGCAAATCGAAGAGATGTTCAGTTACCACGCACCGCAACAGTCCGGGCCAGTCGAGAAATGAGAAGGGTGTAAATCTGATTTACACGACCCCCTCACCCGGCGCTGCGCGCCACCCTCTCCCCCAGGGGGGCGAGGGGAAGAGAATTCGATTTCCAGCCCTCTCCCCCAAGCGGGAGAGAATTTGATTTTAAGCCCTCTCCCCCTTGGGGGAGAGGGTGTCCGTCAGCCGGCGGACGGGTGAGAGGGTTCCGCCGTCACGTACTCAAATCTGTGAAATCCGCCGTCACATTCGACTATCGGCAATCGTCAATCGACCCTACTTCCGGTACACAACCCCGTCCTTCATCACAAAGCTTACCCGCTCGAGCGCGCTGATGTCGTCCAGGGGATTGCCTGAAACCGCGATGATGTCAGCCCAATAGCCGGGCTTGAGGGCGCCCATTCGATCTTGCCAGCCGAGCAGCTTCGCGCCGTTGAGCAGGCCGGCCTGGAGCGCGGCCAGTGGCGTCATGCCGTTCTTTACCATCAGCACGTATTCGCGCGCCTGGGTGCCGTGAGGGAAGGGGCCGACGTCCGAGCCGACGGCCATCGGAACTCCGGCCGCAAGCTGCTTGTGAAACTCCTCGGCGTGCAAGTCGGCAATCTTTTGTTCGTGCGCGGCCTGCGCGGGCGAGGCAGCGTGTTGCGCGAAGTATTCCAGGATAGTGAACGTGGGCACGGCGAAGATCTGTTTCTCGCGCATGATCCGCATGGTCTCGTCGCTCAGTTGATCGGCGTGATCGACGGAGGCCACGCCGGCCCGCGCGGCGTAGAGCGTGCCGGGTTCGCCCGTGGCGTGCACGGCGACGTGCTTGCCGACGCGAGCAGCTTCCTCAACGGCCGCCCGCAGTTCGGCTTCGTTGTACTGATACGGCGTGGAGAGCCGGCCATCGCGAATCGAGTCGGGGCCGGTTTCGTAAATCTTGATGAAGTCGGCTCCCTCCTTGAATTGCTGGCGTATGACCGTGACCAGTTCGGCCGGATTGTTGGCGTAGGTGGCGTTGGAGAAGATGTGCTGCGCGGGGTTATAGCGGATGGCATCTTCGTGGCCGCCGAGGATGTCCACCGCGTTGCCGCTGACGCGCAAGCGCGGGCCGGGAATTAAACCCTGATTAATGGCATTGCGGAGCGCCGAGTCGGCCGAGCCTGCGCCTTCCGTTCCCATGTCGCGCTCCGCCGTGAATCCGGCCATCAGGTCATCCCGCGCCGCGAGGACCGCATAGATGGTGCGCAGTGGCACCGACTCCTCAATGGTCTGCAGATCTTCGGCGCCCGGATGCAGAAACAAATGCACGTGAGCATCGATGAGGCCGGGCATCAGGGTGCTGTCGCCCAGGTCGATGACCTCCGCTCCTTCCGGACGTCGGACCGCCGGGCCTGCTTCGGCTATTCGATCACCTTGCACCCAGACCTCGCCAGGCGTCACGATCTTCCCGCTCTCGATATCCAGCAGGCGCGCGGCGTGCAACACCACAGCCTGCTTCGGCTCAGAGCGCGGCGGGGCTTGAGCGAAGGCGGCGCAGAAAGGAAGGCAGAATACGAAGAATGCAGACAACGTTCCGAAGGTGTTCGCATGGATGTTCATAATGCTCGCCATCATACCATTTTCTTGAGGCCGCCGGGCCGACTGGCCCTTTGGCGCCACAGAGACACAGCGCGGCAAAGCCCCAACCAAATGCAGATTCTTCGCTTCGCTCAGAATGACATGTCATCCTGAGCGAAGCGAAGGATCTGCTTTTCTTCGCGAGTCGGAACTTTCTCTGGGCCTCAGTGCCTCGGTGGTGAGGAGTCTGGGCCCGGTTCGTGGTACCATATCCACCACAACGGTGCAGATCCCGTTTTACACACAGTTGCGGTTGCGTTCCACGGGGGCGGCGGGCGGGGCGGGTACAATTTCTAATCTCGCGGGAGGGAGTCGATGGACGAAACTCAAATGAGGGATGCCGTAAAACTCAAGGCCTGTATTTGGATCTTCATCGCCGCCCTCGTGGCGCTGGCTTCCCCACGCAGACTGATGGCCCAGGCCGAAGATGTTACCAGCAAGCTCCAGGGCTTCGATGCCTACATGGAGAAGACGCTGAATGACTGGAACGCGCCGGGAGTGGCCGTGGGCATCGTCGTCAAGGACAAGCTGGTTTTCGCCAAGGGCTACGGTTACCGGGACTACGGAAAAAAGCTGCCATTCACTCCTACGACGCTCTGCCAGATCGCCTCCAACACCAAGCTATTCACTGCCGTGGCCGCCGGCATGCTCGTCGAAGAGGGCAAGCTGACCTGGGACAAGCCGGTGCGCGAAAAGGTTCCGGCCATCGAGTTTTACAACGACGAGCTGAATAACAACGTGACGCTGCGCGACATGCTCTCTCACCGCACGGGAATCACTCGGCACGATCTGATCTGGTATAAGGGGGATCTAAGCCGCAAAGAACTCTTCGAAAGAATCAAGTACATGGAGCCTAAGGAACCCCTGCGGCAGACCTTTCTCTACAACAACCTGATGTACGCCGCGGCCGGGTATCTCATCCAACTCCAATCGGGCAAGACCTGGGAGGACTTCGTCCGCGAAAGGATTTTCCAGCCGCTGGGCATGAACGCGAGCGTTTACTCGGTGGCGGATATGCTCAAACAGGATGACCATGGCGTGCCGTTCACGGAGAAGCGCGACAGCATGGAGTTGTACCAGATCCCTTATTACGAGGACACAGCGGGAGTGGCCCCCTGCGGCGCCATCATTTCCAATATCCAGGAGATGTCCCACTGGCTTATCGCTCTGATGAACGAGGGGAAATACGATGGCAAGCAGGTGCTTCCGCCGAACGTACTCAAAGCCACGCTGGAGCCGGCCATCGCGCTCCCCAACACCATGGCGGAAGTCCGAGGCTATTGGGAACTGCTCAATTCCGCCTACGGCATGGGGCGGGACACCGCATCCTACCGGGGCCACCTGGTTACGTACCACGGGGGCGATCTCGATGGCTTCCATTCGCAGGTCTCCTTCATGCCCAGGGAGCGGATCGGGGTGATCGTCTTTGTGATCGGGGACCACTGCGCCAGCCTTAACAACACCGTTAGTTGGAACGTGTACGAACGCCTTCTTGGTCTAGACCGGACTCCCTGGAGCGAGCGCCTGCTGGCCATAAGGCTGAAAGCGAAAAAGGCAGGGACGGAGGCTCGCGCCAAAGCGGGAGAGGATCGCGTTCCAAATACCCAGGCTTCCCATCCCCTCGCGGATTACGTGGGCGAGTACGAGCACCCCGCATACGGCGTCTTGAGGATCGGGATGAAAGACCAACAGCTCCAGTTCGATTTTCACAAAATTCAACTGCCCCTGACTCGCTTCCATTACGACCGCTTCGACACGCCGGACGACGAGATTTACGGGAAGTGGTCGGTGAACTTCATCACCAATCCTCAAGGCGACGTGGCGACCGCGGTGATGTCCCTGGACGAAGCTGAGGCAAGCTTCACGCGGCGGCCCCAGACGCTTGAACCCCGGCTCCTCTCGAGGCTCGCCGGGACCTACGAGAACCCAACCGGCGTCAAGTTCCAGGTCGTACTGAAGCAGGACGGCAGTCTTTATTTGGTGATGCCCGGAGCGCCCGAAGACAAGCTGATCCCGTATAAAGGCCTGCAATTCCATGTCAAGGAATTCTCTGACTTGGTCTGGGAATTTGTGATGGAAAACGAGCAGGTTAAGGCGGTCAAACAAAGAGACCCGTCCGGCGAGGTCGCCTTTCCGCGAAGGTAGGACCTGATTGCCGATTTCCGATGGAAGATTGAGAGTAGACCGATGTCATTCTGAGCGAAGCGAAGAATCCCCGCAGTTAGCTTAAGAACTCACGAACCGCTGGGATTCTTCGCTTCGCTCAGAATGACACGGTACTTGGTGGGAGATTTCAAGCAACAGGAGGCGAAAATGGCAAGTGAAAAAGCAGGCGGCAAGGTATGGATTGTTCCTGATTGTTTCCTGCCGGCGCAGAGCACCGGCAATCTCAAAAGTCATGAGTCGGCCTGTGTTCTGAACGTCGGCAAAAAGCCGGCTACATTAAAACTCACGGCCTATTTTGAAGATCGTGAGCCGATCGAGGGACTCCAGGCGACGTGCCCTCCCCGCCGCACCAATCATATCCGAATCGGTCCGCTCAAGAATCGTCGTGGGGAGGCGATTCCGGTTGGAACACCCTTCGCTCTCAAGATCGAAAGCAACGTCAAGGTGGTTGTGCAGCACACTCGGCTTGATACTACTCAACCCGCCCTTGCGCTCATGACCACGATGGCGTATTTGGCCGACTGACTTTGGGAGGCGGCGGCCCCTCAAACTGCGCTGCCGCGCCCAATGGCTTTCGTGATAGACTGCGGCTGACTATCTCGGCCTCGGGCAGTCTCAACTCGCCCCGAGAAATCTCTAAGGAGGAAAAAACCATGAAGAGATTCGGCGGACTGGTTATCGTCGCCTTGGCCATACTCATTGGCGCGCCCCGCAGCGCATGTGCCCAGGGCTCCTTCACGCAACTCACCGGCAAGGCCTTTGAATCCGCAATCCCCAACGACTTTTACCTGGAAGGGAACAGAATCCCGGTTGAGCACCGCAACGCCGTGCTGCTGAAAACCCCAGGAGGCGCTCGATTGGTGTTGGCCTTGATCGACACTACAGGATACAGTTCCCAGATTAAGCAGAAGTACATGGGGATGGTCATTACGGAAGGGGCAGTGTCCGTATGCAGTGTTCCGCTGAATGTGGGGAGCTACGGATTCGGCCTCGAACCCGCCGCTACCGGCAGCGGGGACGCGAAGTTTCACCTTTACAACCAGGCCGGCGAAACGGTGGGAGATTGTGCGGCCAAGAAAGACAGCGCCGTCAAACAACCTAAACCACTCAACGCCGTTCTGAGTAAGGAAGCCGGCGCGCGCCTCTACTTGGGGCGATACTATCTCGAGCTGAAGTAGGTGCCGGGTGTCAGGTGCCAGGTGTGTGCCGTGAAGACAGCCCTCTCCGTTGGGGAGAGGGTGGCCTGCGACGGCGTTTTCATCAGCCGCCGCAGGCCGGGTGAGGGGTCACTCCCTTCCGCTCCCCGCGAATGATGGTGAGAAATCCAGGCTAGAGGTCTTTTCCCTCAAACCCAAATTGCGCCACAAGAGGCAATGCCGCCGTGGCGGCGAGCATCAGCAGAAGGAGGAGAGTGTTTACATGCTGGTGGGTCAAAAGCCAATCATAGGCGCCATGCGCGTAGATCTGACCTGCTGCGTCCCATCCGCCAAGATAACCCCAAAGCGCAGCACGCCACGTAACCTCCCGCGCCGTGTAATAGACGATCAGCAGGCAAAAAGCCAGCTCGAAGCCGCTGCGGTTACTGCCGGTCGCGATCGATAAAGCAAAAGCGCCACTGAACACCAGCACACTCAGCTCGAATGCTCCCAGACCTAACGCCCAGAGATGGCGCATGTAGAGCTGTGAAGTCAGGCAAAAGAGAGTGACCGTGGCAACGGTCAATGGAATCAGCGCCAACCCGCACAGTTGGGTGAATCCCGCCAGCCACGCGCTCCACACAAAATGCCGGCGCGCGCGCGGCCGCGTCAGCAGGAAATCGTATTCCTTGCGGGCAGCGGACTCTCCCACCCCCAGGGAGCCGAGGTCGGCAGCACAAAAGAGCAGGAGAAAGATCAAGGCGAGCACAACGTGCTCGACGCCGTAGCGCCACGCGTCCATCGCATCGGCGGTGCTGGCCGGTTGCACCCATACCCAATGTCCGTGCACGAACTTCATCGTCACCGGTAACGTGGCCAGCAGCATCAGAGCGCAACCCAGCACCAGATAAGCCACCAGCCGGAAACGGTTCCTCAACCAGCAGTTCCAAAAGAACACAACGTTCTCCTTTCCTCGAGGCCTCCATCATCAGCTCGTCATTCTGAGCGAAGCGAAGAATCTCGGCAGTTCCTTGCCGACGAACGGAAACTACTGAGATTCTTCGCTTCGCTCAGAATGACAGCGAAGGGCCGTTCGCAGGGGCGGCCCTTGTGGCCGCCCTCGCGAAACCATCCCGCATTGGGGGCAGTACACGCCCTTCGGGCAACCACAAGGGTTGCCCCTACCGCGAATTACACTTCGCGATACCTTATCCACGCCAACGACGCTCCTAGAAAGCCCGCCGCCACGGCCAGCCAGAATGCGGTCGCACCCCATTCAAAGGAGGTCAATGGCCATGCGTTGTTCTTGAAGGCCCGCAGCGTCCACTCCGTGGCCCTCAGCAGTGTATCGGAGTGCCACCACTCGTCCAGAGCCGTGGGGAAGAAGGAAAAGGTCAAAAGCACGGCTACGCTGAGCGTTAGACCCTTCGCGGCGCTGCCGGCCGCCAGGGTCGTGAAATACGACAGGCCATAGACCGCTGCTCCCAGAACCCATAACGCAGGCAAGCCTGCTAGGATGTTCCCGGGCCCCTTGGCGTGAACCAGGGCGAGGAAAGGAACCAGCGGGAAGGCCAAGCCGCCGACGATAATAACCATGGCCGGCAGACCGACTTTCCAGTCCGTGAAGACGAAGTTCCTTCGCGCGTCAGGCCGCGTCAGTACGAAGTGCATCGTGCCCGCACCATATTCGCCGCCTACGCTGCAAGCGCCGAGGCTCAAACCGGCCAGCAGGGCAGCGATTTGGCCGCAATCCCGAACAACCCAATCCAGCATCCAGAACGGCACCTCCATACAGAAATCGTAATTGAGAAAGGGGCGGCGGGAGGCTGCATAGAGTACCGCCCAGTACGTGTGCATGTTCGCATCGGAGAGCACATTCAGGCCGAATAGAATGCCGCTGCTAAACGCCGCCAGGATGTAAAACGCTATGCGTGCGCGGGAATCATGCCAGGCTTTCCACTGATACATGGCACCTCTTTTCGCGTGAGCCCCAGGAAAACTTCCTCCAGGCTGACGGGCAGGATTTCGAGGATGGTCATACCCTTGGCGCGCAGCATCGCCGCAAAGTCCTCCGCCTCGCGCGTCACCAAATAGCTGCGGAAATTCTCCGAACTTTGCACCGCCATGAGATCGGCGGAAGAGATGGCCGGCGCCGCATCACCGGCGGCCCGAATGAGCCGGTAGTTCTGCCGGACGTCTTCGAGGCGCGTTTCCAGCAGAAGCTTCCCTTTGTCGATAATTCCTACCCAATCGGCGATGCGCTCGACTTCGGCGAGTTGATGCGAGGAGAGGAAAACCGTTTTGCCATCGCTGACGTGGTCCTCTACCAGCACGCGAAGCAATAAATCCGTGATGACGGGATCGAGGCCGATGCTGGGCTCATCGAGAATCAGCAAGTCGGCGCCCTGACAGAGCGCCATCAGGTGGCACACCTTGGTCTTGTTTCCCAGCGAGAGCTTGGAGAAGGGCGTCTGCATGGGAATCTCGAAAAGGTCCGCATAGCGCGCCACCAACTGGTTCGACCATTTGGGGAAGTATCCCTGGTTGAAGTGGACAATCTGCGCGGGCGTGAGGGTACCGAAAAGCATCTTGTTTTCCGGAACGAAACCGGTGCGCTCCAGGATGGCAATCAAATCCCGTCCAATGTCAAAACCGAGAACCTGGGCGGCGCCGGCGCTGGGGCGCAATAAGCCAAGAAGAGTTTTTACGGTCGTGGTCTTGCCGGCGCCGTTTCGCCCCAAAAATCCGTAAACCGAGCCGCGCGGAACTTTCAAGTCCAAGCCATCGACGGCGCGGGTCTTGCCGAACAACTTCACCAGGCCCTCAGTGTGGATTGCCAGATCGTTCATCGCTTTCCTCCCAGTCCATCCAGTTCGTCCTCGACCAACTTCACCACATCACCGGCGGCAAGGCGCAACTGAGTGCTCTCGACCGCGAGCTGCCGTGCCACAGGACGCAACCGGCGCACCTTTTCCGATTTCAAAAGGCCTGGGCTGTTGTCCGCCACGTAAGTGCCGCCGCCCGGCACGGTGCGGATCACCCCCTCGCGCTCCAGATTCTGATAGGCCTTGGCCACGGTGTTGGGGTTAATGCGCAACTGAGTGGCCAGCTTGCGCACCGAGGGCAGGGCATTGTCCTGCCGAAGCGCCCCGGCGGCGATCGCCTGCTTCACTTGGCTTTCGATCTGCAAGTAAACGGGGAAGCCGGAAGAGGTGTTGATGTGCAGTAACATACTGTAATAGAACAATAGTACAGTTGGGAGGTCAACAGTACGCACGTACCAGTCGCCGCCGCGGCACCCGGCACCCCACTTGGAGCTGCGGAGATTCTTCGGCCCAAGAATGGGGACTCAGAATGACAAGCGGCGCGCGGTCAGGCAGGCCGGAGTCCGAGCCCCGGGCCATTCGGCAGGATCAGTTTTCCATCTTTGACTTTAACTCCCACAAAGGGATCGTTGGCGATCAGCAGATTTCCGTCCAGGTCTGCGTAATTGACCAGTGGTGAGAGGTGAGCGGCGGCGGTGACGCTTACGGAACTCGAGACCATGCAGCCCAGCATAGTTCGAAGGCCCAACGCCCGCGCCATTTGGATCATCTCGAAGGCTACAAGCATTCCGCCGGACTTATCCAGTTTGACGTTGACGCCGTCGAAAATTCCGACCAGCTTGGGGACGTCGCTGAGGCGCTGGCAGGCCTCATCGGCGATCAGGGGAAGATGGACACGCTCATGGATCCAGCGTGTTTCCTCGAGCATCGAGGCGGGCATGGGCTGCTCAACGAACTCGACGCCTTGGGTTGCCAGCCAGTTGATTTTCCGCACTGCCTCTTCTTTATCCTTCCAGCCTTCGTTGGCGTCCACGCGCAAGGGCTTGTTTGTAACGCTGCGCACCGCATCAATCGTCGCTTCGTCCGTATCAAGCCCGACTTTAATCTTGAGGACCGGGAATGCTTCAGCCTCGCGAACCTTTTGGCGCGTAATTTCAGGCGTATCTATTCCAATTGAGAAAGTGGTGATGGGAGCGTCGTCGGGGTCGAGGCCAAAGTACCGGTAGAGTGGTATGCCCAGTTTCTGCCCCACCCAATCCATCAGGGCGATGTCGAGTGCGGCTTGGGCTGCGTACTGTCCCGAAAGGCGGTGTGCGATTTCCGCATGCAGCTTTTCGAACTCCCAGGGATCGGCGGCGGTCACCAGGTCGCGAACGGATTCTGCCGCCTGCCGGGCGCCGGCGGCGTTTTCCTGATAGCGAACGATGGGTGCGCCCTCGCCGTGGCCGGTTATGCCGTCCCGAATGAACCGCACCTGGAGCGTGTCACGATAGGCGCTCGAGGACATGGTGGTGGTCCAAGTGTGGCGCAATTGCAGGCGGACAATTTCCAGTTCCAGCCTGGTCGTGGAAGGCGCCCCGGTCTCACCGTGTAGGGGCACGCCATGGCGTGCCCCGATGGCGCACGCCGCACACAGTGCTTTCATCCAATCGCGGCGATTCATTTGAGCCTCCGGCAGGCAACGAGAAGTTTCGTCCAATACGGATCCGCGAGCCGGCAGATCTGCACTCCGGGATGATCGTGAGTCGTATCGTTGATAAACTCGCCGTTTCCAATGTACATGCCCGTGTGCGTGATGTGCTGAGGTGATCCGCCAAAGAAGAGCAGATCACCCGCTTGAAGCTGGTCCCGCTGTACCGGCATCACACCCTGCCACGCTGCCTGAAGGTCCGCGTCACGAGGCATCACGATCCCGCGGCGGCGAACCAGCATCTCGGTGAAGCCCGAGCAGTCGAACCCGAAGCTGGAAGTCCCGCCCCAGAGGTAGGTGAGACCAAGGAAGCGCTTGGCTAATTCTATGGTGTCAGCCACGCTAAGAGGCTTGGGGTCCGAATCGATGTCGCCGCGTTGAATCCATGCGGTGCGCTCGTCCGGCAGGCGGACCTGGATCCAACGATCCCCGTTACTGTCCGGCCCAGGAACCACCTCCAGTCGCGCCTCGAAGGGCAGGACCAGCACGGGTTGGTGCTTGGTCACGGAATCTTCGCGGTATAGATTCGCGAACAGGCTAGTTACCTGCGCGATGCTTCCGGAGGCAGCGTAGTTGTGCTCACCAGGCTTGTAGCGCCGCAGCGCCGTGAGCGGCATCCAGCCGGGGTAATCATCGGGTGTGCGAACCTTCACCCACTCGCCCTTTTCTTCGTCCACAACCACGCTGACCCCGCAGATGGCTTGCGACACCACATCGGCGTCCTCAGTCGGGGCGGAGTACATGTTCGCGACGGGTTTTATGACGACTGCCCCTGGCGAAGACAGTGCGGTTAACGCTAGGACTAACAAGAGGCTCATGGAACTCTCTCCTAAGTCGCGGGTCCAACCCCTTGTCATCCTGAGCGAAGCGAAGGATCTCTGCAGTGGTTCGAAGGCCATTGAAGCGTCGGAAACTACGGAGATCCTTCGCTTCGCTCAGGATGACAGCCGGCTGTTTCTTCAGAGCTTCTTCACCATTCCAGAGAGCAGGGCTGCGTATTACTTGAACGAGATCACGCGCCCGTATGAACTCGAACGGCTCAGTCGATTGAAGTAGTCGTAAGCCAGCCGTGCGACGTCCTCAATGGCGCGCTCACCCTCGTCGCCGTTGGCATCGTAGGTCGTTGTGATTGACATAATAAACGGATGGCCCGGTATCTCGATCAGGCCTGTGTCGCAACGCACACCCTCCAGAGACCCGGGCTTGTCCGCAATCGAAACCTCTTCGGGCAGCGCTTTGTGGAACTCGCTTTCCTTCGGCAGCCGGAGCAGGTCAAAGTATTCCTTCGTATGAGCTGCGTCAAGCGCCTGGCCGGCGCGGACCTTCTCGATCAGGGTCAGCATCTCGCGGGGTGTGGAGACGTTTTCGTTCCCTTTCCTCGCGGTCTCGAGATCAATCATGTGGCGGCGCAGTTTGGTTTCTTTGAGGCCGAGTCGTGTTACGCCTTCATTGATGTTGTCCATGCCCAAACGATCGATGAGGATATTCGTCGCGGTATTGTCGCTGAGCACGACCATAAAGATGGCAAGATCGTGCAAGCTGAGGGTGACCGTGCCGTCACCGAGCATGGTGAGGATCGGCTCCGTGTCACCCACAGTCATCTCGATGCGGCGCAAGGTATGCTTCTCCTCGAGAGAGAGCTTTCCCTCTTGCGCTTGGCGCATCAATTCCAGAAGGATCGTCAGTTTGATGGAACTGGCTTGAGGAAAGACCGTGTCGGGAAGGCGCAGAAACGTCTCGCCGCTTGCCAGGTTCTTGATGGCATAGCCCATCACACCGTTCAGGCGCTCCGCCGTGCGCGTCAACTCGGTCTCGAGTTGGGCGTGCAGCGTCGACGGAAGTGTACCTTGCGCGCGCAATGTCGAGCCTATGGCTAGGACAAGCGCCAACACACCCAGAGCTCTAGACGAAAGAGGATTCTTCACGCGGTCGCCCCCTATACACCGCGAAGAATGGTAACCCAGGATAAAGGCCCAATCAACCCGTTCGGCGTGAATTACATGGGTTCGAGGGCCCTCTCCTTTCTCAGCGGTCGAGCGCCGCCAGCAGCGCCTGGTAATTATCCACGAGCAAACCTTCGTAGCCGTGGGGCCTGCCATCCCAGGATTTCCAATCGTAAGACTTGCCGCCCGGCCCGAACCCCTGGAAGCTTCCATCCTCATAGCCTTTCAGCAGGGGAAACAGGATCTCATCACCCTCGGCGCGGCGGCCCAACTGATACAAAGCCTCGAGGGTGAAGTACTCGAACGATCCCGTCGCGCCGCCATTTTGGTAAACCTGGAAGGGATCGCGGGTGCCCCAGACGTAGTCCTCCGGGCGGACCGGAATCAGAACACCGGGCAGCCCGTATTCGAAACGGCTATAGCCTACCTCTTTCATCTTGGCGAGCAGGCGGTCCATGATCGGGTTTGCCTTGTCAGGCGGGACGAGGCCATAAACGATTGCCGCGCCGTTCACAAACGTGAAGTAGTAGTCGTGGAGCTTCCCGTCAGCGCTCTTCCAACCGGCAATCAGACCCGTTTCGGGATTGAAGAACGTCTGAAGGTAGACAGAGCGTAGTTTCTCGGCGCGCGCTGCATACAGCCGCGCGTCCTCTGCCTTGTCAGCTTGGCGCGCCAACTCGGCCATGTCGATCATGGCGCGGTAAGCCAAGGCATTAGAATAGGCGTCCTGATGACCAAAGCCGATATCGTCCCACCAGTTGGCCGGACGCACCGGGACGCCAGGGGCCCAGGAGCCGGAATTGCCGCTCATGGGGTATTCAATCAGCCCCTCGTCGCCGCGATCCATAGCGAGCATCCTGGCGGCCCAACCCTTCAGGCCGGCATAGTTGTTCTCCAGCCAAGCGTGGTCGTTGCTGCCTTGAATGTAGTCCGCGGCGGCGATCAGCAGCGAAGGATAGGAGTCCAGGAAATCGTACGGGACGTCGTGTTGGGCTCCTGCCAGGCCGTACGCCTTCATCCCGCTCAGGTAGCGGTCCAGCGTCAGGCGGACCAGGTCCAAGGCGGTCACGCCCGGCGCCAGCGGCGGGGTGCGCACCGCGATGGAGGAGTACTCAAACAACGTGAAGGCGCAAGGATCACTGGAGGCATGGTTGGCCAGCACGCGCAGGCGGGGGTTCAATTGAAAGATATTGAGCCAGTCGCGCCGGAACCCGTCAAAACGCGGGTCGCGGGCGAGGTCTCGAGTCCCGGGATGAATCTCGACTATGTCTAGAGTGTAGTCGACCCGCCGGATCGCTGCGGTGGCAGCAGGAAAGGTCACTTTAACGAAGTCATTGTTCCCGAGCGGTTCGTCGTGGGGACCGCGATTCCGGTACGCATCGTAGCCTAACGCCTGGCCCTTGCCCGGCGTGCCGGCAATGCGAAATGTTCCGAGGTCGGGCAGGTGGAGAAGGGCCGGAAGCGGCACGCTGCCGTCTGCGTTGATGAGCCCCAACAAGGTGGCGTGGTTGACTCGAGAGTCGAAGTTCAAGGTTAGGGAGGGCGGGGGATTCCCTTGTGCGAAGCGCGAGCGCAGTTGAATCTGGCGAGGGGAGAACTCGAAGGTCCAGGCCGGCGGCGCGTCAGGTGGTTCTCCCGAGGAGCGGTACTCGAACCTGTCGCCCGCGCGTCGCAACTCGTAGGCCCGCTCCGCCTTGCCTGGCGGCCGAAGCGGGTTTACACTGAGCTTGTTCTTGCCCAGCGAATCCACTGCCAGCGCCACCAGGGCGGGTTGATCCGGAGCGACTTCCACGCGCAGGAAGACGGACTGGTATTGGAGCCGGGTTTGAGCAGGCGTGACCACTCCGACCCCGAGGAGAAGAGCCGTCAACAGGAATGAGCGGGCCAGCCTTCTGTCTGCCGCAAGGACGACGTGGTTACGCCGGTGTCGGTCAAATCGATGGCACATGTTAGGCGTTGTACCCCAATCCGTTTCGTGGCGTCAAGGCATCATGGCGATTCATGGCACCGTCAGTAAGTGGGTCATTTGTCGCAGCCGACGGTTTGGGGTAGTGACGCATTGTCCCACCGCGCTGCCAGGCAGTTGCTCCGGTCTCGTAGGTTCAATACAAGCCCTTTGTTTTGTTAGCGCTATCGGCCCTCCGGGCAGCGGCAATTTGGTGCAAGAATTGCTCTGCGAAAATCGAACCGACTGGGAGAGGAAACTAACATGAATGAACATGGGTGGCAGGGGGGGTTTCTGGATAGGTTCTCCCCGCAGGTACGAGAGAAGCTTCTGTCTTTCGCCGAGCCTTTTCGATTCAAGGCCGGGGAAGGCATCATCGGCGAGGGTGACCACACTGAGTATCTATACATTATCAAGAGCGGGCGCGTGGCCGTGGAGATGCGCATGCCACCCAAGGGACGGCGCACGATCCGCACCGGCGAGCCTGGGGACATGATTAACTGGTCTGCCTTGGTTCAGCCGCACCGGGCCACCGCCTCGCTGCGAGCGGTTCAGGATACCGAGGCTTTGGGCATTAGAGGCGAGCAGCTCATCGACGAGTCCCGTAAAGACTGTCAACTGGGATTCGAACTCTACCGCGCCCTGACGGAAGTGATTGCCGGCCGCCTGAACGCCACGCGCCTGCAATTCGTGAATATCTACTCGGCCGGCTAATCTCCCTCCGACTTGCCTCGTATGTTAAGCCTAGCCAACCTGGTGGTGACGCTCGCTTCCGGTTGGCACCCTGCTTACTCCGCCGGCGCTGCCGGGGCGCCTGCCGGGCTCCCGACTACGCCGGGACAGGTTCCGGCCGGCTCTGCGTATCTACGCGGGCATCCTGCCCGCGAGTTCTTGCGGGGGCGGCCCCCGCGACAGCGGGCGGGACGCCCGCACCACACCTCATTCGCGCACCCCCTCTGCGGCCGGTCCTTTGTTTTCTATGACATTCTCGCTTTGTTCCGGCGATTTTGGTGTTTGGGTGGCGTTTTCCTCTGCTGGACTTTCTGTCCCAGCGTCCAGCCCCACGACCTTACTCAGTTCCTCGGCCGCACGGTCGTTCGGCTCATTGCCGGGAGGGCTGGCCTCCTGGGTAGGGGCACGCCATGGCGTGCCCGTACGGTCGGTTCGCGAACCGCCCCTACACTCGCGGGC
>JBEKMN010000037.1:0-47205 GCA_050008495.1 Terriglobia bacterium | reverse complement strand
CCGCGCGGCGCTGGCCTGCTCCTTCCATCGTTGAACGTTCACACCCATCACGATCAGCCATAGCTCGAGCGGGATTTCGCCGAGGGCGGAGGCGGCAACGATGAGGGGGTGCAGACGGTGTGCGAGCGGCGGCGACAGATAGGTCGCCCAACCCAAACCACTGATCGCGAACAGCACTCCCAGAACTCGAGGCAGGAAGGTCGACCTGAAAATGAGGTAGCCGATCAGGACGCACCAGAATCCGAAGAACACCAGATAGATTTGGAAGGCGTAAGCATTCAATTTGAGAAACATGAGCGCCAGCGCCTGCAACTGCTCCGGCGTAAAGGCGCTCAAGGAGCTGCCGCCTTGCAGGATAGGCAAAGGAGCGAGGTACAACAGGCAGGCAAGAGCCTGAATGGCGCATCCCACCAGAATGACGAACGCTGCGAGTAAAGAGACGCTCCTGCTTACAGGTTTAAGCAACTCATAGATGAGAAGCGCCCAAGCGAGATGGAACCCAACTCCGATGAGCGAGGATGAGAACCCAAGCCAGAATAACCGCTCGTGTCCCAGGATATTGGCCGCTGTAGCCGCGGCGTTGCCAGAGACTACAAGCCTGTCGAGAATGATCACCTCGCCGGATGCTGCCGTCACGGCCTCGAGCAGTTGGAAGACACCGGCCATTCTGGCCTTGAGACGCGTCGACGCTTCTGCAATCCGTTGCATCATTTACGACTGCTTGAAGGTCCGCAGGTAGTCAATTACGGCGCCCACCGATTTGGGATCGAGAAGGTGCTGCATTTGACCTTGCCCCATCCGGACAGGATCCATGTTACGTTTGCCCTGCGTGATAACGCCCCTCAACTCCTTGTCCGATTTTGTCTGTACATACGCAGAATTGAGCCGGGGAATCGCAACCTGGAAGAACTTATCAGCCTCCGGATTGCCAGTGCCTTGCGACCCGTGGCACCGGACACAGGTGCGTTGGTAAACCTCCTTCCCCGACAGGTTGGGCTCCGTGCCGGAGACCATAGCGACCACCACTTCGCGGGGGTGTTGTTTTGGCGATGCGTTCACCAGCACCCCTCCTTCACCGGGAATCCATACCTCCGAGAGCACATGTTTGCCTTCGAAGGCGTCGAAGACCAAGCCTGTGTCCTTAAAGAGCGAGGCCCCGGCGAGCTGGGCGATGGAGTGCAGTTTCATCTCCCCAGCCTTGCCGCCGCTGATCACTAGGGTTTCGTCGCTGGGGCGATACTTGAATTGATATGTCCCCGCCGGAAGCGACGTGCCGCCTGCCTCGAAGGCGAACGGAACATTCGCGCTTAGAACTGTCCCAGCCTGCCCGTAAGCAGACGCAACCGCCAACAGGCTTAGGACGCTGATGGTGATGAGATTTCTAGCCGTCATCATTAGAGTCTTCAGGTGAGTTTCTCCTTGCAGATTTGGGGGAAGTAGAAGCCGGAGCCGTAGCCTGCGCACGAGCGCCAGTTGTTGGCGCTGCCAGCGCCGCGACTGCTGTACCAGGACCACGCGTGCAGATGCCGTGGCGTCTTGCCGAATCGGTCATCAAGATGCGTCTTTTCTGCGCTCTTCGAGCTGTTGGCCGCCAAGAATTCCTTTAGCCGGGATTTCCATTTTGGGCTCCCGGCTGGCTGCCGCTACACCCACAGGTTTTTCATTTTCTAGTTTCCCGCGAGACTTATAGCATTCTCGTGAAGTCGTTGTCTGTATAACATTGCTCACTTATCAAGTAGATTTTCCAGAGACCGAATCTGCCGCTCGTTGCAGTCGATACCTCCGACGCTTCTCCGTTCCTGGTAGCGCTGGGCCGATTTCCCGATTCCCCGCAGCTCTCGTCTTATCTCTTATCGCGAATGTCCAATCTAGACACGAGCGTTGGTGGCAATGGTGCAGGCACCTGTGCAAAATTGGACAGACACTTGTCTTCGGCCCTTCTATCATGATGTTCGGGGAAAGAGTGAGGAGAACTTCCTCTCACAATTGGCGGCTGGACATGCGAACCACCAGGAAACCCGGGAAAGAAACTAACAAAGCGACACTCGCCCGCGTCAAGAAAGAAATGGCGCAGCCGCGCATCGCCAAGTCTGCGAGAGAAGAGGCCTCAGCCAGAAAAGACTGCCAGTGACCACGTCATAACCGTTAGTCGCCGCAGCTACTTCCTCGACAGTTCTCGTTCGAAACGTCCTTCGACTCCTTCACGAGTGAGCTCAGTCCCGGCTTTGTTCAATAGGATCGAATGAACGACTTCATCGCCTTCGAACTGAGCGGTGATAAACGTGGCGTCGAGCAGTTCGTCCTGATTGAATTTCACCTTTCTGCCGTCTGCAAGTGTTCTAATCCACTCATCGTTTGGCATTTTCGTTATCCCACGAATTTCAAGTGTCGGAGACGCCTCCAGATTCTCGATGAAGAGTGCGGAGCAAGAGCAGTCCGCTCCGATCACCCACAGGCGCGTCAACGCCAAGAGCGCTTAAGGCAGTATAAGCCACCCACCCCGATCAACTCAATCTTCGGTAGCGGGTCAGTTTCCTGAGTGGGCGCTTGCATCCAAGGGGATTACTTGCGAGCACGCCGTCGGTAAACTCCGGGCGACTAGGAAGGGGCTATTTCCCACTTCGCGACTTCGGGAGATCTGAGAGTAGGGGCCGCCCGCCGCGTTGTCAAATCTGACTCGTTCCGCCAGGCTTAGAAGGGAGGACGTTCCGCTTTGGGGCGGCTTTTCCGTGCCGGCTTGGGGACAGGTTTACGCCGCTTCACTCCTAACGCTTGTTCCAGCATTGCCTCGAGGATCTTCTTCTCTGCGTCGGTAACCGTCCGGGTGAATTTCTCCGGGCGCTCGCTGATTACTGATTGCAACCGGGCCAGCCATTCCAGAGAGGCGGCAGCGGGATGGTCCGGCATACGCCGGACGATCTGGAGGGCGGCCGCAAAGTCCGGGACAGCCCTGAAGCACCGCAAAGCGTTCTTCAAGTCCCCGGCCTCGATGAAGCTCTCTGCGGCCCCGCGCAGGTCACCCAAGCCTTCGTGGCAGACGGCTTCCAGTTTGGGCTCGCGCCGCGCCACCTTAGCGAGCACTCTCAATGCCTCGTCGAAATACTTGTCTTTGAGAAGCACCTGGATCGCCCGCTGGCGCAATCCCTCCAAGCGTTCCGCGGCGTCAGGGACTCCCAACGCATCGTAGAATGCCGGGAAAAGCTGGAGAAACGCTTCGGTGTTCGATGGGTCTACGGGGGCAGCGGATTCCAGGGTCTCGAGCCAACTCTGGCGTTGGGCGGCAATCTCCACCAGAACCCAGCTTTCAAGCTCGGATTTGTGCCTGGGCAGAACGTATGCGAGTTCGGACAAAGCCTTGAGACGGTCGCCGGAGGGGGCGCGGTGGACGCGTCCGATGGCGCGAATTACTGCGGCCAATCCCACCCGCCGCGCTTGCAGTGCAGCCTGCGCCGCTTCCGCGAAAAGGTCCGGATTTCCTAACTCGGCGGGCAGGCGCGTATGGCGGACGCCGAGCAAAAAGCATATTTCCGACAGGGTGAGATGCGCGGCGTCTCGCACCGCCTGGTCCGTGACGGCGGCGGGAGCGTCCAGCCTTCCGAGGAGCGTCGCCGCCTGCTGGGCGCGCGACCAGGCCATCTCCGGCTTGACCTCGAGATACTGCCGGGCATCTGCCTGGCAGCGCTGCACGCGCTCCTCCGCATCTAACTCTTCTTCCTGGAGCGTCTTGGTGATGGCCGCGGGGACGGATGAGGAAACCCCGGCCCCCAGTGCGCCTCCGTTGAGAAAGGTAAGACTCGCCGCCACCACCTCGTCCGAAGGGTTAACGTCCAACCACACCAGCCGCTCCCAAGGACGGCTTACCGCCACCCGCAACTGATCGATGGCCAGGCGCTTGCGCAACTCGAGAAGGCCGGAGTCAACGCGCGTCGGCGGCCTTTCCCCCAGAATCTGTCCGATCTGGCGGCCAGGGTCGATCACACACACCGTGTGGAAGTCCAGGCCCTTCGCCTCGGCGACCGTCAGTACTGCCGCCCGCACCGACTCCGGAATGAACGCGGGCGCGGCCTCTTCGAGCGTGATGAGCGCCGCTCCCTCGCGGGCTGCCAGCAATTTGAGCAGCTCCTCGAGTTCCGGGCCCGGGGCAGCGGTGCAATAAAGGATCTGATCCGTGGCATCGTCTTCAATTTCCGCCTGGCCGGCGCCGCGCGGCCGATCCTCCTTGAGGATAAAGGAGTACAGGTCCCAGATGCGGTTGACCAGTTCCGCAATGCGGCGCGGGCTGCGCAGGTTGGCGGAGAGTTTGTGCTCCGCGGGAGTCGCCATCCGATGGTGAAGAAGATCGCTCAACCAGGCCCATTCGAAATCGGTAGGACGCACCGTTTGGGCCTCGTCACCCGCCAGGAGTAGTGAGGCGAGCGTCTTCCGCCGCTGGAAGGCGAGCGTGCACAGCTCAATCAGCACCAGCGCCTCGATGGGCGTCAGATCCTGCACTTCATCAACCGCCATGCAATCGAAATCGAGCGGAACGCCATCCCCTCCGCCCTTGCTCAATCGCTCCGCCGCCCGCCATGCCAGCGCCAGTTCGGGAAAATAACGGTCCGCCAGCGTCTCCGATCCGCGCTCCAGCCGGGAGGCTGCTTCCAGCGCCCCCGTGACGGCCTGGGGACCGATGAATCGCGTCCGGCGCTCGCGATAGGCCTTATCCGGCACACGGGGCTGCCGCGCCTCCCCAAAGCGCCCCACGCTCTTAGGAAGCGCCTCCCCCACCAAGTGTGCATAGATTTCTGCGAAGAGCGCCGCCAGGTTGTTTGCCCACGGCCCCAGGCTGCGCGCGTAGGGCCCGAGGTCCTGGGAAAAGCGCCGCAGCATGTCCCGCTCCGGATTCACCGGTGCGCCCGACCCCAAAATCTGTCGCACCAACTGTGGGAACACCAGCACCTCGAAACGCTTGTGCGACGAACAGTAACGGTCAAAGTAGTCCCGCGCCAAGGCCGCCAGATCGCGCGAATAGGTGACGTAGAGGATGCGTTCCGCCCCGCTCGAATCGGCGGCGTGCCAGAGCGCGGTGGTCTTTCCCGAGCCGGGATGACCCTTGAGCAACCGCACGCGTTGCCGCGCTTGCGCAAACTTGACTTGCGTCGGCGTCCATGGGGCAGGCCCGTACTCCTCGCCGCGCATTTCGGCAACACTCACCGGCAGGTAATGCTCAGCCAACGATTGAGGGGCGAGAAGAAAATGATTGTCATGATGACGAATCGCTCGGATGAATACCGCGCCTTCGGGACTTTCGGCAAATCCGTCGCTTTCCCGAAGAGGAGCGGCGTTCTTCGGCGCCCACCAGAGATAGAAGTGGCTGCCCTGGCTGCCTCCCAAGCGCGAGCGGCGCCAGCCCCGGTTCTCGCCATACGTGGGTTTGTAATGAAGCCGCCGCGGGTCCACCGTCAGCCGTTGCATCACGTAGGAGGCACGCCGCCCGATCGCCGTGTTGCGCTCCAGCGCGAGCCTCTCCAGGAATTCCTGGTGGCAGAAGATCGGATGAGGGGACCTCCCGGTTTTAAACATCTCGCCGAAGCCGAGTTGTTGTTGGGTATCCATCAGTCGCAATCACCGAGCAATTATTCTAGCACCCGATCCAGGTTTAATGGTTCAAATGTCAGGGCTAAAGCGCCCCAGTCGCCCGCGGGTCGAGGATAGCATCGAACGCAGGTGAGGACGGAAATCGTCGCCAGCGGCGGGTCACTCGCGGCGGGGTTCCATGTGATTGCCAGCTAGCGGCCACGCGAGGCATCCCCACAAAGAAGAGATGTCAAACCCCTTGCCGGAACTTCGTGTCATCGTGTACGCTTTAGTCAATGAGCGAAGGGCAGACGGAAAAAAAGGGGTTGGCCCTGCTGAGGGGGTTGCTGCAACACTACCCGTTTGTCCTGAAGAACTTCAAACACTATTTCCAGAACCTTTACCGGCGTGAGATTCGGCGGACGAACGTGGTGGCGCCCTACGCGGCGATTCTTTACGTGACGCACAAATGCAACCTGGCTTGCACCTACTGCACGCAGAAGGAGCCGGACGTCTTCAGCCAGGAACTGCCCACGGCGGAGACCATCAAGCTGCTCCGGATTGCCCGCAAGGAAACCGATTCGATTCTTTTCACGGGCGGGGAGCCGACGCTGCGCAACGACATCGAGGAACTGGCGCGCGCCGCGCGGCACGACTTGAAATTCCGCTCGGTGCTGCTCATCACCAACGGCACGCTGCTGCACAAGCGGCAGGGATTGTTCGACTCCCTGCACAGCCTGGTCGTCAGCCTGGACTCCCTCGAAGCGGACTCGACCAAGCCTATGTCCAAGCCCGCGGTGCTCGCCCGGGTGCTGGAAAATCTGCAACTGGCCAAGTCGCGCTTTCCGAAGGCCTCGGACATCACCATCAGCACAGTCATCGAAGAATGGAACATCTCGGACATCGAGCGCATCATGGACTTTTGCGGGGAGCAGGGGTTCGTCTTCGCCACACAGACGGCGCTGAACGAGAAACTGCCCAACCTGCGTTTGCGGCAGAACCCGCGCTACCAGGCCCTGGTGGATAAAATTGTGCAGCGCCGGCGAGAGCGGGCTCAGCCCATCAACGGCACGCCCAAGCTGATTCGCACCCTGCTCGAGTTCGGCGATTTCCAGTGTTTCCCGACTATGTTTCCGCGCATCTACCCCAACGGCGATGTCTTCTATCCCTGCGAGCCGCTTAAGAAAATTGGCGGCAACCTGCTGCGCGAAGGGTCGTTCAAGAAGGTCTTTGCTCGCGGCCGAAAACTCTACGGCGACATCCCTGATTGCCACGGCATCTGCCACCTGTTCGGAAACGTGCTTTCTTCCTACTACGCGAAGGATTTCTGGGGATTGGCGGGGGACACGATCAGGTAGGGAACAGGGAATAGGGAACAGGGAACAGGGAAGAGAATACGGCCGTGAGGGGTGAAGGGTAGAAGGGCAAAGGCTAAAGGCTAAAGGCTAAAGGCTAAAGGCTAGTGTCCCGCCACTTCGTTCTATTCCCTGTTCCCTATTCCCTATTCCCTGTTCCCTGTTACCTGAGTACTGGCAAGTCTCTGCGCAGCACGGTGCGCAGCGTGTTTTCGGCAACTCGTGCCAGGTGCTCGGCAAAGACGCCGTCGTAGCGAAAGCGGGCGGTGCGCATCTCGTTTGCTTCCCAGCTAATCTCCAGGTCCCAGGTCTGCGCCTCGGCTTCGGGCTCGCCCGGGGCAGTAACCCGGCGCGCCTCGAGTTGGCGCACCCGGACCACCGGAATCTCCTCGAGAGTGTGCTCGCGCTCGTCGACCACAAAGAGCCGATCGGGGTTCACGAAGATGCTGACAAGTCGAGAAGGGCGATCAGCTCCGTGCGGGATGAATGCCCCGCCATTCAGGACCACGAGGGCATCGAGTTCGCGCGCCTGCGCGTCGACTGATTTCGCTTGGGGTTTGGAGCGGACCAGCAGGCCGAAAGCCATCAGCACGATGCCAAAAACCAAATCGACGAGTCCGCCATGGGCGTGCTTATACCGCCAGCCCAGCAGGCACCCCAGTCCGGCCACCACGAGCCGCACGGCCGACCATTCCCAGGGTTTTCGGCGCAAAGCCCTGATTTTGGGGATTATAAGGATTGCGGTGAAGAGCACGGATAGCGCTGCTCTTTTAAGCGCCAGCCGGAGCCGCACGCCGGCGGGAATGACGGCCTGAGAATCTTGTTCATCAGCCATGAGTCTTCTCAGCAGATCAGTCTGTGCGAGAACTCAAGTTTGTATGTCATTCCGAGGAGCCGCAGGCGACGAGGAACCTCGCCGTGCCTTGAGCATATTCAGGGCGAGATTCTCCGATTTCCGGAGTCCGATGGACTCCATCGGAGTCCAGAATTCGGACCTCGCGGAGTTTACCCTGAGCGCCCAGAGCGAGATCCTTCGCTTCGCTCAGGATGACAGTGAAGGGCTCGGAATGACAGCCTGGCGGTGTTGTCACACAGACTCAGACGGTGCTCTTACGGTTTGTTCTTGTTCAAGTACTCGACCACCTGCTGCGGGCTTGTCACTAGCGTCACGATTTCCGTCGCCGGCGATGTCCAATGCGGACAGGTGGAGTTGAGCTGCCCTTCTTGTTCAAGGCAAGCAATCACCGGCTGCCAGTAAGGTGACATTACCAACAGAGGTTTAATCCCACCCACGGTCTTCGAGAGGCTGGCCTTATTCATCATCTCCCAGGCCAGCGCCAGTTCCGCCAACGTGCCTGTCCCGCCGGGGAGGACCACATAAGCATCGCCGCGCTCGATGAGCGTCATGATGCGCTCGGGAAATGACTTGGTGCGCACCTCTTCTATGATCCAGGGATTCGCCTTGCTGGTCCAGATCTCGCAGGTGACGCCGATGGTGTGCCCCCCCGCCTCGCGAGCCCCTCGCGCCGAGGCTTCCATTAACCCCTTGTACCCGCCATTGCAGACGCCAAACCCGGCTTCCGCCAATCGCTTCCCGAGCAGGCGAGCTTCTGCGTAAGCCGGGCTCGCTTCGCCAGGCAGAGAACTTCCGAAAATACTTACGACTTTCACCAGCTTAGTCACAGATTAACGCACATCCGGTCGGCGTTACAGGTAAACGCGATATCCGCCCGCAACACTAGTTTCCCGCCGGCCGGGAGTCTGGGGCCAACTTCTTGCCCCGAGAGAACCAATCATAAACTGCCGTTGCGATTTGGTCGAGGGTGGCTTCGGCGGGCGCTTCCTCGAGGGGGTGGCTATTTCCGATAATGGAGAAGGCAAGCCGCTTGCCGGAGGGCAAATCCATATAGCCGGACAGGGAGTTCACTCCCTCGAGAGTCCCGGTTTTAGCGTGGATGCGTCCCTTGAGGCGTTTCGCTTTGAAGCGATCCGCCAAGGTCCCGTCCACGCCTGCCACCGGCAGGCTGTCCAGGAACACGTCGAAAGACGGTGCGCTGGTCATGTGAACAAGCAGCGTGACGACGGTTTCGGGCGTCACCAGATCGTCTCGCGAGAGGCCCGAGCCGTCGGCGAAAACCGTCTCGCCCGGTTTGGCGCCGACTTGCTGCACAAATTCATTGAGTGCCTCGAGGCCGTCGTCGAGGCCAGCACCGTGCTTCACCTGGCGCCCGAGCGTGCGCAAAAGCATCTCGGCGTAAAGATTCCGGCTCTCCTTGTTGGTCAGCTTCACAATCTCCCGCAGCGCTTGGGAGTCATGCTCGGCCAAGATCAGGCGCGGCGAAGCTTGGGTAGGAGCGCGGAGGGCTAAAGCCGCCTCAAGGCGCGTGACCTGCCGAACTTGGACTCCGCCTTTAACCACCGTGCCGGCATCTTCGAGAGTCTTGCGGAAGAGTTCGCCCACCAACTGGGCCGGATGAGCGATAGCCACGTGCTCATCAGCCTCGCCCGAGCCCAGCGGGATTTGGCCCCAAACGTCCAGGCGCGTGGAATCGAGCAGGCGTTCGACTAGCAGGCGACTCTCGCTTCCGGACGCGGTCGTTACGAGGGCGTTTTTGATTTGATAATAGTCCGGCAGGGGGTCGAGTGAAACCTGGGCAGGGTCACCGACTTTCAAGCCTGGTTTTATTCTGAGCAGCAGCGCATTGGAATTGAATGCCAGAGCCGATACCGTCGCCCCGTAGCCCCACTCGAGATCCTCGGCCGTCCAGCCGTGGGTATAGGGCTCGAAATCAAAATAACTTTCGTCGGCCACCAAAGGGCCGGTGACTTCGATCACGCCATGCGCCCTTACCTGCGCCGCCATATCCTCGAGAGCCGTGCAGGTACGATTTCCAGTTTGGCTGGGGCTGGCAGGCGGCGCCAGAACGTCGCCGCAAAAGGTAGGATCTCCTCTTCCCACCAGGTAAAGGCTCGGCACGATTCCCGCGGCCGGCGCTCCGGAGTCGCTTTCCACCGTAGTCCGGAAGACGAAACTGGGTCCAAGCTTCTCTAGCGCCGCCGCCGTGGTGAACAACTTCATGTTCGAGGCAGGGTGGAAAAGGTGTTGGGCGTCGCGGTTGAACAGCACCTTGCCGGTCGGAAGTTCTGCCACCTCGATGCCCCAAAAGCCGCGAGAAGCAGTACTCGAGCGGAGGATTTGATCGAGGCGGGCGTTCAGCGAAGGAGCGGGGCGCTGCTTCGCGCGCTGGTCTGCGGTAACGCTGGGCGTGGCCACGCAGATCAGCGACAACGCCAGGAAAGGGAGAAACCGCGTTCGACGCTTCAATGCAAGGTCGAGCGTTGAAAGTCGAAAGTCAAAAGCCGGGCACGCGCTCAGCAGGTTCATGGATGCCATCTTACAGAGTCGACAGTCGAGAGTCGAGGGTTGAAGAGCCGTTTCCGTAGGTTTCACCTACGGCTACGCGTGGTGTCCCGCTTCGCGGGACGGAAGCGACAGCGGCAGTTTGCCAGTCCGGAGGATTTTCAGTACGATGGCACATCTGAAACCAAACCGAGGTTTGGACTCATGCGGCAACTTGTCAAACGCCTGATCATTTCCATACTGATTCTGCTTCTGCTCATCATCGCGGGCGGGGGAGGATGGTTGTACTGGCGTGCCCGGGTGTGCCTTCCCCAACTCGACGGAACGGTTCAAGTGGCCGGTCTTTCCGCGCCGGTCCAAGTGTTGCGCGACGCGCGGGGCGTTCCCCACCTTCGCGCTTCGTCGCTCGAGGACCTGTTTTTCGCGCAAGGTTACGTGACGGCGCAAGACCGCCTGTGGCAGATGGACCTGAGCAGGCGGCTAGCAGAAGGAGAACTCTCCGAGGTTTTTGGCGAGAGGACGCAGCGGATGGACATTGAGAACCGCACCTTGGGTTTCCGCCAAGTCTCGGAGCGTGCCCTGGCAGAGCTCAGCCCTGAGGCTCGGGCTCCACTGATGGCTTACGCTAACGGCGTTAACGCATTCATCGCCAGCCACCAGGGTCGCCTGCCCATTGAGTTCCTCCTGCTTAATTACCAGCCTCAGCCGTGGAGAGAGGTCGATTCCCTGGGCGTGGCGCTGAATATGGCTAAAACCCTGAGCACAACTTGGGGAATGGACTTGATGCGCGAACGTATCCGGGCGAAGCTTGGACCGGAGCTCTCAGCGGATCTCTTCCCTGACCACTCGCCGCTGGATGAACCGGTAGCGGAACTGCCTCCAGGGAGCAAGTTGCCGCCCCAATGGAAAGACGTGTACCCGCCGCCGACCTGTCTTGATCCCGGCGCGCCGCTCAGGCCCCTGACGAGCCAGGTCCAACTACCCCCGCACCCCCTCCTCGACCAAGCAGGGAGAGTAGCTGATCTTGACCCCACGCTTGCGGCGCTGCTCGCCGAGGATGACGAGAGCACAACCGCGCTCGGAAGCAACAACTGGGTGGTCAGCGGCGCGCACACCGAGTCAGGCAAGCCGCTGCTCGCCAATGATCCGCACCTCGGCCACAGCGTTCCCAGCGTGTGGTACATGATTCACTTGAAGGGCCCGGGGCTCGACGCGAGCGGAGTCAGTTTGCCGGGTATGCCGGCGGTGATCATCGGCCACAACGAGCGAATCGCCTGGGGCATGACCAACACCGGTCCGGATGTACAGGACTTGTACGCCGAGACTTTCAATCCCGGCGCACCCAATAAATATCTCCACAATGGCGCCTGGGTGGATGCGGAGGTGCGGGACGAGATTATCAAGGTCCGCGGGAAGCCGGATTACCGGCTCACTGTCAAGGTAACGCGCCACGGCCCGATTGTTTCAGGAAATTGCGGCCGTCAACTCGCGTTGCGATGGACGGCACTCGAGCCCCACGCACTTTCGTCGTTGTTTAACGGTGCGTCCAAAATGGGCATGGCGCAGAATTGGGAGCAATTCACGACAGCGCTGCGCGATTATACGGGCCCGATGCAAAACTTTGTGTACGCTGACGTGGATGGAAACATCGGTTATTACGCCGCGGCATGGGTGCCGGTGCGAAAACAAGGAACCGGCGCTGTGCCGGCGCCCGGCAGCACAGACGATTACGACTGGACAGGTTACATTCCGTTTGAGGCCCTGCCGCATTCCTATAATCCCTCGAGCGGCCTCATCGCCACGGCCAATGGCTGCGTGGTGCCCGACGGCTACCCCTATTTCATCACCAGCGAGTGGGATCCCCCCTATCGCACGGCGCGCATCTTTCAATTGCTCCGCCCCGGCAAGGCGTTAACGGTGGGCGATATGCTGCGGATTCAGACTGACATTCTCAGCTTGCAGGACAAGTGGCTGGCCGGACAACTTTTGAACGCGGCGTCGCATGTTCAACCCTCCGACGCTGACGCGCAGTACGCGCTCGGCGTGCTTCGCGGTTGGGACGGCGAGGCCAGGATGGATTGCGCCGCTACCCTGGTTTGCGAAGCGACTCGCGCCGCCCTGCGCGAGCGAATCCTCAAACCCAAGCTCGGCGACGGCCTCGCTGGCTATCGTTGGGGAATGAGCTCCACGTTCTTCGAGAATGTGTTGACGAATCATTGGACGCGTTGGCTCCCACCCGGCGACGCTTCGTTTGACGACACGCTGATGAAAAGCCTGGAAGATGCGGCAAAGCAAATTGCCAGCCGCCCAGGCGTCCGCAGCCACGATGACTGGAAGTGGGGTGACACGATTCGCCTGACTTTTTACCATCCGCTGGGACAGGGCATCCCCCTTTTGGGACGACTGCTCGACGTCGGCCCGTTCCCCCAAGCCGGGACCAGTACGACCGTGAAAGCCACAACTGCCAACCATGGTCCCTCCATGCGCATGATCGTCGATCTTGCGGACCTTGAACGTTCGGTTCAAAACCTGACGCTCGGTGAATCGGGCCAAGTGTTCAGCCCTTACTACAAGGACCAGTTCGAGGCTTGGTACACCGGCCGGAGTTTTCCCATGGCGTTCGGCGATGCGGCGGTTGAGCAGGCCAGTGTTCACAAATTGGTTTTGGAACCGGGACAGCGGTAGGGCTGACCTTTTGGTCAGCACGGTTAATGCTGACCCTTCGCTGTGCTCAGGGCAGGCTCTAAAGGTCGGCGCTACAGGCCGCGGCGCATTTTCTGATTGCTTTCAGACCCATTCGATGATATCAAATCGCGTCCGCTCCTGGCGCGTCGGAGGCGAAAAGGGTCCCCGAACCAGGAGAGCTAGCCCAGGAGAAAACCATGCCTTTAGCCCCCCAGTCCGGTCTGGCAAGAACCCGCGTAAGGGTTGCGATTCTCTATTTGTTTGCCTTTGCCCTGCTGCTTCCAGCGTCGAAGGCGTTCGGCCAGCAGACTTATGTTTCCCGTTTTAATACCTACATTGGCTACTCGTTTCTCGATAGCCCGCACGTAGGCCTGTTCGAAAATGGCCTGCATTATCAAGCCGGAGTGAATCCCACCACCTGGCTCGCTGTCGGTTTCGACTACAGCTTTTCGGAGGGTAACCTGACACTCACTCCCAACCTCCTGACCACCGCCTTGCAACAGGAACTGGGTGAAGAGTTGTCAGTCCTCGGGTATCCCGTATCGGCCTTGTCGGTGCCGTCTCATTCTTCGACTCAGACTTTTGCCGGCGGCCCGCAGTTCGAATACCGCCATTTTTCCAAGGTGACGCTTTTCATTCGCCCGTCCTTCGGGATAATCAAAGAGATCGCCACGCCGCACCCGGTGGGTGAAGTTCCAAGCCTCGTCGTGGCTACTTTGCTGAACGGAAAGTTTTCCACCACCGATTCGACGCCCTTCTACGGGTTCGGAGGGGGCGCGGACTGGAATTTCTCACAGCACGTGGCTCTGCGCGTGCAAGCTGATCTTGTGCACGACCACTTGTTCAGCAACCTGCTGAAGGATGGCCGGCTGACCACCCGATTCTCCATTGGACCGTGCTTCAATTTTGGAAGTAATATCAGGAAAGCGGGAAGTTTGTAGCCGACTCTGTCAGGACCGGCAGTGAAGGCCGCGTGCTCCCCGAATTCTGCGGCGATGGGGATGAGCGGCCCTCTGGACCTGTGACTAAATCAGCGGACAAACGAGACTGTCATCCTGAGCGGAGCGAAGGATCTCCGCAGTTCGATTTCAAGTTCGAAGGTATAAGAACGATTGCAGAGATCCTTCGCTCCGCTCAGCATGACAGATCCTCCATCGCCTCACACCTTCTCAGGTGTCCAGCTCCGGTCCTACTTGCGGCCCTGGTGCTGGCCGCGTTGGCACGGCCGTTGCCGGCGGCTGAAGAACCCGCAGCCTCGCCGCTCCAACTCGCGTACCACCTTGTCCTGACGCATCCCAACTTGCACCTTGTCACCGTCGAGATCTCCGCCGGCAAGGTGTCCGGTGAGTTCATCGACTTCGTCATGCCGGCTTGGGCGCCCGGCCGTTACGCCATTTACGACTTTGCGAAGAACGTGCAGGAATTCGAGGCGGAGGGCGCGTCGGGGCAGCCGCTGCCATGGAGCAGTCTCGACAAGCAGACCTGGCGAGTCGACGTCCGACAAGCCGGGGGCGGCGTAAAGGTGCGCTATCGCGTATTCGCCAACGACCTCAGCGGCTCCTTTTCCCAGTTTGACAGCACTCACGCCAACTTGAATGGCCCGTCGATCTTCATGTACGTCGCAGGACACAAGCCTGACCCGCTCACGCTGAGTGTGGACGCTCCGAAAGACTGGCAGTTCATCAGCGGCTTTTCTGACGATACAAATGTGCGGACATTCCGTGCGCCGAATTACGACCGCTTGGTTGACACTCCCCTCGAGGCCGGCGCCGAAACCAAGCTGGCCCAATTCCAAGAACGAGGGAAGACTTTTCGCGTCGCGGTGCACTCGTACGGCGAGGAGGACGTTGATCTGTCGAAGCTGCGCGAGGGTCTTCAGAAGATTGTGCGCGCGGAAATGGCCCTGATGCCCGCCCCTGATTTTGATCACTATACCTTCATTTTTCACTTCGCCCCCGGTATTTCGATGGGCGACGGCATGGAGCATCTGAACTCGACCCAGATCGTCATCCGGGGCACCCTCAGCGGCGGCCTTGCCGAGGCGCTGGAAACGGCCGCGCACGAGTTTTTCCATGTTTGGAATGTCAAGCGGCTGAGGCCTGCGGCGCTGGGGCCCTTTGATTACACGCGCGAAGTCTACACGCCCTCCTTATGGCTTGCCGAGGGAGTGACCAGCTATGTCAGTTATTTCAGCTTGTTGCGTGCGGGCCTGTGGTCGCGGCATCAATTCCTGGCGCGGCTCTCGGACGAACTCCGTGAGTTGGAAGGAGAACCTGGACGCACACTGATGTCCGCGGAGAGTTCCAGCTTTCACGCCTGGTTTTACGACCGCGCGCCGCAAATGCAGGAGACCGATTTCGCCAACTCCACGATCTCCTATTACAACAAAGGTGTGCTTCTCGGCATGTTGCTCGACCTGGAGATTCGGTCCCGGACGCAAGGCGCGAAATCGCTTCTGGATGTGCTGTCGTTGCTCTACCATAAGTTCTACGAGGCGCCGCAAGCCACTTACTACGGCCCCGGGCGCGGTTATGAGGAGCAAGACATACTCAAAGCAGTCAATGAAGTTGCGGGAAGTGATTTCACCCCCTTCTTCGAGAACTACGTTCGCGGGACGGCGCCGCTGCCGTACAATAACGATCTGGGCGCGGCCGGGCTGGCGCTGCGAGTCACTGTTCCCGCAGGTTCTCCGCCCAGCATCGGAATAACAACCCTGCCCGATAACCTTGGTGCCAGGATCTTCGCAGTTCGGCCGGGTGGAGCGGCCGACCGTGCCGGCTTGGGCCGCGACGATCTCCTGGTAGCCGTTGATAACCAGTCGCTGGCGACGGAGGACCTGGACACACGGCTGCGAGCTTATCTGCCCGGGGCGAGCGTGCCGTTCACGGTTCAGCGAGAAGGGCGGAGGGAGATCGTCAATGTGACCCTTGACCCGCCCGTGCCGAGTTCGTATACCATTCAGGAACTGCCCGGCTCCACGCCCCCACAGGTTGCCATCCGCAACCGTTGGCTGGGGGGGGGGGGGAATAGAAACTGGAAAATAGAAACTGGAAAATAGAAACTGGAAAATAGAAACTGGAACACAGAAATGGAACTTGGAAAGCCTGAGCCTGTCATTCTGAGCGAAGCGAAGAATCTCCGCAGTTACGGTATTCATCAAACGGAAAGATTCTCAGAGGAGTGTGTCGGCAGGAAACAAACTACAGTGATTCTTCGCTTCGCTCAGAATGACACCGCCCCTCAGGGAAAAGAGCGCAAGTGGGCGAGTCTCAATTCTCGAATTTCCAATTTCCAATTTCCAGTTATCAGTTTCCACTTTCCAGTTTCCAGTTTCCAGTTTCTAATCTCCACTTTCTACCTTCTGTTTTCCGCCTTCGGCTTTCTAGTTTCCGCGCGCGCCGCCGATCCCGGCAAGGCCGAAGCGTTGATCGAAGCCGGGCACTGGAAGCGGGCGCGGGCAATCGTGGAGCCACGCGTGGCTGCCAACCCACGGGATTCGCAGGCGGTCTGGCTCCTCTCACGAATCAAGCTGGCTTTTGGGGATTTGGACGGCGCGCTCGTCCCTGCACAGCAGGCGGTGGCGCTCGAAGACGGGAACTCCGACTTCCACTTGCAACAGGCGGAGGTGTACGGGCAGATGGCGGCCAGAGCCAGCATGTTTGCTGCGGCGGGCCTTGCCCGCAAATTCAAGGGTGAGTTGGATGCTTCACTCGCCCGCAATCCCAAGAATCTGGATGCGCTCGATGCTTTGATGCAGTACAGCTATCAGGCGCCTGGCCTGATGGGTGGGGACAAGGGCAAGGCTCGCTCCATTGCCGACCAACTCGTGCAGCTCAGCCCTGTGCACGGACACTTAGCGCAGGCAGAACTGGCCCGGGAAGCAAAGGACGAAGCCAAGGTTGAGGAGTCTCTTCGCCAAGCCGTTAAGGCCGATCCGAAAAACTACGAGGCGCAGACGGCGCTCGCAGGTTTTTACACCCACCTCCCTCGAAGGAACACTGAGGAAGCGGAAAAGCACGCGCGCGAAGCGCTTCGGCTCGATCCCGGCCGTGCGAAGGCGTATTCGATCCTGGCTACGGTGCTGGCTCTCGAGCGCCGATGGAATGAGCTGGAAGCTGTTCTATCCGCTTCTGAAAAAGCCGTCCCCGACGATCTTGCCCCTTACTTCCATTCCACGAACGCCGTGCTGGAAGTTGGCGTCGAACTCCAACGAGGCGAGGCATACGTGCGGAAATACCTGGGGCAGGAACCGGAGGGCGAGGAGCCGGATGCAGCTCATGCCCACCGGCTGTTGGGGTTGGTACTGGAGAAGCAGGGCCGAAATCAGCAGGCGATTTCCGAGCTCGAGATCGCCGTGCAAATGAATCCCCGCTTCAAAGAGGCAAAAGAAGATCTGAAGAGAGTGAAGGCCGGCTCGCGATGAGGTTGGCGAGCTACCCGGTCTTTGCACGGCGTCGCAAATAGAAGATCAGTGTCACTAGGGCCAGAACCGCGACCAGGCCCAGCGTCACGTGGTGGATGTCCTTGACGACGTGGGCCAGGTGGTCCCAGTTGTCTCCGAGCAGAAAACCCACAAAACCGATTGCCGTGGCCCAGATCACCGCGCCCGTGAAGTTGAAGAGAAAGAAACGAGCGTAAGGCATCTTGAAAAGCCCGGCCAGCGGCCCCGCGAATACCCTCAGCCCGGTGATAAAGCGGCCCGTAAATACCGCCCAGTGTCCGTGTTTGAGAAAAAGCGATTTGGAATTCTCAAAGCGGCGCGCCACGAACTTGAAGCGCAGAACGTAGTGATCGAAAAAGGGGTTGCCTCCATAGCGGCCGAGCGCGTAGCCAAGGCTGTCGCCGACTGTCGCTCCGGCAATGGCGATCCCGATCGCCCATTCCAGTCGAAGCTCCCCTTGGTAAGCAAGGAATCCCGCGAACAGCAGAACAGTTTCACCGGGCAGAGGCAGACCGCCGTTTTCGAGCATCACGCCGAAAAACACCACCCAGTAGCCGTAGTGGGCGAAGAAGTCCGTCAAGGTTTGGAAGAGTGATTCAATCACGGGCCATAGAATTATGCACCAACGCGGCCTGTTTGGCGAATCGCGCTATGGCAGGCTGGGGAACAAGGTCATCTGTCATGCTGAGCCCGTTCGCTTCGCTCAGGGTAAACTGCGCGAAGCATCCGCAGTGTCACCTTGAAAACAAGCAAATGCAGATCCTTCGCTCCGCTCAGGATGACAGCCCGTTTGAAAGCTCCGTCCCTCTGGGCAACTGCTACCTGCTCGTGAACCGACGTGTTAAACTAACTAAAGCATGCGGGAACCATTCCAGGAGAAAATTGAAAGCAAGGTCTTGGTCGGCGACGGGGCGATGGGGACAATGCTCTACGCGAAGGGTATCTCCCCAACCCGTTGCTTCGATGAGTTGAACCTCAGCTCGCCGCAACTCGTCAAAGAGGTCCATCTCGCCTACGCCAAGGTCGGCGCGGAAGTTCTTGAGACCAACACCTTTGGGGCCACACGGCGGCGCCTGGAAAAGTACAATCTCGGTGAGAAGGTCCGTGAAATCAACCTGGCAGGGGCGCGGTTGGCTCGCGAGGTGGCGGGGGATGCGCTCTATGTGGCGGGTTCCGTGGGACCGTTGGGGGTGCGCTTAGAGCCGTTGGGGCCGACTTCACTCGAGGAGGCCAGGGCGGCGTATGGAGAGCAGATCGCAACTCTGGCCGAGGGCGGCGTGGACCTGATCATGGTGGAAACCGTGAGTGATCCGAACGAGGCTCACCAAGCCTTGCTGGCCGCGCGCGACGTGTGCTCCCTGCCGGTGGTCGTGCAGATGACGGTGCAGGAAGACGGCAGCACGTCCACTGGGGCGCTGCCCGAGGACTTCGCCCGCAAACTGGACGAATGGGGCGCCGACGTCATCGGGCTCAATTGCAGCGTGGGTCCGGCAGCCATCCTGGAAGCTTTGGAGATCGTGGCGGCGGTTACCAGCCGCAAGTTCTCCGCGCAGCCCAACGCGGGCATGCCTCGCACGGTGCAGGGCCGCAACCTTTACCTCAGCCCGCCGGAGTACCTGGCCAGCTACGCCCGACGTTTCATTCAATGCGGAGCGCGGCTGGTCGGTGGTTGCTGCGGGACGACGCCGGAGCACATCAAAGCAATCAAAGCGGCGGTCCGATCGCTGAGCCCGCAGCGCTCGCGCATCGCGGTGGAAGTCCTGGAGCGGCCGGGGCGGACTTTGGAGCCGGTTCCAGTCGAGAAGCGTTCGCGACTCTCTGGAAAGCTGGCGCACGGTGAGTTCCCTGTACTGGCGGAAATCCTTCCGCCCAAGGGGTGCGACGCCACCAAGGAAGTGGAAGGCGCGCACTTCCTGCTGGCCAAGGGAGTGGATGCGATCAATGTTCCCGACGGCACGGGCGTGATGGGCCGCATGAGCCCCCTCATCCTCGCCGCTCTCCTCCAGCAGCAAGTGGGCATCGAAGTTCTCCTCCACTACAGCGCCCTCGACCGGAGTGTAATGAGCATTCAGGCTGATGCTTTGGGAGCGCATGCCTTGGGCCTGCGGAACATTCTTGCCATTACCCGGGATACCGCGCAGTTCTCGACCCCCCTTGAAACGGCCATCTCCGAAGTGGATTCCATTGGCTTGGTCAACATCTTTTACAACCTGAACCAGGGCCTGGATGCCGGGGGAAATCCCCTGGGCCAACAAACAAGTTTCCTGATTGGCGTGGCGCTGGATCCTCATGCTGTAAACGCTGACGAGGAGCTTCATCGTTTTCAACTTAAATTGCAAGCGGGCGCCAACTTTGCGGTCACCCAGCCGGTTTTCGACGTGGAGCAACTGGCGGCGTTCATGGAGCGAATGCGGTCTGCCGCGGGCTCCGTTCCTGTCGTGGCCGGCATCTGCCCGCTCACGAGTTATCGCAACGCCGAATTCATGAATAACGAAGTGCCTGGAATCTCTGTCCCGCCCGCCGTCATGGATCGGATGAGAAAGGCGGACACCGGCGAGGCGGCTCGTGCGGAAGGTGTTAAGATCGCCCAGGAAACCCTGCTTTCAATCCGCAACCTGGTGCAGGGTGTCCAGATTGCCGCGCCCTTCGGCCGCTACGCCATGGCGGCGGAGGTGGCGGAGGTTCTGGGAAGCCGAGCGGTGAGCGAGCAATCCTTAGGGGAACGTCGGTAGTCCGTTGTCCGTGGTCCGTTGCAAGCCGGTGAGGCCGGTTCTTCCGAAGTGATCGGCCGTGCGCCCTTTTGCAGCGAGAGGGCCGCTGTCTGCGCGACGGGCCACTGACAAAGGACAACTGACCAAGGACCACGGACTACTGACAACGGACAACGGACGAATCTCAATGACCCAAACACCCAAATCCTCTAAATCCGACTCCTTCGAAAAAAACCTGGAGCGCCTGGACGGAATTGTGCGCGAACTTGAGGACGCTGATTTGCCGCTCGAAAAGGCCCTGCAGCTTTATGAGGAAGGGATGAAACTTTCCGAGGTCTGCCACAAGCAACTGGAAGAAGCGGAAGGCAAGGTGGAAATCCTGACCAAGAAAGCCGGGGGCAAAGTGGTGGCGGAACCGTTCGACCCGGGCGATAAAGCCGTGGCGAGTGACGAGTGAGGAGCAGCCGTCAGCCCTCAGCGGTCAGCTCTCAGCAATCTGTTTTGCTGAAAGCCGATAGCTGACGGCTGAGAGCTGAGCGCTGTGAAAGTGCTTCCCATCAGGGCCAATTCAAGTCAGAATCAAGGCTTTCAGGCAAGAGGCGTAGGCATGCATTTTTCGCCGATGAAAAAACCGTGAACACCGTTTCAGCATTGACCATTCGAGAGTACCTCGAAACGGCGGGCCGCCGGATCGATGAGGAACTGGACCGCCTGCTTCCGCCTGCCGACCGGTTCCCGCCGAGCATCCATGTCGCAATGCGCTACTCGGTGCTGGCCGGGGGAAAGCGCTTGCGGCCCATCCTCTGCCTGGAATCGGGGCGCTTGCTGCGCGGCGACGAACGAATGCTTTTGCGCCTGGGCAGCGCGCTGGAGTTGATCCATACGTACTCTCTGATCCACGATGACCTGCCGGCCCTGGACAACGACGATCTGCGCCGGGGCCAGCCCACGTCGCACCGCGCCTTTGGGGAGTCCACGGCCATCCTCGCCGGCGACGCCCTGCTGACCCTGGCGTTCGAAGTTCTCTCCTGTCCGGGCCCGCCGCCCGAAGACTGCAAGCTGCGCGTGATTCACGAAGTGGCACTCGCCATTGGCACGGACGGCGGCATGATTGGCGGCCAGGTCATTGATCTCCAGATGGCCGGCCGGGCCGTTGACAGCCAGGCGCTCGAGTACCTCCACTCCGCCAAGACGGGCGCATTCATCCGCGCCGCAGTAAGGGCTGGGGTGCTTTACGCGCAGGGCGGGGAAGAGGACTTGGCCCGCCTCACCAGCTACGGCGAGAAAATTGGACTGGCCTTCCAGATTGTCGACGATTTGCTGGACGTGCTGGGTGCTCAGGAATCGTTAGGCAAGACGGTGGGCAAGGATGACCGTCAGCAGAAAGCGACCTATCCGGCCGTCCATGGAATCGAAGCGTCTCAGCGCATGGCTGCGCAGCTTGCGGCGGAGGCCTGTGAGGTTCTTGAGCCTTACGGAGACCGCGCCCACATCCTGCAAGGTATCGCGCGCTACCTGCTTGTGAGGCAGAACTGATGGACTATAAATACCTTCCCGGCATTGATTCACCCGCGGACCTGAGAAAGCTCCCCCGCGAAGCATTGCCTGTCGTGGTCGAAGAACTGCGGGATTACATGGTTACCGTCATCGCGAAGACCGGCGGTCACCTGGCTTCCAGCCTGGGCGCCGCGGAGTTGACCGTGGCGCTCCACTACACGTTCGACACGCCCAAGGACAAGATCGTTTGGGACATCGGCCACCAAGCCTACGGGCACAAAATCCTGACCGGGCGGCGCGATCGCCTTCCGACCATTCGCCAGTATGGAGGAATCTCCGGCTTCCCGTCGCGCGACGAAAGTCCCTACGATACTTTCAACGTGGCTCATGCCGGCACGGCCCTCTCCGGCGCGCTGGGGATGGCCGTGGCGCGTGACCTGAAGGGTGAAGATTACCATGTGGTGGCCGTGCTGGGAGACGCAGGTCTGACCGTAGGTGAGGTACTCGAGGGAATCAACAATCTGGGCACGTTGCAGAAGAAAGTCCTGGTCATTCTTAATGACAATATGATGTCGATTTCGCCCAACGTCGGCGCGCTGGCCGGCTACCTGAACCGCATTGTCCACGGGCAGGCTTATCGTCGCCTGCGCGAAGAGGTTGAGAAGTTGATGCTGTCGGTTCCCCGCCTGGGGCCGCGCATGCTGCGGCTGTCCAAAGACATTGTCGAATCCGCGAAGACGGTACTGATTCCCGGCCTGGTGTTCGAAGAGCTCGGGTTTGAATACATCGGCCCCATCAACGGCCACGACCTCCATGAGCTTCTGGCCGTGCTCGCCAAAGTGAAGAATAATCCCAAGCCCACCCTGGTTCACATCGTGACTCAAAAAGGCAAGGGCTACCATATCGCTGAGCAGTTGCCGGTGAAATATCACGGCGTAACGCAATTCGATGTCTCTACCGGCGCTTTCCACAAAACCCCCGCCGCTGCTCCCTCTTACACCGCCGTCTTTGGCAAGGCCCTGTGCGAGCTGGCGGAAAAAGACTCCCGCGTCATCGGCATCACCGCCGCCATGAGCGAAGGTACGGGCCTGGATGAATTCTCCAAGCGCTTTCCGGACCGCTTTTTCGATGTGGGCATTGCCGAGCAGCACGCCGTAACCTTCGCCGTGGGCTTGGCCTGCGAGGGCATGCGGCCTGTCGTGGCCATCTATTCCACGTTCTTGCAGCGCGCCTTCGACCAGGTGATGCACGATGCCTGCCTGATGCGCGCTCCCGTTACCTTCGCGCTTGACCGGGCCGGCATCGTGGGCGCCGATGGGCCCACCCATAACGGGCTCTATGATCTGGTCTATCTCTCCGCCCTGCCCGGCATCGTGGTCATGGCTCCTAAAGATGAAAACGAGTTGCGCCATATGCTCTATACGGCGCTGACGATCGCCGGCCCCGCGGCAGTGCGCTACCCGCGAGGCAACGGCATCGGCACCCCACTTGACCCGGAGTTCAAGAAGCTGGAGATCGGGAAGGGCGAAATCCTGCGGGAAGGAGCCGATATCGGCATTCTCGCCCTCGGCAGCATGGTCTATCCGTGTTTGGAAGCCGCCAGCCGGCTGGAGGCCATGGGCATCAGCGCAACCGTCATCAACGCGCGCTTTATGAAGCCGCTCGACGCTGACCTGATCTGCTGCCTGGCGACTGAGAAGCGATTCCTGGTGACCGCCGAGGAAGGGACGGAAGCGGGAGGCTTCGGAGCCCAAGTGGCCGCATTGCTTCAGGACCGGCGGGTTCCGGCCAGCATTTTGCGCATCGCGGTGCCGGACCGCATTGTGCCGCACGGCGCGCCCGCCCTGCTGCACGCCAAGTATGGCCTGGATGTGGACGGCATCGTGAACCGTATTAAAACTTACGCCGACGAGTGGCCCGCGCATACGCCGGGGAAGTATCGCTCCGCCCTGCGGGCGTAGCAGGCAGTGGCTAGTGCGCAGTGGCCAGTGCCCAAGGGATGGTTCCGTCCGACGTTGACGGAAGCGCGGCAACGGTCGCCGAGCTGCAAAAGATGATGACCTCATTGCGGGGGAAGCTCACGGCGCGTCTAGCCACTAACCACTAGGCACTAAGCACTGCCTTCCCATGACCCTGCCAAATGCCGTATTGCTCTTCTTCGCCGCAGGAATCGCAGGCACCATGAATTCGGTGGCTGGCGGAGGCAGCTTCTTTTCGTTTCCCGCCCTGATCTTTACGCATGTGCCTCCCATCCCGGCCAATGCCACCTCTACGGTGGCGCTCTGGCCGGGCAGCGTCGCCAGCGCCAGCGCATATCGGAAGCGCTTTCCCAAAGACTTCAAGATACTGGTGGAAATGCTCACCACCAGCGTGGTCGGCGGAACGCTGGGTGCGTTAATCCTGCTTCGAACCCCCCAGTCAACCTTTATGCGCTTTGTGCCCTATCTGTTTCTGCTGGCGACGCTGCTTCTCATCTTTGGCAAGCGAATTGCCAACTGGCTGGAGACGACATTCAAGACTTCAAAGCAGCCGCGCTGGATGGTGGTCGCGGCCTCCAATCTGTTCCAGTTCTTGATCGCCCTTTACGGGGGGTTCTTCGGCGCCGGCATCGGAATCATGATGCTCGCCTTGCTGACCATGCTGCGCATGGAAGATATTCACGCCATGAACGCGCTGAAAACCCTCCTCAACGCCGCCATCAACGGCGCTGCGGTGGTCACCTTCATCGTGGCGGGTGCGGTGCTGTGGCCACAGGCCCTCGTGATGCTCGTTGGCGCCGTCGCGGGCGGCTACGGCGGCGCCTACTTTGCCCAAAAGCTCGATCCCCAAATCGTCCGCCGCTTCGTTATCGCCGTGGGCCTTTGCATGACGGCGTATTTCTTTCTGCGAAGGTAGCGCTGACCTTTAGGTCAGCATGAAGGATGCCGACCCTTCGCTGCGCTCAGGGCAGGCTCTGAAGGTCGGTGCTACCTGCCCGAGGTTGACCACTCGCTGGGTTGAGATCGGATGCCAAAGGAGCGGCAGGTACGAATCCGCCTGGACCGGCTGCTGGTTGAGCGCGGCCTCGCGGAGACGCGCGCCAAGGCGCAGGCCATGATCCTCGCCGGTGAGGTGCTGGTCGACGAGCAAAAAGTCGAGAAGTGCGGCGCCTTGGCGAGTGCCGAAGCGAAGCTACGGCTGCTGGCCGAGCCGCTCAAATACGTCAGCCGCGGTGGAGTGAAGCTGGAGGGAGCGCTGGCGCATTTTGGCGTCTCGCCGGAAGGGAAAACCTGCCTGGACATCGGCGCCTCGACGGGCGGGTTCACGGACTGCCTGTTGCAGCAGGGCGCGAGCCGCGTCTTTGCCGTCGATGTGGGCACCCATCAACTGGATTGGAAGCTCCGCCGGGATCCCCGTGTTGTCTCCCTGGAGAAAATCAACGCACGATATCTGAAGTTCGACCAACTCGGCACGCGGGTGGCACTGGTGGTGATGGACGTCTCTTTCATCTCGGCCACGCTAATCCTTCCCGTGCTGCCGCCGTTGCTCGAAACGCCGGCAGATGTGCTGGTGCTGGTGAAGCCGCAATTCGAAGTTGGCAAAGGACAGGTGGGCAAGGGCGGCATCGTGCGTGATTCAGCGCTTCGCCAGGAAGCGGTGGACAAGGTTTCGAACAAGCTGCTGGATCTGGGCTTCTGCGATATCGCCCAGGCCGAGAGTGTTCTGCCGGGCGCGGAAGGAAATATCGAGTATTTCCTGCACGCAGTTTGGCGAAGATCGACGTAGAACCCGGACCCCCTCACCCGTCCGTCGGCTGACGGACACCCTCTCCCCCCAAGGGGGCGAGGGCATTTTGATTAGCCGCTCGCGGCAGACACCACGGGAAGATTCGGGCAATTGGACCTTGTTTGCATTTTCCGCTTGACAAGCCGGGTGAGACATGATAGCCTATAACCGTGGTCTTAAGGTGGACACATTGTCTTAGGCAAGCGAAGGGACCGTCAGGGCGCGAAAGAGGTCGCGTTGGTCCAACCGGCAAGTGGGATGCACGGTGCTACAGAAAATGGAAAATAGTGGGAACGAAGCTAAGAAGTCCTTGAAAACAAGGGAAAGTCGCTTTTTGAATGTTGCAAATTACGTGCGTTTTGCGCGACAATTGGCAGCAATATGACCCCGAAAGGAGCAAGAAGCAGCAAGTTTTGCGAAAATCGACCTAAACTCCAAGCCCTGAGATTGGGCCGAGAAAGCGACACATAGTCGGCTAGACGGGCTTCGGGCTTGCGCTGGCCCGAGCCCGAGTTTATGCCCTCGCCCCCTTGGGGGAGAGGGTGTCCGTCAGCCGACGGACGGGTGAGGGGGTTGAGCCGTCGGGATATTATGTAACCCTTAGCAGGACAAAATGACAATCAAGAAGGTTGGGATCGTTTCAAAGCCGAAGAAGCTCGAGATTGGTGAAATCGTGCCGCCACTCCTCGAGTGGCTGCGCCAACGCGACATTGAGGTATGCATCGACAAGGAAACGGGCGCCATAATCAAGAACGCCGAGCCCTGCCTGACGCGCAACGAACTGGCCGGCTCCGTGGAGTTGCTGATTGTTCTGGGAGGCGACGGAACGCTTCTGGCCACGGCCCGGGCTCTGCACGGCAAGCCGGTGCCGATCCTGGCGGTTAATCTGGGCGGGCTGGGATTCCTGACGGTGACGACCCAGGAGGAGCTTTACCCGACCCTGGAAAGCGTCTTCAGCGGCGAGCAGCACATCGAGCGGCGCGTGCAACTGGAGGGGTCGCTGATCCGCGCCGATGAGGTGATCGCTACGTTTCTGGCGCTTAACGACGCGGTGTTGAACAAGGGCGCCATCTCGCGCATCCTGGATTTTGAGTTGCGGGTCAACGGCCAGTTTGTTTCCTCCTACAAATCGGATGGCTTGATTATCTGCACGCCAACCGGATCGACCGCTTATTCGCTGGCCGCGGGCGGTCCCATCACCATGCCGAGCGTAGGGGCGTTCATCGTAACCCCGATCTGCGCGCACACGCTGACCCATCGTCCCCTGGTCGTTCCCGACACGGCGAGTATCGAAATTGTCGTGACCACACAGCGTGAGGCAGCCTACCTTACGGTGGACGGTCAGGTCGGGCTTGCCGCGCATAGCGACGATCGGGTACGCCTGAAGAAAGCGGATTCCTATGTGGAACTCATCCAGTCCCCCGACAAGGACTATTTCAGAGTTCTCCAGCAAAAGCTCAGGTGGGGGGAGAGGTAGAGAAGTAGTCAGTCGTCAGTGGTCAGTTGCCGGCTTTCAGTTGCGGGTCCGTGATTCTGAGCCCGTTTGGTGTCATCCTGAGGCCGTATGTTGTCATCCTGAGCGGAGCGAAGGATCTCTGCAGTTCGCCCCGCGTCGGCGCGGTGAAGAAATGTTGTAGGGCCAAAAAGAAACTGCAGAGATTCTTCGCTTCGCTCAGAATGACAGGTGTAGGCTTTAGAATGACAGGTGGAGGCTTTGGCATGACAGGCGAGGCGCTCGGAACGAAGCCCGGGGGGTACAGGTATGACGCCAGCAGTGAATCAAATCCATGAAGTCCACGCAGCAGCGCGGCTGGCGCAAGTGCGCTACGCCATTCGCGACCTGGCGGTGCTGGCGGACGAGGTGGCGCGCCAGGGCAAGGAAATCCTGCCGTTGAATATCGGCGACCCGCTTCAATTCGACTTTCGCACCCCGCCCCATCTCATCGAAGCCGTGGCCAAAGCGATGCGCGACGGGCTGAACGGGTACGCGCCCTCGCTGGGGATCCCGGAGGCGCTGGCCGCGGCGCACGCCGCCGCCGAGCGCAAAGGTATCCGCAACATCCAGAGCGTTTTCATGACCGCCGGCGTGAGCGAGGCGGTGGACGTTTGCCTGTCGGCACTCCTCGATCCGGGCGAGAACATCCTGACGCCCAGCCCCGAGTACCCGCTCTATTCTGCGGTGCTGGCCAAGATCGGGACGCCGGTCAACGCTTACCTGCTCGATGAAGGGAACGGCTGGGAACCCGACCTGGAACACCTTTCCAGCCGCATCGTCTCGGGCACGCGCGCCATCGTGGTCATCAATCCCAACAACCCTACCGGGGCTGTCTATTCGCGGAATACCCTGGAGGCTATCGCGGAACTCGCCCGGCAGAACAACCTGCTGATCTTCGCCGACGAGATTTACGAAAAGTTGATCCTTGACGACGGCCATCCGCACACTTCCCTCGCCGCGCTGGCCCCGGATGTTCCGGTGGTGACGTTTAACGGTCTTTCCAAGGCGTATCTGGCTCCGGGTTGGCGGGTGGGTTGGGCGGTGGCGAGCGGCCCTGCCGCGGCGCTGAAGCCATACATCGAGGGCGTGTGCAAATTGTTGCGGGCGCGACTCTGTTCGAACCATCCGCAGCAATATGCCGTGCGTCCGGCGCTCGAAGGCCCTCAGAACCATGTTGCGGAGGTGAGGCAGAAGCTGCGCCGCCGCCGCGACCTTACCGCGCAATGGTGCAACACCACTCCTCGGCTTGGCTGCGTGAAGCCTCTGGGGGCTTTCTATGCCTTTCCGCGCCTGGACATTCCCGAGAGCGACGAGGATTTCGTGCGCAACCTGCTGCTCGAGAAACAGGTCCTGGTGGTGCACGGAAGCGGGTTTGGACAGGCGCCCGGGACGCGGCACTTCCGCATCGTCTTCCTTCCGGACGAGCCCACCCTGGCGCGCGCGTACGCAGGCATCGCCGAGTTCATTCGCCAACGGTATGGCTGATTTACTTTTTTCGAAATCCTCTGTAAAATCAGCAATTTCGTGTCCATGTACATTCAGGAGGCCGATTATGGCGTTGCAAATTGTCGAGAAGGAATCCAGCGGGGTGACGATTCTGGCGTTGTCGGGGCGCATCACGCTGGGCGAAGAGAGCAATCAACTCCGCTCGCATATCAAAGAGATGCTGTCGGGGGGAGCGAAGCGGCTGGTGCTGGATCTTGGGGAAGTCAGCTACATCGATAGCGCCGGATTGGGCACGCTGGTGGCCGGCTATACTTCCTCACAAAGCCAGGGCGCGACGATGAAGCTGGCGAACCTCACGAAGCGGTTTCGAGAGCAGTTGAATATTACTAAATTGGTTACAGTTTTCGATGTCTATGATAGCGTCGAAGCTGCGGTGAAGTCCTTCGCGGCCTGATTAGCGTTGATTGCGAGCGGTAGCACAGGCACTCTTGCCTGTGGCCCGGCGGGTTGCTCGTCTCGCGACGAGCACAGGCAAGAGTGCCTGTGCTACGGACGATCCAGCCGATAAATGGCGAGGCCCGTCAAAAGCTTCGGGTAAAAGTCGGTGGACTTTTGCGGCAGCGTCAAACCCGCCAAGGCATTATCCTGCACGGCCTGGACGGGAGTGGGGTTCAGCAGAAGACAGAGTTGAGCTTCGCCCCGCGCAACGGCTGCGGCAGCGGCTGGGAACTCACGGTGATAAGTGAGGTTTCTCTCCTCACGCACTGCCTGCGGATTGATTCTGAGTATCTGCTCGAGGATCAGGCGGTGCAACAGGATGACGTCGAGCCGGCGCAGGGTCGAGGGAATTTCCTCGAGAGCGCTTTCCAGATCGTAATCGCGGCGCAGGCGGAGAAGGGCGAGCTTTCCGCACCCAGCGTAGGCGCCAAATGCCGGCCCCGCAAGGCCCGCCCGTGCCAACCTTTCAAGAAAAGCAGTTGCCCAATTGTCAGTCTCCTCCCCCGTGGGCAACTCTTCCACCTCGAAGATCGAGCGCGCCTGGAGCACAAAGTCTGACCAATCGAACCCTGGCAGACCGTGAACCAGGCGGTGAGTCGGCAAGATGGTCAGGCCGTCGGTTTCCATGCGAACGAAGGTCATCATCACGTATTCCGCCTGCTCATCGGAGGCGGCCCGGCTTCGACAATAGTCGCGATAAGCGAGCGCCGTTTCGTAGCGATGGTGGCCGTCCGCGATCACCAGTTTTTTGTCCGCCATTCCCGCCGCGACCTGGACGATCGCCTGGGGCTCAGTGATTCGCCAGACTGTGTGCATAGTCTGGTACTCGTCGGTAACTTGTTCCCAGGGCTGAGGGGGTGTTCTCTCCGCCAGCAGAGACTCGACCACGCCCGCAGGGTCGCTGTACAGCACAAAGATCTGGCCGAAATGGGCTCGCGTGACCTTCAAGAGTTCCAGTCGGTCGGTCTTGGGCCCCGAGAGCGTCTGTTCGTGCGGGAGGATGACTCTTGCCGAGTAGTCTTCCAGGCGACAAACAGCGATAAATCCGCGTCGCACTTTCTTGCTCTCGGTCCGGCCCGGAACTTCGTACTCCTGGTTATAAGGGTAGATTGCGGGTCTGGAATCCGAGACCAGAATGCCATCGTCGATCCAATCCCGGAAGCACCGCGACGCGCGCAGGTAAACGTTGCTCCGGGGATTGTCCTCGGCATGAACCTGGCCTCGGATCACGCGGACGAGGTTGTAGGGGCTCGAACGGTAGTAACGCGATTGCATCTCCGTGGAAATCTTGTCGTAGGGCTGCGTCACAACATCCTCAAGCTGTTGTATGCGCGATGGGTTGTAGTAGAGCGCTCGAAAGGGTCGAATTTCAGCCATGGCCGTCTCCGTCTGTAAGCTTGCGACCTTATCACACTGGCGCGGAACCGTCGAGCGCAGTGTTGGGCACGGCGTGGCACGGCCCCGCAGATCTTAGCCCGGCCCCTCGGTGAAGGCGTGAAGATATTCGGAATGTGCCATCCTGAGCGCAGCGAAGGATCGCTGCAGTTGTTCGCAAATCGCCGGACCTTAGGAAACTGCCGAGATCCTTCGCTGCGCTCAGGATGACAGGCCGGGTCTTGCTTGTGTCGGAGGAGAGGGTTCGCCATCGACGTGTTTTCATCAGCAGGAACGAGTGAGGGGCGCGTCAGTTCATATCTCGTGTGTGCTATAGTTGCTCACCTGAGAGAAGGGATGACAACCGAGGAACAAAGATAATGGCAGAGCTTCGACTCGATCCAATAACTCACCGATGGGTGGTCTGCGGGAAAAGGCGCGTGATGGCGGATTTCAACGACGCGGAAGCCATTTGCCCTTTCTGCCCGGGCAACGAGCACTTTACCCCACGGGCTATCCGGGAACTTACCGACAGCGAGGGCGCATGGACCGTCAGGGTGTTTCACGATCGCGCGCCCATCTTCCTCGTCGAGGGCAAGGAAGACCGGCACGCCGTGGGCATGTTTGACCGCATGAACTCGATTGGCGCGCACGAGATCGTGGTTGAGACCCCAAAACACGGGGTGACGCTGGCGGAACTTCCGGTCTCCCAGGTGGCAAAATGCATCGGCCTGTATCGCGACCGTATCCTGGACCTCAAGCGCGACATCCGGCTTCGCTATGTTTCTGTTTACAAAGATCAGGGACATGTCGGAGTGAACGAGCATGGCCATAGCCACTCGCAGGTATTGGCGTCGCCGGTTCTACCGCAGTTTTTGGAGCTTGAATTCCGGTGGAGCAAAATGCATTTCCAGAAGAGAGAGCGGTGCCTTTTTTGTGACTGCGTTCAACAGGAGATTCAGGAAGAAAAACGGGTGGTGGACCAAAACGGCGATTTCATCGCGGTTTGCCCTTTTGCTTCGCGGTCGCCGTACGAATTGTGGGTACTGCCGATCCAGCACTCCTCTTCCTTTGAAAAAGACCTGACAGACCCGGTTCGCTTGATGTCGCTGGCATCGTTTTTCAAGCCCTGCCTGCAGAAAATCGAGAAGATTTCCTCAATTCTGCACTTCGTAATCCACACCGAGCCTAACCTCGCCGCCCACAAGCCGACCAAGGATTGGTGGAATACGGTGCCGGATGACTACCACTGGCACATTGAGATTCATCCGGATGTAGAGGGCGAACACCGGTATCTGGGCAGTGAAGGGTTCTATTTCAACCCAATTCCAGCAGAGGATGCAGCGCTGGTACTTCGCGCGCTGCAACCCGAATCTGGGGCCGCGCCGGCTTTGACGCCAGGCCCGGTGAAAGCTTGATGGGGCGAGAAAATCCCTCTGCTGCACCGTGAATGAGAAGCACGATCGAAAGGAGGCTGATGACAGTCGAAAGGCGCACCCTCCCGGGAATCCAATTGGTCGTCTTCGACTTGGACGGCACAATCGCGGACACCAAACGAGACTTGGCGCTCAGTGTTAATGCCATGCGCGAGTCTCTGGGTTTGGGTCCGCTACCTCTCGAAGCCGTCACGTCTTACGTCGGACATGGTGTGACCGTTCTGATCAAAAGGGCGCTGGGCGATCAAGCCGCCGATGGCGATGTTGAGAAGGGGCTGAGGTTTTTTCTGGACTACTATGCCCGGCACCTGCTCGATAACACCGTTGCTTTCCCGGGAGTGCCCGAAGCTTTGCATCAGTTACGGAATCGAAAGCTCGCTATCCTGACAAACAAGCCCACAAAATTCAGCCGCGAAATAGTCGCCGGCTTGGGACTTGCCCGCTATTTCTTCGAGATCTATGGCGGAGAAAGCTTCAGCCTGAAAAAGCCCGATCCGATCGGGATTAAGACGTTGATGAGCATTTCGTCGGCCCCCGCCGAGCAAACGCTCATGGTCGGAGATTCCGAGACTGATGTGCAGACGGGCCGCAACGCAGGCGTGTGGACATGCGGCGTAACTTACGGATTCGCACCTGAGTCGCTGAAGAAATCTGGCCCGGATTTGCTGTTGGATGACCTGCGTGATCTGCCTCCGCTCCTGAGAGAGCAGTGACCAGCCGGCAATGAGCGTAGGAAGCGGACAGCAAGAGGATTTTGCTGCCTTCTGCATACCGCTTGCAGAGTGTCCCAACTTTTGCCGGCCAGCGGGCATCCAAGAATTGGCAGACCTCTAAATGCAAAATACGAGCGGCATCTCGCGCAAATCGGACTACGGAAGATCGGCGAGGCTCGCGTTGCAAAGCCTGCTGCTCATGGCCTGTTGCTTTCTCGCCGCCACTCGAGGCTTGGCGCAACAGTCGTCGCAACCCGCGCCCAAGGAGAAGATTCCGTCGTCGCAAACTCCGGACAACGATAGCGCTGAGCAGGCTGAAGCGCCAATCCCCGGGGACTGGGCGCCGGAGTTATTGGATGGGATTCTGAGCGCCCCGAACGCGCAGGCGGCAGACTCACTCTTCCGCGCCGCCTTCGCGGCGGGCCCGAGCATCATTCCGCAACTGGCCGAGGCGATCAAGGATGATCGTACCGCTGAGTTTGCGGCACAGTCACTGGCCTTCCTCGGGGGCGACCAGGCGATGCAAGTCCTCTGGAGACTTCAGGATGACAAGCGCGATCTTAACCTGCGGCGCTTCTACTATGGCGCTTTGGCTGAGTATGATAACGACAAGGCCACTCAAACGCTCTTCCAGGTTATCAACAAGTCGGATGCCGAACCAGACCGCACGGTGACAGAGGCGGCAATCCTGGCCCTGACAGTCCGGAAGGAGGCTAGTCTAACGGACTTGATTCACCAGGCTGAAAAAAAAGTGACCGATGTAGTCATCCGCGATGACTTGGAAAATGCCCTGGATGTCATTCGGATTCGCTCCAAGTATTTGGCCACGCTCGAAGGGAAGAAGGCGGGCGGATCCGTCGATGCCGCTGTCCGCACATATTTCATTCCGGCGCTTCTGCCGCCCCCTCCGTCGCCGTCGGATGTCGCCGCTCACCGCCCGCCTGCGAAACCGGACGTCAAGTTGGAGATTCAAAACCTCACCTTCTCGCCAGACCAACTGAGAGCGCTGGCTGGCGTGATCTTGGAAGACCCCTCCGCGGTTGCCAAATACGACTTGGTTTTGCAAAAGCGCCTTGGGAATTGGGAGGTGGTGAGCGTCTGGCTGGGCGCCGAAACTGAAAAGGAAGCGCCTCCCCCGCCGAACAAGCCGACGGATGAGTGACGGCTTGCCGTCCTCTCTGCCCAGAACATCACCGCGAGAAGACTGAGCCCTGCCTCTGCACCACATTGTAGCGGTTGCCCCGGGCCTGTTTCCGCCTTAGAACGAGTATCCGATGCCGACAGACAACGTAACGTTGTTCTTCTCCCCGGTGGGCGGATTGCTGAGGTAAAGATCGATCAGGCTGGCATTCACCGTAAACTTGTTGAGCAGCTTGTAGGACAAGACTGCGCTGGTATCAAAACGGTATTCGCCGCCGTGAATCAGGTCTGGGTAGACTTGAAAGTAATGGTCGAGCCGAAGTCGTTTGGAGAATTGTACGCCAAGTGTTTCTGCCAGCAGCAGTTCGATGGTCTGGGTGAGCTGCCCATTGAAGAACTTCTCTTGAACGTAGGTCGGGCCGCCCAGGACACTGAAAGTCGTGCGCGCATTCTTCACCACGTCGCGCCCAAACCCACCGCCGTAGGTCTGTTGCAGGTAGAGGCCTTGGGTTGAGATGTGGTTGACTTGACCGAATACAAACACGAAGTTGTCCGGACTGAAAAGGTAGTCCTGCCGCAGGTCTGCGGTGAGGGTGCGCGAGGACACCGTGCTGGTGACGACGAATGGGGGTGTGATGCTCTTCTGCTCGGCATGAGAGAAAAGCGTAGTAAAGTCGAAGGTTGTGCGCACATGCCGTTCAAAAATGGGCGTCGCCGGACGTTCACGGGACGCGGCAACGCTGGTCGTCAGAGTGTTCGATTCCTGGTTGCCGTTCTGGAGGCTATACCCCAGGCTGGCGCCGCCCTTCCATGCCTGGAAGATTCCTGGTGTCTGTTCCAGCTTCTGGTAATCTTCGGCCGGTATGATGACGTCAGGTTTGGCGGCAGGAATGGTGTGCACCTGGCCGTTGTCGCCCTTGATCTGCCAGTCGCCGGAAGGCAGAAGTTCCAGCATGCCTTGCACGGGTTCCTGGCCTTTAATAACTACCGCAACGGGTTTATCTGATGAGTAAGTCACCACCTGGGCCATGGGGATCGATACAATCCCGAGGTTGGCCGTCTTCAGTTGCAGGGTTCCTCCTTTAATTGTGACTAGCGTGCCTGTGACCCGGTCTCCATTCTTGAGGGTTGCCACGTCAGCGTATGCCCAACTGGCCAGGCAGATGAGAACAAGAAAAGTGTTTACTGTGAATTTCACGTTTTCACCTCCAATAATGAGCAGTTTCTGCCCTCTCTTCGTAGCGTAACATGGCGGATTAATTCTGGCCACTATTGGAAATCCTGGCGGCGATTGCTTCCCTGCTCCCTTTCTCGCATAATCAAAGGCCAGATGCGATACGTCACGGTAGGAACGGCGGGCCATATCGATCACGGAAAGTCAGCCCTAGTGCTGGCTCTGACCGGCACCGACCCCGACCGTCTGGAGGAAGAGAAGAGGCGTGGAATCACGATTGACCTGGGCTTCGCCCACTTGGACCTCGGCGAAGGCGTGCGTATAGGGTTCATCGACGTGCCGGGCCACGAGCGTTTCGTGCGCAACATGCTGGCGGGGGTAGGAGGAATCGACCTGGTCCTGCTTGTGGTGGCGGCCGACGAATCCATAAAGCCCCAAACGCGTGAGCACTTTGACATTTGCAAGCTGCTGGGGATCCGCCAGGGGTTGGTGGCCATCACCAAAACCGACTTGGTCGACTCCGACATCATCGAACTGGTGCGGCTGGAGATCCAGGAGTTTGTGCGCGGCTCCTTCCTCGAGGCCGCCAAGGCGCTCCCGGTGAGCGCCAGGACCGGCGAAGGTCTCGAACCGCTGAAAGAGGAACTGCGGCGGCTCGCCTTGGTGGTTACTCCTAAGCCTGAAGACCTCCCCTTTCGCCTCCCCATCGACCGCGCTTTTGTGATGAAGGGCTTTGGCACTGTGGTGACCGGAACGCTTTTGTCAGGGAGAATCGACAAAGACTCGGAAGTGGAAATCTACCCATTGGGCCGGCGGGTTCGGGTGCGCGGCATCGAGGTTCACAATGCCGACGCACAGACCGCCCTGGCCGGGCAGCGGACGGCAGTGAACTTACCTGGCCTCGAGGCGAAGGAGATTTCGCGCGGAATGGTTCTGGCGCCTCCCGGGGTTTTCAAGGCGACTGGGCGATTGGATTGCAAGCTGAACTTGTTGCCCGACGCTCGACCCTTGAAGAACTGCGCCCGAGTCCATTTCCACTGCAACACCTCCGAAACATTAGCCGAGGTGGTTTTGTTGGACCGGAAAGATCTGCCGCCGGGGACCAGCGCCTTCGCGCAACTCCGGCTTTCCGAACCCGGCGTGTTCATGCCGGGAGATCGCTTTATCATCCGGCAGTTTTCGCCCGTCACTACGATCGGGGGCGGAACGGTCCTCGATAACCAGCCTGAGCGCCACCGCGTGCGAGATTCCAGTGTCGTGCCGCTCCTCGACGCTCTGGAAAGAGGCGGTGCGCAAGTGAGACTCGAATGGCTGGTGCGGCAAACCGGTGAAGCGCTGCTGTCCGGACTCGTCTCGCGCACGGGTTGGCTTCCCGGTGAGGTCCTGCGCCTCGGCAGGATGTTGGCCTCTGAGAATCGGCTCTTGCTGCTGGGGCAACCGCCGGAATTGTTCGTGCACTCGGAGCATTTCCTGGGATTGGCGGCGAAGTTGATTGAGCAGCTCGAGAGATTCCACGCTGCAAACCCGCTGGTTGCGGGTTTGCCCAAGGAAGACCTGCGCTCCAGGACGGGTGCCGGCAGTCCTCTGCGCTCTGCTGCGCCTTCAACCTTGCTCTTCAATGCGCTTCTTCAAACCCTCGTGGCGCAGGGCAAGATCGAGGTGCAAGGTGAAACGGTGCGGTTGGCCGGACACAAGATTCAACTGACACCGGAAGAGCAGGCCGCTAAAGAGCAGATCAGCGAGGCGTTCGGGAGAAGAGGGTTGGAGGTCCCGAGCCCGCCGGAGGTTTTGGATAAGCTTCGCATCGACCGCCTGCGGGCCGAGAAACTGCTTCAGATTCTGCTGCGTGAGAACGTGCTCTGCAAAGTGACGGAGGACCTGATTTTTCACCGCTCGGCGTTAAGTCAGTTGAAGGAACTGCTCGCCCAGCGGAAAGCTCAAAGCAACCGCATCAACGTCACCGTTTTTAAGGAAATCACCGGGCTGAGCAGGAAATATGCAATCCCTTTGCTCGAGTATCTCGACCGGGAACACGTGACAAGGCGGGAAGGCGATGAACGGATTATCCTGTAATTCATTGCCGATTTACGATTGCCGATTGTCGATCCCACTGCCTACTGCCCACTGCCTACTGCCTACTGCCTACTGCCTACTGCCTACTGCCTTCTTCTTCCGTCACTGGCTTCAGAATCTCGTAAACCAGTGCGATCGGCAAGCCCACCACGTTCGAATAGCAACCCGAGATGCGCGTGACGAATTTGGACGCGAGCCCTTGAATTGCATAGGCGCCCGCTTTGTCCGAAGGCTCGCCGCTCTCCACGTACTGGCGAATTTCTTCCTCATCCAGTTCGCGGAAGGTAACCAGCGTTGTCTCGTGTTTCAGTGCCTCAATACTATCGGGAGCGCGCACAAGGCAAATGCCGGTGTGCACCTGATGGGTTCGACCTGACAGCAGGCGAAGCATGCGCGTGGCATCCTGAGGATCCGACGGCTTGCCCAACGTCTGCCCGCCGATGACCACTATGGTATCCGCACCCAAGACGAGGCCGCCACGCGGTGAGGAGGCCGCGATTTGCAGGGCTTTCTCTCGTGCCGCGCGGCGGGCGAAATCCTCGGGCAGTTCACCCGGTTGAATCTCTTCCACGATTTGGCTCGGTCGGACCTCGAAATCGAAGCCGGCATTGAGTAACAGGTCGCGGCGGCGTGGCGAAGCTGAAGCTAGAATGAGACGCATGTGGAAGAATTATAAGCGACTTTCTCAGATTGACGAAGCGGCGGCTGTACGCCGTCACGTTGCAAGGTAGATTCGCCACCCCGACAAAAAAATCAACCACGTTTTTTCTTCGACAGCGATTCCCCCAATGGGCCTCGATGTGTTAGACTGCAAAATCTGTCTGCAAAAGAATCCACGAATCTGGGGCCCAGGTTATGGAAGAGATCGGCAAAATTCTGCCCAAGGTGCTAAGGCCTCAGTTCTCTCGCCTCGTCCCTCCGGTGATCGAAGTTCTGACCCCACTTTGGGGTCAAGTTGCGGGTAAGGCGCTGGCCAAGGAGTGCCGGCCGGTGGCGTTCAGCGCGGGAACTCTGACGCTCGCGATCGCGGATCCCGATTGGGCCGCTCCCTTGAAACAGATGGCAGATGAAATCCGCGCACATGTAAACAACTTCCTGGGCGGGCCAGTAGTACGACATCTCAGGATTGAATGTACTCACGAATTCACTCGGGGTGGCAGATCACCGCGCCAGCCAGAATCGCCGGCTACTTCCGAACCTGGAGACTGGCCGCGCCAGCACCCATGCCCGACATCCGGCATGGCGGAACCAAGCGGACGTTCGCGTGTCAAATAGGCCGCACGGAAGCATGAGAAGGTCCACTAATGGCACTGGAAGAAAAAGACGTGCGTTATGTCGCCGAACTCGCCCATCTCGAACTGACTCCTGACGAGGTGAATAAGTTCCTGCCTCAGCTCGATTCCATCCTTCGGCACATGCAAAAGCTGAATGAGTTGGATACCTCGCAAGTGGAGCCGATGGCGCAGGTGACCTATCCCGCTGCGGCAAACCCTTCCCTGCGTGGAGATCAGCCCAAGAAAACGTTCGACCAAGATGAGGCCCTTGCCAACGCGCCCGACCCCAGCGCGGGCTTTTTCCGAATCCCGCGCGTCATAGAAAAAGAGGAGTAGAGGGCGGCGGAATGAGATGATAGGTGAGGTGAGAGACAGCTCTTACGAATGAACCTAACGGAACTTACCATCGACTCGCTGCGAGAGCTCATCGTCCAGCGCAAAGTTTCTGCGTCGGAGGTGGCGCGCGCTCACTTCGAGCTGATTGAGAAGCGCGACAAAGAGGTCCGTGCTTACTTGCAGTTGTGCCCGGAACTCGCCCTCGAGCAGGCCGCCAGGATCGATCGGCAGATCGCGGCAGGTGATCCGGTGGGAGCGCTGGCGGGAATTCCAGTCGCGATCAAGGACGTGATTCTGACCCGCGGGATGCGCAATACTTGCGCGTCGAAGATTTTAGGGAATTACGTGGCACCCTACAACGCTCCGGCGGTCGAAAGGTTGGAGGCGGCTGGCGCAGTCATCCTGGGGAAAACGAATTGCGACGAATTCGCCATGGGATCGTCTACGGAGAACTCCGGCTTCTTCCCGACCCACAACCCACACGATTTGGCCCGAGTCCCCGGCGGCTCGAGCGGCGGTTCTGCGGCGGCGGTCGCCGCGAACCTGGCGGTGGCATCGCTCGGGTCTGACACTGGAGGTTCGATCCGGCAGCCAGCGGCTTTCTGCGGCCTTGCGGGCATGATGGGGACGTACGGCAGGGTCTCGCGGTACGGGCTGGTGGCGTTCGCCTCCTCGCTCGATCACATCGGGCCGTTCGGACGCACGGTCCGCGACGTGGCGCGCGTGCTCCAGACCATTGCGGGCCGCGACCCACACGACTCCACATCGGCAGACGTTCCGGTGGATGACTACGTAGCCGGCCTGGATCAAAACGTGCGCGGCCTCAAAGTCGGCGTCCCAGGCGAATATTTCAAGGGGCTTAATCCGGAGACTGGAGATAACGTCCAAAAGGGAATTGACCTGCTGGCGAAGCTAGGGTGTGCAGTTACACCCATCAGCCTTCCTCACACCGATTACGCGATCGCCTGCTACTACATCATCTGCACGGCGGAGGCCAGCTCGAACTTGGCGCGCTATGATGGCGTGCGCTACGGGTTCCGCTCCTCCAAGCATGCTGATCTGCAGGAGATGTACAAACAAACGCGCTACGGCGGATTTGGGGCCGAGGTAAAGCGGCGCATTATGCTCGGCACCTACGTCCTGAGCTCCGGTTACTACGACGCCTATTACTTGAAAGCCCAGAAAGTGCGTACTCTCATCACGCGAGATTTCCTGGAAGCGTTTGACGACGTGGACATCATCGTGACTCCCACCTCTCCCATCCCTGCCTTCAAGCTCGGCGAGCGTATGGATGACCCCTGGCAAATGTATCTCGCCGATATCTACACCGTTACCGCCAGCCTGGCCGGAATTCCCGGCATTTCCGTCCCTTGCGGAAAAACTAAGGCTGAGCCCCACCTCCCGGTGGGCATGCAACTTCTCGCCCGTCATTTCGACGAAGCAAGGTTGCTGCGAGTGGCCGACGCGTTCGAGAGAGCGGGCGGGTTTGAAGTGGGGTGAACGGCTCGCATTCCAGAGTCCGGATTCGAATGAAAGATTCATTTCAGACTTTCCGAGATCCCGAGGCTGTCCCTGAGCTGTCAGCAGCCGAGCCGCCCTCTTTCCTTATCCGCTCGAGTTTCTTGAGAAACTCCTCGCGCTGCTGGCGAGCTTGGTCCATCCGGCGGGTCTTCTCCGTAACGTAGCGTTGACCCTTCAGGTCAGTATCCCGTAGGGTTCGAATCCACGCGCCAAGCTGCCTGGAAATGCTTTCGATGCTGGATTTCAGATTCAAGATTCCAGATTCAAGATCGCGGAAATCGGGCATGCGCTGAATTAGGCAAAGCATCGACCGCACTTCGCCGGCAGAACCACGCGAAATGTACAGGAAAGTTAGCAGTTCCTGATTCGTGCCCCTTTCAAATCCTTCCGCGATGTTGTTGGAAACGGAGAGCACAGCCCGCTCGAACTGGTCACGCAGACTACGCTGCCGGCGGAACGCCGGCTGCACGGTTATGGCGTACGCCGCCAGGGCCAGTTCGATACTGGCTTGCCAGACTGGAAGTTCCTCAAAGCGTTTGTAAACCATTGCACGCCTCTTGAATGTGGAATCTGGGATCTTGAATTGTGTGCATCGGCATGACCTGCCTTGCCCTCAACCCTTGAACAGCGAGTCAAATTTCCCCTTGGCTCGGTCGGCCGCTGAGGCGGGGCCGTCGGCGCTGGCCAGCAGGGTTGGGTTGGGGCGAAAGTAGCCGCAGTAGTTGGCGGCTTCTTTATCGCGGACCCATCCAGCCTGGGTTTCCGCGCACTGGTTATGTTTGCCGGGGTCGTAGAATTGGCAATTGCGGCAGGCATGCAGGTCGGAGTCGCACTGGGGACAGGTGTCACGGATGCCGACGCGGCTTCCGGAGGGATACTCAATCTTCTGGCGGCACTTCCAGCAGTTGAAGAACATATTTCTCTATCAGCGTTTATCCGTGTCAATCGGCGGCTCGCTGTTTAACCCGAAGAGCCGTTCAAAGTTCCGCACCACGATTTCTCCCAACTCCTCCGGGCTCAAGTGATGAAGAGCGGCCAGCGTGCGGGCAACTTCGATCACAAAGGCCGGCTCATTGCGCTTGCCGCGGTAGGGGACCGGCGCCAGGTAAGGACAATCTGTTTCTATCAATAACCGATCGAGCGGAATCTCTCGAGCCACCTCGCGCAGGTCCTCGGCCTTCTTATACGTCACGTTGCCTGCAAACGACACCTGAAATCCCCAACCCAGAAACTTCATTGCATCCTGGCGTGATCCTGAAAAGCAATGCAGGATGCCGCCCAGCCCGCTCGAATTCCAGTGGGCTTGAGTGATTTCGGTGAGGTCGGGCCATGCCTCGCGGCAATGAATAATAATCGGCAGCCGTGCACCACGAGCCAATTCCATCTGCCGGATGAGGACGAGCTTCTGAATGTCTCGGGGTGAATTGTCGTAATGATAATCGAGCCCGATCTCGCCGATGCCCACTACGCGCGGCTGTTGCGCCAGCCTGCAGATTTGTTCGGCGTGGTGATCCGTGAAGTGTTTCGCGTCGTGCGGGTGAACGCCGGCCGTGGCGTAAATCCAATCGTGGCTCTCGGCCAGGGCGAGGGGAGCCTCGAGGTTGTCCGGGCCGGTGCCGCCCCCTACCGCCAGCAGATAGCGCAGTCCGGCGGCGCGGGCACGCGCCATCACTGCCTCGCGGTCGAGGTTGAAGTCAGGATCATCGAGATGAGCGTGAGAATCCAGGAATTGAGCCATTGAGTCGTTGAGCCATTGAGTCATTGGAAGAAGCCACGATTTAGTAAGTCAGTGAGGAATTGATTCAATGGACCAATAGATCAATGACCAAATGGCCAAATGACTCAATGACTCAATGGCCCAATGACTCAATTACTTCAGCCTCGCGCCGTTAGCTACGTCTTCCTTGAAAGTCACCAGAACGGGCCGGCCGTGCTCGCCCTCAGAAGCGGCGATGATCATGCCGTTCGATTCCACACCCCGAAGCCTGCGGGGCTGGAGGTTGGTGACGACCACAACTTTCATTCCAATCAGGTTTTCCGGCCGATAGTACTCTGCCAGGCCGGCCACAACCTGGCGCACTTCCGTGCCGATGTCCACCATCAGCCTCAGCAGTTTCGACGCGCCCGGAACGTGCTCGGCGGCCTTCACTTCGCCCACCCGCATGTCGACCTTGGCGAACTCCTCGATGGAAATCAGGCTCGGGGCTGGGGGCTGGGGACTAGGGGCTGGGGACTGGGGGCTGGGAGCTTGGGATGCGGGTGCGGGCGTCGGCGCCGCGTCGGGTTTGTTTTCTGTTGGCACAGCTATAAATGCCTCCTTAGATTTGTCAGGTTCGCCGCCGCGTTCGGCAAGGTCGAGTTGTACGGGCACTGACAGGGGCGCTTCGCGAAGGGCCCCTACCGTGCGCTCTCCACTTCCACGGTCAATTTCGGCGAGTTCTTCAAGCTTGGCCAGCGTCGCTGCCTTGTCGAGCCGTGGGAAAATAGGCTCGGGCTTGCCGACCTTGGTGCCGGGCGCAATGAGTTGGGCCACGGGATTGCCCGCTGAATCTTTGATAAACAAAATATCCCCTTGCTCGCCGAGCTGTTTCCATAGTCGTTCGACGGTAGCAGGCATGATCGGGTACAGGACGACACAAAGCGTCCGCAAAACCTGGGCGACCGTGTACAGAGTTCCCCGCAATCTCTCCTGATCGTTGGTTGATGCGGATTTCGCAAGTTCCCAGGGCTTGGCTTCAACGATTAGCTTGTTGGCGTCCGAGACGTACGTCCACGCCGCGGTGAGGGCTGAGGAGAAAGCAAAGTTGTCATACGCAGCGCGGCACGCTTGAATTGTCATCCTCGCGTTCCAGTCGGCAGGCCCCTTACTCTGCGCGTCCGGTTCAGGCACAGCGCCCACACAAAACTGGTTGAGCATATTAATCGTTCGGCTGGCCAGGTTGCCAAGGCCATTCGCCAAATCCGAGTTGTAGCGCTGAATCAACCCCTCATACGAGAAGCTCGTATCCTGTCCAAACGGCGCCTCACGCAGCAGGTAGTAACGCAGTGCGTCGTTGCCGGGCGCGCCGAAGGAGTCGAGGGCCTCGACGATGGGCTCGGGGTAAACGACGTTGCCCTTCGATTTTGACATCTTATCCTGCTCGTAATAAATCCAGCCGTGGGCGAACACCGTCGTCGGCAGCATCTCCGGCTGGTCGGGATATGCGGCCATGATGAATGCGGGCCAATAGACGGCGTGGAAACGCAGGATGTCCTTGCCGATCATGTGCACGAGTTCTGACTCGCCCGGTTTGTTTCGCCAGTATTTACGGAATTCCTCGTTGCCGTTTTCGCCCTGCGCGTAGCCGATGCCGGTCATGTAGCTGGTGAGCGCGTCGTACCAGACGTAAAACACCTGCTCAGGATCATCCGGCCACGGGATGCCCCACTTGAGGCGCTTGCGGCTTACCGAAATATCACGCAGGCCGCTCTTCACGAAGCTTTTAACTTCGTTCCGGCGGTAATCCGGCTGTACGAATTCCGGATGCTTCTCGTAGAGCTCGAGCAGACGATCCTGGAATGCTGAAAGCTTGAAGAAGTAATTCTCTTCACTGATCAACTCCGCCGGCCTGCCGCAGACGTCGCAGTTCACCGGATCGGTGCCTTCGGAAATATACCGCTCGTCGGACACGCAGTACCGGCCCTCGTAGCGGCGCTTGTCAACGAAGCCTCGCTCGCGGGCGCGGATCAGCAAGCGCTGCACCGACCTGTCATGGTCGGGGTGGGAGGTGTAAATGAACCGCAGGGAATCGGGCTTGCCTTCGGGATAAACGCTCACCGGGATGCCGAGTTTTTCCCAAAGCTGCATAAACAGTTTCCGCTTTTCCGCCACAAACTGGTTGGGTGTCTGGCCTGCCGCCGCTGCGGCGCGCTCGAGTTTTTCCCCGTGCTCGTCGGTGCCGGTAAGGAAAGCCACATCATACCCGCACATGCGTTTGTAACGCGCCAGCACGTCGCAAACAATCGTGGTGTACGCTGAGCCGACATGGGGCCGAGCGTTTGGATAGTAAATGGGAGTTGTGAGGTAAAACGTTCTCATGGATGTCAGGTTCTAGGTGACGGGCTCGACACCTGCTCGAGGTACGAGGCTTGCGCGGCGATCATCACCTGCTTGAGCGGCACGCCCTTCTCGCTCGCCAGGCGCCGGCAATCTTCGTATTCCGGCGCAACATTCAGCACCTTCCCGTCACGCTTGGCCACTTTGACGTTGACCGCGCCATACGGAGTCTGGATGCTGACGAGTTCGCGTTCCAGAATCTTGCGCCGCGCCTCATAGATTCGCACTCCGATCGTGGTGGTTTGCTCGAAGAGCATCTGGGCCAGTGCATCGCCTTTCTCGGGAGTGCACAGCACGCTCAGCAGGATTCCAGGCCGGTCCTTCTTCATCTGGATGGGCGTGCAGGTCACATCCAGGGCGCCTGCGGCCAGCGCCTGGTCAATGAAGTAGCCGTAAAGCTGCGGGCTCATGTCGTCGACATTGGCCTCAATCACCGAAACCACTTCATCTCCGGGAGCACCGTCGCGGACTCGCACCGGTTCGGCGCTTTCCCCGAGCAGCAGGCGCGCCAGGTTCGGATGTCCCGGAATTTCGCGCGCCCCGGCGCCGTACCCGATGCGTTCCACTCTCATTGGCGGGATGGGTCCGAAGCCGGTGGCGAGGGTGGAGATGAGCGCCGCTCCGGTGGGCGTCACCAACTCGCCGTCGACGCCGGAAGAATAGATGGGAAGGTCCTTGAGTAATTCGAGCGAGGCGGGAGCGGGAACCGGCAGCGAGCCGTGCGCGGCCGCCACGCATCCGCTGCCCACGTTCACCGGCGAACAAGTCAGTTGCGAGATTTCGAGGAACTCAAGTCCGATGCAGGCTCCCACGATGTCGAGAATCGCATCGACCGCGCCAACCTCATGGAAGTGCACCTGCTCGGGCGGCATGTTGTGCAGTTTTCCTTCCGCTTCAGCCAGGCGACTAAAAACCTCTAGGGCGCGTTCTTTGACGCCCGCAGAGAGTTCGCTGTCTCGAATCAGCGCTTCGATATCTCTCAGCTTGCGGCTGGGCTGCTTGCCCGGGACGCGAATCTCCACTCGCGTCCCCACCAAGTGTCCCCGCAGCGCGCGCGTGCGCTTGAACTCGTAAAAGCCCAAGGGGATCTTTTTCAAGTCCGCAAACAACCGTTCCAGCGGCAGACCCACGTCGAGCAAAGCGCCCACGAACATGTCACCGCTGATGCCGGAAAAACAGTCCAAGTATGCTTGTTTCATAAAAGCAGGAGTCAGAAGTCAGGAGTCAGGAACAAGCTTCCCCTACGTAACGTGCCAGGTCGGCTGGCTGGGGCGCCGCATCCCGGACTCTCGACCTTTGATTCAGCCAAGCAATTTCGCCTAAAATTGGATACTATGCTGTAGTCTCAGAAGTTGTCAACAAGACGGCAATCAGGATTCAGGTATGGGCGTGCAGGAGCCCTGAATCCCGAATCCTGAATCCTATTTCCGACGAGGTAATCATTTATGAGAACACTCGACCGACGCGATTTTTTGAAAGTCTCTGCTGCCGCAGGGGCTGCGGGGCTAATGTCCGCGGCGCCTGGTGTTCCGGCTCGAAAAGGCATGCGTCTGGGCATCATTATCGGCATGGGCAAGAACCCTGATGCAGCCTTGCAGAGAGTACACGACTTCGGAGTTCCCACCTGCCAGGTATCGACAGAGGATTTCTCGGAGCAGATGGAGAAGGGCATCCGCGACGCCGTTCGGAAGTTCAACCTTGAGGTTACCGCCCTCAACACCGCCGGGCCTGGGCCAAACGTTTATGATTTCTACCAAGGGCCGCTGACGATTGGCTTGGTGCCCGTGAAATATCGGGCACCGCGCATCGCGCACTTTAAGCAAGCGTCGGATTTTGCCAAGAAGCTCGGCATTCCCGCTCTCCACACGCACTTCGGGTTCATCCCCGAGAATCCCAACGATGCCGCCTACAAGGACGTGCTGCCGGCCCTTCGCGAAGTTGCAACCTATCTCAAAGGGAATGGCCAGATGATGCTGTATGAGACGGGGCAGGAGACTCCCATCACCTTGCTGCGGGCGATCACCGACGTGGGCGTTGATAACCAGTTTGTAAACCTCGACACCGCCAACCTGATCCTTTACGGCAAAGGCAATCCCAACGACGCCCTGGATGTGATCGGTAAGCTGGTGCGCGGCACCCACGCCAAAGACGGCCTCTTTCCCACCGACCCGAAGAAGCTTGGAGAAGAAGTCCCGATCGGCGAAGGAAAGGCGGACTTCCCCAGGCTCATAGCCCGTCTAAAGCAACTCGGCTACGACGGGCCTCTTACCATTGAACGTGAAATATCGGGTCCACGCCAACTCGAGGACATTCGGAAGGAAAGAGTGTATTTGGAAAAGCTGATCGCGTAAGAGAAGCAGGGGCGGTTCGCGAACCGTCCCTGCCGCGGTGTTACTTTTTGCCGTACACGGGACCGAAGTTTGCGCAGGCGCGATAGTCTGCTCCCTGCGGATCCTGAGCTCCAAAAGCCGTCCAGGCGCTGGGGCGGAACACCCGTTCCTCGGGCACGTTATGCATGCAGACCGGGATGCGCAGAATCGAGGCGAGGGAGAGTAGCCGATCGCCGACGTGGCCGTAGCTTATGGCGCCGTGGTTGGCGCCCCAGTTGTTCATCACCCCGTAGACATCTTTGAATGCGCCTTCACCGGTGAGAATCGGTGCAAACCAGGTGGTGGGCCAGGTGGCATTGGTTCGCTGGTCGAGCGTGTCGTGCACGTCCTTCGGCAATTCAACCGTATAACCCTCGGCGATCTGGAGCACCGGTCCCAAGCCTTGCACCAGGTTGAGGCGCGCCATGGTCACCGGCAATTCTCCTTTGGTTGCAAAGGTCGAGGAGAACCCGCCGCCCCGGAAGTATTCGGTGATCGCCGGGCTCCATTGCGTGGCGTCGAGGCAACGGCCCACTTCCTCCGCAGTGATCTCCCAGAACGGCTTCATGACCCTGACGCCATCCTTCATCTGTTCACCGGTGGCATCGAGAGTCGCCGCGCCCGAGTTGATCAGGTGGATGATGCCTCCCCCGGCCTTTCCGGCCAGGCTTTTGCCGGTGACACGCTTCACCGCTTCCGGACTCCAGTAGGTGCGCACGTCCGCAAAGATTTGCGCCGTGTCGGTCAACAAATGGCCAAACAACATGGTCGCGCCGTTGAGCGAATCGTTTTCGGTGGCGAATACAAAGGGCTCCCGAATGCCGTTCCAGTCGAAAGAGGAATTGAGGATGGCTTCCATGAAATCGCCGTTCGGGAAGTGGTCCGTCCA
>JBEKMN010000036.1:0-75454 GCA_050008495.1 Terriglobia bacterium | reverse complement strand
CCGCACCGCCTCAACTCCCTCTCACTCATCCTGGTTCGCCCCAATCTGCCTCCTTTCGGAGACTCTATTAGGGGACATTTCTAACGAGGAGAAAAGGGGACATTATCATCGAGGTACAAAAGCGAAAAATGCGAAATAGGTCTCCCGCCGGCTTCCTGTGGTAGCGTCATCTTCTCGCTGCGGAAAACCTGCCAGACAAAGCCCAGTTTCGGATTGAACGAGGCAATTCCCTTCCAGACCAAGTCCGGCCCCCATTGGGCAGAGACTCAATTTCCGGCGGCACGGGCAGAATGCCCGTGCACGGTCACAGCCAAGATGGCCGCGCCAAATCAAGGTGGGTTACGACTCCACCTTAGCCTTTTGGGTTGACTCGGTTGCGCTTGGAGGTTAAACTTCTGCGTGATGGGCATCCTATGGGCTTGGTCGAACGGGGGCTTTTAACGTGAAGACCCAAGTCCAACGCTTACTCGCCTTTCTAAAGCCCTACTCCTTCCGCTTCATGGTCGCATTCCTGTTGATGGCATTGGTAGGGGGTTGTGAGGCGCTAACGGCGTTACTCATTAAGCCGGTTTTCGACCGCGTGCTTGCTCCGGGCACGGATGCAGGCAAGATTGTCTTGTTCCAGTGGCCTTTCGGAGGCCGGCCAATCTATCTACAGGCGTTCTTCCCGGCCTGGATTCATAATGCCTGGACCATCGTGGCCATCGCCATTGTCTCGGTGACTTTGGTCAAAGGTGTGGCGGAGTTCGTGGCGACTTATTTCATCAATTTCATCGGCCATTCCGTGGTGAGAGATCTCCGGAACCTACTCTATTCAAAGATCATCGAGCAGTCGATGGCTTTCTTCACGAGGACCTCCACCGGCCGGTTGATGTCCACGGTCACTAGCGATATTGAGAGAATCCAGTTTGCGGTTTCGCAAACCGCCGCCGATTTCCTGAAGCAGAGTTTTACACTCATCGGATTGCTGGGGGTGCTGTTCTATGTTGACTGGAAGTTGGCACTGGGCTCGTTGATCCTGGTGCCTTTGGTGGTGTTCCCCGCTCACAACATCGGGCGATACATTCGCATTTCGAGCCGCTCCAGCCAGGATAAGATGGCGGAGTTGAACAATGTGCTCCAGGAGACGTTCTCCGGCATTCGCATTGTAAAAGCCTTTGGCATGGAACGTATGGAGGTGGAGAAATTCAAGGCCGCCACGCGGCGGCTGCTGCGGGTCAGCTTGCGCTGGGTGCGGGCCCAAGCCGCGACGTCGCCGATCATGGAAGTTCTGGGCGCCATCACGGTCGCCGGCATTCTCCTTTATGCGCGCAACGAGATCATGCATCACGCCCAGACCACAGGCGGATTCGTGGCGTTCCTTTACGCTTTGATCAAGACCTATGAACCCATCAAGCGGCTTACCGGCGTCCATAACGCCGCCGCGCAGGCCGTGGGCGCCTCCGAGCAGGTCTTTCACTATCTCGACCTTCACCCGGACATTCACGACGAGCCGGGGGCTTCGACCCTGCCGCCATTCGAGCGCGAGATTGAGTTTGAGAACGTGGATTTCGACTACGAAGAGTCTTTGCCGCTGCTGCGCAACATCGACCTGCGAATTCGCAAGGGAGAGGTCGTGGCCATTGTGGGCTCGAGTGGCGCGGGCAAGACCACACTGGCCAGTCTCATTCCGAGGTTCTTTGACGTCACGCGCGGCAGGCTTCTGATCGACGGCCATGACGTTCGGTACTTAAAGCTCGATTCACTTCGCGCCCAAATCGGGATCGTCACCCAGGAAACCATACTTTTCAACGACACCGTCTACAATAACATCTGCTACGGCAGCCAACTGGCCAGCGAGGAGGCCGCCCGGGAAGCTGCCCGAGCGGCTTTGGCGGAAGAGTTCATCCTGGAAATGCCCGAGGGGTACCAGACGGTGATCGGAGAGCGCGGGCAACGGCTCTCGGGGGGGCAGCGCCAGCGCATTGCCATCGCGCGCGCGCTTCTCAAGAATCCACCCATACTCATCCTGGACGAGGCCACCTCGGAACTCGATACGGAGTCGGAACTGCTGGTTCAGAGAGCCCTGGCCAACTTGATGCAGGGCCGCACCGTGTTGGTGATTGCCCATCGCCTCTCGACGGTGCGGCGCGCGGAACGAATTATTGTCCTGGACCACGGCACCATCACGGAGGTGGGGAGCCACGAGGACCTGGTCAGCCGGGGAGGCATGTACCAGAAGTTGCACGAGCTGCAATTTGTGGACGCGGAACCGTAGGGTAGTGACGCATTTTGAAAATACGAGAAGGAAGCTCTTTTGATCGTATAATAACACTGTGGACAGTCAGCTCCCCGATCAGCGCAACAAGATCACTGCCAACTTGAAACAAGCTTGGCCAATATTGCTCGTGATCCTCGGCCTGAACTTCTGGTACGACTACTACCACCCAGCGGCTATCCTTGTTGACGTGATTATTATGCTCGTTCTAATATGGAAATTCTCAAAATGAGTCACTACCAACCGTAGCTAGCCCTTGCGCAGGGAAGAGAACGTGTGAAAGAACTCAACGACATATAACCATTACGGCGATGCTTCGCCGCGCTTAACACAGCAGGATCAGCGGTGAGTCAACCTGATGTCGAGGCGGCCACACGCCGCCATTGGGCGATCCCCCTGCGTGGAATCGCTGCCGGAACATGGACGAGACGATATGATTCGAAGCATGACGGGTTACAGTAAGGTTCAAGCTGAGGAGGGAGGCTACTCGATCGCGGTGAGCATTCGTGGCACCAACCACCGCTTTCTGGACGTGCAGCTTCGCTTCCCGTCGGTACTGGAGTCCATGGATCCCCTGCTGAGGCGGCTTATCAAGAATCACATTACACGGGGGCATGTAGAAGTGACCGTCAATTTCGATCAGCCCGGAAATGCCGGACTGGTGATTGACCGTAAGCTCCTGGCAGCTTACGTGGCCGCTTACCAGACCTTGCGCGAGGAATTCGACTGTAGTTCCGATCCGGATTTGGTGGCTCTGCTGCGCGTTCCCGGTCTGGCAACGGGCGGAAACGGCGAGCTTTCCGCGGAGGACCTGGAGCGGGTCCGCGTCCTCGTGGAGCGTGTGGCTACGGAGGCTTTGTTGAGCCTGAACGAGATGCGTGGCCGCGAAGGCGAAGACCTGGGGCGGGACCTCAAGGCCCGGCTGGCCCGGCTCGAGGCGCTGACTGAGGAAGTGACAAAATTGGCAGAGCGCCTTCCGAAGCTCTACCAGCATCGCTTGGAATGCCGTCTAAGGGATTTGATGGGCAGTACGGAATTGGACGGAGCGCGGCTGGCGGCCGAGGTTGCGTATCTGGCCTCCCGTTCGGATACCACCGAGGAGTTGACGCGCTTCCGGAGCCATGTCACCCAGGTCAAGCAACTACTCGCACAGAGTCCTGAGGTGGGCAAGAAGCTCGATTTCCTGTTGCAAGAAATGAACCGCGAAGCGAACACGCTTCTCTCGAAGACCACGGATTTGCCGGAAGTCGGCCTCGAGGTCGCGCACCTGGCGATTGAGATGAAGAGCGAAATCGAGAAGCTGCGCGAGCAGGCTCAGAACATTGAATAATACAGCCTTGAAAACGTGTAGGGGTAGGGCTTGCCCTACCCGCTCATGAGGGGACGGCAAGCCGTCCCCCTACAAGCTCAGAACATTGAATGATGGAGAATAAGGAACTTTCCTGCGGACGCGGCAGCATTTTGGTTATTTCGGCGCCGTCGGGAGCCGGGAAATCAACCCTGGTAAGACGGCTGATCGCCACTCGGCCCGATCTGGCTTTTTCGGTTTCCCATACCACACGGCCGCGGCGTGACGGTGAGAAAGAAGGGCGCGACTACTTTTTCGTGAACTGCCGGCGCTTCGAGCGGATGATCGCTGCGGGCGAATTCATCGAATGGGCCGAGGTTTTTGGACACCTTTACGGCACCTCGAAAGCACAGCTCCAGAAGATTTTGGCGGAGGGGCGCGATGTGCTGCTCGATATTGATGTTCAGGGGCATCAACAAGTCAGGAAGCGTTTGCCGGAAGCGCTCAGCGTCTTTATATTGCCGCCGTCCTTCGAGGTGCTGAAACGGCGCCTGACGCACCGGCATTCGGATTCGCCAGCGGTTGTAGAACGACGGTTAGCGGCAGCCCGCCAGGAAATCTCCCACTGGCCTGAATATGATTATCTGGTCGTTAACGATCATCTCCCGCGGGCCACAAAGGCCCTGGGAGCGATAGTCCAGGCAGGCCGGTTGCGGCGCCAGATCCAGGCGGGGCGCGCTCAAGAGATTTGCAGGACATTTGGAGGATGAATCGGATGGATCTGCCTCAGAAGATCGACAGCAAGTTTCGCTATATTCTGGTCGCTGCCAAACGCGCCCGGCAGCTTCAGGCCGGCGCGCGCCCGCTCATTCAGAGCAGCGAAAAGCGGTTGACGAGAGTAGCCCAACTAGAAGTCACGGCGGGCTTGGTGCCTTTCGAATTGCTGACGCCGGCCGCCGGCGAGTACGACAAGAACAAGAAGCCGAAGAAGTAGGGGCTAGGGATTAAGGGCTAGGGACTGGGCTTTGAATCTGAAATCTGAAATCCCGAATTCTGACTCCTGACTCCTGGCTCCTGACTCCTGATCCCCGTATCCTGGTTTTTGTCATGCGAGTTGCACTAGGAATCTCGGGCGGCATCGCCGCCTACAAAGCTGCGGAACTCTTGCGCCTGCTGCAAGAGCGAGGCGTGGAAGTCCAAGTCGTAATGACCCGGAATGCCTGTGAATTCGTCGCTCCGCTCACTTTTGCAGCTCTTTCCGGCCGAAAAGTCATCACGGAAATGTTTGGCGGCGGACCGCAGGGGGCAGCCAACGTGGAAAGCGCCATCGAGCACATCGCCGTGGCGCAGGCAATTGATGCCGTAGTGATTGCTCCCGCCACGGCAAACGTGTTGGCAAAGATGGCCCACGGAATTGCCGACGATTTCCTCACCACCCTCTGCCTGGCCACCAAGGCTCCCCTGATTGCAGCTCCGGCCATGAATGTGAATATGTGGGAAAACCCTGCCACGCAAAAGAATGTTGAAATTCTGCGCGAGCGGGGAGTCAAGGTCTTGCCGCCTGACGAGGGCTATCTCGCTTGCGGAATGACCGGGGCGGGCCGCCTCACCTCCGTGGAGAGCATCGCCAAGGCGGTGCTTGCCATCCTCGGGGAAGGGGATGATTTGGGCGGTGAATACCTGCTGGTGACGGCTGGGCCAACCCAGGAACCTTGGGACGAGGTGCGTTACCTCAGCAACAGGTCTTCCGGGAAGATGGGATATGCGGTGGCGCAGGCCGGTTGCCGCCGAGGGGCACGAGTGGTGCTCATCAGCGGGCCTACTCACCTCGATCCTCCTGCCGGGGTGGAAGTGGCGCGCGTCCGCACCGCCGAGCAGATGGCGCAGGCCGTGTTGCATCACTTCGAGCAGGCTACGGTGACTTTGATGGCAGCCGCAGTGGCGGACTTCCGGCCGGTGGAAGTTTATCCTCACAAGCTTAAGAAGCAGGACGGGATTCCCCAGCTTAAGCTTGAGCACACGCCGGATATCCTGGCCATGCTGGCTTCCCGGCGGCGGCCAGGACAAGTGGTGGTGGGATTCTCGGCGGAGACTGAAAACCTGCTGGCGAACGCTGCCGCCAAAGTGCGCGACAAGCACCTCGACTTTATCGTAGCCAATGACGTCTCCCAGCCGGGTGCAGGTTTTGATGTGGAGACCAACATCGTTACCCTGGTATTCCCCGACGGTCGCACTAAGCCTCTCGAGAAAATGAGCAAGCTTGAGGTCGCACAGCGAATCCTCGACGAGGTCGTGGCAATGCGGAAGGCGGTAGGCAGTAGGCAGTAGGCAGTCGGCAGTAGGCAGAACCCGACATGTCAGTCGGGAAAGAGTGGAGATCTCAAGCCCTCTCCCCCTTGGGGGAGAGGGTGGGCCGCAGTCCCGATGCACTTCATCGGGAGGCGGGCCGGGTGAGGGGGTTCTACTCAAGAGCCGAGTAATGGATGACGGGCTAAAACAGGAACTTACCAATTGGTTGCAATTCTATCGTGAACTGGGAATCGAGGAATTCTACCGGCGGAGCCCAGGCCCTCCGGCAGCGGCGAGCCCCGGCGCACCACCTACCGCCCCTTTGGCTGCTGCGCGTAACGAGACGCCTGCGCCGATGCATCCGGGTGTGCCCATACCCCGTGCTGCGACGCCGCCGGCCGCTCGCGAGACCACGCCTGCCGCTCCTGCCGCCCCTCCGCCTCGAGTGGAGGTCCCGCCGACCGTAGCCGCGGCCGCACCCATAAGGCCTCCCGTGGCCTCCTTCAGCCTGTTCGAAACACCGGCGCCAAAACCGACAGGCCCCGAAACGCTCCAGGAGATCCGCGCCGACCTGGGCGATTGCCGGCGCTGCAAACTCTCCGGCGGCCGGAAAACGATAGTTTTCGGGGAAGGGAATCCGCACGCCGAATTGGTTTTTGTGGGGGAGGGACCGGGGGCCGACGAAGACGAGCAGGGCCTGCCGTTTGTGGGGCGCGCCGGGCAGCTCCTGAATCGCATGATCCAGATGATCGACATGAAACGCCAGGAGGTTTACATCTGTAACGTCGTCAAGTGCCGTCCGCCCGGAAACCGCACGCCGGAGAAGGACGAAATCGAGACTTGTTCACCCTTTCTTTTCCGGCAGCTCGAGACCATTCAGCCACGTTTGATCTGTTGCCTGGGCGCGCCGGCAGTCAAAACCGTCTTGGGAATTAAGGAAGGCATCACTAAGATTCATGGCCAGTTCTACGATTTTGCACATTCCAAAGCCCTCACCACCGTTCACCCTGCCTACGTTTTGCGCAACCCCCGCGAGGAGAAGATCCTGCGCGAAGACTTCGAAAAGATCCGCGAGTTCCTAAAGCGCAAATAAGCCCGCCGGGGATGAAGGCGTCGAAGGGCGCTGGCTTGCCAGCGGAAATGTAGGTCGGGTTTTTTCCGCCCGCGCTACAACACTCTGCCTTGAAAACGCGTTGTCATTCTTCGCTTCGCTCAGAATGACAGGATTTTCATGGTTTCTGGGTGTTCGTCGGCTGACGAACATGAGGGACTGCCTTCAATAAAGCAGCTTGAGCGAAAACTGCAACTGCCGCGACGGTCCCGCGGTGTGGTTAATGAGGCCGAACCCGCTTCCACGAACGATATTGGCCGGCAAACCGAAGTTCACCAGGTTAAACACGTTGAAGAATTCAGCGCGAAATTGCAGCGTGAGCGGCTCGCCGCCATGTCGCGCCAGAAGTGAAGTGTCCTTGACCAACGCAAAGTCGAAATCGCGAAAGCCGGGTCCGCGGAAGGTGTTGCGCCCCAAGGTGCCGAGCTGGCCGGAATTGGGTCCACTTCCGCCCGGCAAACCGACGGGAATCGAAAAGATTGAGGCGTTATCGTCTCCGAGTCCGAAGTAATCTTCCCGGATTTTCCGGCTGGTGGAGAACTGGGGCCGCGCGATTTGGTCCGGGCGGTCGGCGCCGTTTGTGCCGAGCCCAGTTTGTTGCACGCCGGAGAACACCGAGAAGGGAGAACCGCTGGTGAGAGTGCTGATGTTCAAAAGTTGCCAGCCGGAAGTGAAAGGCCGGCCCAAAGGCCTTAGAAAAGACAGACGATCGAAGGGCAGGACCTGAATAAACTCAAAACTACCGATGTGCGTAATGTCGAAAGTGGAGGGGCCTTTCTCAGCGCCGCGATTTCGCGGATCCTGCGGCGGAGCCTGGATGATTGTTCCCGCCGAAGGGATTTGCCCCAGCCCAACGACTCCCGAACTCGCCGAATCGAGAGACTTGCTGAATGTATAATTGGCTTGAAAGCCGAGGCCCAGACGCGGCGAGGTTTTCGAGAGGCTGGTGTTGAAAGCGTGATAGGTCGAGTGCACGGCGCTGCCCACGACATACTCCGGGCCAAGCCCTCCCGTCGCCTCCCCTGACGAATCGAAGGTCGTAAACGGAGCGAAACCGGGATCGGCGCCGCCGTATCCGTTGGGGAAATCCATCGCCGAGAGGTGCACTCCTGCCGTGCCCACGTAGGAGGCGTTGAAGAGTACGTCGCTGAATTCGTGCTCCAAACCCGCGGTGAACGTCTCGATGTAGCCTTCCTGGTACCGGTTGTTCGTGTCGTAAACGAGCAGCGGGTAGGATTGATGCCCCGGCGAAAGAGCAGCCAGGTCGTTCTCGAACCGCCGGAGATCAACCACCGTGTTGGGCGCGAGGTTCCGGGAGTCCCCGTTTACGAGAAGCGGTTGGCCCTCGATGCTATAGACTTGCGGCGCGGTAAATGGGATGACCGAATCTTTGAAGGGCACCGGCGTGCCTGCCTTGGCTGTGAAGTAGGGATTGATGACGAAAGGGAATCCCCCGGTGGCCGCATTGTCGATGCCCAAATTGGGAAGCCGGGTTGTGATGCCGGCACCCGCGCGAAGAGTAGTGTGGCCTGTTGCCCGCCAGTCTAAGGCAAGGCGGGGACCGAAGCCTCCCCACTCTCGTGGATACATCGGGTCGGGATTCAAGATCATCCTTTCTTGCGCGCCCGGATCCCAGGATTTTACGGGCTGCCCGCCAGGGCTGACAAAGTCCACGCCGGTGAGCTCACGGTGGGCCTCGTGGAACGGGGCGTTGACCTCGTAGCGCAAGCCATACGTCAAGCTCACTGTCGAAGATATTTTCCAGGAGTCTTGAAAGTACGCGTTGTAGGCGTTGCGGCGAATTGCCGTGAGTCCGATGAGTTTGCCGGTTGGGAAGTCCGCTCCGGCGATAGAAAAATCCGAGGCATAGGGAGTGGCGGTTAAGAATCCGGCCAGCGAATCCGGCAGAAGATCGCCAGGCAAAATATTATGTTGCCCGCTGGCGGACGGGATGGCGACCGGCGAGTAGGCCGGTCCTCCTCCGAAGGTGTACGTGCCGTTCGCGGAGAACGCATACGTGGCGGTATCGCGATTGAACCGTCCCTCAAAGCCGAACTTAAAAGCATGGGATTTACGCACCCAGGCAAAACTCTGCCGGACTTGGATCAGATTTGTCCACATTTCCATATTTGACCCGGAAGCCGTATTGAAGGGCTCGTAAAGGCCGTCGGCAAAGACCACGCCCGGCTGCGTGGTGTTGGTGGTGAGGAATGACGGTGTGGTGCGAATGTAATCAATCACCGATTCGGAGGCGAGATTGGCGGAGATCTGGCGAGTATACACAAGCCCCAGATTCCGCTGGTGGTCAATAAATCGAATGCCGAATGAGGGGTCGATGGCACTCTGGTCGGGGTTGGTTGTGGGCCCGGAAACATTATCGAGGGCGAAGCGCACCGTCAGACTGGCGCGGTCCGAAATCTTGTGGTCAATGCGGATGGAAAACTGGTCGCTATCCGTAGGGACCTTCACGGAAGTGGCAAAGGTCCGGGCTCCGTAAGCGCCTTGCAGATCGTTGGGCAGGGGATAGCGCGCCAGCACCGGCGCCACTGCCGGATTCACCGGAACGACCAGCGTATCTCCCGGCACCGCCGTGGAGTCGAGTCCCTGCCGTTCTGGCGCCGTGGGAACTGAGAGTACCTCGGTGCTGCTCAGCACCTGTCGGAAACCCTGATATTCTCCAAAATAGTAAGTCCGGTGGCGACCATCGTAGAGACCCGGCAGGATAACCGGTCCGCCGTTAGTGAAGCCGAATTCGTTGCGGACGAACGGCGGGATGCGGCCCGGGTTGGCGATACTTCGCTGATCGAAAAAGTTTCGCGCATCAAACGCCGCATTGCGCGCAAATTCGAACGCCGCACCGTGGATCTGGTCCGTCCCCGATTTCGTAATCACGTTGGTGAAAGCTGCCGCTCCTTCCCCGACGGAGGCAGGCATCACGCCGGAGTCACTGCGGATTTCCTGGATGGCCTCGACGTTGAAGTTTGAAAAGGCGGCCCCGCCGATCTCAGGGTCGGTGGTGTCGACGTCGTCCATGGCAAACACGGCGGTGGATCCGCGCTGTCCATTGACCGCGAATTGCTGCGTGAAGTTGGCCGCGCCGTTAGTATCCGTCGTGGTGCCTGCCGCGAGTTGAAGGAACTGCGTAAAGTCCCGTTTGTTGAGAGGCAATCCGGAGACTTGCTTGCTTGACAGTTGCTCACCCCCGCTCGCCCGCTCACCGTTACTGTTGGCTTGCAACCCGCCGGTGTTCACCGGCTCGTCGCCGCCCGCTGAGACCCCAGTGAGAGTAAGGTCCTTCCGGCCCACAGAGATGCGCAATCCAGCCTGGAAGCGATCTCCCTCGTGCAACTCCAGCGTGTCCCGCAGAGCTGCTGCTGACCCCTGCCAGCGCACTGACACCTGGTAGCTTCCGGCAAGGAGTTCTGCGAAGCTGAAAACACCGCGTTCATCTGTGGTGCACTCGAACTTGGAGAGAGGGAACTGGCCTGCGGTGGCGGGCACACCTGCGCTACGCTGTTCTATCAAGATGACCACGGCACCCGAAACGGAGTTCCCATTCGCATCGCGGAGCACTCCTTGCCACGCAGCAGAACGAGGCTGCGCGAGCGGCGCTCCCAAACTCGTTAACAGCCAGATCAAAAGAAACGGCACAGTCCCTCTCGTTAACCTGTCATTCCGAGCGCAGCGGGGAATCTCGCCCTGAAAACAAAGGGAGATTCCTCGTCGCCTACGGTTCTCTCGAAAATCACGTCATTCCCGCGAAAGCGGGAATCCATTACAGTTCGAAGACTGCCATCTGGTGCCCTTGTACCGAGGGAACAACAATGCTCGCATAGCCATCGTTGTAATCGAGTTTCAGGGTGTGCCGTTGCGGGGCCAGGTACACCTGCTTGGGCTTCTGATCTGTACGCAGGGCGATGTTCACGTTGGAAAGGGGGATGACCTCCTCAACGATGTCCAGGTCCGGAGCGCGCCTTGCTGCCGGATAATGCAGCACGTGCAGGATGCGCCTCCCGTTTTGCTCCGTAACCGTCAGTTCCGCCGTCGAAGGAAGGTCCGTCTTCACCAGCGGGTTGGGCAGAAGGCGTTGGATACAATTTCTCACCAACAGCTTCTGGACCTCATAAGCATTATTCGCATAACCGCTGAACACGGGGAATGAGATGTAGATGAGGTTACCTTTCTGCGCCGCGGCCACATGGTCCGTAGGCTGATCGTAAGCGGTTTGCTGGTGCGAGCTGAAGTGCTGGTAATTGCGGTCGAAATAGGGTTTCCAGATGCGGGCCAAGGCGGTTGTTCCCGGCTGGGCTTTAACCACTGAACCGGGAACATAGGTGAAATGAACCATGGGCGCAATCCCCGCATTGGCGCCTTCCAGCACCTCGAAGTAGTCGCCCTTGTTACCTTGATTCGGTGAAGGCCCCAGGTATTCGAGCCCCAACTCCGTCAGCGCGAACTGTTTGCCCGCCGCGTCCAGCCCCGACTCGTGGCTCAAGATCAGCTTCCCTCCGCCCGTTAGATAAGCCCTCACTTTGTTCAGCAAGTGATCGTCAAAACGATGGCCATCCGGGAGAATGATGACGGAGTACCGGGAGAAATCCGATTCGTGATCGAGCGTGTCGAATTGGCAATGCAACTCTTCCAACAAGTTCGTTATGCCTTCGTCGGAGGGCGCGACGCTGGCCGGCACGACGAAATGGGCGGTCGAGAGATATCCGATTTCAGTCACCGCCTTCGCACCCGTGCACCACGGCTCTTTCTCCGCCACGCTCTTATAGGTCCGTCCGATCCGCTCGTACGCCGGCTTTACAAGCTTTCCGCGCGGGTGGAGTTGGTCGCCGACTGAGCACTTCCCGGCTTGCGCCAGCATCCGGAAACATTCGTAGTCCAGTGCTGCCTGATTCCGCAAGCCTCCGAAGTCACCCCAGCTTCGATGGAACCGGGCGTCCATGCCCAGGTAATCCAAGCCCAAATTCCGCACGTAGCGGGACATGATCGCGAAGTGAGCGTACCCCCATCCGCCGCCCGGCAAGGACTCGACTTCAACCTGAGTGAGATATTTCAAATAAGGCCGCATTCCAACCCGAACCCGGCCGTTGAAGAACATCAGAGCGTTGGGCCGGTAGCGCCGGGCCGTTGAATAGAGCCGGTCCACCGTCCGCAGCAGGACTAGTTCCGCATGCTTTGAACGGTCTTCCAGCTTGGCTGAATCCAGGCCCAGCTTTTCTCTTTCCTGGAGGCAGTAGTGACAGAAGCATCCGAAACTCGAATACTCGAGGATATCGAACCAGAAGCCATCCACTTCGTAGTTCTTGGCTACCTCTTCGGCTTGCGCGGTTACATAATCAAGATAGGGAGTGTTGGGGCAGACGCGTTTCCAGCCTGCCTGGAGCGGCCGGGCTCCGTCGGCCCGCCCTTCTTCGTCCAGCACGCGCCAATCGGCGTGCTGCTCGGCAGCGTACTGGTCCCACATGATCGTGATGTAGACGGGCGTCAGGATATCCGCCTTGTGGCAGGCCTCAATCATCTTTCCCAGCAGATCGAATTTCAGCCCCGGATGCATCGGGCCGACCTTGCTGGGGTAGTAAGCCATGCCGTGATGACACTTGGCAAAAATGTTAATGGAATTGACGTGGGCGTCCTTCAGGACCTGCACGAATTCGTCGGCGTCGAAATCCGCTCCGACGTCAGCGATGAGCGGCGAAGTATGAAAGTCCAAGTGAACCTGGCGAAAACGCAGCTCTCCTTCCTTGGGTGGGCTCTGCGGAAGCGGTACATCGGGCTCGGGCCTGGCGCTTAACGCTTCGGCAACAGGTGGCATCGAGGCCCAGCCGGCACTCAGGCCGACCGATTTGACGAACGAACGCCGAGTTAGGGATTGCATCCTTGTCTCCTCCCTGATGAACCGCGGTCCTAGCCTGTGGAGTCTACAACAAGAGGGCAGGAAGGGCCAACTCAGAACACATGGCAATTCTTCGCTTGCGCAAACTGGGGAGCAGGTTTACCCTCCTCGTGGGACTCGGCGTTGCGTCATTTATGCTCTCCAGTTCTCAGTGCTGACGCTTCGGCAGGCCCACACTGCGCTGACCTGAAGATCAGCGTGACAGGGCGGGCGCTTGGAAGCGCGCATCGCAGGAATCGAAAACATCGGGCACCACGAAAATCGAGTGGGAGGGAAGCCATGCGGAAGAGTCGGCGCGGAAGGCTGGTCTTTCTTTTGGCACTCACGGCGGGTTATTTGCTGATCGCGACGTCGTCCCTAAGCGGCGCGGAGGGCGTGAACCCGCCCCAGGGTGCACAGAAATCGGAAGAGGCGAGGACAGCCTGGTATGGGGAAGCGAAATTCGGAATGTTCATCCATTGGGGTCCGTATTCAGTAGCCAGCGTGGAGGCTTCGTGGCCCATCATGGAACCTGAGGCCGCCTGGCACATTACCGAACCCGAGTATGTGTCGCTCTATAAGCGGTTCAACCCCGTCCAATATGATCCCGCTGCCTGGGTCGAGTTAGCGAAACAAGCCGGGCAACGGTACATGGTCATCACCACCAAGCATCACGACGGCTTTTGCATGTTCGACTCGGCGCTGACCGATTACAAGATTACCAACACGCCCTATGGCAAAGACGGTATCGCCATGCTGGCCAAAGCCGCCCACGAAGCGGGAATGCCCCTAGGCTTCTACTACTCCCCGCCGGACATGCACCACCCCGGCTACAGGGACACCACCAAGCTTGTCAAGGACAGTTGGCACGGCGACCCGAGCCGGCCGGAGTGGGCTTCCTACCTTGATTACATGGAGGGTCAACTTCGCGAATTGCTGACCAAGTATGGTCCCGTGGCATTGATCTGGTTCGATGGTCTGGCTCGAGAGGACAAGTACCAAGGCCAGCGATTTATCAACTTGATTCATGAGTTACAGCCCGCCACGCTCATCAACAACCGGATCGGGGTTGATGGCGATTTCGTGACTCCCGAGCAGCAGATACCGGACCGGGTTCCAACCAAGAGCGGGACGGAGGAATTTCAGCTTTGGGAAACCTGCATGACGATCAACGACACCTGGGCATACAACAAAAACGATCAGCACTACAAGTCCGTGAAAGCGCTCATTCAGGACCTGGCTAACGTGGCGAGCAAAGGCGGCAATTTCCTGCTGGATGTCGGCCCCACGCCGGAGGGCACAATTCAACCTGAATTCGTTGAACGCCTCCAGGCGATGGGAGAGTGGATAAAGGTCAACGGCGACTCGATCTACGGGACCACCTACGGGCCCTGGCAAAACCTCCCCTTTGGAAAGACCACGGCAAAGGGCAAGGCGATTTATCTCCACGTGTTCGATTGGCCATCGAAACCCGAGTTGGAATTGCCCGCCATAACGAGCCGGGTTTCCCGCGTCACCCTGCTGGCGACGGGCCACAAAATCCGCTTCAAGCAAAAGAAAGATCGCTTGCTGATTACGGTGCCTACCATGGCGCCCGACCCGAACGACAGCGTATTGAAGATCGAAGTGCGTTAATTCACTGAGCGCACGAGCCCTTGGCTGGAGGTTGCTGCTCCTGCGATTCGTCTGTTAGACTCTTAACATAGGATTTGGAGACTTGATTACTATGAGAGCCTGTCAAACGATCACCGTTTCACTCCCCGCCGCGATGGCAGAACAGGTCAAGAAAACTAGCCGAGAAGAGCACCGGACTTGCTCCGAACTCGTGCTTGAGGCGCTCCGGATCTACATTTCGATTCGGCAATTCCCAGAAGAGGCTCCTACCCCTGCCGAGCAACGAGCTATTGCTCGCGGCAGGGCCGCTTACGAACGTGGGGACTACATCACCCTTGATGAACTCCGCAGACAATGAACGAAGGCTGAACCATGAAGCCCCTCCTGCGCGGAGTATTAATGATAGTGGCAGCGCTCGCGTGCCTGACGTGGGTATCACTGCCGGCCGCAACCACCCAGAAACTGTTTCTGAAAGATGGGACCTATCAACTTGTTTCCAGCTACGAGGTGAACGGGGAGAGAGTTCGCTACTATAGCGTCGAGCGCTCCGAGTGGGAAGAAGTTCCTCTATCTCTGGTTGACCTCGAGACGACGAAACGCGCGCTGGAGGAAGAGAAATCGGTCCAGAAGAAACAACTCGCGGAAGGCCACGAGATTGAGAAGGAACGCTTCTACAAGCCTCCGGACACGGGATTCGAGGTTGCCCCGGGCATTCACCTGCCCAATGAAGAAGGGGTCTTCGCGTTCGATGGAACTCGCGTGATCCGGCTGATTCAATCCACTCCGGAAGTGATCACCGATAAGCGGCGGGCGGCGTTTGCCCTGGCCGTTCCCGGGCACTTGCTGAAAGGCCAGGCGATCCTTGAACTTCCTGGTCCCAAGGCTGCCGTGCGGCTACAGCAAGCGATGCCGACGTTTTATGTGAAGTCTAGCCAGGGGCTAGGCACCAGGATGGAACTGATTCCCGTGAAGGTCGTGAAAGAGTCGCGAATTGTGGAAAGGGTCGAGGCAAGCCGCGCCGGCGTGGGAAAAGCATCGCAGGCTTCTGCCGCGGTGCAATTGCAGCGCACACAGCTAGCTCCCGATCTTTACTGTCTGAAGCTCCAACAGCCCCTCGACCCCGGAGAATACGCGCTCGGCGATCTGGCGCAGCAGGGTATCGACTTGGTGCTGTGGCCCTTTGGGCTGTTTGAGCTCCCGAGCAAGAAACCCGCGAAGAGGCCTCCTCCTGGTTCTTCCGATCAAGAATAGGCGCCCCGTCAGACGATGTCCTGCCGGCTTTCATCCCACTGCACGCTGCGGCCCAGGCGGTAGGAAGCATTGGCCATCTGGCAGGTGATGGCAGACCGGAACCCGAGTTCGAAGGGGCAATTGGGTTCCTGGCGGCTGCGCACGCAGTCGAAGAAGTTCTGCATGTGGGCCTTGGTCATTCCCCCGTCTCCGATCCCTGCGACGTCCGGAACCGCAGGAGCAGCCTGGGCCGACGGTTCGGAATGCCGCCTGGCTTGGGGAACGTAGCGCAATCCGTCCAGTTCCTTGCAGAGCAGTGTCCCTTGGTTGCCCAGCAGAAGGTCTTCACCTTCCCCATAGAAGTTGTTGCCGAACATCGAATTCCAAGTGAAGAAAATCTTCTCGGGCTGATGCATGCAGGCGCTCATGGTGTCGGGAACCTGCATTTTGGGCGAGAGGTAGTTGTCACCCGTCATCATGACGCGGGCCGGGATTTTCAGATTCAGCGCCTTGTACCAGAAGCCTACCTGGTGGACCATATTCTCGAACACGTTCCCACCCGAATAGTCCCAATAGAAGCGCCAGTTAATGTAGCGCTCGGGATCGAAGGCATAATGATCCGCCTCGCCTTCGAAGGCCTTCCAATCGAGGTGCTGGGCATCGCAGTCGGGGGGAATCTTGCGCATCCAACCGCCGTAAGGCGCATTGCGGTAATGGTGGGTGTGAAGAGCGGTGATGACGCCCATGCGTTCGGGTGTGGCGTACTCGCTCGCCTTGGGTTGCGCCGGACCGCTGGTGGATTGAATTCCAATCTGCACCACCCGGCTCGAGCCTTCGAACGCTTTGCGCATGCGCCGGGCGTGGTCGGGGTTGAAGGCCATGGTCTTTTCCTGGTACACGTCCTTCCCGGCCTGAAGCGCGGGAACGAAATTGAGCACGTGCTGGTGCTGGGGGGTGGCGATGAGGACGGCGTCGATCGTTTTGTCGTCAAGAACCTTGCGGAAATCTTGATACTTGGCGGCGTTGGGCGCAAGTTGTTTCGCTTCGTCCAGGCGGCGCGTGTAAATGTCAGCGACCGCGACGGCTTCCACGTTCGGGCATTCCAGCGCGGCCTTGAAGATCTGTCTGCCGCGGCTTCCCGCCCCGATCAGGGCGAAGCGGACCCGATCGTTAGCGCCCAGCACGCGGCCGGCGGGCGAGAGGCTGTAAGCGGCGTAGGCTGCCGCTCCCGCGGCTGCCTGCTTCACGAATGTGCGTCGAGTAAGCATGATGTTCCTCCGTTGGTGTGGGGCACATAATCATTCGCCCCCTCGGCGTTCAAAGGTAGGAGAAATTAAGGTTGTCATCCTGAGCGAAGCGAGGATCTCAGCAGTTAGCGTTTTTTCGACAATCTTCGACCAACTACGGGGATCCTTCGCTTCGCTCAGGATGACACGTTCCGTTTCTTTCGCGCCTTCTTATACCGTTGAGTACTTCTTATTGAGTTCCTTGATCCGGGCGAGAAGCTTCGGCACGCCCGTCTTGGGATCTTCCTCGCCTTCGTATTCGGCGGATGTAAACCCTTTGTACCCGCCCTGCGCGAACAACTTCCATACCTGTTCGAGATCGAGGGGCTTTCTGGGTTCGCCGTAGAAGTCGCGGATGTGTGTATGAGTAGCGTAGGGAAGGCAGGCCTCGATCTGGGTGTAAGGATCTTCCGGAAAGTTGCTGATGTCCAGATTGCACCCGGCGTAGGGAGAATCAACACGGCGGAGAATCTCGAGAATGTTAGCGGCCTTGGAGGTGATTCCTCCGTGGCTTTCGATGCCGAGCGTAATTCCCTTTTCGGCCGCATAGTCGCAGGCCGGCTTCATGGTTTCCACTACCCACTGGATGCCCTGTTCGTCGGTTGCGTCCTTGGGAATCTCGCCGCCAAACACCCGCAGGTGGGATGCCCCGAGCAGCTCAGTCGCTTCCACCCACTTCTTGATTTTCTCGAGTTCGGCGGCGCGCTTGGTGGGATCAGGCTGGCACATGTTGGTGCCGATCGCCGCGCCCGAAAACGGCACGCCGTTCCGAAACGCCAGACGCCTCAGTCCGAGCAGGTATGAAGGCTCGGTGGATTTGAAATAGTACGTGGTCATGTCCACCCCGTCGATCTCCTGCTCGACGGCGGTGAGGATGAAGTCTTCCATGGTCATCGGGCCGTGTTGAAGGTACTTGCGGTAGGAGTAGGCGCAGCAACCCGAAAGCAGTCTGGGGTGGCCGACAGAATTCTTGATGAGTTCGGGCGGGCGGGCCGGAAGCGTGGCCGCGCCCACGGATAGCGACGCGGCGGCAAGGCCGGCGGTCTTTAGAAAGTCACGACGATCAAAAGCGTTGCTCATAGGATCTCCTGTAATATAGCCGGGATTCGCAAACTGGTCTTCCCATCCCGCACTCTTGGAAGGTTAGCAGTATACCTCAGCAGGATAGGCAAGCGCACCGGGTTATAATGACAAGCTAGGTGATCTCGAGTGCCCTCTCGACTGCTTCTCAACGAAATTCGCCGTCTCTTCGGCGCGCTTCTCGGCTTGGCCTTATTCTGGGGTTTGTGTGGTTCTTCCCCGCCGGCCTGGGCGGCGGAAGATCCCCACGCTCAGCAGTTCGCGGCGATTTTTGCGCCGCTGGTTTCGCGCCGCGAGCCGGGCTTGGCCGTGCTGGTCCGCCTCAACAGCAAGACCGTGTTCAAGCGTGGGTATGGGAGCCGCGATCTGCGCGCAGGCGCCCCGATCAATGCGCGCTCGAACTTCCGCCTGGCTTCCTGCACGAAGCAGTTTACCGCCATGGCCGTACTGCTCCTCGTCCACGACGGCAAGCTCCGCTTGGACGAAACGCTCGCCGATGTTTTTCCGGAGTTCCCTGCTTATGGGAGAGCCATCACCCTCCGCAACCTGCTGAATCACACTTCCGGGCTTGTGGCCTACGAAGATCTGATGGACAAGACGTATGCAGGCAAATCCTGGCAGGAGATTCCGCAGATCAGCGACGCCGGCGTGCTCGAATTGATGGAGAAACAGACGGGCACGAAGTTCCCGCCCGGCACGGCCTGGGAATACAGCAACTCCGGCTACTGCGTGCTGGCCAAAGTCGTCGAGAAGGCGTCCGGCCTGGGCTTTGCTGATTTCCTCCGCCGGCGCATTTTCGTCCCCTTGAAAATGCACGACACGCTGGCCTACGAATATGGCAAGAATCAGGTGAAGGCCCGCGCCTACGGGTACACGCAAGACGCGGGTACTTGGCTGGAGACCGATCAGAGTCCGACTTCGGCGACCCTCGGCGACGGCGGAGTCTATAGCTCCCTTGACGACCTGCGCAAATGGGACGACGCGCTTCGCCGCCACACTCTGTTAAGTGAGGCCGAGATGCGGCCGGCTCTGACGCCAGTTGCCTTGCCCCAAGACTTCCACTCTTCGTCAGAAGGCGGGCCCGTCAAGTACGGATTTGGCTGGTTTCTTGACCCTTATCGCGGCCATGCGCGCATGTGGCATTCCGGGGAGAGCATCGGATTCCGTACGGTCATCGAACGTTTCACCTCCGACGGACTGACGATCATCGTTCTCGCCAATCGAACCGACCTCGACCCCTCAGCCCTCGCCCGGAAAGTCGCGGAATTGTTTCTTCACTAGTGCCTGGTTGCAATAAACGGGGATGTAATTCGTTGAGACTGGAAAGGCGGCAGTGTTTTTGACGGAGGACAAATTGTCAGATACACTGGTCCTATGCCTATCCCTACTGAACCTATTGGTAGCATTCCCAGACCGCCTCAGTTAATCCAGGCGATCCGAGATTTCCAAGGGGGCCGCATCTCGCGAGAGGGTCTTGAAGCGGTCTGTGCCGAAGCGCTCCGTGATACGATCCGGAGGTTTGAGGACACCGGCTCACCGGTGATCACTGACGGTGAGCAGACCAAACCCAGCTTTGCCACTTACCCCGTTCATGGCCTCACGAACCTCGCCCCGGACGGCATCTCGATCCCTTTTGCCGACGGCCACACGCGCCAACTGCCTCGACTGCTCTCGGGTCCTTTCCGCTACAAAACTCGGGCGGCTTCTTACTTGGAAGCGGCGAAACGATACACTCGCACCCCGCTGAAACAGGCGGTCATATCGGCCTCAGCCGTTAGTCTTTTTTATCCTCAGAAAGGAATTGAAGGGTATTCGAGAGAGCAGTTTCTTGACGACCTCGTCCATGAAGCCGAGGCTGATATTCGTACGTGCCTGGCGCTAGGCGCACACAAAGTGCAGATCGACTTCACGGAGGGTCGCTTGTCCGTAAAACTCGACCCTTCCCGAGGGCTTCTTAGGCAGTTCATCAGCCTCAACAATCGGGTACTGAGCCGCTTCTCACCCGAGGAGAGGCAGCGCATTGGAGTTCACACGTGCCCCGGCGGCGACCAGGATTCCACGCATAGCGCGGATGTTGACTATGCCGGTTTATTGCCCGATCTCTTCACGTTGGACGCAGGGAATTTTTACATCCAGTTGGCGAGCGAGAAAGACCGCCGCCGGGTTTTGAAGCTGATTAAGGAGCATGCGCGGCCCGGTCACAAGGTCTTCGTCGGCGTCATTGATCCCATTAGTCCCCGGGTCGAATTGCCAGAGGAAGTGCGGGATCGGGTTTTGGAGGCTGCAGAATTCGTGCCTCTAGAGCAACTTGGGACCACCGATGACTGCGGGTTTGCTCCCTTCAGCGACGATACGTCTACGGCGCGTGAAACCGCCTTCGAGAAGATCCGCGCACGAGTGGCCGGCACCCAATTGGCCGCCCAGAAACTCGGACGGTAATTCCACCCTTAAAGATCACACCAAACCCATTCAACCCAATGAGCTTCATGAGGTGCTCAGGACTCTGTCCCCGTCCGCCTGGATCTGAGGTCCGCGGAGTCCACAAGGCGTGGTATGATGGCGACCGTTATTTCAGCTCACCGAGGTACGGGAGAACCATGGCCACGACTACCAGACATCCGGAAGTGAGCGACGCGGCGGCCACGCCACAATCCATCTCAAAGCCGCCCGAGCGGGCGCCAGACAAGATCGTGGGCGGGCGTTTGCTCAGCCTGGATGCCTACCGGGGCTTTATTATGTTGCTCTTGGTATCCGAGGGTTTCGGCATTGGGGCGCTCCAGCACTATCCGCGCTGGGCCTGGCTCGCGGCCCAGGTTGACCATGCCCCCTGGGAAGGCTGCAAGTTCTGGGATCTCATTCAGCCGGCATTCACTTTCATGGTCGGTGTGGCGATGCCGTTCGCGCTCGCCCGGCGGAGATCCCAAGGCGCCTCAGAGAGCGACTTGTTCCGGCACGTGGCGTATCGGTCGTTCATGCTGATTCTGCTCAGCAATCTCTACTCGAATTGGGGAGAATCCCGCCTGTCGTTGCAGTTGATCAACGTGCTGAGCCAGATCGCATTCGGCTACATGATCTGTTACCTGATCATGCGCCTGCGGTTCAGTTATCAGGCGGCCGCCGGGTTGGCAATGCTGGCCGGTTTGTGGGCGCTGTTTGCGATTTTCCCCGGTCCGGACGGCCCCTGGTCGCAGACCGGGAACATCGGCGCGGTGATCGACCTGAAGGTGCTCGGATACAACTACTCCGGCTATTACACGACGATCAACTTCGTGGGGAACGCCGTCACCATCTTGTTTGGGTGCTGGATCGGGATGCTGCTGCGCACTGGCAGATCGCACGCCAACAAATTAAAGGTGCTGGGGGCATGCGCGGCTTCGGGCTTGGTGCTGGGTCTGGCGCTGGTACCGTACAATCCCATGATCAAGCGGTTGTGGACAGCCTCTTTCACGTTCTTCAGCGCCGGCTGGGTGATCCTGATGCTGATGGCCTTTTACTGGCTCATCGAGGTGAAAGGAGCGCAACGGTGGGCTTTCCCGTTCATCGTGCTGGGAATGAATTCGATCTTCATTTACTCTCTCGGCCAGATCGGAATAAAAGGGTGGCTGAATAGCGGGCTAAAGAACTTTACCAAGGACTTCAGGTTTCTGGGGGATCTTGGTGCCATTCCGCAGAGTATCCTGGTCCTGGCCGTAATGTGGTACATGTGCTACTGGCTGTCCCGGCGGAAGATCTTCTTTAAGATTTGATCGCTACCTAAAAGTCGAGCGCAAAACTGAACAAATCACTTCCCACGGCGATGCCGACGTACTGCACGCCATCGACAGCGTAGCTCATCGGCGAGGCATGCATGCTCTGGCCGGTGTTGAAGTGCCACAAGGGCTTGCCGGACCGGGCGTCAACAGCCTCCAACTCTCCTGCATCATCTCCGAAAAAAACCAGCCCTCCCGCGGTGGTCATTGTTCCGCCCCAGGAATCCCCTTCGCCGATTTGCGGGTAACGCCAGACGGGTTTGCCTGTTGGCACGTCAAAAGCCAGCATGATCTTCTTTGCCGCTTCTCTCGGAATGCGCTTTGCCCCGGTGCTGTAATAGGTCTGGCCGGGCTTGTAGACTTGTTTCTCGGCGCCCGCGAAGTACATGTCGCAGTCTTCGAGGGCGAGAAAATAGAAGAGGCGAGTGGAGGGATTGTAGGAGGGAGAGAACCAATTCGTGGCGCCGGTCATCGAGGGGCAGATTCGCGTGCCTTGCAGGGTAGGCTTCAGCCCCGTGAGCAGGGGGCGGCCATGGGCGTCGATCCCGGTTGCCCAGTTCAGTTTCTCAACGAAAGGCGTTGCGCTCAGAAACTTCCCGTGGGCGCGGTCGAGGATATAGAAAAACCCGTTGCGGTTAGCCTCCACCAGCAGGCGTCTGACCGTTCCGTCGACCGGCACATCCAGCAACACGGGAGTCTCCGTGGCGTCGTAATCGTAGAGGTCATGCGGGGTGAACTGGAAATACCACTTCAGCTTTCCCGAATCTGCGTCCAGGGCCAGCACGCAATCCGTGTAGAGGTCGTCGCCTGGGCGCGTATCGCCCACGAAATCCGGTGCGGGATTGCTGGTGCCCCAGTAAACCGTATTCAACTCCGGATCGTACGTTCCGGGCATCCAGGTTGTGCCGCCGCCGTGCAAGTAAGCATCACCGATCCAACTCTCGGAACCGGGTTCGCCCGGAGCTGGAATAGTCCAAAAACGCCATACCAGCTTGCCGGTGATTGCGTCGTAAGCGGCCAGGAACCCGCGTACCCCATCGTCGCCGCCCGAAGTCCCCACGAGAACCTTGTCCTTAACCAGCAGAGGCGCACTGGTAGCTCCGTAATTCAGCCGAGTGTCCGCGTAAGTAACGTCCCAAATCAAGTTGCCGGAACGTGCGTCGAGACAGAGCAGGTGGGCGTTATCGGTCTCCATATAAACGCGCGAATGCCAAACCGCGACACCGCGATTATGATGGGCCGAGGCGTCGTCGATCAGCCCTTCGGTCAGCGGGCGCGAGTGGTGCCACAGCACGCGGCCGGTGCGCGCGTCGAGCGCCACGGCATCGTTGCCGGAGGCGATGTACATGACCCCGCCCACGACGACCGGGGTGACCTCCATGGAATCCGAGTTGGTGGAGTGGAACACCCATTGGGCGCGCAGGTGTTTGACATTCTCAGTGTTGATTTGGTCCAGCCCGCTGTAGCGTCGTCCCGTGTAGTCTCCGTTGTAGGAAGGCCAGTCCTGCTGCGGAGGTGAAACCAGCAGTCGTTCCGGCGCAATGTCGGCGTCCATCGAGACAGGGGCCGCGCCGGACTGCCCGGCCGAATGCGCCGGCGCGAAGCAGAACGCCAGAATCAACAGAACCATATGCGTCAGTTGAATCTTCCTGTATAGGTAACTCGAACATGCCAGCACGATCTGAAGCAGCGAACGTACGAATATAGCCCTCTCCCTTGGGGGGAGGGTGTCCGGCGACGGCGGTTTCTCCAGCCGTCGCCGGACGGGTGTGGGGTTCCTGCCCAGTTTCACAGCACGAGCGAATTCAAAGAGCAAATGGCAAAATTCAAATGGTTTGCGATTTGCCAATTTCTCAAATCCTAAACCATTTGCCATTTGACCTTTGCCATTTGCCGTTTGAATTGTTTGTGGTTTTCACCTTCACGTGTAGACACTTCGCCCCTTCTGCTTTCCGCGCAACTGACCCCTCACCCGTCCCGCTTCCCGATGAAGTGCATCGGGACAGCGGGACACCCTCTCCCCAAGGGAGAGGGCCGTCAATTCAACTCGCCCCGGGTGTCCAACAAAAAATGACCGACAAGCTCAGCCCCAAGAGAAACGGCTGACCATTCACTCCTATTTGCCCTTCATGATTTCTGTTTCACCTGGCGAGCCCCTGTCCAACCCATGCTCATCGACGAGATGGAGAGACACCGTGGCAGCCTCGGGAGGCAGCGAAACGACGCTATCCAAAGAAACCGCCTCCAACGGGTCGGCTCTCGCGAGGTCCACGGGCTTGAGCGCAACGCCCCGAGCGTCGTACACGCGGGCCACAAGACGGCCGGCATAAAATACCCCGAAGTAACCGGTAAGCCGCACTCCACCGGGAGCGGGGACCACAGCCAGTTCGCGCCCAATCATCCCTGCCTCGGCTGCGTTAACGAACTGCGGCGTCATTCTGGTTGGAAACCACTCGCTTTGCAGGACCGAGGTTTGTCCCGGGGGCAAGACCACCAGCGGGCTGTTCAGTTCCGCCTCCATGTAGTACGGTGCGTCTTCGAGCTTTGTCCGCGAGATCTCCGGCATCCCTTGGTCGTTGAGCTGCAAGCTCGGTCCGTCAATGTAGAAGATGACGGAGGCCCGCTCCGGATAATCAGCGCCGGGATAGAAACGAAAACGTTCCAGCATAGCGAAACTGGAGACCCCATCGACCACCGCAACCCAGCCGGCGGTTGAGTCGACGCCGACTTCACCCTCGAGGTACTTCCAGTGCAGGGTGAACAAATTGTTTCGGACGCTGTACGAAGGGTGATCAATGGGCCCTGCGTGGGCATCGAATTTACGGTTAAAGACGCTGGCGGGGTTGGCCGGCGTGAAGGCCCAGAAATCGTGGTTGTACTTCGCGGGATCGCGCGGATCGGCGGTGTTGTACTGCGTCACGGACTGCATCGACCACTTGATTTCATGCCCGGTAATGTTCTGCATTTGCGCTCGGAAGATGATTTGGGGCGACTCGGCGCCAATGCTGATGTACCGGAAATATTGCAGGCCGGTTCGGTCGTCGGGCGGACCTTGCAGGTTTACCCCGCAATCTACGGGTCCGGTTCGAGCCGGAGTGAGCTGATAAATCCCATCGTCTAAAACATCCGAAGCCACAGGCCACTGGTTTTCACCAGGGCCCTCCGGCAGGGGCCAGTTTTTGTCGCCTCCATAGTTGAACCATTTCCCTTTGGCCGCCCCCTCCGAGGGAGGGAAATACTTCCCAAGATAGAGAGGGTTGACGAATAAATAGTCATGACCACCGAACGTCACTTGCATCAGCCGCCCACCGAGCTTTGGAACTATTATCAGCGTGACCCATCGATTGGACAAGCGCTCGGCGTCCCAGCCGTGGAACTGAGTTTGCTCCACAACGCAAGGGGAGAAGGCCTGAGCATTTTGCTCCGCAGGGTTGGCGGGGATGACGGTAAAGATCATACATACCAGGATGGCGACTGCCGTCCGGAATGGACTTGGCATGTTAAAAGGCCCTCTATACCTAGCTCCCCTCCTCCGCCGAGGAGGGCAGTCCGCATCTCCATTACCGGCCGGCAGACGCCCTGACTGGGCGTGTTGGCTTGACATGGCGAACCGGGCGCCGATTGCCTTCGGATAGATAGGGGACAAAGCCCCGTACAAGGGTGCGTATTCGATACACCGAAGTGGTGGCGGTAATAAACAGCGTTGCGTAGTCGGATTCCCCCCAAGTCAGATTCGCCGGCTGCTCCGGCAGCACGATCGTGCCCAGATGATGTCCCGCCGCGTCCCAAACCCAGATCCCCAGCGGGCCTACGACGAAGAGATTGCCCCCCATGTCCACGCGCATGCCGTCCGGCACTCCCTCGTCTGGGCCGCCCTTCTCTTCACCGAATGGGCGGCCGTTCGCCAGCGTCCCGCCCGGCAGGAAATCATAAACCCGGATATCCAGTCGTTCGCTGTCGTCCACGTAAAGACGCTTGCTGTCGGGCGAGAACGCCAAGCCGTTCGGCTGGGCAAGGTCGCGGGTGAGCAAGCGCACCTCGCCGCTGCTGTCCAGGCGATAGACTCCCTGAAAGGGGATCTCCTGCGGCTGTCCTTTCGGCAGATCCAAGGTGGGATCAGTGAAATAAATCGCGCCGTCCGGACCGATCACCAGATCGTTCGGGCTATTAAACCGCTTGTTCTGATACCGGCCGGCCAGAATTGTATAACGTCCGTCCGGCTCGATGCGAATCACGGCGCGCAGCACGCTGGCACAATCGAGCAGGCGAAGCCGCTGGTCAAAGGTGTTGCCGTCCGGGTCGCCGAGAGAGATTAGCTCCTCCCGATGCCCGTCCGGATAAAGGCGGAAAATCTTGTTCAGGGTTTCATCGCTCACGTAAAGGAATCCGTGCGGGTCCCACACCGGACCTTCCGTAAAACCGAAGCCCGTTCCCACGCGGCTCAACTTCGCCTCGCGGTCAACCAATTTCCAGAACTGTGGCGATTCGGCGCGCAGTTCGAATTTGCGCAGTTTCTGACCCTGCGCCGCACACACCGCCGGGCAAATGAGAAGAAGTATTAAAAGTCGTTTGATGATTATCGTCTTGGATCTCCAACCGCACAAGTCTGTCATCCTGAGCGAAGCGAAGGATCTCCGCAGTTGCTCGCAGATCCTTGAACTCCAGTCTAACTGCAGAAATCCTTCACTGCCGAGAAAATAGCCGACCCGGACCCCCTCACCCGGCCCGCGCCGGCTGATGAAAGCGCCGTCGCAGGCCACCCTCTCCCCCAAGGGGGAGAGGGCATTTCCATGAGCAGCGGCACACCGGAGGATCACGGATTCTTCGCTCACATTGAGAGCCCCACTAACGCGTGTGGCTCCTGTGGCGCTCGCCAGACGATGTGGGCGGCGCTTCCACGCGGCGCCCATAACGTGCGATGAAGCTGACCAGATCATCCAACTCCGCTGAACCGAGCCGCGTCCCGTAGTCCGCGGGCATGAGGGAATGGCCTGTGTTTTCCACCTTGGTGATTTCAGATTTCATGAGCAGATGAAACTTTCCGTCGATTCCCTGCAATTGCATCGAGAAGTTATCTTCGTTGCGGACCAGGCCCGACAACTTCTGCCCTTCGACAGTCTCGGCGTTGATCACTTGCTCGCCAGGCAGCAGCGTCTGGTTTGGGCGGACAATCGCCTCACGAATCTTCTGCGGTGAATGCGCGATGGCGAAATCCGAAAGGTCGGGCCCGATAAATCCACCGTTTCCCGCCAGCATGTGACAATCGCTGCAGTGGGCTTTCCCGAAGAAGAGTTTTTCCCCTCGCAGGGGGTCGCCGTTGACGTCCTCGGCCGAGGCCGCTCCACCCAAGGTGCGCAGATATTTCACCACAGACTCGACCTCGTTCTCGGGAAGAGTGGGAAAGGAGGGCATCCCGGCCGCTGGAAGGCCACCGCGAATAATCTGGAAGAGCGCCTTGTCCGATTTCCCCTGCACCTCGCGGGAATTGGCGATGCCCGGGGCGTGCTCACCTCCGCTCGCATCCAAGCCGTGGCACATTGAGCAATGGGTTTCATAGCTTTTCCGCCCCGCGGCCGCCACCGCAGAACCCTGGCCGCCACTCTTCGAGGCGGAGCGTTCAGCATTCTCCTGCGCCAGGCTTCGATAAGCCAAGGCCATACAGAGCGGTAGCAGCAACGCCGCCACAATCAGTTTGGACGTCACCGCCATACCTGGTGGGAACAACTCCCCTGCTCACTCGAGATTAACAGTCCTGAACAAACTGTGCTTGATTTCGATGGGGCGCCATGCGCAGCCTGGCTCACGGCTAGCTATCTTAACACTCGCTCGGGGGAGTGTCCAGACGTTCCCGCCCAAGCTTGGCGCCGCATCCCCGACGGGTGGCGTATACGTCCCAACGGTTTGAAGGAGTGGAAAAACTGGCTGTCATGCTGAGCCCTTCGCTGTCACCCTGAGGGAAGCGAAGGGTCTGAAGTTTGCTCGCTCAGGTTGAACTTCGCGAAGCATCTGCATTTATCTCTTTGAAAACAAACAAATGCAGATTCCTCGCTGCCCTGAAAACGGCCGGAGCTTTTGTTGAAAACACATGACTTAGCTCCTGCGAGGCCATTCTCATGCACAGTGGTGAGCCGGAGGATCATGCGATCTTCGCTCGGAATGACAGGGCCTGGTGATTTTTTCACACCTTCTTTTTGTCGGGATGTATACGCCCTTGGAAGACGAGCGCGCGCGTCAACTCAATCCCAACCTTCCTGCGCCTTGAGCCTGCCCCTGCCCACTTACCTGAGTTGGGGCGGCCATTATGTCCTCCCTGCGCCGTTCGGCCGCCTGAATTCGCTCTTGCCCTGCTGATTTGACCCATTCCCCTCCAGCCGCTTGACAAACTGTGCCCAATAGTATAGGCTAGATTGCAGCCCGGAACGGCCCGGCACGGGCCGCTGTTTGTGGGGCAATATGTCACGGCTGGCTTCTCGACTCCTCGACTTCTCGACTCTTCGCCCCCAAAATCCTACGACCGATCCGGGAATGTCTATGAAAACAAAGGAACGGCTCAGGAATCAACCAACCCGGGCCCCTCCTTATCCAAGGAGCGGAATTCCCGGGCTCCCCTCCTCGGATGAGGAGGGGCGGGGGGTGGTGCGACTTTGCGACCTTGGCGTGAAACCGCGACTGCGGTATCGAAAAATGCGGGAACAAAGCGAGAATGTCTATGAAAACAAACGAGGAGTTGAAGAGTCGAAGCGCAGAACGGAAGACCCGACTCACAGCCTCCGCCGCAGTCCGGAACACAGCGGTTGGCTTCTCGACTTCTCGACTCTTCGACTGCAGTTTGGCATTACAGCATCCATGATACACTCGTGAGCCGGACTGGAGGATACGTGGGAAACGTGACAGCAAAGAAGCCCAAAGCAGTGAAGCAGGTCATTGCGGGGATGGCATTAATCGCTGGGATCGCCATCGCCGCCGGTCTTGCAGTATTGAACGTGCCGCGGCTCGCCGCCCAGGCGCCCGCAGCGCAAACCCATTTCGCATTTCCCAATACGCCTGCGGCGAAACAGCTCCAGGCCTGGCTGGCGGCGTTCACGAGCGGCGATCGAGCCACCATTCAGGCTTTTGTGCAGAAGGTCATGGCCACGGGCACGCCGTCGAATTTCGTCGACCAGACGATCCAGATGCGCAGCCAGATGGGCGGTCTTGATTTCCAGAGAGTCGAGGAATCGACCGACGACCGAATCGTTGCCATCGCGCAAACACGCATCAGCCGGGAGCGTCTGCGGATCACCGTGGAGGTGGACGCTGCTGAGCCGCACCGTATCGCTCAGATTTCCCTTGACCCGGCTTCGCCGCCCGCCAACGAGCCTCCTCCGCCGGAAATGACGCCGGCGCAAGCCGCGTTCGCCCGCACGCAGCCGTCTACTCACCAGTTCTTCGCCTGGCTCACCGCCTTCAACAGCAACGATCGAGCCCAATACCTGCGTTTCCTCCAGAACAATTTCCCCAACCGGGTGTCAGGCCTGAATCAGGACATGGATTTCCGCGCCAACACGGGCGGATTCGAGTTCAAGAAGCTCGAGCGGGCATCGCCCACCAGGGCCAGCGGCCTGCTTCAGGAGCGCGATTCGGACCAGTTCGCGCGGTTCACGCTGGACGTAGAAACCGCCCCGCCGCACCGCATTGTTTCCCTCGGCCTCGCGGGGATCCCTCGCCCGGCGGCATTTCCAGTCTCGAGGCTCACGGAGAGCGAAGCCATTGCGGCCGTCAAGGCGCTGCTTGACAAGGACACAGCGGCCGAGCGGTTTTCGGGCGCGGTGCTGGTTGCGAAGAACGGCAAAACGCTCTTCAGTGGCGCCTATGGATTGGCGGACCGCGAGAAGAAGATCCCCAACCGGCTCGACACGCGTTTTCGCATCGGCTCGATGAATAAAATGTTTACGGCGGTTTCGGTGTTGCAACTGGTGGAGGCCGGGAAGATCAAGCTTACCGACCCGCTCGGAAAATACATCAGCGATTATCCCAATCGAGAGATTGCCACCAAGGTCACGATTCACCAATTGTTGACCCACACGGGAGGCACGGGCGATATCTTTGGGCCGGAGTTTGACTCCCATCGCCTGCAGCTTCGCACCCTCAACGACTACGTGGCGCTCTATGGCAAGCGCGGCCCTCAATTTCAACCCGGCAGCCGCTGGGACTACAGCAATTACGGCATGGTGCTGGCCGGAGTTGTGCTCGAGCGAGTGACCCACCAGAGTTACTACGATTACGTGCAAGAACACGTCTACAAGCCTGCCGGCATGACTTTGAGCGGATCGCTGCCGGAAGATCAGGCGGTTGCCAACCGTTCTGTCGGCTACATGCGGTCGGATTCCGGCGGGTGGACGCCGAACACCGACACGCTCCCTTATCGCGGGACGTCGGCCGGCGGCGGCTACTCGACCGTGGGGGACCTGGTGCGATTTGCCACTGCCCTGCTCAGCCACAAACTGTTGAACGCCAGCTTTACCGAGCTGCTCATCACGGGGAAAGTGGAGACGGGCCGCGGACCCGGCAAATACGCCTATGGGTTCGAGGATGAGCGGGACAAGAATGGGAACGGCTACGTGGGCCATGGCGGCGGGGCGCCGGGCATGAACGGCGACTTGAGGATCTACCCCAAGTCCGGCTATGTTGTTGCCGTGCTGGGCAACCTGGATCCGCCGGCAGCACAACGAATCTCGGAGTTCCTTGATTCCCGGCTGCCGCAATGATGTTCGTTATCTCTTCGTTGGCTTTAATATTCTGTCGCACTGGAATTGGCAGGAACCGCTGATGGACGTCGGCAAACTTCGAACCAAACACAAGAATGCACGGCAGGACGTCACCGAGATCAAGCGCGCTCTGCGATCCTTGAAGGCCGGCACGCAGGCAGAGACTCTCGAGCGGGCTTCTGACGCGGTCATCGCCGAACGTGAACGAAACCGGTTGACGCGTGAGGCTAACGAGCGTTTCCTGAAGAGCGGCATTGAGATTACTGATGTTTACGGCAAGCTGGCGGAGTAGGTGCAACCGGCCCGACCCGATTCGTCGATATGGGCGGCCTTTTGATGATGGAGGATTCGCGGCACAATAAGTCGGATCTTGTCAGGGGGACTTCATGAGTCGTTTGGCGATCTTTGGCGGTACACCGGAGCGGAGCAAGCCGTTTCCTTCCTGGCCGGTCTTTGACGAGAGCGAAGAAAAGGCCCTGCTCGAAGTGCTGCGCAGCGGCAACTGGTGGCGGTATTCGCATGGCCAGGCTGTAGAAGCGACGGCGCCGGAAGCAGGGCAGCCCGGCTCGAAAGTAGCGGAGTTTCAAGCTGCCTTCGCCCACTTCCAGGGGGCCAAGTACGGCATCGCCTGTGCCAACGGCTCGGCGGCGCTCGAGGTGGCGCTGAAAGCGCTTGGCGTGGGGCCCGGAGACGAAGTTATTGTGCCGCCGTACACGTTCATCGCCACGGCGACTGCCCCGCTGGCAGTGAACGCCGTCCCTATCTTCGCAGACATCGATTACGACACCTTCAACCTCGCTCCTGAGCGGGTGGAAGAGGCCGTCACGCCGCGAACCAAGGCCATCATTCCTGTGCACTTTGCCGGGCAGGCTGCCGATATGGAGGCGTTCCTGGATATCGCGCAGCGGCACAACCTGGTGGTTCTCGAGGATGCGGCCCATGCACATGGTGCAACCTGGAAGGGCAGGGGATTAGGCTCCATCGGGCACGCCGGCACCTTCAGTTTTCAAGCGTCGAAGAACCTGACCGCCGGAGAAGGTGGATTGATCATCACCGACCATCGCGACTTGGCTGAACTCTGCGAGTCTTACATCTGGGGCGGCCGGAAGATCGGCAGGCCGTGGTACGAGCATCACCGGCTGGGCTGGAATTATCGCATGACGGAGTTTCAAGGCGCCATCCTCAGCCAGCAACTGAAAAGACTCGCGAGCCAGAACGCCAAGCGGGAGGAGAACGCCTCCTATCTCGACGCGCAACTCTCCACGCTACCGGGAATTCGTCCGCTTCGGGTTCAACCTTTTGCCACCGGCCACTCGCATCACCTTTACATCTTTCGCTTCGACGAGGCCGAGTTCGGAGTCCCGCGGGCGGATTTCCTGGCGGCGCTTCAGGCGGAAGGGATTCCGTGCCTCGCCGGTTACGCGCATCCCTTGTACAAGAATCCCATGTTCCTCCAACCGGACTTCTACCCTCGCGGATGCCCGGTCACCTGCGGCCACTACGGCCGCGCCATCGATTATGCTTCCTTCGAAGCCCTTTGCCCCAATGCGGAGCGCGCCTGTCGAGAGGCGGTCTGGCTCGAGCACCGGTTGCTTCTGGCCGGACGTGAAGATATGGATGACATTGTGCGCGCCATCGAGAAGATTCACGCGCAGCGGTTGGAATTGAAACCTGCTGTAGTGAACAAGGTGGGATAGGCTATGGTCAATTTGGGAATCGCCGGCATGGGGTACATCGGACGGGTCCATCTGGAAGCGTCGCGGAAAGTTCCGGAGGCTCAGGTGGTGGCCGTAGCCACGCTTCAGCCCAACCCGATCCTCGATTCGTATCCCGGCGTACGCGTTTACTCCAGCTACAAAGAGCTGCTTGAGGACGACAGGCTTGATGCGGTCGTCATTTGCCTTCCCACTGACCTTCACGAGCAGGTCACCCTCGAGGCTGCCGAACGTGGCCGCCACGTCCTTTGCGAGAAACCGATGGGGCTTGACGCCGCCTCCGCGCAGCGCATGCTCGGGGCAGCGCAGGCTCACGGCTGCGTCCTCATGGTCGCGCACATCCTGCGTTTCTGGCCGCAGTACGCGCGCATCAAGGACCTGATTACTTCCGGCGAGATCGGCCGCGTTCGTTCCGTGGCGGCTCACCGGCTTTCGAAGTTCCCGAACTGGAGCGACTGGTTCCGCAATCCGGCGCGCAGCGGCGGCGGACTGCTGGACTTGCAAGTGCACGACGTCGACTTCATCCATTGGATCTTGGGGCATCCTCTTACGGTGCGCACGGTAGGCATCCAATCGCCGCAAGCAAGCTGGGATCACGTTCACACAACACTCACTTACCCGGAGGCGCAGGCCTCGGTCGAGGCGAGTCTGTTGATGCCGGAGTCCTGGCCCTTTTCCACCGGCATTCGAGTTCTGGGGACCAAAGGGGCGATCGAGTACACGTTTCGGGTAGGCGCCAACATTCAGGAGCGCGAACAGGCCTCGCACTTCTTCCGCTTGTACAAGAGCGACGGGCAAGTGTGCGAACCTGCGGTTTCAGAGGAGGATATGTTCGCCGCCCAGCTTCGCTACTTCGTACGCTGCGTCGCCGAGCGCCGCCCGCCGCTCCTCTGCTTACCGGAAGAAACCTGCCGGGTCATGCAGGTGATGACCGCGTCGCGCCAGTCGGCGGAGAGCGGGCAGGTCATCGCACTGGGGGCGGAGGATGGCTAACAGAGCACCCATATGCTCCGGTAGGCACCCTCGGTCCCATCCCGGAAAAACTGCCCTGTCCCTTGGAGCTGAGTGTAACCCACATCTTCCGCTGGGCACCGGGGGTGCACACAACGAACGCCCTCAGCCCCGAAGGGGCGACCTATCACAGCCCAGGCCAGCGGCCTGGGTTAGGAGTCCGCGCCGTCGGGACTTGTAAGCCCTGAAGGGGCGTAATAAGGCCAGGGACTAATCGGCGGCGGCTGTCCTCGCAGATGCGCGCTGCTATTGCGCCCCTTCAGGGCTGGCCACGAGAGAGGGCGTGATCCAGGTCCCAGGCCGTTGGCCTGGGCTGTGATAGGTCGCCCCTTCGGGGCTCGTTTTGGCTTCTGCGGCGGCTCATACCCCTCGCGTCCAGCCAAAGGTTTGGGTAACGATCAGCCTCAGGGGAGGGGGTAAGCCTCTAAGAAGATTGCCAGTGGCCAAAATCGACCAGCAACGTGGTGGATTACGGCCAGGGCAGGGCCGGCCCCTCCAGTCTGAAAAGCGCAACAAGCTACTTATTATCAATGACTTGTGAGCGAGGCGGGGTTTGGAAGCCAAGATGCCTTACTGTTCCCGTCGGACAGGAGGAGGTCGCTTATGAGGAGCACGTATAGCAAGGTCATCAGGGCGGTGGCTTACTGCGCTGCGGTGAGTTTGCTGGCCGCATCGGTCGTCGCGTTGGCGCAGGATCCGGCCACGAGCCCACAATCGAATTCGGCACCCAGTATCGCGCCGCCCAGTCCGCCGAATTCAGAGCCTAGTCCTGGATGGCACAATTTCTCGAATCCACCCCAGCAACAGCCGAGCGATCCGCAGGCTAACGACCAGCAGGGCAATTACCCGCCATCGAACTACCCTCAGGGCAACTACCCGCCGCCCAACTACCCTCAGGGCAATTACCCACCGCCGAACTACTCTCAGGGCAATTACCCGCCACCGAGCCAACCGGTGCCGCCGACCGTAAAGCTTCCGGCAGGTGTGTTTGTGACGGTGCGGATCGACCAGATGCTGTCTTCGGACAAGAACCAGCCCGGCGACGGCTTTTCCGCCACACTGGTGCGGCCCCTGGTTGCGGACGGCGTGATCGTCGCCCAGCGAGGGCAACCGATCGGTGGCAAGGTCATTGAAACGCAAAAGGCAGGCCGGGTTAAGGGCGTTTCGCGGCTGGGCGTGCAATTGACGGACTTGACCCTGGTGGATGGACAACAGTTGCCGATCAAAACCGATTTGACCGGCATGAGGGGACCGACCTCGAACGGTCGCGACGCTGCCGCTATTGCCGGAACTACTCTCATGGGCGCGGCGATCGGCGGGGCTGCGGATTTTGGTCCTGGCGCCGCCATTGGAGCCGGGGCGGGATTAATCGCCTCAACCGTGGGCGTGCTCTTGACGCGTGGTCGCCCAACGATTATCTATCCGGAAACGTTGTTAACGTTCCGGCTTTCCGCGCCGCTCATGATCTCCACGGAACACGCGCCCCAGGCCTTCCAGACTGTGGGCCCCGGCGGCTACACAGGCGGCTACAACGGCGGCTATAGGGGAGGCTATGGCGGCGGTCCCTCTGCGCAAGGCGCGCCGCTTCCGGGGTCCGGTGGGTCCGGATGGAATTGCCTTGGATACGGCTGGCCGGCTCCTCCGGTTGCCAATGCGCCGGCGCCGTACTACTACCCGTACCCTTACGGGTATTGGCCTAGCTTCTCATTCTGGTACGGGCCGGGGTTCTATGGCCGTGGCTACTACGGCCGCGGCTACTACGGCCGCGGCTTCTATCGGCGCTAGGCCGACATCCGCTGCTGGGGCGGCCGTTGGTAGCGGCCGCCCCAGACAACCTGCGACTCTCTCATCTTGAGCGCAACGAAGGACCACCGCGGAAAGCTCTCCCTGTGCCAGGTTTAGCGTGCCTGACCGAAAGGTCGCTAGCTTGGTGTGTGCCCTACAGATTGCGGTGGTCCTTCGTTGCGCTCCCTTGATGATCACAGCAACGCACGTCATTCCCGTGAAAGCGGGAGTCCATTGGCACGAGGGACCAACGATGGACCCCCGCTTGCGCGGGGGTGACGACGATGGTTCTGGTTTTCTCAGGGTGAAAGGCCGCGGGCGCATCGCCACTCACGATCAGGCGCGAGCGACGGGCTCAAAGCCCCAAGTGAAGTGCCAAGCCTAGTGCCAGGCCCCCCGCAACGCCCGTGCCCGCGAAGTTCACCATCCCATTGGTCACCAGGCCACGCCGCTCGAGCGTGGCGCCCAAAAAACTGTCCAGCAGATTGCCCGCAACAGCAGCCCCCAACGCGATGGCCGGACCGGCAAACCGGTAAGGGCCGCACAAACCCAATCCCAGCCCCAATCCCACGATAGCGGCTGAAACCGCCAATCCGGCAACTGTCCCTGCAAGGGAAACTCCGCCGTCTTCGCCGGCGCGAACCGGCTTGAAGGTCGTAATCAGGTAAGCCCGGTCCGAAACCCACTGGCCGATTTCGCTCGAGACGGTGTCGCCAGCCGCCTCTGCCAGCGCGGCGACCAGTGCGATCAAAAAGGCAGGCTCGTGGTGAGTGGTTATCACCAAAATCGCAAAACACGCAGCTACCAGTAAGTTGGCCAATGCCTCGCGCCAGCTTCGCGCACCGGACCTGCGCTCGGCCACTCCACGTGCCGCCTTCTTCGCCAGGCCCAGACGCGTCGCAGCCGAGCCCAACAGAACAAAGGCAAAAAGCAGAATGAAACTCTTGTACCCGTAGCCGAGGTAGATGGCGGTTCCAAGCCAGAAGCCGCAGATGGCACCGGAGGTCGATGCGGCCTTCAACGCATAAGCCAGGAGTGCCAGCGCCAGATTCACGGCAATCGCCAATCCGATGCGACGCCGGAGATAGGGCAAGTTGCTGTCCAGCGCGGAGCGCTCCACCAGAAAGGCGCAGAACAGGAAAGCCCCCGCCATCAGCGGCACGGTGATGTTATCATCCAGAGCCAGAGGGAGGCTCTCGATCACTCCGCACAGCAGAGCGGACGCAGCACACACCGTCAGGGTCTTGCCGGAGGGGATTCCCGAAGCGATCCAGCGGCTGAGGACGTATGCGCCCATGGTTCCCGCAACCACGAAGCTGAGGAATCCCGCCCGAGTTTTGCGCCGGTTCCAGGGAAGTGCAGCAGCCAGTCCTCGTCGCCACATCTCGGCGTGCCCTCCCGTCGTGTGCGGACGGCACACCGCCTCCCCGGCCACAGTCGCCATCCCGTCGCCCAGCGCCATCATGGCCCACGCCGCCGCCGCGACATTCAGGTAATGCCGGTAAAGTAGGATGAGCGCCAGAACCATGGTTGGGTACAAGATCAATCCTCCTGCTTTGTCAACGACGCGGCCAGACGCCGGTTGTTTGCTGGCATCAATTTCGAGCCAAGGCAGGATTACAGTGTTAAAAAGGATGAGCAGCAACGCGCCGCCTGCGGCCTGCTCCCAACTGAGGGAGGAGAACAGAAATGCAAACAGCAGCGAAGCCATGAACAGCCGCTTTCGGGCGGGGACGAGTTGCGGGGGCGCGCTCGAATTGTCAGACGCCGGAACTGCTAATTCCATGAGTTTTGTGGCTAGGCCGAGTATAGCAGAATCATCGTCACGCGGAGGGTGTTACCCGTAGGGGCGAGGCGGCGCCTCGCCCCTACTCGTTTGCAGCGAACCCGCGACTTATCGACGGATTAGGGACGCCTGCACTCCGGCTGGACTCGGAACTGTTTCTCGAAGTACAATCCGCGCCATAGGTTCTGCCAGGAGGCGCTTTAGTGTTAGGTGCGGAATTAAAAGTCAGTTCGAGACGCAAGGTGCTGAATATTATCGCCTGGGTATTGGGGATATCGACTCTGGTCACGCTCCTGTCAATTGCGAGCTGCGCCTATTTCGATTACCGGACGCGAAAGGAAGCCTTGGCGCGGGCGAAAATGAGCCACTCCGAAAGAATGGGCGGTGAAGCTGCGGGGGCGACTGTGGACGCCCGCGGGGTGTGTTCTCTAGTGTCGAATGTCGAGGTGGGCGAAGCGCTGGGAACGACTGTTTCGTCGACCAACAAAGGGGCTTTGACCTGTCAGTATACGTCCTCCGTGGGTAGGAGTCTGACCGTTGAAGTGACGCCGCAAGGTGGGTCATTCGCCCTGCAGATATCGGCAATGGCCATGAAAGCGGCTACGAAAGGCCAGAGCGCCGTCCGGCAGATTCTGGGAATCGGTGACGAAGCGTACGCAGGCCGCAAGGGCTCAACGCTGATGTTTCGGAAAGGAAATACCGTGGTGACCCTGAACGTGCACACGGAAGGAAACAGCTTCCAGGCCGCCACGGTCGTTGCCCGGAAGATTGCGACGAGGCTACAATGAAACTGCTGATTCGATGGATCGTGAGCAGTCTGTCGTTATTCGTGGCTGCCTGGCTGGTCCCCGGAATCCATGCCGAGAAGAATAGCTGGACGTTATTCGCGGTGATGGCGGTTATTCTGGGTTTGGTCAACGCGATTGTGAGGCCGCTCCTGAAGCTGCTGTCCTGCCCGCTGGTCATCCTCACGCTCGGTCTTTTCGTTCTGGTGATCAATGGAATTACGCTGTGGCTGGCTTCTTACATCGCGGTCCACTGGTTCCAGGTGGGTTTCTACGTGCACGGTTTCTGGGCGGCGTTTTGGGGTGCTTTGGTAGTCAGCATCGTCTCGATGGTCCTCACCGCAATTTTCGAAGACGAAGCCAAGGCGCAGTGAGTGCGGGTGCCGGCCGTGAAGCCAAATCAATAAAAGTCGGACGGGAGTCCCTTATGGCATCTCATTCACGCGAACTTTGCGTTATTCTATTAGTTGCAGGCGCAATTCTTGTCTTGAATCTATTTTCCTCAGGAGCAGAGAAGAAGGCGATGTCTCAGACGCAGGTGGAGGCAGCGAAGAAATTCATCGAGGACGCCGAGGCGAAACTTCTGAAGGTCAACATGGACGCCGCCCGCGCAGACTGGGTAAAAGCCACTTACATCACCGAGGACACAGAGGTTCTGGCCGCTGAGGCTGACGAGCGCGCCATCAACGCCACGGTGGACTTAGCCAAGCAGGCGACGCGTTTCGACCATTTGACTCTGCCTGACGACGTGGCACGCAAACTGAAACTGCTGAAGCTTTCGCTGACTCTGGCGACGCCGTCGGACGCAAAAGAGAGTGCGGAGTTGACACAGATCGTTTCGTCGCTGGAAGGCACGTACGGCATGGGCAAGTGGTGCCCGGGCGGCAAAGAGAAGTGCCTGGATATCGAGGATATAACCCGCATCATGGCCAACAGCCGCGACCCAAAAGAGTTGCGTGACGCCTGGGTTGGCTGGCACGCCATTTCCCGTCCCATGCGCAACGATTTCGCGCGATACGTGGAACTCGCCAACAAAGGAGCGCGGGAGCTCGGCTTTCAGGACAACGGCGCGATGTGGCGATCGAAATACGACATGCCCCCGGACGAGTTCGCACAAGAACTCGATCGGCTTTGGGAGCAGGTTCGCCCGCTCTATGTGGCCTTGCACGCCTACGTCCGGAGCAAGCTGCGCGAGAAATATGGCGAGCAAATTGTTCCGGCCAACGGTCCTATTCCCGCTTATCTGTTGGGCAATCTGTGGGCCCAGGAGTGGGAGAATGTCTATCCCCTGGTCGCGCCGCAGAATGCCGATCCGGGCTACGACCTTACCGAGATTTTGAAAAGCCGTAACACCGACGCCCGGCAAATGGTGCGCTACGGCGAACGCTTCTTCACTTCTTTGGGATTTGCGCCCCTGCCTGAGACTTTCTGGCAACGGTCGCTTTTCGTGAAGCCCCAAGACCGTGACGTGGTGTGCCACGCCAGCGCGTGGGACGTGGATTTTGTAGACGACCTGCGCGTCAAGATGTGCATTGACATAACCGGCGAATACTTCGCGACCATCCATCACGAGCTCGGCCACAATTTTTATCAACGCGCTTACAATCGCCAGCCATTTCTTTTCCGCGATAGCGCCAACGACGGGTTCCATGAAGCCGTGGGAGATACCATTGCCCTGTCTGTTACCCCTGCCTACCTGGTTCAAATCGGCCTTCTCGCGAAGGCTCCCGACCCCTCCAAAGACATCGGCTTCCTGCTGAATAAAGCGCTGGAAAAGATCGCCTTCCTGCCCTTTGGCCTGCTGATCGACCAGTGGCGGTGGAAAGTCTTTTCCGGCCAGATCCCTCCCGAGAAGTACAACCAGACCTGGTGGGACCTGAAACTGAAGTACCAGGGTGTGGCTCCCGGGATCGATCGGAGCGTGGAAGACTTTGATCCTGGCGCCAAGTATCACGTGGCCGCCAACGTTCCTTACATGCGCTATTTTCTCGCTGACATTCTGCAATTCCAGTTTCATCGCGCCTTGGCGCGCGCGGCGGGGTGCAAGGAGCCGCTGCACCGGTGCTCCATTTACGGAAGCAAGGAAGCCGGCAAGCGCCTGAACGAGATGCTCGAGATGGGACTAAGCCGCCCCTGGCCCGATGCCCTTGAGGCCATCACCGGCCAGCGGCAAATGGACGCCAGCGCCATTCGCGATTACTTTGCTCCGCTCGAGCAATGGCTGAACGAGCAGAACCAGGGGAAGCCCGTGGGCTGGTGACTGCAACCGAACCGCCTTCACCACAGAGCGCACAGAGATCACGGAGCAAATGCATTTGTCTTTTCTCTGTGAACTCCGTGGCCTCTGTGGTGAGTTCTTTGCGGTTGTCTCGCGCTAAATGAAATTCTTGAGGTGCGGCCAGACTTGCTGCAAGGTCATTTTCGGGCGCCGGCACAGATAAACGGGCAAGTCGGTTTCGTACGGCATGGCGTACTCGCAAGTGATCGTCGCAGCTTGCTCGACGTCCTCGTACATGGCCTGATAATCCTTCGCGTTTCCGCCCACGGCAATTAACACTTCACCGGGCTTATCTCCCGGCCCCCAGACCCAATAACTGTTGTGGGTGCTGATGGCGTTAGGGAGGCCGTACTTTTTGCCGAAGAAGTCGATGGCCCCGGCCTCGCCGTAGTTGCCGGCCCCAATCACGCACTCCTGTTTCTCTTCCGGGGACAAGCTGTTATAAACCTTGGCGACGGTGGCTGCCATGTTCTGCCAGCCAAACATGTCGGCATATTGTTGCGGCAGTTTTGCCGCTTTTCCCCTTTCTTCTCTCGGCGTCTTGAGCCCCATCCACGCCTGGTATTTGATGAAAGACTCAACAGGCAAAACAGGGAGCACATAAGGAGCGCTCATCACCCCGCTGGCCAGGAGCAAAACGATACTCGCGGGCCGGAGCCAGTTCCAGTTATGCCGCCGCACGAAGTCCGCAATGGCCACCGCGCCGCCGGCAAGCGGAAAGAGGAAGGCGGGAGCGAGGTAGTAGGGTTTGGCCTTGGTGACCAGGAAGAGAGCGAGGATGGAGACGAACACCCAGCCGAACAAACGGTGCTGCTTTCCCTCCCTGCCCAGAAAGAAGAAACCCAAGCCTGCAAGCCAAATCGGAAGAGAGAATAGACCTATCCCCAGGGCGCTGGCGGTCATGAACTGTAAAGGAGTTTGCGGGAGATTCTTGAACGTGGTCGCATTGTGAATGAACTCAAGCGAGGGAAAACCGTAGTGAATCTCCCAGAGAATGTGCGGAAGAAAGATGAGGAAGGCGATCACTCCTCCTAGCCACAGCCACTTGCTGAGGAGTTGCCGGCGCGCCGGCGTCAACACAAGTCCCACAACCACGCCTAGTCCCAGAAATCCCATCGAGTACTTGTTCATAAGGCCCACGCCGGCCACCAGGCCAAACAACAGCCAAAGCTTGGGATTATCTTGCTTGAGGATTCGGATGACGACGTAGCCTGCCAGCGCCCAGAAGACCTGGTCGAAACAGTTCATGGAGAAATAATTGTCGATGGCAAGATAAACCGGCGCCACCATCACGGCAACAGCCGTGAGAACCTGTGCGTATCGCCCGCCTCCCATCTCGCGCGCCATCAGGCCGGTGAGCAGAACAAGCAGTCCGCCGCAGAGCGCAGGGAAGAAGCGTAACGCAAAAAGCGAACTGCCCAGCAGATGGCGCGTCACGACGGCCATGAGAGCTACGAAGGGTGGCTGGTCAACGTAGCCCCACGCCAGGTGCCGGCCGCACGCCATGTAATAAAGCTCATCGCGGAAATAGCCGTAGCCGCCGTTGGCAAGAAAGTGGATCAGAACCGTGAGCAGTGAGAGATAAAGAAGAATCGCCAGGTCGCTAAGGAGAAACGGGCGCGGCACAGCCTTCTGCATCGGAATGCCTCCATTAATCCTTACGCGAAATGAGGGGCGAAAGTTGCGTTCCTGATGGTAGCACGGACCTCCCGTTTTGGCGGTCCGCAGCTCTGAAGTTCTCCGTCGATCACGACAAGAATTAGCCTCTCAGAAGGTAGCGGTAAATCCACTGATGGTGTCCGCAGGTAAGAAAAATTTCGGTCATCGGCGGCGGAGTTCGCGCAGGCTGCGGAGGCGCTTGGTTTTGCCGAGCGCAATCTCCTCTTCGGAACGCGAAATGCTGTCCAGAAAGCTTGGACTAAGGAGACCCAGGCTCGCGGCCAAGCGCTCCAGTTTATCGGCATCGATTTCAACAACGATGCGTCTAGAATGCGGCTTTCGCCCAACAGTGTTAGCTGCCATTAACTCGATACTATCAGTAGGAGCAAAAAAGTCAATGCAGCGGGTAGCGCTAGCGCGCATTTCCGTTTTTGGGGTCTGCGGCTGCTGAGGTTTCCGTTGACCGCGACACCAGATAAGAGCCGCGGACCCACAAAACCGGGCGTCCGCGCTACCCGCTCGCTGACTGCGACCGCAGATAGCTCCGCCAATCGGCAATCGACAATCACTCGTACCGCAGCGCCACCATAGGATCGACGCGCGAAGCTCGCCGCGCCGGGAGGTAACCCGCGAATGCGGCCACGGCAATCATCACCGAGGCGGACACCGTAATGGTCAAAGGATCGTTGGGCTTGAGGTCATACAACATGCTGGAGATTAAGCGCGTGGCCGCGAGCGCCGCCGGAATCCCTATTGCCACTCCCAGCGCCACCATGATTAGCGTTTCGCGCATTACCATTCCGAGAATGTTGTCCCGCTCGGCGCCCAGCGCCATGCGAATGCCGATTTCGTACGTCCTCCCCGCGACGGCATAGGACATGATGCCGTAGAGGCCCACGCAAGCGAGCACCAGAGCCAGCAAGCCAAAGAAACTCGAAAGCTTCGCAAACAAACGCTCTTGGAACAGGGTTTGATCGATTTGCTCCACTTGGGTTTTGACCTCAAACAGGGGCAGATTCTGGCCGAGCGATTGCACAACCCGGCGGACGCTTGTCACGATGTCTGTGGGATCGCCCGCCGTCCTGACCTCGAAGTGCATCGGTCCTAGCTGCTCCGTTCCTTGCAAGTAGGGGAAGTAAATCGTGGGTGGGACTCCCCGGCGCAAATCTGCATATCTCGCGTCTCCCACCACGCCCACGATCTCAATGTCTCCACTCGTCTTCTCATCGCCGCCAATACGCCGCCCGATAGGGTTGGAATCCGCAAAGTAACTGCGCGCGAGCGATTCGTTAATCACTGCGACCTTGGGCGCGGCCGGCGTGTCTTCAGACCCGATGGTGCGACCCAACACGAGTGGAATCCCCATGGTTTCGAAGAATCCAGGCCCGACGCTGTTGAAATGCACTCCAGCCGACGCGCCGCGCCCTGTCTCGGGCTGCTTACCGGCGTATCCCTGGATAGAGATGCCGCCAATGCTGACGCCGCCGCCAATCAGCGTGTGATTTGAGGCGCTGACTGAGCGCACGCCGGGCAGCGCCTCAAGACGCCGCTGCAATTCCTGGTAAAAGGATGCCAGCCTCTCGCCTTTGTAGCCGTTCTGGGTGGGGTCGATTCCGAAGAGGAGGATGTTGTATCGGTTAAATCCGACGTTAAGGGTCTCAAGATTCTGGAGCGTGCGGACAAACAGGCCTGCGCCGACCAGAAGCAATAGCGAAGCCGCCACCTGGGCGATGACCAGCGCCTTTCCCAGCCTCGACCGGGCGCCTCGATGTGCCCCCAACGATCCGCCTCCGGCGCTTTCCTTCAGGGCTGGAGTCAAGTCCAGACGAGTGCCACGAAACGCCGGGGCCAACCCAAAGAGGACGCCGGTGAACAGCGAAACGGCTGCGTTGAAGCCTAGAACACGCAAGTCCGGATGCACGCTCAGCGCGACAGGCTCCCGTCCGCTCGACATGAACGCAACCAGGAGGCTGGTGGCCCAATAAGCGAGGGCAAGTCCGACCACCCCACCCAGCGCCGCAAGCAGCACGCTTTCCGTGAGTAGCTGGCGGACGAGCCGTCGCCGTCCAGCGCCGATGGCGAGACGCACCGCGATTTCCTTCTGTCGCACTGTAGCGCGTGCCAAAAGCAGATTCGCCACGTTAGCGCAAGCAATCAGCAGCACCAACCCAACCACCGCCATGAGGATGAACAAAGGCTTCGAAAACTCCCAGCGCAAGTAATCTAGTCCCTTGCTTGCCGGCGTGAGCTCGAGGTGAGGAAGCCCTTGCGCCCCTGCCGGAGTTTCGTCGTCAGAGGGTTTTTGAGGAGGGCTCGTTTTTCGGGCGGCCTCTTCCTGCGCGGCCATGCTTTGCTGGAATGCTACTTCCAGCTCCGCCCCCGCCTGCTGCTCGCTGACCCCAGGCTTCAGCCGCCCCATGATCACCACCCACCAGTCGTCGTTCGCGATGAACTTCGAATGACCTCCCTGGGCCCAGCTCGGTTCAACCTGCGGCTGGGTATGGAGGGGCAGCCAGAGGTCGAGCGAACGGCCGGGTTGCAGTCCGAAGAATTCGGGTGGTGTCACGCCAATGATGGTGAAAGGCACGTTATTGATCGCGATCGCTTTTCCCACTACGGAAGCTTCGCGCCCGAACTGCCGCTCCCAGCAACCGTAGCTGATCATCGCTACCGGCGCGGCCCCCGCCTGGTCATCCGCTTCCGTGATCCTCCGACCGGCAACTGCTGCGAGGCCCAGCCCTGAAAAATAGTCACCGGAGACAAGCTCGGCTTCGGCCCATCTCGGCTGTCCGTTCACGTTGAGGTTCACCCGGTCCGGATCGGCGAAGGCAAATACTCTGGAAAACACGTCGTTACGGTCGTGGATCTGCTCGAAGGTGGGATAAGAGAATGACCTGCTCGTGAACCGCCCGGTCTTATCCTGATCCATGTTCCCGGTGAGTGAGTGGATGATCCCGTTCGCGGGCATGACCCCCGGCGAGCCTTGCGCGGCCCAGTTGAGCAGCGTTAGTTGCTCGGGATCCCTCACCGGAAGCATCTTGAGCATCACAGCATCGATCAGGCTAAAGATGGCCGTGTTCGCTCCGATTCCGAGCGCCAGCGAGACCACGACCACCGCCGTGAAGCCGGGGCTCTTCACCAGCATCCGCAATCCGTAACGCACATCCCGGATGAGGGTTTCGATGAAGTTCACACCCCGGGCGTCGCGACACTCCTCTTTCACCTGATCGAGGCCGCCAAACTCCAGCCGTGCTCGCCGTCTCGCTTCTTCAACTGGCACGCCCGACTGGACGTACTTTTCCACCTGGTGTTCGAGGTGGGCGCGCAGTTCTTCGTCCAACTCAGTTTCCATGGACTTGCTCCGGAACAAGGCGCGCAAGCGAAAAAGTAGGTCGACGAGCATCGCCACCTCCATTCAGCTATCAGCCGTCAGCTATCAGCTGTCAGCAACCGGTATAGTGCGTGCTACGGGCCTGTCACTCGTCACTCATAGCTTGTCACTGCACTATTCGTACCTCAGCGCCACCACCGGATCGACCTTCGTTGCTCGCCGGGCGGGCAGTAGGCACGCCAGCACACCCACCGCCGCCAAGAGCATCGGAACCAGCGTAAAGGTCATGGGGTCAGTAGGCCTCACCCCAAACAGCAGGCTGGACAAGAATCTTGTCGCGCCCCACGCACCCGCTGTTCCCGTTGCAATCCCAATCACTGCGGGCAACATTCCTTGCCTCACCACCTGGCGTAAGATGTCGCTCGCTTCTGCCCCCAGAGCCACTCGAACGCCAATTTCGTGAGTGCGCTGCGCCACCGCATAGGACATCACGCCGTAAATTCCCACCGCGGCCAGAACCAGAGCCAACGCCGCAAAAATGCCGAGCAGTGCCGTATTGAAGCGTGGCGCCGAAGCCGAACGATAGACAAGCTGGTCCATCGTGGCGACATCGAATACGGGCAGGTCGGGATCTACGGCTTGGACCGCGCGCCGTGCCGCCGAAGCCAGTGCGAGCGAATCGGCGCCGGCGCGAAGCACCATCGTGATGTCCTGCATCAGAAACGTGGCCGGTGCCTGCGCGTATGGGAGGTACATCGCAGGCGAGGGCGGTTCGCCGAGGCTGTATTGTTTTGTGTCCCCCACGACCCCCACGACCGTGCACCATGCATCGTTCTCGAATCCCGGCTTGAGCCGCTTGCCGATTGCCTCATCGAGCGGCCAATAGTGCCGCGCCAGACTTTGACTGACAATGATGACGTGCGGAGCAGCCTCCGAATCATGCGCGTCGAAGTAGCGGCCGCGAAGTAGCGGAATGCCGATAGCTCGAAAATAATCACCGCCCACCACTGCCTTCGTAGCTATGAATGGCCGCGACCCTTGGGCCGCCGCCGACTGCCCCTCGACTGTGAAATCGCCCCCGATGGCGCCATTGCCGAGCGGAAGTCCAAACACGCCGCCTGCTGTCTTCACTCCCGGCACCATCCTTACACGGTCGAGCGCTTGTTCTTCAAATTCGATCATCGGGCGGGCGGTTTGGTAACGACTGTCAGGCAGGCTGATATTCAGGGTCAGCACATTTTCGGGGTCGAACCCCCGATCGACGGTCATCAAATGCAGAAAACTGCGGATCAATAATCCCGCGCTCACCAGCAAAACCACCGCCAAGGCGACCTCGGCGACCACGATGCCGTCTCGCATGTAACCCTGCGTCCTGCCTGCGGTTGAACGCCGGCTCTCTCCCTTCAAGCTCGAGTTCATTTCAGCTCGCGTGGCCCAGAGGGTAGGCGCGAGCCCGAACAGGATTGTGGTGAACAGTGAGACCGCGAGTGTGAAGGCCAGCACCCAAAAATCGATCCCGGCCGAGGCGATGTGGGCGGCAGCGCTGGGCGACGCCAGGTTGCGGGGAAGCAGGGACGCAGACTTGGCCACGAAACTCTGGCCCAGAGCGGCCATGAGCAACCCTAGGCTTCCGCCCAGAACTGCCATCATTACGCTTTCAGTAAGCATCTGCCGAATCAAACGGCTTCGGCTTGCGCCCAGCGCTTTGCGCACGGAGAGTTCACCCTGGCGAGTCGTGGCGCGGGCCAGAAACAGGTTGGCGACATTGGCGCAGGCGATGAGCAGCACCAGGCCCACAGCAGCGAACAAAACCAAGAGCGGAGTGCGAACCTCGGCAGCCGCTGCCTGCGTCAGCAGGACCAGCGTGGTGTGCCACTCCCAGTCGCCCGGCTGGGCGGGGCGGCGTTTCCCGAGTACAGCCGCATCATTGCGCGCCCGCTCGAGCGACACGCCAGGCTTGAGCCGCGCGACGATCTGCAAGGTGGCGTTATGCTCTTCGCTCTTGAGCGTGAGAGGAGTCCAAACGTCGGCCTCATTGGGGAAGCCAAAGCCCTCCGGCATGACGCCGATTACGGAGTAGAACTCTCCGTCCAGCTTGATCGCTTTGCCCAAGACCGCCGGGTCAGACCCAAAGCGGCTGCGCCACAACCGGTCAGCGAGCAACACCACACGGTTGTGTCCGGCCGCTTCCTCTTCAGGGGCAAACGCGCGTCCCAGGGCGGGGTTGACCTCGAGCACGCGCAGCAGGCTTGCGGTGATGGTCGCGCCGATAAGCCGAAGGGGCTCACCCACGCCGGTAAGGTTCGTGGGCTGTCCCCGAAAGGCGGCAATGTCACTAAAAACGCGATTCTGATCCCGCCACTCCATGTAGTCCTTATCGGTGAGCGAGCCGGGCCCTGAGTAACCAACGGTCGGGCTGGTGGCCCACTGTGTCACCAGCCGGCCGGCGTCTCGGAAAGGCAAGGGATGGAGAATAGCCGCGTTGACCACGCTGAAGATCAGCGTGTTGGCGCCGATGCCGAGGGCGAGCGTCGCCACCGCCACAGCAGTGAACCCGGGGCTTCTGGCCAACTTGCGCAAGCCATAGCGAATATCCTGAAGTGTTGTCTCGATCAGGTTCACGCCGCGGGCGTCACGACACTCCTCCTTAACTTGATCGAGCCCGCCGAATTCCAATCTGGCTCGCCGCCTCGCTTCTTCGACGGCCAGGCCCGATTGGACGTACCTATGCATCTGGTGTTCCATGTGGGCGCGCAACTCTTCGTCCAGTTCTGTTTCCACGCTCTTGCGCCGAAACAACGCTCGCAAACGAAACAGAAGATCGCTCAGCACGGGTGCCTCCAATCGAGGGTAGCGCGGACCCCCGGTTTTGGGGTCCGCATCTCCGGGGTCAAGGAAAAGCCGCGGACCCCAAAACCGGGGGTCCGCGCTACCCGGCTCAACCGTCAATCATTCGTGTCGCAATGACGTCATCGGATCCACTCCGGTGGCGCGTCGTGCGGGAATGTAGCTCGCCAATAACGCGACCGAGGCGAGTATCGCCGATACCCCCAGGAACGCCAGAGGATCAATCGGACTGATGCCGAAGAGGAGCGACGAAAGCAATCGAGAGGTCGCTGCCGCCGCGGTGAAACCGATCAACATCCCTACAGCAACCGGCTTCATACTCTGGCGAAGCAGCAGAATCAAGACGTCGCGGCGTCGCGCACCCAGGGCCATTCGCACGCCGACCTCATGCGTGCGTTGCACGACTACAAAGCTCACCATGCCGTAGATGCCGACCGAAGCAAGGATCAGACCCAGCAGGCCGATCACCATGGAGAGCACTGCGGCAATTCGTGAAAAGACGAACGGCGGATTGTTCGTCATCAGGCCATCAACCGTCTCCGCGTACACGATAATGTTAGGATCGACATCGTTCGCTTGGTTACCCAGGGCTGGAATCAACGCTTCAGGGTTGCTCTCGGCCCTGATCAACATCGTGTCGTACCTTTGAGCGGGCGCCAAGGGCAGATAGAAATAGCCGTCATCGAGCTTGCCCAGCCAATTGCTGGAGAGATTACGTGTAACGCCAATCACCTGAATGGACTGTCCCGAGGGAAAAGGCTCGTCGGGCCAGTGAAATTGTTCGGTTGCATCCAGTGTGACGAGCTTGCCACGCGGGTTCTGGCGCGGCCACAACCTCTGCGCCGTTGCCTCGCTTACAAGCGTTACCGGGGCGCCCGAGCGCGCTTCGTCCTCTGTGAAGCTTCTTCCGCGGTCAATTGGAATATCCAGCGCATCGAAATAATTCGGGGAAACATAACAGTAGGTCAGGACTGGCGCTGTTTTGCCCGGCTTCGCACCGGAGGAGGCGAGCGCCACAGCAGCCCTGCGAATACCCCCGCCTAGTGGGACTCGCCCCCTCGCCACGGACCGTACACCGGAAACTCTGCTGAAGCGCTCCGCGAGCTCACTCATTATCAACCCCTCCCGGCGCGCATCGTATCCCATCCCGGACGGTATTTCGACGTCGATGCCGAGTACTTTCTTGGTCTCGAATCCGGGATTGATTTTCACAGCTCGAAATGAGCCGCGCGCCAGCAACCCTGCGGCAATGAGAAGAGCCAATGAAACGGCCATCTGTGTGGCAATCAGGAAGTCGCGCAGCCGGGATTTCGCCAACTTCAGGCCAAAGGCGACGCCTTCTTCCTTCAGAACCGCCGTTAGATTTGGTTTTGAGGCTTCGAGCGCAGGCGCAAGCCCAAAAAGAATGCCGGCCGCGAGGCACACTACGAGCGTGAAGGCGAAGACGTGAATGTCGGGATCAACTTCGAGAGCGATCGTTCCCCACACCGGCGGCAGGGCTGTCGAGACCATGGCGAGCGCAGCGCGTGCGGTCCACCACGCGAAGAGCAATCCGAGCGAGCCCGCGAGAAAGGCAAGCATGGCTGCTTCCGTCAGTAACTGCCGGATCAGCCGCCTGCGGCTCGCCCCCATCGCCAGCCTTACACCGATTTCCTTTTGTCGCACGGCGGATCTCGCCAATTGCAGTCCCGCGACGTTGGCGCAGGCTATGAGCAGTACCAGTCCTGTGGCGGCCATCAAGACCAGGGCAATCAAATTTGCCGGGTTCCTGTCACCCAAGTTGAAAGGAGAGCCCGGCGTAACCGTAACCGAAACGGGCCTCGAATGCTTGTGGCCCAAAGGCAAGGTCTTGCGAAACTGCTCGGCCAGAACGGTAAGTTCGGACTGCGCCTGTTCGCGTATGACTCCTGGCTTAAGCCGGCCAAACAGTTGGCAGCAAGCATCGTCAGGGTCGCGCTGCATATTGTTCTGGGGATTCAGTAGAGGCAAGGAGCTTACCGGGACCCACACGTTGGGGATGTCCGGGTAGGTGCCCATGAACTTTCGGGGCGTGATTCCCACGACCGTAAAAGAGTTCCCATTGAGCCTCACGGTGGTTCCCACCAGGCGGCGGTTGGAGTCAAAACGCCGCTTCCAGAATTCGTAGCTCAACATAACTACCGGCTGCTGCCGGCGCGCGTCGTCGTCCTCGAAACTACGTCCAAACGCAGGGCTGATTCCTAGCGCCGGGAAGTAGTTCTCGGAGACCACGGCCCCCATGGTGAACTCGGCCCCGCCCGACACTGGCTGGAAGAAGAGAATGCCAAACAAGCTCGAAGGCTTCGCCGGAGTTCGCGGAAGACCTGGCGTTCCCGACATTTCGGTGAGAGACAGGGGGGTTCCTGCGGTGGCGATCAGACTCGAGAACGAGGTGTTATGGTCGCGGAGATAAATGTAGTCGGGATAACTGAAGCTTCGTGCGTTGGGATCGCCCACTTCCGACTTGAAAATGTTCACCACGCGGCCCGGGTCGACTGCCTGAATCGGGCGCAGGTTCACGGCGTTATAGGCGGTGAAGATCACTGTGTTTGCTGCAATCCCCACGGCCAATGCAATCACACTTGCGGCCGTGTAGATCGGATTCTTTACCAGCATCCGCCAGCCGTAGCGCAAGTCTTGGGAAAGGGAGTCAAGGAAATTCGAGCCCCGCGCGTCGCGGCATTCCTCCTTCACTTGTTCCAGGCCGCCGAATTCGAGCCTTGCTCGCCTTTGAGCTTCTCCAATGGGCAGGCCCGACTGGACGTATTTTTCCACTTGGCGCTCGAGATGCGCGCGTAACTCGTCGTCCAATTCCGTTTCCACGCTCTCGCGCCGGAACAGAGCCCGCAAACGATATAGAAGATCGCTCAGCACAGATGCCTCCAATCGAGGGTAGCGCGGACCCCCGGTTTTGGGGTCCGCGGCTCGTCTCCGAGCCCAAGGAAAAGCCGCGGACCGCCAATGCGGCGGTCCGCGCTACCTCGGGTGAAGCGCACGGATCGGCAATGCCTATGCCGTTTCCAGCACTTGTCCGACAGCCGCGGTGAGTTTCCGCCAGGCGCTCTCTTCGGCTTCGAGCTGCCTTCGCCCATGCTTCGTCAATTCGTAGTATTTGGCGCGCCGGTTATTGTCCGATGCGCCCCACTTCGCGCTGATCCATCCGCGCCGCTCCAGCCGGTGCAGAGCCGGATAGAGCGAGCCTTGCTGAACCTGGAGTACGTCACTGGATATCTGCTGAATGCGCTCGGAGATGGCCCAGCCGTGCTGGGGTTCGAGCGCCACGGTCTTGAGGATCAACAGATCGAGCGTGCCTTGCGGCAGAGCGATCCGATTATTCGCCATGGATTTCCCCCTGTTGCTTCTACAGGAAGATGGTATCTCGACTCCTGTCGAAGCGCAAGGGGAAAAAGCCGTGCCGAGCGGCTAGTGCTTAGTGGCTAGCGCTGGCCGGCGACTGGTGGATATTGACGGCTGGTAGCTGGGGCTTGCGGGTTGGTGTTCTTCAGCCGTAGAACATGCGGAGGCAAGCACTCGTGTGAGCCTGAGCGACTAGCAACTAGCCACTAAGCACTGGCCACTGCCTTACTGGTTCTTATACAACGCAATGAACTGCTGGAGGGCAGCATTATTCAGCTTCAAATCCCCGGTTCGGACGAGCTGGGCCTTAAGGTTCTGTTCGTACAATTCAAAGCTCAGGTTCCGCTTGCGGTCGAGGAGTTCTTCCGTAATTTGATCGCGCTGCTTGGCGAAGTCAGCTTCATCGGGCGCGGTATGGGCAACAAGCTTGAACACCAGGCTTCTCCCGCCCACGGGCACGACTCCGCTGGTCTCGCCTGCATTCAGCGTAAAGGCTGTGGGAAGCTGCGAGCCCGAACCTACGCCCTCGATATTATCCTGCTGTGTGAAGTCGTTGCTCTCCTTCACCGTCAGGCCGTCCGCCTTCGCGACCTTAGCAAAATCGCCGGTCTTCACCTGGGCGGCAAACTGCTCGGCTTTTTCCGCGGCAAGCACCCTGGATTGCTGTGCGCGGTAGTCTTCTTCGACGCGGGCGCGCACTTCGTCCAAAGTCGGTACATGCTCCGGAACGATGTCGGCCATTTCGATAACCGCCTGTCCCTTAGGAACACTGATCGGTGTCCCGACTTCGCCCTTGTGAAGTTGGAAGGCCAGGTTTTCAAACGAGTCGCCGCTGCCTAGGTCGGCAACGGCCTGACCAAAATGGAAGAGCGGGGAAGTCTGGGGCTGCAGCCCTGCTTTTCGCGCCAGCCCTTCAAATTCGCCAGGCTTGGACTTGAGTTCGGAGACCAAATCATTCGCCAACTTTTCCTGGGCATCGGCGATTCGCTGTTTTTCGAGGTCGGCGATGATGGTGCCTTTCACCTCGTCAAAAGTCTGGAGGTGCGCGGTCTGTTTATCCTCCAGCTTGATGATGTGGATTCCGTAAACCGTCTTGACGAGGCCGCTCACCTCTCCGGGCTTCATCGCGAACGCATTGTCCTCAAATTCCTTCACGGTTTGTCCCCGCACCACCCAGCCCAACTCGCCGCCCTTCGAGGCTGAGCCGTCGTCGGAGTCCTTCTTCGCCAACTCTCCAAAATCAGCTCCACCTTTGATCTGCTTGAGGACGTCCTCAGCTTTCTTTTGAATATCCGCAATTTCCGTGGGGTTTTTGCCTGTCGTCTTGAAGAGAATGTGAGCCACTTTTACCCGGTCGGGGATTCTGTAATCGGAAAGGTGTTGGGTGTAGTACTGGCGAGCTTCCTCATCCGTCACCTTAACACGCCCGCGCACGTCGTCGGGACTGATCACGACGTAGCGGACTTTCCGCTCCTCCGGAACCTTATATCTTTGCGGGTCCTTCTTGAAGTAGGCGTCCAAGGCTTGCGGCGTGACCTCAACGGCCTTGACATATTGGCTTGGATCGAACAGGACATATTCAACCTTTGCCCTCGCGTTGCGGCGCTGGAATTCCTCACGCACTTCCGGGGCAGAGACCTGGGCTCCATCCGTCACCACGCTGCGGATTTTGTCTTCCAGGAGCCTGCTGCGCAGTTCTGCTTCAAAATCCACCACCGACATGCCCGTCTGCTGCAGGACCGCGTCCTGGTAACGGCTTATGCCAATGAACGCCCCGTCCTGCGTTAGCCAGGGGAAGGATTGGAGGGCTTCTCCAAGCTCTTTGTCAGACACTTCAATGCCCATCTTCCTGGCCTGAACAATCACCGCCCGCTGCAGGATCAATGTGTCCAGAAGTCTACCGGCGATAGCAGGGATGATCTTCGCCTGGTCGACCTGCGGGGAATTTCGAAACCGGCTTTGAATCGTCTTCTGCAAGTCCGTCGTGGTGATGTTGAATCCGTTCATGGACGCCAAGACGTTTGTCTCCGTGCGACTGGTATCGCCCGTGGGAATCGGCGCCAACGTGATCACCATGCCAATGGACACAATGCTCAAAAAGAATATCAGCAGGTATTTCTTCACTGCTTCTTTGTTTTTCTTCAAGAATCTAAACATGAAAGCTCCTCGTGCGCAGCTTAAACTTCCCTATTATAGTGGAGAGCACTCGATCCCGGCAACCTGTGGTTATAATCAGTAGTGACGCACTTTGAGGTGCCACGGCCATCTCGACCGCGAGGGTACACGGGCAGAGCTTGTCCTGAGCGCAGCGAAGGAATGCCCGGCCACGGGAAATTGAGCCGGTGCCTCATCATCGGTGCCGTTTCCCGTCAGACGCCCGTATGCCTACAACGCGGGCCGGCGGGATGGACGCGCCCCTGGCGTCCTGCTAGGACATTTTGGCCTTGTCCCGCCCCCAGGCACGCTGTGCCTCCCGGCTCGACTTGGCGCTGCAGCGCCGCGCGCACGAGATTTCCCTTGAATTCCCTTGACCCTATGTCAGGTTTGGACAAGAATAAGCAGGCTGTATTCCTGCAACCGCGAAACCACGCAAGGTAAGGCACTTCGCCCTCCAACGTGGTGGCGGCAGCGGTGTTCGGAAAGGGCGGGACGGGCAATTTTGTCGCCCCGTGTTGACCCGGCAAGTTGTTCAAAAATGACTTGTGGCGACACCGCGTCTGCGGAATCGCACTCTCTCTGTTGGGGCGGGCTTCTGCGGGACCCTGCCATAAGTATCGTCCGGCCAGCGAGGTGAGCGCGATCTTGAGTCGAGAGTCGCGGAGTCCGGAAACAGAGGGCGGCGCTCTCCGCCCGCAGTGTAGTACTTTTGTGTCTTGTTCTTCATTTGATAACTCCTTAGCTTCGATGGGTTAATGCCGATACTAAGGAAGTGGTCTGAGACTGATCTATGAATGTACGTTCCTTGTTCAGCGTGTTCTCCTCCGATCTTGCGATTGACCTTGGCACCGCCAACACTCTGGTCTTCGCGCGTGGCAAGGGCATCGTGGTTAACGAACCCTCGATCGTCGCTCTTAACAAGATCAGCGGCGATATCGAGGCAGTGGGTCGCGAAGCCAAGGACATGCTGGGACGCACGCCCGGAAACATCGTTGCCATCCGCCCTCTGAAAGACGGCGTCATCGCGGACTTCAAAGTTACTGAGAAGATGCTGAACTATTTCATCCAGAAGGCGCACAATCGCAAGATGTTCGTGCATCCCCGGATTGTCATCGCGAAGTGTTCCTGGTCGAGCAGGCCATGATGGCGGCCATCGGCGCCGGCCTGCCCATCACCGAGCCCTCCGGCAGCATGATTGTGGATATCGGCGGAGGTACCACGGACATCGCCGTGATCTCCCTCTCCGGCATTGTCTATGCCCGCTCCGTGCGGGTGGCGGGAAATGAGATGGACGAGGCGATTACCGCCTATCTCAAGCGCAAGTACAACTTGCTCATTGGCGAGCGGACGGCCGAGCAGATCAAAATCGAGATCGGCTCCGCTTATCCGCTCGAATCTCCGCTCACCATGGAAATCAAAGGACGTCATTTGCTGGAGGGCATCCCGAAGACGATCGCCATCGACGACTCGGAGATTCGTGACTCACTCTCCGAATGTGTGGCAACGATCCTGAACGCCATCCGGGTGGCTTTGGAGCGCACACCGCCGGAGCTCTCGGCCGATATCTCCGATCGCGGCATTGTGCTCACGGGGGGCGGAGCCTTGCTCAAGAACCTCGATAAGAGGATTCGTGAAGAAACTGGTTTGCCGGTTTCCATTGCCGAGGACCCTTTGGCCTCGGTCGTGCTAGGAACCGGTAGAATGCTGACGGATTTCAACCTTTTGCGGCGAGTCGCAATAGAATGACGTTCGATCCCAACAGCCCGGAACCGGGAGCGCCCGGCCAACCCGTCACGCGCGACGGCCCGAACGTGCAGGCTTTCATCGCACGCCACCGCCCTTCTTTCGTCCTTGCCGGGGTCCTGGTTGTACAACTCCTGCTCCTCTCCATACAAATTACGCGCAACAATGACGTCCGGCTCATTCGCGTCTGGGCTGTCGCCGTGGTCGATCCGTTCCAACGTTCAATGCACGGTATGACAGATCTCTCCGTGGGGGCCTGGAGAACCTATCGAAGCCTCTTGCACGCCCAACAGGAGAATCAGCAGCTTCGCGTCCAGCTTGCGTCGGCGGAGTCCCAGATCCTGCAACTCTCCGAGCAGGCGGCGGAGTCCGGCAGGCTACGCTCCATCCTGGATTTCAAGAACCAACTCCCCTTTCAGACCGTGGCCGCCGAAGTTATCGCTTCCAGTCCGGGCGAGAACTCGAACGCCATTTTCATCGGCAAGGGCGTAGATGCCGGCCTGACGGCGGACCTCGCCGTTATCACTCCGGAAGGCGTCGTCGGCAAGACAATTGCTGTCTTTCCACGTTCTTCCCAGGTGCTCCTGCTCACCGATCCCGCCAGCGGAGTCGGCGCCATGTTGGAGAAGACGCGTGTCCAGGGCGTGCTCAAGGGCGATAGCGAAAACCTCTGTTTGATCCGCTATATCATGAACGAAGAGCCCATTTCTTTTGGCGAGACTGTTCTGACCTCGGGCCTCGACCAGATTTACCCCAAGGGCCTTCGCGTAGGAATGGTGGTACAAACCAGCGCGGGCAACATCTATAAGAACGTCGAGGTGAAGCCGGCCGTGGACCTGAGCCGGCTGGAAACCGTGCTGGTAGTTCTGAAGCCTAATTCAGCACAACAGCAAGCCTCTAACGCTCGTCCGTGATCGGCGTGAAGTTTCAGGAGACCAGTTCCCACACCTTCGATCCACTGGGTAGGCTGAAAAGACCATGCCCGTAGCTCCCGAGCGAGAAGTCGAGGCTTTTCGAGTCCATTACGTTACCCTTCTGGTGAGCGTACTGGCGGCGCTCCTACTCCAGACTGTCTTGCCGGTTCTAATCCCGGTGGCAGGACTGATGGATTTCCCCTTGCTCGTCACGGTGTATTTCACCCTGATTCGCCAGAACCAGGTTTTCGGCATCGCCTTAGGCTCGGTTCTTGGCCTGGTGCAGGATGCGCTGTCACATGGTTATCTCGGCATGTTCGGTATGGCGAAAGCAGTGGTCGGATATCTGGCTGCCTCCGCCGCCATGCGGTTTAACTTTGAAACACTTTTTGCCCGCTGTGTCGCGACCGCAGCGCTCGTTTTAATTCACGATCTTTGCATGACCGCCCTCCAACACGCCTTGCTGGAATCCCCGCCGCCTTTCCTGCTGCTTGATCGGGCCAGCTCCGTTCTGGTCAACGTGGCGCTCAGTTTGATCTTCTTTCCGATCCTTGACCGGTTCCGGTAGAGCAGTGAAGAGTGACAAGTGACGAGTGACGAGCCGAAAATCGCTGTTTGTGGTGCGGGCAAAGCCTGTCCCGAGCACTGCGAAGGAATGCCCTCGCGAGAGCGGGCGGGACGCCCGCACCGCCGGAAATTGAGTCACTATTGAATTCACCATTCACTATTCACCATTCCCAATTCCTGCTAGAATCTCGACTCTCAGAAACCGTGTAACGGAGGCTTTCCATGGCAACGACTTTAGGTGTCATCGTCGGCAATCGCGGTTTCTTTCCCGCCGTTCTGGCCCGCGACGGACGGGAAGAGGTTTTGCGCACCCTCGAGCAGCAAGGTTACAAGAGCCTCTGCCTGACTCCCGAAGAGACCAAATATGGCCGGCAAGTCATTTTGCGTTACGGGCTTGGGAGTGGCGAGGCGTAGACATGTATAAATATGAAATCATAATCTACTGGAGTGCCACAGACCAAACCTACGTTGCTGAAGTCCCGGAACTGCCTGGATGCATGGCCCATGGCAGTACCCAGGAAGTGGCCCTGGCGAACGCCAATGAAGCCATCCGCTTGTGGATTGATACCGCCAAGGAATTCGGCGACCCTGTCCCGGAGCCGAAAGGCGAGCGCCTCATGCTTGCCTAGAAGTAACCTCAGAAGTGCTAAGCCACAAAAACGATATCGCCAGCATGAAGAGTTGCGCCGGCCCGCCGAGGGGGATCGGGTTGCATTCTGTGTTCTTGCCGGTTGCCCTACCGACTCGCTGCCAGACCCCGCCGCTGAATGGCGGGTAGTCTGACCCCAGACACGACGAGGTGCTCATGAAGACGATGGGTGTAACGGAATTCAAGTCGAAGTGCTTAAGTGTGGTGAGCGAAGTTCGTGATACGAGGGAACCCGTCATTGTCACCAAGCGTGGCAAGCCGGTGGCGAAGCTAGTTCCCGTTGGCAGGCGCAATGACGATGTGTTCGGCGGTCTCAAAGGCGTGGTGGAGATTGTAGGCGACATTGAATCGCCCGCTGTTCCGCCGGAGGATTGGGAGGCAATCCGGTGGTTGCGGAGGCGCCAACCTGCTCCGCCACCTTCCAAACATACGGCGTTCCCGCGAAGGCGGAAATCCAGCGGTGGGAAGTAGGGGCGGTTCGCGAACCGCCCCTACGGTCGGATTCACGGGAATGACGACTAAGCCAGGGAGGAATTCATGCGTCACAGAACCACACTTCTAGCGTTTTTCGCGGTAGCTACCGTGCTGGCGTCGGCGGCTTACGTAACGGGGCAAGGGACACAGCCGCCAATGCCAACTGGCGCAACCGCTATCACTTCGACCCCTGAGCACTTCGATCCCGTTGCCGCAACCAGCGCTTACCTGGCCAAAGTGCCGCCGGATAAGAAAGCCAAATCCGACGCCTACTTCGAGGGCGGCTACTGGCTTATTCTATGGGACTTTCTGGCTTCCTCATTCGTATTCATTCTCCTGCTGGCGACCGGCTGGTCGGCGCGCATGCGCGACTGGGCGGAGCGCGTCACGCGCTTTAAGCCGATCCACACTTTCATCTACTGGGCCGAGTTCCTGGTATTCATCTCGGTGCTCACCTTCCCTCTCGGTGTTTACGAGGGATTCGTTCGCGAGCATAAATACGGCTTGGCGACTCAGACGTTTGGTCCCTGGCTGGGCGATCAGTTGAAGGGACTGGCTGTAGGTCTAGTTTTCGGCGGGCTGCTGATGATGGCGCTTTACGGCATTGTGCGCCGCCTGCCGCGGACTTGGTGGATCTGGGGTGCGGCGACCAGCCTCGTCTTTCTGACCTTCTTCGCCCTCATTGCACCGGTGTACGTCGCTCCGCTCTTCAACAAGTACACGCGGCTTGAGGACCCGGCGATTCGCGATCCTATTCTCAGCATGGCGCGGGCAAACGGCATCTCCGCCAAGGACGTGTATGTGCAGGACGCCTCGCGGCAGTCCACGCGCATCAGCGCCTTCGTCACCGGATTTCTGGGCACGGAGCGCATCGTTTTGAACGACAACCTGCTGAAGCGCTGTTCCCTGGCCGAAATCGAGGCGGTGATGGGGCACGAAATGGGTCACTACGTCATGCACCACGCTTACAAGGGGTTGATGTTCTTCGGCATCATCATGGTTCTGGCTTTTGCCTTTTTGAGCAGAAGTTCCGAGTGGGCCTTGAAGCGCTGGGGTGACAAGTGGCGAACGCACTCGGCCGGCGACTTGGCCGCGCTGCCCCTTTTTGCGTTCCTAATCTTGACTTACTTGTTTGTGCTCACACCCATCGACAACAGCTACTCGCGAACCGAGGAATACGAAGCGGACATTTTCGGGCTAAATGCCGCCCGCCTGCCTGATGCCGAAGCCGAGGTCGATTTGAAGCTCGCAGACTATCGCAAGCTTGATCCCGGCACCCTCGAAGAGATTATCTTCTACGACCATCCGAGCGGCCGAGTGCGCATCTACGCTGCCATGCGGTGGAAGGCGGAGCACTTGCACGAGTTAGGGAACAGGGAATAGGTAACGGGGAGTAGAGAACGGGGGGCAAGGGTGAAGGTTAGAGGTTAAAGGCTAGCGGCTAACTAGCCTGTTCCCTGACACCTGTTCCCTACCCAAGTAATTGCCTTGAATTGTACCCCCCAATGTGTTACTTTGCTGGTTGGTTAGGGAAAGACTTGGCCGGGGCGCACGAGGCAGCGCCAGCGGGTTGCGCCACCAGGATGGATTTCCGAGGCAGGTTCGGCCGGCCTCTGTGTGTTAACCCCGGCGGTTTCAAGTAAATGGAAGTTCGATTTCCGGAGCACGAGCGGCTTCCCGCGTGGAAGATCGCTTTCTTCCAATACGCCATCGCTTTGGCCTTCCTGGGGTTGCTGGTTGGATACTGGCGGATACAAATCGGCCAGCACCGCTTTTTCCTTGAACAAGCTGAACGCAATCGGGTGCGCAACCTGCCGGTGATTGCGCCGCGCGGGAGGATTCTGGACCGCGAAGGACGCGTGTTGGCGGACAACTTTCCTGCCTTCAGTGTGCTGCTGATGCGCGAGAACGCATCTGCCCTGTCTCCTGAGCGCCTGGAAGGAATAAGGCGCGGTCTGGATCTTGACCCTGACGAACTGCACCGCCTGATTGAGCACACCGCTCGCCTGCCTCGCTTTCAACCCATCGTGCTGAAGCAATCGGCGACTCTGGATGACATCACCTTCGTGGAGTCGCATCGCCTCGAGTATCCCGAATTGGATCTCATCCAAGTGCAGCAGCGGCTTTACCCGCGGAAAGAATTAGCCGCGGCAACTCTCGGCTACGTGGGAGAAGTTTCCGAGGAGATGATCGCCAAGGCGGGCTCTCCTTATCGCCCGGGCGACGTGGCCGGTAAGTTCGGAATCGAGCGTCAATATGATCAGATACTCTCAGGGCAGGATGGTTTGAGGCGGGTCGTCGTGAATAGCCGGGGCGAGGAAATGGGCTCGCTCAATACCATCAATGCCACGCCGGGAAACGACCTGCGGCTGACCATCGACCTGGATTTGCAGATGGTGGCGGAAGCCGCCTTGGGTGAACAGCCCGGCGCTGTCGTGGCGCTCGATCCGCGGACCGGCGAGGTGCTGGCCATGGTCAGCCACCCTTCCTTCGACCCCAACGATTTCGCCAAGCGGATCGACCGCGAGGAATGGGAGAAACTCGCCGACGATCCCATGAAGCCCATGATGAATAAGGCCATTCAGGCTCAACTGGCGCCGGGTTCGGTGTTCAAGATTGTGACCGCCACTGCGGCTCTTGAGACCGGGACGGTCCAGCCAGACTTTAGCTTGAATTGCTCGGGTCAGGTCGAAATCTATGGACACGTTTACCACGACGGGATTGAGAAGTACAAGTCGCATGGCCACGTCGACTTGCAACGTGCAATTACGGTTTCCTGCGACGTCTACTTCTACACCCTCGGGAAACTCCTGGGCATAGAGAAGATCGCCTATTTCGCCAAGCGCTTGGGTCTGGGCGCGCGCACCGGCATCGATTTGCCGGCCGAGGCTCCGGGACTGATTCCCACCCCGGGATGGGTCGAGAAGGTCTTCAAGCATAAATGGTATGCGGGCGAAACCATGTCTGTTGCCATCGGGCAGGGCGCGGTGGTGGTGACGCCTTTGCAGCTCGCGCGCATGATTGGCACCGTCGCCTCGGGCGGAGTCTTTTGCCGGCCTCATCTCGCCTTCAAAGACCAACTGCTGGCGCTCGGCGTTGATCCGCCGGACGAATCGGCGCAGAATTTTCCGCTCGCTGACAGTACGCTCGACGTCGTCAATCGTGGTATGTGGGGTGTCGTCAATGAGGATGGAGGGACAGGCATCGAGGCGCGCTGCCCTGGCATTGACATTGGCGGCAAAACTGGAACCGCCCAGGTGGCCAGCGTGGACCTCATGAAGTCGGCGCAGAACGCGAACTTCAAGACCAACGCCTGGTTCGTCGGTTTTGCCCCGGCCAGCCGACCTGAGATCGTGGTGGCGGCTCTTGTGTTGCATGGCGGACACTCCACCGTGGCGGTGCCCGTAGCGCGCGAGGTGATTAAAGCCTACTTCGACAAGAAGAGCGGGCAGAAGCCCTTGGTGGCGCCGGTACAGACTCAGGAGCGGATGCTGAGCAAAGCCGGTGAGGTGCAACTCCCTGCACCGGCGGTCGGCACGGCGGCCCGCTGAAGCCGGAGGCTGGGTGGTTCGATCGGTAGCGCCCCGACTTGTCGGGGCATTTGCCGGACTAAAGGTCGGCGCTACTTTGAGCTACTCGCCGGCATGGGCATAAGTTATGACCAAAAAGTTTCGGTTTCGCGATGTCGATTGGCTGCTGCTGGGACTGGCTATTGCGATTGCCATCATCGGAGTTATCGAGATTTACAGCACCACAGAGCACACTGTCCTCCAGGGCCAATACAAGAAGCAGATCTACTGGTTGCTCCTTAGTATTGTCCTGGCCTTAGCGATCAGCCATCTCGACTACCACTTCCTTTTGGAACAAACTCCCTGGCTCTACATCTTATCCGTGCTTGTCCTGGGAGAACTGCTGGTGGCCGGCCATGCCATCGCCAAGACCAAGCGATGGCTGCGGTTCGCCGGACTCACTTTCCAAGTGTCAGAGTTAGTCAAATTGATTATAATACTCTGTGTAGCGGCTTATTTTGCCCAACGGAGAGGTAAATCCGCTACATGGGCCGACTTGGTCAAACTGGGGTTGGTGGCGGCAGTGCCGGCAATCCTCGTGGCCTTAGAACCGGACCTTGGCACCGCGTTGACATTTTTCGCGATTCTCGGTGCGGGTATCCTGCTCGCGGGCATTCAATGGCGGCAGGTCGCGGTGCTGTTGTTGTTGGGGGTTCTGTGCCTGCCGGTGGGATGGCATTTCCTCCGGCCCTATCAGCGCGATAGGTTTATGACCTTCTTTCACCCTTCGCAAGACATGCAAGGCACAAGCTACCAAGTGACCCAAACCAAGATTGCGATCGGCTCAGGTGGTCTGCGGGGGAAAGGCATTGGAAATGGCACCCAAAGTCATCTGGGATTCATCCCTGTCTCGCAGGCAGACGCTATTTTCGCCGCCTTTGCAGAGGAGCAGGGATTCGTCGGTACGCTGATTGTTCTGCTACTCTATTTCGCGATGTTGCTCCGCCTGTTGGACGGGGCGCAAATGGCGCCAGACCGTGCCGGAGCGTTTCTGCTGGTCGGACTGGCGTCGGTGCTGTTTTTCCAGGTAGCCATCAACACGGGAATGATGATCGGGCTCTTCCCGGTAACGGGCATTCCGTTGCCGCTTATGAGCCAGGGAGGATCTTCCCTGCTGTTTACATTCCTTGGCTTGGGTGTGGCTATGAACATCCGGGCAAGGCGATTTGTGAATTAGGTGTAATCCGTGTGACGCGGGTAATGCCCCAGCCGAGCAAACAAAAGGCTCGCGTGATCGTTGCCCCAGCAAGAACGGGGGGCGCTGGGAGGGGTGAAGAATCCGGATCCCCGCTGCGGCGGGGATGACGAATATTGGGGGCTGGAGTTTGATTCTGAAGCTGGCTGCATTCGGGCCAAAAGGTTGCGGAAAAGGCGGATCCGCAGTGTTGCGCGCTCCGAGGCGCGCCATCAGAGCCATTTGAGATTGATTGAGCCCGGTCTTACCGCTGAGGAGTTTCAAAGCTCAATAAGAAGGCTGGGTCAGGGAAGCTGAGGGTTGATCTCCGCATGACGCTGACCGTGTAGCGTCCCGACTCGTCGGGCTAAAGCGGATGCCGACCTGAAGGTCGGTGCTACGACGGCGCTACAGCACGCGACAACAAGCGGATGGATCCCCCGCCGGCCCTGAAAAGGAGTTTTCATGCCAAAGGAGATGTATATCTCTGCGTCTCTACGCGAGACGAAGTTGGCCGTCGTGGAAGACGACCAGTTGGTGGAAGTGTATTTTGAGCGAGATACGGATGTGGGGCTGGTAGGGGGAATCTATAAAGGGCGTGTCAGCCGGGTGCTTCCCGGGATGCAATCTGCATTCGTGGACATCGGGCTGGACCGGGATGCTTTTCTCTACGTTTCGGATTTCTTTGAGGACCAGGAAGATTACGACAAGGTTCTCGAAGAGGCGGAAGCGAAGGCAATCAGCTTTGACGCGCAGTCGGCGCAGGTAGCGTCGGCCGCTACGCCCGCCGCCGAGTCGGAGACCCAGGAGGCACCGCCCCAAGTCCCGGCCGCCTCGACCGCGACAGCCCAAATCGCTGCAGCTCGGCCCGCCGAATCACCCGCAACTGATACTCCCGCAGTTCCTGCGGCGGGAGTGGCCGCTGGTTCACCTGCACCCTCGGGTGAAACTCATGAGCCCACCCCCTTTGAGCCACGCGGCCGCCGCTGGCGGCATCGGGGGCGGAAGTTCGGCGAGCATCGCCAGGCGGAACACCGGTTCGTCCCGCGCCAGGACGGCCCCGCGCCTCCGGCGTTTGAGATTCTGCCGGGAGAATCCCTGGCGAAATACAGCCGTGCTATGCCGGAGCCCCAAGATACAGTCTCGGCTGAGGCGGAAGACGGCGAGGTCCTGGAACAGGCTGAAGGTGGAAATATCGCGGAGATAGCGGCCGAAGAGTCTGCGACTACAGAGCTGGCGCTGACGGAGGCAGGCGTGGCTTCAGGCGACCGGCCGGAGGCCGAGGTTTCTCCCCAAACACCCGCAACTCCGGACCTCAGCCCCATATGGGCTGTTTCTCCTCCGGCACCGGAAGGATCAGAGGAGGTTGTCGCGACGGATTCTAGTTCCGCAGTCGTCGCTCCATCTCCCGCGCCATTAGGGCCCGTGGAGGACGTAGTGCCCGCCCTTGAAGCGGCAGGCGCCACCGCAGCCGGCTCTGCAACGGCCGAGGTGGTCCCCGCGGCTGCAAGCGTGGACGCCGGGCCAAGCACAGAAGCGGGAACGGTGGGGATTGGCGAAGAGAGGGCCGGACTCGGGCCTTCCGAGCCCTCCATCGGCTCAGAAGTTCAGCCTGTCGAAGCGGAAGACGAAACTGAACCGGGTGGCACGGCGGAGGAGATGAGCGCCTCAATGGACGCCTCACCCGCCACTGTCGCAGAGCCCCAGGGAGAGATCCAGCCCGAATCCGTTTCGCCGACCTCTGAAGCCGCCGAGGGTGTCACTGAAACCCCCGCTTCGTCCGGCCAGGAAACCCAAGTTACGCAGGATCCGGCCGTTCAGTCCGCAGGAGCCGAGAACCCCGGGGCGCCCAAGGAGGGAACCTATACCTTGCGGGAGCCCCACCAGCGTCCTCGGTTTGCGCCCCGGCGTGGCCGGAGAGGGCGTCGAGGATCGGGTTATCAGGGTCGTGGCGAGCCCCAGTGGGAGTCACGGCCCGGCAACAATCAGCCGGTTCAGATTTCGAAGCTGCTGAAAGAAGGCCAGGAAATCCTTGTACAAATCTCCAAAGAACCGCTCGGCACGAAGGGCGCGCGCATTACCTCTCATATCGCCCTGCCCGGCCGTTACCTCGTCTACATGCCCACGGTCGAGCATATCGGCGTGTCGCGGAAGATCTCATCGGAAGAAGAGCGCCTCCGGTTGAGGAACATCGTCCTCGAGAACAAAGGCTCCTTGACGGGTGGGTTCATTGTGCGCACCGCAGGCCAGGGCCGCGACGAGGAAGAGCTGAAAGCGGATCTCAAGTTCCTCTCCACTCTCTGGAATGAGATCAAAAGCCGAACGGAGCGCGCCAAGGCTCCCGCGCTGATCCATCGTGATCTCGACCTGGTTCAGCGCATGCTGCGCGATACGCTCACTCCGGACTTCAAAAGCGTGCGTGTGGACAACGAAGTTCAGTACGAGCGTGTGTTGGACTTTGTGAATCGCAGCCAGCCTTCCCTGGTCGGCAAGGTCAAGCTTTATAGCCGCGAGACACCCATCTTCGAGGAGTTCGGAATCCAGGTGGAAATCGAGAAGGCGCTCAAGCCCAAGGTGTGGCTTAAGTCTGGAGGCTACATCGTCATAAACCAGACCGAAGCCCTGGTGGCCATCGATGTGAACACGGGCAAATACGTGGGCAAGACCAACCGGCTGGAAGACACCATTCTGAAAACCAACTTCGAAGCCGTTAACGAGATCGTTCGTCAGCTTCGCCTGCGCGATCTGGGCGGGATCATCGTCGTCGACTTCATCGACATGGACGAGCGCAAAAACCGCGCCAAGGTGACGCAGGTGCTCGAGGAGGCCCTGCGCAAAGACCGGGCGCCCACCAAGGTCATCGCCTTCCATGATTTTGGTCTGGTGGCCATCACCCGGAAACGCGTCAAGCAGTCCTTGGAGCGAACGCTGTGCGAGCGCTGCACCTATTGTTCCGGTTCAGGGTGGGTCAAGTCCCCGACGACGGTTTCTTATGAGATTCTGGCGGAAGCTCGAAAGATGGCCGGCCAGATCGAAGGCAAGGTCATGACCTTGCGGGTGAATCCGGAAGTGGCCAAGGTTCTCAAATCTCGTGATGGAATGCTGCTTGCGGAGCTTGAATCCCTTACTCAAAAAGACGTCATCGTCAAGAGCGATGCCGCCGTGGAACAGGAAAGGTTCGAAATATTCTAAGAGCAGTGATGAGTGACAAGTGACGAGTGACGAGCCGGAAAGGCAGTTACGAGTGGTGGGTTTCTTGGGCCGTCACCTGGAGCGCAGTGGCTGTCATCCTGAGCGCAGCGAAGGATCTCAGTAGTTGTTTTCTAATTCGCAGGCCACAATCAAACTGCAGAGATTCTTCGCTTAGAATGACACGGTTGTTTTTTGCTACTGCTTTTCCGGCTCGTCACTTGTCACTCTTCACTCGTCACTGCTTTTGAAGTATTCGCCACATGGTTCCCGCGAAGATGTTGTCCTGCGCCGACTTTGAAACCGCGCAGGTGTCGAGCATCTTGTGGTAGCGGGCCAGCGCCAGGTCAAACTCCTCCAAATCCCCGCCGAACACATCGGATCCGAACACGATCTTTTCGAAGGCGCTGGCCGCGGACTTGGGACTGTGCGGGCTCGCCACTCCGGACCACCAGAAGATCGAATTGAAGAAAGCATAATTGTTCTGGGTTTTGATCAGGGTTGAGCCCGAAAGGTCAAAATAGAGATTGGGGTGCCAGCGAGCCAGTTCTCCGGCCCAAGCGTAGTCCGGGTTGCCGAGATGCGCGCCGATGAGGGTGATTCCCGGGAAGTGCCGCGCCACGCCATCGAGAGTCGTGACGCGCATCCGTTCGATGCTCACATCAACCGGAATCGTGGGGTTTACGCGCATGACGATTCCCGTGTGGAACAGAATAATCATTCCGTACTTTTCAGCTCGCTCGTAGATCGGCCAATAGCTGGGATCGTAGAACTGCTTCAGGGGAGTTTCCATCTCGCCCAGTCCGCGAAATCCTGCCGCGTGGAACTCGTCCACGAGTTCCAAGGCTCGCGGATCGTCAAGATCGATATCGCCAAATCCGAGCAGCCGGTTGGGCGCTTTGTCGATCAAGGGCTTCGCGGTGGCCAGATTGTCGTGACGAACCAGAAGAAACGCCAGCCCGTCTACAGATTCCAGCTTCGCGAGCAGTTTGTGAATGAATTCCGGGTCGCCATTGTAGTGGACGTGGCAATCAATGAGTTTCGGAGCAACAGTTTGCGCGCTCGCCGAGGCGCAGAACAACGCCAAGGGCAGAATCGCCAGAAGCCAATATTGCTTAGTCATTTTCACTCCTTTCTGCAGGTCGTCGTAGGGGCAACCCTCGTGGTTGCCCGCGGGCGGCCACAAGGGCCGCCCCTACGTCACAGAAACCGGGTACGCTTCCAAAGCACCCAGCCGCAGGAGAAAAGGAAACCCAGCATAGCGAAGGCGAGCAGCGGCGTCCAGAGAAGATTTATCATCATCGCGGGACGATGCGCTCCTCGAGCCAGGAAGAAGAAAATACCCACTGCTACTGCGACAATCAGAAGGTCCCACCAACGCCGGCCCGCCCTTCGTCCGGCTGCCTCTCCGAGCGCCGAAGCTTTTGTGGGTTCGGAGTCGAGTTGATAGCGCTCCGCCTCACGCCTTTGGCTGGCGCGCCATGATTCCTGCTCGGAGGCCGGCGCCTCGGCCAGGCTGATGGCCACCGCCCCGGCGATCATTGTGGCCGAACCGGCAATGATCAGACCCTGCACCGCTCCGCTTTTGCCGCCCAGCTCTCCGAAAACCAGGGCGCCCCACGCCAGTCCCCAAAGCTGGTTGGTGTTGGACAGCGGGATTCCACGCCCAATGCCGATATATTTCGCCGCGTATTGCTGAAACAGGTCTCCCACCACCCAGCAGAATCCTCCCAGGAAAAGCCAGAACAGCGCCGGGCGCGCCTGGGCAAGCTCCTTGAGAAGGGGAGTGAGGCCACCGCGAAAAACCAGCGCCAGGGCCGTCATGGTGAACAGTTCGCCGACTGTGAAGACGGTCACAAAGGAAAGCGGGTTCATGCCGCTGATGTAAGCCTTGCGATAAGGGATGTACATCGTCCCCCAGAGGAGTCCTGCGCCCAGCGCTGCCAAAACTCCGGCGGCGGCGCGATGCGGCGTCCCCACTCCGTGCTGCGCTGTGGCATAAGCCAGCAAGCAGGCTCCCGCCACGATCGCCGCCGCGCCGCCCAGGACCTTCGACCCTTGGCGGGCGCCGGCCCCGCGCAGTTCGTTGAACAAGAACCATCCCCAGAACAAGCCCACGAGGCTATTGACGTTCCATAGCGGGAAGGCCACCGACAGTCCCACGTCGCGGATGGCGAAAACCGTAAGCGTATTGGCCACCGCCCAAAGGGCGCCGGCCAGGATCGCCCAGACCACCAGGTGAGCTCTTGCCCTGAGGTCGGCGAAGACGTAGCCAGTGCCTTTCAGAACAGTGGGCAGTGTCCAGCGCGCCACGAACACGCCTACGACCATGGCGAGCGAAATCACAAAGGGCGACACTCCCACGGTCACCAGCTTAGTCGGGGCCTCCGCCCCGCCCAACCACGCGCCGGCAGCGAGACCGGAAATCACCCCCACCCCGTGCATCGAGCGAGCGCCCGCGGAAGTTGAAGTTTCAGTTTTTGTGAGCAGGCTGGTACCCTCTTAGTGAAGGCAGAAGAGAAGCAGAAGGCCAAGAATCAGCACCACCGCCGGCACCCAGAAATGACTGTCGCTCAGAATGACTTTGAATAGCCCTGAATTCACGGTGCCCTGCCTCGACAAATAATGTACTGCCCCAAAAGCATAAGATTGTACACTAGCCTGTGAATTGAGTCATGTGGCCATTGAGTCATTGATTCATTGAGTCAATGAGCCATTGTCCCATACTGTCAGAGGGCACCGTTTTTTGATAATGCAATGGCCCATTGGCTCAATGAATCAATGACTCAATGGCCCAATGACTCAATGGCCCAATGACTCAATGGCCCAATGACTCAATCGCTCAATGGCTCAATCCACGATCAAGGAGCTGCTCATGCCCGACCAGAATTATCGCATCGCCCTGATACCCGGCGACGGGATCGGTAAGGAAGTGATCCCAGCCGCCGTCAAAGTCTTACAGGCGGCGAGCTCACTCGGCGATCGGTTCAGCCTTTCCTTCGATGAGTTCGAGTGGGGCTGCGAGTACTATCTCCGCACGGGCCGCATGATGCCGGAGGATGGGCTGGAGCGGCTTCGTCCCTTCGACGCCATTCTTCTGGGCGCTATCGGGCATCCGACCGTTCCCGATCACATCTCACTCCGCCAACTCCTGCTGCGCATCCGCTTCGGGTTTGACCTGTACGTCAATCTGCGTCCCATTGAGATCCTCCCCGGCCTTGAGCCGCCGCTGCGAGGGAAGGGCGCCGAGGACGTTCGAATGCTCTTCGTTCGCGAAAACACGGAAGGTGAATACTGCGGGGTGGGAGGCCGGTTTAAACAGGGCACGCCCGATGAAACCGCCGTGCAGCAGTCCATTTTCACGCGCAAAGGCGTGGAGCGCGTGATCCGTTATGCTTTCGAGCAGGCGCGGCGCCGCCCCCGCAAGCGCCTGGCCAGCGCCACAAAGTCAAACGCCATGGCCTACACCATGGTTCTGTGGGACGAAGTGCTCGGCGAGTTGGCCAGGGATTATCCCGAAGTCCACGTCGCAAACTACCACGTCGATGCGCTCGCTGCCCGCATGATCACTCATCCGGAGAGTCTGGACGTGGTGGTGGCTTCGAACCTGTTTGCGGACATCCTCACCGACCTCGGCGCCGCCTTGCAGGGGAGCCTCGGCCTTGCCGCCAGCGCCAACCTGAATCCGGTCCAGCGCCTCGGCCCTCCTATGTTCGAGCCTGTGCACGGCAGCGCCCCCGACATCGCAGGACGCGGCGTCGCCAACCCCATTGCTGCGATCTGGGCGGCAGCGTTGATGATGGAGCATCTTGGAGAACCACAAGCAGGGACGCGCATTTTCGAGGCGCTCAAAAAAGTGACCGCCGAGCGCCGCATCCGCACACCCGACCTCGGCGGCAGCAATACCACAGAGGAATTTGCAGCGGCGGTGATCGGCAAGACGGTTCGTTTATGAGGGGAACACTTGCACGAGCGCAGGCACGGCGCCTGCGCTACGCATGACTCGCCTCGAAAATGTGCATCGTATAGTAAATGATGTTCACGGCAGTGCAGGCCAAAAAGGAGCCCATCACCCACCAGGCAGCGAGACGAGGATGGGGAGGCAAGGCAGCTTGAATCGTACTGTGCAGGAGAACTGCAAGCAGAAGACAGACCAGGACGCTCATGTTCCCCATCATGTTGGTGAACAGAGGTACGATTCGATCTTGTTGTTCTGCGCTGAGGTCGCTGAGCTTAACGGACCCGATATTGAAAGTGGCGGGAAAGCGCCGGGCCAATAACGGAATCACGAGGAAAAGACCGCCAACCAGGATTTGCGAGAGCAGCAGAATCCACAGCGTGTTTGGGCTTCCCCATCCGTCTGGTTCCCCGGACGCGTTGAAATGCGTCGGGATGCGCGCCGGCAACTTGTGGATGTTGGACTCGATCACGAAGAATGAGTAAAGAGCCAGGACCGGAGTAATGACCCGCTGCATGCAAAGCCTCCTCACGCATTCTACACCTCTGCAGCGTGCTTACTCGAAGGATCATGAAATCGCCGCTTGGAACGAGACGGTGGCATCTGTCAAGCCAGCGCCTGATCCAGGTCCTCAATCAGATCTTCAACCGCTTCCACGCCCACCGAGACCCGCACCAGACCGTCGGTGATGCCGATGGCCAGCCGTTGTTCGCGGGGGACGGCCCGATGGCTCGTGGAAGCGGAATGAACGATCAGCGAGCGTGTGTCGCCGAGGCTTGCCGCGCGTGTGAAAATTTTAACGCCATCCATCACCTTCTTCCCGCCCTCATACCCCCCTCGGGCTTCAAAGCTGAGCATGGCGCCGAATGCCGTCATCTGCTTCTTGGCGATGTCATGACCAGGATGGGTTGGCAGGCCGGGATAGTTCACGTGCTCCACCTGGGGGTGGTGTGCGAGAAACTCTGCAACCTTCTGCGCATTCGAGGATTGAGCGGGCAAGCGGAGGTGGAGCGTGTGGGTACCGCGCAGAATCAGCCAGGCATTAAAGGGGCTGAGGCATCCCCCGAAGTCGCGAAGAACTTCCTGATTGAGACGGCGAATGTAATCTTTGGGGCCGACCACAGCCCCCGCCATGGCGTCGCCGTGGCCGCACAAATACTTGGTGGCGGCGTGCACGACCACCGTGACGCCCAACTTGAGCGGCTGCTGGAAGACGGGCGAAGCAAAAGTGTTGTCCATCATGGAGGGGATGCGGTGCGCGCCAGCCAGTTGAGCGAGGGCCTCAATATCAAGAATCTCCAGCACGGGATTGCTGGGTGTTTCGAAATAGATCAACTTGGTGTTGGGGCCAATCGCCTTTTCAAACTCCTCAACCCGCGTGGACTGAACGAAAGTGGCGGTGGCGCCCAGGCTCGGAAGCATCTTGTTGAGAAAGTCGTAGGCAGCCCCGTAAAGCGACCGCGCGGCAACCACATGGTCGCCCGCCCGGATGTATCCCAGGATGGCCGAAGAAATAGCCGCCATCCCGGAGGAAAAGACCTGGGCGGCTTCGCCGCACTCCAGCGCCGCCAGTTTTTCTTCCAGTGCGTGGAGAGTCGGGTTGCCGTAACGCGTGTACATGTAGCCCGGTTTTTCCCCTCCGTAAACGGCGGCCATCTCGTCGGAGTCGGCCGCCGCAAAAGTCGTGGCTTGATAGATGGGCGTATCCACAGCTCCGGTCACGGGGCAGGGCGACTGCCCGGCGTGAACCGCCAAGGTCGCAAACCGATAACCGTTTTTCATTCGCCACCTCTCAATTGCAGTCGTAGCGCCGGCCCACAGGCCGGCATTATCTGCCTTCCGAACACTGATAGCGTAATACTCGCTCCCTGCAATGGGAAGAGCCAATTGCGTGACCTTCCAGAAGGCCATTCTCGAACCGCTGGACATCGTTTTGGGAAATGATCTAGACTTTTCTGTGCTGGTAAGAGACGACGCCGGGGGTGAGCCATGGCCTATTGTCCCGAATGCCGAACCGCAATTGACCTCGATGATGAAGTGGAAGAGGGGCAGACGGTGGATTGTCCCGAATGTGGAATTGAACTGCAAGTGGTGAACACGGATCCAGTGGAGTTGGAAGTACTCTCAAGTGAGGAAGAAGAAGAGGAGGCGTGGTGATTTGAGCGCTCGCACTCCTTTGAATCTTGCCTCGAGTACCGTGCCGGTTCGGTTGGGCCGCACGTCCCCGCAGCCGTCGTGCCGTCGCGTCCTGTGCGCCTTGTTCGCAGTAGCTTGTCTTTTGCCTGCCTCCGGTCTCGCGGATAAGAAAAATAAACCCCCCACCACCAAGACGGTGACCGGCCAGGTGCAGGACCCGGCCGAGAAGACTCTTGGGGGCGCGGAGGTGACCCTCAAGGATCTTCAGACGGGCAAGACATTGGCCGTCTACGCGGAAGCTAATGGGCAATACCAATTCACCGGCCTCGATCCCCACCACGATTACGAAATTCAGGCGAAGTACAAAGGCGTCGCTTCCGAAACCCGACAGGTCACCTCCTTCGACACGCGCTGGAAAGTTGTGATCAATTTGACGATTCCCCCGCCCAGTTCTTAGGTTGTGCTCGGCACAATCACGGATAATCCACGCGGCACAATCTCAATCGTCGCCGGTAGTTCCTGCATGAATTCTCCGTCCCCGAATAGCTCCAGGCGGGAGGCGCTTTTCAAAGAGACTTTGGGTGTTTGAAAGTAGATAATGCGCGGATGACGGAGGTGTTGCCCGCGATATGCGCTTGGAACCCAACGTAGAAGTTCCCATTTCCCGATGTAAGGCACAATGCAAACGTCCAGCAAGCCGTCATCGAGCCGGGCGCGCGGCGTCAGATGAATTCCACCCCCGTAGGAAACGTTGTTGCCCACCACCGCGAAGATGACTTCCCCCGAAAATCTCTGCACGTCGGAAACGATCTCCAGCGGTTCCGGACGATAGTTTTCAAGAGAGCGCAGGATCGACCAGGCATATGCCAAGGAACCCTTTAGCCAGCGGACGCGCTCGTTGTTATAGCGCGTTACAACCGAATCGAAACCTGCGCCCGCAATACAACTGAAAACCGTGTTTCCTACTCGCCCCAGGTCGACGCGGCGGGTGTTGCCCGCACACAGCACTTGCGCCGCCGCGCGCGTTTGAATAGGTATTCCCAGGCCCTTGGCGAGATCGTTTCCGCTCCCGCAGGGAATAATCCCCATCGGTATTGCACTTCCTGTTATCCCGTTTAAGACGTAGTGCTGAGTGCCGTCACCGCCGAGACTGACCACAGCATCCGGCTTTTCAGTTGCGGCCAGGCGCGCTAAGGCAAGCAGGTGCTGTGCGTCGCGGCTCTCCTGGACGTCGGCGCTTATGCCCCCGCGCCGGATGACCGCGAGCGCCTCGCGCAATACCAAACGCGTTTTGCCTCGGCCCGCATTAGGATTGACGAGAATGATGAAACGCATGAGTGGGTGGCGCAGATCTTGTCTTCAAGGTCTGCGGTACTTAAGCAAGGCAAAAGCCGCAGACCTTGAGAAGCAGGTCTGCGCTACTCATTGCCAGCCTTGGGTGCCGGCGGTCGGGTGTGGAGCACTTCTTCTCCAAAGGTCTCGACGTGAAATTGAATGGCCGACTTGACATCAGCAAGCGCTGCCTCATACGTGTCGCCTTCTCCTATTACCACGCCCCCGACGCCGCATGGGTAGGCCACATAACCGTCGCGATGTTTTTCGACAATGATCTTGAAATGCCGCATCATCAAGCACCAAACACTACTTTCACCGGTGGTCGCGTCCCGATCCGGAAGATCACCACAGGGTACTGATGGGGATCGAAATCCCAGGTCGGGTCGGTGAGGCGTTTCCAAACCGGTTGCTTCGAGTCGCTCGCCGCCATGGCAACAGCGCCTTCTTTGATCTTCCGCTGCGCTTCGGCGTTTGATGGGAATAGCTTCAAGCCGACCAGCAGGCGAAAAAGCTTCTGCTTGCCGGAAACGTGATACGAAATCTCCTCAATTACCGACGGAAGCCCTTTGTCCCTGAACCGGGCTTCGAAGTCCCGCTGCGCCTGCGCGGCGGCTTCGGCGTCGTGGAAGTCGGTGATGATGCGGCGTGCCAAGGCCTTCTTCACGTCGAGAGGATGGGATTGCCCATCCGCCACTGCCCGGCGGAGCTCCTCGATCTGCGCCGTCGTCATATCCGTCAGCAGCAGGTAATAGCGCCACATCAAATCATCGGAAATGGACATCAGCTTGCCGAACATCTCGCCCGGCGGCTCGTTGATGCCCACGTAGTTGCCCAGCGACTTCGACATCTTCTGCACGCCGTCGAGCCCCTCGAGCAGCGGCATGGTCATGATGACTTGGGATTCCAGGCCGTATTCCTGCTGGATCGTGCGCCCCACCAGAAGATTGAACTTCTGATCGGTCCCGCCCAATTCCACATCAATTTGGAGCGCCACGGAGTCATAGGCTTGAGCCAGGGGATAAAGCAGTTCGTGGATCGCGATCGGCCGCTGCTCCTTGAAACGCTTGGAGAACTCATCCCGCTCCAGCATCCGCGCCACCGTATACTTGGAACAAAGCGTGATCCAGTCTCGTCCCGTGAGTGCGCCTAGCCAGCGGCTGTTGAAGTCCACGACGGTCTTCTCGGGACTGAGAATCTTAAAGACCTGCTTCCTGTAGGTCTCGGCATTCGCAGCCACCTGCTCTGGCGTCAAGGGCGGGCGCGTCACGTTCTGGCCCGAGGGGTCGCCGATCATGCCGGTGAAGTCGCCGATCAGAAAGACGACGGTGTGGCCGAGATCCTGGAAGTGCTTCATCTTGCGGATCACTACCGTGTGGCCCAGATGAATGTCCGGCGCCGTGGGATCGAATCCCACTTTGATGCGCAGCGGCTTTCCCGTCCGCGCTGAGCGCTCGATCTTAGCCTTCAGTTCTTCCTCGCGGATCGTTTCTTCCGCGCCTTTGGTAAGGTAAGCAAGTTGTTCGTCGATGGTCACTCGGTTGACACAGTCCTTTTCGATTTCGAATGCGCAAAGAGGAATCATACCCGGCAGACGGCAATTTGGGGAGAAAACTTTGAATGGATAAATCCCTCGCCCCCTTGGGGGAGAGGGTGGCCCGCAGCCGGCGTTTTCTTCAGCCGGGGCGGGACGGGTGAGGGGGGGGGTGCGGGGCGGAAGGATCGGCAAGGCCAGAGCTCGGCAATCAGGGGACGGCAAGCCGCCCCCCTACGAGTCCGCCACGGAAAACTCCAGCTTATTCTCCGACCGGTCGATGCGCACCAAACAGACGCGGATTCGTTCCCCCAGGCGGAAGACACGCTTCGTGCGTTGGCCAATGATGGCGCGCTGACGTTCGCGGTAAACGTAATAGTCGTCTTCGAGGCTGGAGAGCGGGACAAAGCCCTCCACGAACAGGTCGGTCAGCTCCACGAAGAACCCGTGTTTGATCAGGTTGATGATCAGCGCCTCGAACTCATCACCCACGTGCTGCGCCATAAACAAAACCTTCTTCCATTCGATCAGTTCCCGCTCGGCATCGGCGGCGCGGCGCTCCGATGCGGAAGTTTCGAGCCCCAGGGCGTGCAGCTCTTCTTGAGCGACAAAGGCCGCGCCGAGCAGTTGTGCTGTTGGCGCCCGCCGTACTCCGGTCCCCGTTCCCAGTTCCCTATTCCCTCTCGCCTGTTCCCTGTTCCCTATTCCCTGTTCCCTGATCTTACGAACGCTGCCACCCTCCTGCGCCAGCGCCGCCTTCAAAATCCGGTGCACGATCAAATCCGGATAGCGCCGAATGGGTGAGGTGAAATGGGTATAGGTGGGAGCGGCCAGGGCGAAATGGCCGACGTTTTCTTCCGAGTATCGTGCCTGCTTGAGCGAGCGCAGCATCAGGTAAGAGAGAATGCGCTCTTCGGGCTTACCCTCCAGGCGCTGGGTGAGCCGCTGATAATT
>JBEKMN010000035.1:0-49340 GCA_050008495.1 Terriglobia bacterium | reverse complement strand
GTCCCGCTCTTTCCCACTCAACATCAGCATCTCCTGTTTTTCCATCCGTCGAGTTTGACGGAGTTCAACAGGACATTTCTACTTTGCTGAAACCGGACATTATCATTTTGCCGCGACATCGTCGCGTCAACGCTACACCCGTGGACAGTGAAAGTGCTACAATTGGCAAGCAATGCGGGGTCAGAATGAAACCACTCCGGGTGTACGCAGACACGTCCGCGTTCGGCGGGTGCTTCGACGTCGAGTTCGCTGCTGAATCGGAACGCTTCTTCGATCTGGTGCGTGCCGGAAGCGTCACGCTGCTGGTGAGCGAGGTGGTAGTGCGGGAGTTGGCAACCGCACCGGCCCAGGTGCGGGAATTGTTAAGATCACTACCAGCTGAGTCTGTGGTGCAAGTGAGTTTAACGCGCGACGTAATTGAATTGCGCGAGGCCTACCTGACGGCAGGAATTCTCGATCGCCAATCAACGGACGATGCTACCCATGTAGCCGCTGCCACCGTGGCCCGCGCGGACGCCATTGTTTCCTGGAACTTCAAACACATCGTGCGGATTGATAAAATGCGAGCTTACAATCAAGTAAATCTTCAGGCGGGTTTCGGCCTGCTGTCTATTGTTTCGCCGCAGGAGGTGCGCCTCGATGAAGCGACCCAAGCCTGAAAAGAGTTTCGACTGTGTCGGATTCAAGCGAAAAGTCCAGGCCGAGATTTATGAGGAGATCAAGAGCCTTTCGCCCGAAGACGAAATCGAATATTTCCGGCGGCGGGCTGCAACTGGACCTCTCGGGAAATGGTGGAAGACTCTCGAGCGACGTTCGGAAACCTCGGCAGCAACTGGGACGAGAAATTGACTGCCTCGCAGAGCACCTTGAAAAAACAGCACTAACTTTTCAGGATCTTCCGCCCTACTGCACTCACAGACGGCATCGGCAACCGGAGCCTATGGCCTAGCCTTCAACCGAGCGTATCGTTCACGGATCCGTCGGCGGAGCGCGTCAGCCCTGGGCCGGTCTTCGATTTCACGACGAATCTGGTCGGCTTCCTGGTCGCGCTTCAGTAAATACGCTTCGACCTGCTCCTCGTGCTCGAGATAGTAAGCGATTGCGCCGTAAATCTCACGCAGGCCGAGCGTGGGGAAATCGTCCTGGATCTGCTCGGCGGTCGCCCCGGTCCTGAACTCATGCACAATGGTGTCGAGTGTCACGCGCGAGCTTCCAATGCGAATAGACCCATCTTCCCAAAACATCAAGGGGGCAATAACCGTTGTTCCTAGTGACGCCATGAAGTCTATTGTACACTACGTTCAACCTCAGTCGGCCGACGCAGTCTCCGCGGGCCTCTGGCCGGAACGCGAGCCGTCCAGTGCTTCCCTTAGGAGGCGCAAAACACTTTCCGCCGTTTCCGCTGCAAAGGAGGCCCAAAAGTAAGTACCGCTCCCCTTCGAACGAGTGAGTAGCTTCTCCAGGCCTTTCCGATAGTGCAATCCCCACTTTCTGCCGAACGCCCTGACGGAGTTGTCCTCGCCCTTGTAATTCCTACTACTGAATGAGAACTCTCCCTCGTTGGCGAGAAAGAACGTTAGGAGCGTAGCGCCGTTCTTCTTCAGAAGCAGGCTACCGTCCATAGCCGCGCCGAACTCAAAAGTAAGTTCGGGATACTCCTTGCGCAGCGCTTGAAGCTTTCCCGTGAAATCGCGGAGTTCGGCCGGCGCATGCTCGACAGTGGCAAAGAACCGCTCTTCGGTCCATTTGGAAGTCCCGCCGATGGCTACGGGCGCGAAGTTCTCCACGGTGAGTCGGGTATTCTCGCGTTCGACCTTGACTGTGACGACCTGTCGTCGGTCAGCTACCAGCATGCCACGTAGATGGGGGACAAGCAGGTCGTGCCCCGATTCAGCCTGCGGCTGGAACACCGCGACCTCTACAAGTGCCAAGTCCCAAGGGCGGACCAAGTGCTTACCTAGAACCACCTCGCTGAGCTTGACAGCCCGCGAATCGAGTTGGTCGCCTGCGATGATGAGCAGGTAATCACCCTCTTGCAGCTTTCTCTCGACTTCCTCGGCACGAGGCCGGTCGTCATGTACCTTGGGGACCGGCGGCAAGTTGGAGAGGGAACTGGATGGAAGATGGATAGCATACTCCAGCACCTGTGCCACTACCTCTCGGCGAGCTTCCCGGTTATAGGAAAGCTTCGTCTCAACAATGGCCAACCGCCCCTCCTCAGAGACGAGCAGCACGTCAATATCTCCCGCGGGTTCAACGTGTACCTCGCGTCCCCAGAACGCCCACCGTTCCTCTTCGTCGATAAGACCTGCCGCACGGCACGGGGCAAGTACCAATTCGCAATTCTCGGCAGTCGCCCTCTGGAGCCAGCCCTCATCAAAGCCCGCCTCCTTCGCGTTGGTCAGACCATAGGCCCTTCGGGTCAGATTGCTGTCACCTGAAAAGTCGGCGGTGAAAAGAACCGAACTGAGGCATGTGTTCATGGTTTCCTTCCTCCCTTTGGTCAGTTCTTGACGGATTGGGTCAATAGCGAATGAAACCTGAAACCCGAAAAGTTGCAGACCCTTGAAAGCCGGTCTGGCGCTACACCGCTACGCCGGTTCTCAGTAATCCGCCGGCAGGCGTTCGAGTTGGTCCATGGTGAGGATGGGGCCTTCTTTGCAGACGTAGAACGATCCGACGTTGCAGCGGCCGCACTTCCCTACTCCGCACTTCATACGGTTCTCGAGGCTGGTGTAGACGACGCTGGGCTTGATGCCCATCCGGTAGAGAACGGGAAGGGTGTTCTTGATCATAATGGGCGGGCCGATGACGAGGGCGACAGAGTTTTCGGCAGGCACGCCGGCGCGCTCGAAGACGGTGGGCACAAACCCGATCTCGCCCGTCCAGTCAGGCGTCTGGCCGCCGGGATCGACGCAGCGCACCACGCGCACGTTGGGGTGCTTGGCCCACTCGTCCAGTTCGTCGACGTAAACCAAATCAGCAACGGTACGCGCGCCGTAGACAATCGTGATGTTTCCGAAATCCGCGCGGTTCTCGAGCGCATACCAAACGGCGCAACGCACGGGGGGCATAGCGATGCCGCCGCCCAGGAAAATCAGATTCTTGCCTTTCCACCCATCGTCCATCGGGTATGCATTGCCGTATGGTCCGCGGAAGCCGATGACGTCGCCTTCCTCGATGCTCCACAGCGCCTCCGTGACGCACCCCACCTTGCGGAAGCAGAACTCGATGTAGTCCTTCCAGTTCGAACTCGAGCAGATGTTGAAGGTGGATTCCCCGTAGCCGAACACGGAAAAGATGCCGAACTGGCCGACGTGGAACGAGAACTCCTTGGCCTTGACTTCGTCGAGGAAGCGGAGTTTGACAGATTTCACATCCGGCGTCTGCCGGCGCGTCTCGATGACCTTCATGAGGTCGGGCTGGTAGATGTTATGCATGGTCGATTTTGGAGTGCGGCGGCTTGCGCCGCTCTCTTGAGCGCGAGCTTGCTCGCGCCCCAAAAGTCGAAATCAGCAATTCTCGGCCGGCCAGCACGCTGGCCTGACGGAAAGCGGCAGCAAGCTGCCGCACTCCAAAGCGCCTTTGGCGCTACAAAGCAGTCAGTACACTCAGCACGCCGATCCCTTCCGGGCAGTTGCGCGTGCAGTTTCCGCAGCCCGTGCAGAGGATTTCGCCAAACTTCTCCGGATAGATGCGGAACTTGTGATCGATGCGCTGGCGCTGCCGCGCGGGCTGGTTGGGGCGCGGATTATGGCCGGAAGCGTGGAGTGTGAACATGCTGAACTGGCACGAATCCCAGTTCCGGGCGCGCACTCCGCGCTCGATATTGCCCTCGTCCACGATATCGAAACAGTGGCAGGTGGGGCAGGTGTATGCGCAAGCGCCGCAACCCAGGCAGGCCAGGGTCTGCGCCGGCCAGAAGGGGCTATCGAAATTGTCTTTTACGAAGGCCCGCACCTCGACCGCGTCGAAGCGCTTCTCAGGCCCGGACGGCAAGCTGGCCACGCGCTCCGAGGCTTCGAGCTTGCCGTCGAACAGTGCCTTGCCTTTCTCCGTCAGGCAGCGGACTTCGTACTCGCCATCGCCCAAGTCGAAGAGCATGGCGTCCGAACCACACTCCGCATCGGGCGCGAGGCCCACCGAGGTGCAGAAGCACGCTTCATCATGCGCCGCGCAGGCCAGCGTCACCACAGTGGTTAACTGCCGCTGGGTGTTATACAGGTCGTCCTTATAATCCCAATTGAAAACGTGGTCCAGAATGGGAAGTGCGGCCGCGTCGCAGGGCCGACCGGCAATCAGCACCTGTTCCGCCCGCAGCGGCTCGACTTCGTTGAGCTCAATTCCCTTCCCCGTAATCCGGTATCCGTAAAGCTCTTCGTGCTTGGGGAAGAGGAATTCTTTCATCGAGTTGGCAGGGTGAATAAAGCCTTCCAGCGCCAACTGGTCGGAAGATTGGAGAGCGGCGTAGAGCACGCGGCCGTCGCGTGCCGGTTCAATGGGGGACGCGATGAGACGCGGGCCGACAACACGCTTGCCCTGCGCAATCCAGCCTGCCGCTAGTTCTCGCAACGCCGATTGGGAGATAGTTGCGCTCACCGGATAAAGTTCTCCTTGTCCTGAAGCGAGTAAGCGCCGATCAAGGGTTCGGCCTTGGGGTCCATGCCGGCGCAGTAAGCAAAGTGCTCCTCGGCGGCTTTCGCGAGAGAAAGGTTGAGCAGGCGCAAGTCAATCCCGGCCGGACACGCCCGCGTGCATTCGTCGCATCCGATGCAACGCCCGGCAAGGTGAAAGGCGCGCAATATGTGCCAGGCGAAATTGCCCTTGTCGGTCGCCGAAGGCTCGATCTCGGTGGGCCGGTTCTTGTCCACCAGGCAGCGCTCGCAGTAGCACATCGGGCAGACTTGCCGGCAGGCGTAGCACTTCACGCAACGCTCGAATTCCGTCGCCCAATAAGACATGCGGTGGGCCGCAGGCAGCGCCACCAGGGACTCCAACGCTTTCCACCTTTCGGTCGTCTGCGGGGCGTGCTTGTCCGTTTCGCCAATCACTTCGTCCGCGAAACGCGGCAGGTGAACTTCGCAGGCCTCGCACTTTGGCTCGCCCAGACCTTGGCAAGCCATGCCGATGACATGGATGTCCTTGCGCTCAAGCTGCGATTCCTTCTCGAGCACCACTAGGGCGCGTTCGTCGCAGCCTTTCACCACAATCGCCGGCCGGCCCAGTGCTTTAATCTCCTTGCGCTTCAGATAGACTGTGAGGTTTGCCAAGCACTGGTTATTCCAGACCAGTTTATCGACGTCCTCGGGCTTGGTGATGAACACCGGGCCGCGCTTTCCGTAGCCAATCACCACTTTCACCTTGCCCTCGGCCAGCAGGCGGCGGCACGTGTCGCGCAACGCCTGCTCAGCCGCTGAAGATGGCTCGGAAGCCCCGGCCCGCAGCGGTTCAGGAGTAACGGCCGGGATAGTCGACGGACGCGGCGTCACCTGAGAAGCCACCTCGCCGTTGCGCTGGTAGAGTGCCTTGTAAGGTCCCTTTTGACGGGTTTTCTCGGTGATCTCTTTCACGACCTCCTGCCACTTGTGGCCTTCCGCGGCCGAAATCCAGGTAAAGTGAATCCTCTCCATATCAAAACCCAACGCCCGGAGGAGTTCGCGGAAGAGAATCCAGCGGCGGCGGGCGTGGTAGTTGCCCGAGGTGTAATGGCAATCGCCGGGGTGGCAGCCTGAGACGAGTACCGAGTCCGCACCGATCTCGAACGCCTTAACGATGAAGTTAAAGTCGATCCGGCCGGTGCACGGCAGCCGGACGATGCGCACGTTGGGCGGATACTCGAGGCGGGTGGTCCCCGCCAGGTCGGCTCCCAGGTAGGTGCACCAATTGCAAACGAAGGCGACGATTTTCGGCTCGAACTCGACCGGCCGGCCGGAGGCCGGCGCTACATGGTTTTCGCTCATACCAGGCTTTCGACCATGGAATAGATTTGCTGCTCGGTAAAGCCCTCGAGGTCAGCGCTCTTCGAGGGGCAAACGGCCACACACGTACCGCAACCCATGCACAGCCCCGGATTCACCCGCGCAGTGCGTTTGATGAAAACGCCGCGCGGCGTGCGGACTTCCGCCTGCTCGATGGCGTGGTACGGACACGCGTGCAGGCAGGTGAAGCAGGCCGCGCAGGTGTCCTCGTTCACTTTCGCAATTTCCGGCTCGCGCGTCAGCTCGCTGGCGGAAAACGTGATCAGCACCTTACTGGCCGCCGCGGAAGCCTGCGCGACCGATTCGGGAATATCTTTGGGGGCCTGGCAGGCGCCGCAAATGTAAACGCCCGCCGAGGCAGTTTCGACGGGACGAAGCTTGGGGTGCGATTCGAGGAGGAAGCCGTATTCGTCGTAGCCGACGTTGAACTTTTGGGCCAGTTGCTCGACCCCGTCGGCGGGGCGCATGGCATTGGCCAGAACCACCATGTCCGCCTCGATGGTTACGGGTTCGCCCGCCAGCGTGTCCGTGCCCCGCACAATCAGCTTTCCGTTTTCCTCTGTGATCTTCGAGACGCGCCCGCGGTAATACTGCGCGCCGTCCTGCTCGATGGCCCGGCGCACAAATTCCTCGTAACCCTTGCCGCCCGCCCGGATGTCCATGTAAAAGACGTGGGCTTGCCCGTCGTGCACCTTGTGCTTATAGAGCATGGCGTGCTTGGCGGTGTACATGCAGCAGATCTTCGAGCAGTAGGGCAGGCCCTTGGCATTGTCACGCGAACCCACGCAGCAGAGGAAAACCACGGACTTGGGCTGCGCGCCGTCCGAAGGCCGCTTGAGCTCGCCCACGGTGGGACCGGATGCGGAGAGCAGCCGCTCGAACTGCAACGAGTCGATCACGTTCTTATACTTGCCGTAGCCGTACTCGCCGTAGCCCTCGAGCTTCGGCCGGTCCTGGAATTTGCCAATGTTGTACAGCTTATAACCCGTGGCGATCACTACGGCCCCGACCTTTTCTTCAACCAGCTTGTCCTGATCCTTGAAATTGATCGCCTCGGCCTTGCACTTCTTCAGACACAGCCCGCAGCCGTTGCGGATGATCTTGGCGCAGACCTTCGCGTCAATCACCGGGCGCGCAGGCACGGCCTGCGGGAACGGAACGTAAATGGCAGGGCGCATCCCCATGGCGTAATCGAATTCGCTGGGGTTGCGCTTCAAGGGGCATACGTTCCAGCATTCGCCGCAGCCGGTGCACTTCTTGATGTCAACGTAGCGCGCCTTCTGGCGGATGGTGACGTTGAAGTTGCCCACGTAACCGCTCACCGTTTCCACTTCCGAGTAGCTGTAGAGCTTGATCTTGGGGTGCTGCCCCACTTCCACCATGCGCGGCGTCAGGATGCACTGCGAGCAGTCGAGGGTGGGGAACGTCTCGGAGAGACCCGCCATCTTACCGCCGATCGAGGGCTCCCGTTCCACCATCACCACTTCATAGCCGGAATTCGCGATGTCCAGCGCCGCCTGAATTCCTGCCACGCCGCCGCCGATCACCAAGGCACGGCGTGTCACCGGGACGCGAATCGGCACGAGTTCGTGGTCCCGCCGCGCCTTCTCCACCGACAGACGGATCAATTGCGCCGCTTTGGCCGTGGCCTGGGCGCGGTTCGGATGAACCCAGGAGCAGTGTTCGCGGATGTTGGCCATTTCGACGCGGTAAGGATTCAAGCCGGCGAGCGATGCGGCGCTGCGGAAAGTGCGCAGGTGCATGTGCGGAGAGCAGGAAGCCACCACCACGGAGTCCAGGCGCTCGGAGACAATCTTATCGCGCACGATCGCTTGCCCCGGGTCCGAGCACATGTACTTGTAGTTCACCGCGCAACGCACACCGGGAAATTCCGCCACCTGCCTGGTGACCTCATCCACGTCCACCGTGCGGGCGATGTTTTCGCCACACCAGCAAATGAAGACCCCAATTCGGGACATGCTCTCCTACCTCTTCGGGACATGCTGACCTGAAGGTCAGCGCTACAGAAAACCTACGATTTGGCCGTCGCACCGGCTTTTGTGCCGGCATCTTTCGCTGGGGCGGCAGCCTTTGGGCCGGCAGCCGGCTTGCTGACTTGAAGGTCAGCGCTACGAGCAACTCCGGGAACGAAATGCCGGTTGACACCCAATCTCTCGGGCTCGAATCCCAACGCCAACCCCACTACGTCGGACAGGTAGTAGATCGGCATCGCATGCTTCACGCCGTAGCGCTGCTCGATGTTGGGCTGCTTCATGTCCAGGTTAACGTGGCACATGGGGCAAGCCACCACCAGGCAGTTGGCTCCGTGCTGCTTGGCATTGGTCAGAATCTTGTGCGAAAGATCGAGCACCGTCTGCTCGTTGGCCATGGTCATCCCGGCCCCGCAACACTCAGTGCGGTAGTTCCAATCCACCGTCTTGCCGCCCAGCGACTCCAGGATCTTCTCCATCGAGCGGGGCTGCTCGAAGTCGTCGAACTCGACAACCTCGGGCGGCCGCGTCAGCAGGCAGCCGTAATAGCAGGCTGCATTCAGCGAACTCAGCGGAACCTTCACCGCCGCTTTGAGCCGGTCCAAGCCAATCGCCTCAAAGAGCTGGATCAGGTTCAGCACTTTTGCTTCGCCGCGCACTTCGAGTTCCACGATCTCCGAGATACTACGGCGAAGCGCCTCGCTTTCCGCCAGCTCTTTGCGCGCCTTGAGCAGTTGCATCGAGCACATCGGGCAGGGCGCCAGCATCTCATGGAACCCTTTGCTCTCAGCCAGGGCCAGATTGCGCGCGGGTAGCGCCACGGCGAGTTTCTGGTTCAGCGAGTGCGCGGCGGTGGCACCACAGCAAATCCAGTCGTCGAGTTCTTTTAGCTGGACGTCCAGGGCCCCCAGGCAAGCCCGAAGCGATTGCTCGTAATCGTTCGAAGAGCCGTGCAAAGCGCAGCCGGGATAGTAAGCCAGATTCATAAGCGTGAGTTTTCCATGCAACGCGCAAATATGCGGGCCACCACGGCCCGGTCGTGGGCCTTCTCGCCCACCAGATGGAACTTCTTGCGCTTCATCAATTCCGGAGCCAAGGTCGCGTCTTTAAGGAGAAACGCGACGCTCCGCCCGCTGAGGAAAGTGGTTAGTTTGAACTCCCCAATTAACTCCAACTCGTTCAGGCGGCCGTTGCGCCGGATATTGGCTAGAAATGCCTTCTGGAAAAGCACTGTCCGCTGCTGCTCGGGTGTCGTCACGCCGCGCTCGAAAGACAGTTGCCGCAACGCGTCCATTATTCCCGCGCAATCCACAGACTTCGGGCAGCGCGTGGAACAGGTCTGGCAGGAAACACACTGCCACATGCCTTGCGCGCGGAGAGCTTTTTCCGTCTGGCCGAGTTGTAGCAACCGGATAAGGCGGGTGGGCCCCGCATCCATCGTGGCGGCCATCGGGCACCCCGCCGTACACTTCCCGCATTGATAGCAGTCCCGAATCCGGGTGTGAGCTAATGATTCAACCTGGGGAATAACTTGTGCAGAATCAGAGACAACAGACGCGACACTCAACGGTGCCTGCTCCCTTCGCGAAGAGACCTAACGCAGGGCTAAATGAGACGCTAGCGTGCGCGAGAAGAGGGCCACCTGCGACACATTGTCCGCGGCACAGTTTGTCGCTGTCGCTTTTGACCCTCTCCCTGCGCAGCGTCCCAGGCCTGCTGAAAAATCCCCGCCGGGGACTGGGACAATAATGTCGCCGGTTCCGAACTGATTGTTTCCTTTTTCATCATCTCGGCCCGGCGTCAGGTCTTTTGACGCCTGAAATCCTAGGTGTGAGCACGTCACTGGCCACTGTTTCGCGTTCCGGGACCACTTGTCCCTAATCCCCCGGCATTGCGAACCAGTATCCCCTCGAGGATCCCGGCGGCGTGGGTGTTCTTTAAGGTCAAGAGTGCCAAGGTAGGCAGAAAAGAAACGACCTAGCCTGTAACCGCTTCATGCCCAGAGGCGTCTAGGGACTTGATTGCACCACACTCAATCAAAGGAGAGTCTTCTATGAAGAGAATTGCCTGTTTCTTGGCATTAGCATTGACATGCGGCTTGTTGCTGATCTGCGGGGTCGCGGTCGCAGCCGACGAGCCCGCGAAGGTCGCCGGAACTTGGGAAGTGTCGTCCGAGGGGCGCAACGGCCCCATGACCCAGACCCTGACCATTCAGCAAGACGGCGGCAAGATCACCGGCACCCTCACCAGTCCGCGTGGCGATGCTAACTTCGAGGGCACGGTCACCGGCAACAAAGTCGCCTTCACCATTAAACGTGAGACAGACAACGGAACGTTCGTCATCGAGTACGCTGCTACGGTTGACGGGGATGCCATGAAGGGAACCGCTCATAGCGAACGCTTCGACCGGGAATGGACCGCGAAGCGCACGAAATAACGGGTGCTTCACCACAGAGACACGGAGGCACTGAGAACGCATGGGAAATGGCGTGGGCGGGTATTTGTGCCTCCTTTGCTCATTTGACGGCTCCCGCCAACGCAAGTGCAACACTCCCCGATAACCTGCAAGATACGCGCCACTACACTGGATTGGAAGGCGACCACAAGGGTCGCCCCTACACACTCATTCCCTGCTATACTCTGCTGATTCGATTAAGGAGGCGAACGCATGAGGAAGCAAATCATCATACTGGCACTAATTCTAGTCAGCCTGGGATTCAGTGTGTGCGGGTGGGCGCAGATTGGGATGTTCAGCAAGGAGCAGCGCATCGAGTTGACAAGGGAATGGAAAGGCGAGCGTTTCGAAGACGGGCGCCCGAAGGTGTCTGACGAGCTGTTGAAACGCATGGCGACCGTGGATGCGGAAGAAGCCTGGGGCGTGCTCATGGGGCACGGGTTCATTAACCAATTCGAGGGCCATTGGCACATCATCAACCCGGGCCCGCGCCTGGCGGCGAGGGTGGTCACCGCCGTGTTTATGCCGGTCAGGCCGGACGTGAACGCCGTGATCGCCGAGCACGGCAAGGCGGAGCATCGAGTGGGCGCGCAGAATTCCTGGATCATTGACATCCTCCAGCCGGGCGACATCCTGGTTGCTGATTTATTCGGAAAGATCAAGGACGGCACACTCATCGGCGACAATCTCGGAACCTCGATTTATACCAAAAGCCACACGGGCCTGATTGTAGATGGGGCGGTTCGCGACGAGACAGGGATAAGCGAGATCGAGGGCTTTCGCGTCTACACGCGGGACGTGGATCCGTCTGCTCTGCGCAATGTGATGCTGATGGGCATCAACGTTCCTATCCGCATCGGACAAGCAACGGTGATGCCCGGCGATGTGGCGGTGACGGATGTCGAGGGAGTTACCTTCGTGCCTCCGCAATTGTGCGAGGAAGTGGCCGACCACGCCGAACAGATTCACATGGTTGACGAGTGGGGCCACTTGATGCTGCGGCAACAGAAATACACTCCTGGGCAAATTGACGGCAAGTGGACGCACCAGATGAACGAAGAGTTCAATCAATACTGCGCTTCGAAGGGGTCGAAGGTGCGGAGGAAGGAAGAGTAAGCAGATGGGCAGGTCGGCAGGTGGGCAGATCGGCAGGTCGGCGATCTGGTCGTAACCCTCGCCCCCTTGGAGGAGAGGGTGGACCGCACTGGCGCTTTCATCAGTCCGTCAGCGGACGGAGCCGGGTGAGGGGTCAAGCGAATTCGAACTCTCTTAGCAGTATCGGATTGCTCGGTAATTCGCCATCTGTACAATCGCAAACCATTCGCCATTTGACCTTTGCCATTTGCCATTTGAACTATCTTTGGTTTTGCCTGAATAGGAGACCAAGAGATGTCCAGCCACAACGATACGACGCTCGGCCGGCGAGAAGTCTTGAAAACCTCGGCCGCAATGTTGGGGGGGGCGCTGGTGGGAAGCGATGCCGGAGCCGAGGCGGAGGTGAAGAACGTCAACACGAACTCGAGCCCTTCGACTCTCAAGATCACCGATCTGCGGGTGGCGACAGTAGTAAAACCCGGGCCGAGTCCCTGCACGATCGTACGGATCGACACCAATCAAGGCGTTTACGGACTTGGGGAGGTTCGGGACGGCGCCAGCGCCACTTATGCGCTGATGTTGAAAAGCCGCATTCTGGGTGAGAACCCCCTTCGCATCGACTTCCTCTTCCGCAAGATCAAGCAATTTGGCGGGCATGCCCGGCAAGCAGGAGGCGTGGTTTCCATCGAAATGGCGCTCTGGGATATCGCTGGAAAAGTGTATGGGGCGCCTGTTTACCAGATGTTGGGCGGCAAATTCCGCGACCGGATTCGCATCTATGCCGACACCACGGAGTCGAAGGATCCCAAGGTTTACGCCCGGAACATGAAAATCCGCAAAGAAGAAATGGGCCTGACCTGGCTGAAGATGGATTTGGGAATCGACATGGTGCAAGACACTCCGGGCACTGTGACCCGGCCATCGGGACTGAGCAGTTGGGAAGAGAGATTTCTCCCGCACCCGTTCGTGGCGAGCGAGGTGACGGACAAGGGGATCGACCTGCTCTGCGAATACGTGGCGGCGATTCGCGAAGCGGTGGGCATGGAAATCCCGCTCTCCATGGATCACCTCGGCCATATCGGAGTGAAATCCTGCATCCGGCTGGGAAAGGCTTACGAGAAATACAATCTCTCCTGGATGGAGGACTTGATTCCCTGGCAGTACACGGATCTGTGGCAACGCATCACGGAGGAAAGCCCCACACCGACCCTCACCGGCGAAGACATTTACTTGAAGGAAGACTTCATCAAGCTGTGCGAACGTCATGCCGTCGGCAAGATTCATCCCGATCTTGCCACCTCGGGTGGAATTCTCGAGACGCACAAGATCGGCGACGCGGCTATGGAGCACGGCGTTCCCATGGCGATGCACTACGCCGGCCTGCCGATCGGCTGCATGGCAAGCGTTCACTGCGCCGCCGCCACGGAGAATTTTCTCGCGCTCGAAAATCACTCTCTGGATGTGCCTTGGTGGCAGGACCTGGTGGAAGGCATCGAGAAACCCGTCATCAATAAAGGCTATATCACTGTTCCTGAGACACCCGGGCTGGGAGTGACGCTCAACGAAGACTTGGTGAGGAAGAACCTGAAACCCGGTACGGGCTATTTTGAGCCTACCACGGAGTGGGACAAGGAACGCTCCTGGGACCGGATCTGGAGCTGAGACGAACCCCTTCAATCACCGATCAGGGAAGCCCCCCCTTTGAGGGACTTTCCATTGCGAAGTCAGCATATACCCGAACTCCGGCAGCCTCGTACAGTGCCGCCAGCGGTTGTTTAATGCCACCGATCTTGTCCCAAGGCCGAAGATGGCCGTCGAGTTCACACAAGGCGATATCATCAGCACCCAAATCACGCAATGCCCGGGCGCGCACAAGCACTGCCGCAAGTATGGCCTGATCGAACGGTTCCAAGTCCAGGTTTTCGATTGAAAGCTCCACAGCCCGAGCCAGCATCTCATCGCTGAGAGGAAAGACTTCAATTCCAGGGTGGTTCCGCAACAAAGCGAGGCGTTCCTCAAGGCGGTCCAACTCCGCCCCGACCGTGGTTTCATACTTGTCGAGTAGGTGCCTAACAGTTTCGGAATCCGCTGCGTCCAAGATTCCCTCCGTTGAAGCCCAGCTTAGGTATCTCCGGACAGACTTGGACGGCGAGCGCGGATTGAAGTTTTTTCGGATCGGATGCCGGGCCTCGGTGAGGCAGATAGAGGGTATATATAAGCGGAGGTCTCCAGCCGCAGCTCGATGCACCAAGGTCAAGGCCGTGGATGGCCGCAAATGCGCAGGCGCTCCGTACTCGACCACCCAATTCGTCTCCACGAAGACATGCTTCATCTGTTAAGCGCTCGATACGCGGCCGGGGCTTCAACTTTTTGAAGTGCGGGGTGTCGCCTAAGTCCAGCTAGCAGAGGCGGGATGCCGTGGGTGGGCCGCTTGGACATTACCTTCCGAAACCGCCGGGAAAATATACCACTGGGCAGCACGCCTGAGTTCAGCAGGCAACCCTTGCAAACCTGCTTCCGAGCCTAATCCTTCAAGCCACGCCTGCACAAATCCCTCAAACTCGAACCCGTCCTCGCGGCCGCCACCGGAGCGCCGGTAATGGAGAACATCGCGAACATCGAACGCGCCCACGAGCTCTATCGAATCCTCGGGCGACGATACGTACTGATTCCGGTACAATCTGAGTTGCTCAGGCGTGACAATCAAGCCAACCGGGCAGAGCGTCCCGGACATATACCTTTTCAGTTGTAGTTCTACGCTGTCCAGATCATGCAGGCTCGTCTTTGCCTCTACGACCAAGGTAATTTCCGAACCCTCAGGGTCTGTAACGATAATGTCTGGCCCGAATGCCATGTTTTGAGGGTAGCATTCTCCCCGCCAACCAGCAATCCAATTATGACCCGGATAGGATCAGGGCCAAAGGTTCATCAACGAGCCGGGCTGGGGTTTGAGCCGCCACGCGAAGAATCCTCGCTTTGGAGTTTTTTCAGCGCTTCCAGGGCTTGCCGGTTGTCGGGCTCGCTTTTCAAACCGGTCTGCAATTCTTCGAGGGCCTCACGATCCCTTTTGGTATCCGTATAAAGCAAACCCAACATAATATGAGCGCGACCGGAATAGGGGTCGAGCGCCTCGGCTTGCCGAAAGGCGCTCTCGGCTTCCGCGTACCTCCCTTCACGCCAGGACACCAGCCCAACCCCCCAATAGCCACGAGGCGTCCTGGTCACGCGAAGGGATTCCTGGTATTCCTTTTCAGCCTCCGCAAGTCTTCCATGATCGAAATAGAAGTCAGCTAACCGGAGGTGGGCGCGCAAACTCAACGGGGAAAGCATCACCGCCGTTCGGAATTCCTTTTCTGCATAAGCCGTTTGGCCGATCTGAGTGTACAGTTCCCCCAGGTACAAGTGGGGCTGAGGCTCTTTGGAGTCCTTTAAGAGGGAGCGAATCAGGTAACCCTGCGCCTCGTCGTAGCGCTTGCGTTTCATATTGAGCAAGGCGAGATTATTCAGGATCAGGGGATAATCCGGCGCAAGCTTGTCCGCCGCGACTAACTCCCGCTCCGCATTGTCAAGATCGTCCCGGTCGAGATAGATCCCAGCGAGATTCAGGCGCATGATGTAAGCATCAGGTTGTGTAGCGATGGTAGCTTTGTAGAACCTCTCGTTGTCGTGCCAATCACGATTTCGCCGCACGATACGCAACGTGCAGAGGAACACAATGATGAGTGCGGAAATGATGGCGACGGGCCGCCAGACTCGAGGACGCCAAGACGGGTGGTCCGCAAAGCCGCCGCATGCCATTTCTCTCCACAACTTAGCACCCGCCCAACCCAGGCCCCAGCAGAGTCCCGCCGAAGGCAAATAGAGGTAGCGCTCAGTGAAAATGTTGGCGGCCATCCAGGGCGAGTACAAAACTGGAGCCAGGTTAAGGAGGAAAAAGATCAGCCCGAAGCTCACCAGGCGCGCGCGCTTCCAGCAGAGTACCATCAACAACGTCAACGCGGCCAACGCCACGGCGCCTGTGATGACGCGCGGATCGGAAAAACTCGTACTCATGTGAAAGGCATAGAAAGCGCAAAGCGTGCCGGGCCAGAGGAACTTCCAGACGTACTGCCCGGCCAGTTGCAGGGCGGAGAAGAAAACCACGTCCGGCCCCATGCTGGGAAACTGGGACCTGCCGGCCATGCCGCCCACAAAGTGGATTCGGAAAGCCAAATACCCCAGCGCCAGGAACCATAGCGGGCCGTAACGCCCCAGCTTCGTCGGGGTGCTGGTCGCATGACGATCCTCACGGCAGGCGTGTTCGAAAAGCGTGGCCAGCACCGGCAGAGTGACTGCGGGTTCCTTGGCCAGCAAAGCCAGAGCAAAACTCGCGGCCATAGACAAGTGACCGAGAATCAGTTTTCGGCCGCGCCACTTTGAAAGTCCCAAGAAAAACCAGAACGTCAGCAGAAAGAAGAAGGCCAGTTCCAGATCTGTCACGGCGGCGATCCAGGCCACTGATTCCGAGTGGATCGGATGAATGGCGAACAAGCCCGAGGCGATGTATGCCGGCAGTCGGTCATCGAACATGCGCCAGGTCACAAAAAACAACACGAGGGCCACCAGCGCGTTCAGAACAATGTTCACCAGGTGAAATGACCAGGGAACGGGACCAAGAAACTGGTAACAGAGCAGATATCCGAACGACATCAAGGGGCGGTAGTAGTTGCGAGGATAATTTCCGCCAAGGAACGACCACACGGGTGTAGTGAAGATATCCTTCAAATGATGGAAGCTTTGAAGGTAGGGATTATTCAGAATTTGCGCGATGTCGTCATAAACGAAGAAGTTGTGGAGAGTGTTGAGATAAGGCAGAACCGCAAGAGCCACCCACAAGGCCAGCAGCAGCGCATCGCTTCGGCGTATTGAACTTCGAGACTCAGGTAGGTTCACATCAGCAGAACAGGTATTTTCGCCACCGCTCGTCGGAGCGGCCCATCATGCGCATGATCTGACGGCTGGTATGCAGTGTAAACGGGCGCGGCGGCCTCAGAAGTTTCAGCCCCGCCTCTTCGGGAAGCCGGTCGCCTTTCAAATTGTTGCACTTGTGGCAGCAGGCGACCAGGTTATCCCAATCCGTGCGACCCCCGCGCGAGCGCGGAATCACGTGATCCAAGGTAAGTTCGTGTGCGGGCAAGGTGCTGCCGCAGAACTGGCAAGTGTAGCGGTCGCGCAACAGCAGGTTCTTTCTCGAGAGGGCGCGCGTCTGGTAGGGAATGCGCCTGAATTCCAGCAGCCGGATGACGGAAGGGATACGAATTGCGACCCGCGCGGCATGAATGAAGCTGCCATCGTCTTCTTCTGCGGTCGCCACGCCTTTCAGGATAAGGACCAGCGCGCGGCGGACGGCAGTGACGTTGATGGGCTCGTAGGTAGCATTCAATACGAGCACCGGTTCTTGCAGCGCCCGTTGGTGGTTCTCCTCCGACATAAGTTTCATCCTACTAAAAAGAAGTGCCGAGTGGCTAGTGGTTAGTGCCCAGCGGCCATCACCCGTAAAGTAGCGCTCGGCACCCGGCTTCAGGCGCTAGCCGCTGTATCTGGAAACTGGGGCGTGGCACGCGCCAAAGACAGCGCCAGAACGCGCGCGGCGCCGGCCCGCTTGAGTGCAGCGGCGCAAGCCGAAAGAGTCGCTCCGGTAGTCATTACATCGTCAACCAGCAGGACCGTGCGGTTGCGCACCAGTTCGGGCTGTGCAACGGAAAACACCCCTCGAACATTCTCACGGCGCGCGCTAGGACTCAGTCCAACTTGAGGAAGCGTGGGGCGGACGCGGATCAGCAAATCCGCAGCCAGTTGTAGTCCCCGTTCCTTTCGCCGGATCTTGCGGACCAGACCTCGCGCCAGCAGTTCAGCCTGGTTAAACCCTCTTTGGCGGCTTCGTGAGGTGTGCAGTGGAACAGGAACAACCAGGGCTGAATCATGCTCCGTCAGCGCCTCGAACGGCCGCAGCAATAGTCCGCCCAGGCGCTTGGCCAGATGCTCGCGCCCATAGAACTTCAAATGGAGAATTGTCTTGCGCAAGTTTCCCGTATAGAGCCCATAACTCCTGGCCATGTCGAAATCCTGCTCGCCCTGGCGGCAAGGAGCACAAAGCGCGTCACGAAGTTCCGCCGTCTGCTCAGAAGCAAGCGGAAGACCGCAACATTGACAGTGAGCGCCTAGCCACGGTTGAAGGCTTTCCCAGCAGAGCGGGCAAACGGAAGCGCCGCCCGGTTGCTCGAGTTCCTGGCCGCAGAGCAAACAATCGGTAGGAAACACTGCGGCACACAGGGTGCCGAACAGTTCCGAAAGGAGGGAGGGGGTTGGCGCTTTGTGGTTGCCGGCGAGAGAGAAGGCTGACCTCGCTTTCGAACGTAGGGGCAACCCTTGTGGTTGCCCGTCCGGGCGGCCACGAGGGCCGCCCCTACGACCCTAGAGCAAACCCTGGTCCTGCTTTTCCTGGCATTCAATGCAATGCCGGGCCCAGGGAACCGCTTCCAGGCGTTTTACTTGAACCTCTCCTTGACAGGACACGCACAAGCCGTAAGTGCCGTTCTTGAGGCGTTCCAAGGCTTCGTCGACTAATTGCAGGACGCGCCGATTCTCGTCGCTCTGGTGGAAGAGGAACTCCTTCGTGTACGAGTTGGCGGCTTTGTCAGCGACATCTTGAGTCGGATCTTCGTCCGCTTCACGACCGTCACGCTCAGATTTTGTCACCAGCCGCATCAGATCCTCTTGCGTGGAGACGAGGCACTTTTTGTAATAGTCGGCTTTCTTCTTGTCCATGAGCAACCTTTTCGGACTCCCATGAGCTTCAACTAGAAAATTCTATGAGGGGCTGGGAAAACTGTCAAGCTGCCGCGGTCAGTGGCAGTGTCTCGGTTTGAAGTAGAGGCGGCTTTACGCCGCCATTTGGCGAGCTAAACTCGCCGCTACGAATCGCACTTGGACGGTACGCGGCAAGCAGCGCCCGCAAACCAAACGGCCCAATCGCGCTCCATGCCACAAATCCATTCTCTCGCCTAGGCGATTTGAGGTTAAAATCATAAGCATCGCGAGGCAAATTCAAAATGGAGGAAATTGATGCCAGGAATATACAAGATCACCGAACTGGTTGGAACCTCACCCAAAAGTTTTGCCGAAGCTACCAAGGCAGCAGTCGCTGACGCAGCAAAAACCGTCCGGAATATGGAGTGGTTCCAGGTTGTGGAGGAGCGGGGAAGGATCGTGGACGGAGCGGTGGCGGAATTTCAGGTCACGCTGAAAATCGGATTCAGACTCGAAAGGTGACAGAGTCCGCAAGGCATCTCAGCGACGGCCGCGTCGCGAAGTAGAACAGATGCGCTTGGCACCGGCAATCCGAGGAGCCGAAACCCGCGAGGGGGACGGAAGCTCCCTTCAGCGCACGAATGAAGCAAGCCCAGCGATGCTCGCGATTAACCCGGCCGTACGAGTACCCGACGCGGTCGAGTAACATGTGAGGCCGCAGGTAGTCGATGTGCCAGTGCGGCCGCGGCGATACCTGCGCGTGGTGCGCGACGCGGGCGCGCACGCCTCCCGGTCCCAGCGCGCTGCCTACGTAAACGTAGAAACCGCGGCGCAGTTCGAGCGCGCCGAGTTTGCCGATCTGGGCCAGCTTGTCTCTGGGACAATAGAGGATCAAAGCGTAAGTTCCACCTTCCGGTTTCATGAGCGGTCCGCCTTTCGGCGCCTGCCTCGCGCGAGGACTGGCTTCGAAGGCGCGTTGCGGATGAGGTGAAACATGAAAGCTGCATTTTACGTCGGAAATGCGAACATGAGTAGCGGTCCGCAGCCAGCCATCGAACCGGGCCCCGGGCAAGCGCAAATCAAGGTGGCCTATTGCGGCATCTGCGGCACGGATCTGCACATTTTCCACGGGAAAATGGACCACCGGGTTCACGCGCCCCAGGTTATCGGGCATGAGATGTGCGGCACGATCTCCGCCCTGGGGCCCGGGGTGGAGGGGTTTGCAGTGGGCGATGCGGTGACCGTGATGCCCCTCGATCCCTGCAACAATTGCCCGGCTTGCCGGGCGGGTCACACCCACATTTGCCAAAATCTGAAATTCATGGGCATCGACACCCCGGGGGCGATGCAAAGTTATTGGACCGTGCCCGCACACACACTCCATCATCTTCCCACAAGCCTGCCGTTCCATATTGCCGCGCTGGTCGAGCCAGTCTCCGTAGCCTGCCACGCCACGCGCCTGGGCGCGGTTGAAGAAGGCGAATACGTGGTGGTGCTGGGGGGTGGACCCATCGGCACGCTGGTTGCGTTGGTGGCGAAGAGCCAAGGCGCGCGAGTCCTGGTCTCAGAGATTAACTCCTACCGATTGCAGCTTCTCCAGCGCCTGGGACTCGAGGTGATGGATCCCCGGCAAGAAGACTTTTCAAAGCATGTAATTGACCAAACCCAAGGAGCCGGCGCGGACGTGGTTTTCGAAGTGACAGGGTCAGCAGCAGGCGCCGAATTGATGACCAAACTCCCGCGCACGCGGGGACGCATCGTGGTGGTGGCGATATTTGCCGACCCTCCCAAGGTCGACCTCTTCCGCTTTTTCTGGCGCGAATTACAGTTGCGGGGGACACGCGTTTACGAGCATCAGGACTTTGAAGCGGGGATTCGACTGGCTGCGTCAGGCGCGCTGCCGCTGGGTCAACTCATCACCCAAACCTACCCTCTGGAAGAGGTGCAGTCAGGATTGGAGCAGATGGAGCGGGGCGGCGCGGTGATGAAAGTACTGGTGGAAGTACAGTGACGGGTAAAGAGCAAAGACTCACCACAGAGGGCACAGAGTTCGTGGAGAAAAGCAGATCCTTCGCTTCGCTCAGGATGACATGTCATTCTGAGCGGAGCGAAGCGTAGCGAAGAATCTGCTTTTGGCTAGGGCTATGCCGCGCTGTGTCATATGCGGTGAATTCGGGAGAAGTGAGATATGCAAATTCTCGATCGGTTCAAACTCGATGGGAATATTGCTCTGGTGACGGGCTGCAGGCGCGGAATCGGAAAGGCCCTCGCTCTGGCGCTGGCGGAGGCCGGAGCGGATCTTATTGGGGTCAGCACCTCGCTGGGGAAAGCCGGCAGCCAAGTGGAGAGAGAGGTCCGGGCGCGGGGCCGCGATTTCCGGGGCTATAGCTGCGACTTCAGCGATCGCAAGGCACTTTACCGATTCCTCGAGAGCCTCGCCGCCGATTGTCCGGCAGTTGATATTCTGGTGAACAACGCCGGGATCATCCTGCGAAAGCCCGCCGTCGAGCACCCGGATGAGTATTGGGATAAGGTGATCGAAGTCAACCTCAACGCGCAGTTTGTTCTGAGCCGCGAGATCGGGAAGCGGATGGTGGAGCGAGGCCGCGGCAAAATCATCTTCGTCGCTTCCCTGCTGGCGTTTCAGGGTGGGATTCTGGTTCCCGGCTACGCGGCCAGCAAGGGTGGAGTAGCTCAACTCACCAAGGCTCTGGCGAACGAGTGGGCGGGGCGAGGCGTTCACGTCAACGCCATCGCACCGGGTTATATCAACACTGACAACACACAGGCGCTGCGCAACGACGAGAGGCGCGCCGCGGCCATCCTGGCTCGAATTCCTGCCGGGCGCTGGGGCGAACCCGAGGACCTCACGGGCGCCGTGGTGTTCCTTGCCTCCGCTGCTTCGGATTATGTGCACGGAGCGATCATGACCGTCGATGGCGGATGGATGGCGCGCTAATCCCGCAAGCGTGTCATTCTGAGCGAAGCGAAGAATCTCGCCCTGGCTCTCCCGTTGTAATGCAGGGCAGAGCGAGATTCTTCGCTTCGCTCAGAATGACATACTTTCGAGGGAGTGAACTGATCAGCTTGGCGCCGCTACCCAGGTGACGCGCGGACGGCCGCTCGACGGGTTGCGGTCGACGAGGATAGGAGTGCGAAACACTCGGCTTAGCAATTCCGGTTGGAGAACCTCCTCCGCCGCGCCTTTCGCCAGGCATCGGCCGCGCTCCATCAAGATCAACTCATCCGCCAACTGCGAAGCAAGGTTCAATTCGTGGGTGACCACAACGGCGATGAAACGTTCCGAGATAGCGAGATGCCGCAGCAGTCGGAACATCTCAATCTGGTAGCCGATGTCCAGATTGGCGGTGGGCTCATCCAGGAGCACAAGTTGCGGTCTCTGGGCCAGTGTTCGGGCCAACACTGCCCGCTGGAATTCCCCGCTGCTCATCTCCAGCACACGCCGCCCGACAAACTCCTCCAGATGGGTCTTTTCAATGGCCCAGTCCACCCAGCGTTCATCTTCCTCAGACTCGAAAAGACTGCGGCCCAAGTGAGGGTGGCGTCCCTGGCGAACGAATTCACGCACCTCGAATGAGAACAAGAGGATGGTCTCCTGCCGGGCCAAGCCCACAAGGCGGGCCAAAGGCCGGGGCGGAAGCCGGTGAAGGTCCGCGCCGTCCAGCGTGACGGTTCCCTGTTGCGGCGCCAGGTGGCCACTGATAATTTCGAGGAGCGTTGACTTGCCCGAACCGTTCGGCCCAATAATGGCGATGACTTCTCCCGAACGCGCCTCGAAGCTTGTGGAAGCGAGCTCGAAGTGCGGGTAGCGGAACGAAACTCCGTCGACGCGCAGATGGTGGTGGGGTTCGGGCATTGCAGTAATCAGTCGTCAGTTCTCAGTTGTCAGTCGAGGGGCGATTTGAAATTCCAGATTTCAGATTCAAAACGCCTAACGCAATGCTGACAAATATTTTGCCACTCGAACGGAGATTTGAAATTTGAGATTTGAAATGCCCGGCACATGACGCAATGCTCACAGATACGTTGCCACCCTATGCCGCCAGTTATTCAATAGATATATCGTAAACTAATAAGTTACAATTTATAATTTACAATTCATCATTCTATCCCGCCGTCTTGCGCAGCAGGTAAATGAACACGGGCGCGCCGGCCACGGCGGTGACGGCGCCGACCGGCAGTTCCGACGGGGCCAGGGCCGTGCGCGCCAGGGTATCGGACAGCACCAGAAGAATAGCGCCTCCCAGGGCGGCGGTGGGGAGCAGCGTGCGGTGGTCGTTCCCCACCAGCATTCTGCCAAGGTGCGGCACCAGCAGGCCCAAGTAGCCGATGGCGCCGCTGGTGGCGACCGCGATTCCGGTCAGGAACGACGCGAGGATATAGACTCCCAACTCGACGCGCACCACGTTGACTCCCAGGTGCGCCGCCTCCTCCGCGCCCAGGAGCAGAACATTCAAATCCTTGGCAAGCACATACACGCCCGCAATGGCCAGCACGATGGCCGGAGCGAGGATGCGTAACTCCGCCACAGGCGTCACACTAAGGTCACCCATCAGCCAGAACGCGATGCCGCGCACGTCGCGCGTGGGAAGCAGGGTAAGCATGAACAGGATGATGGCGGACAAGAACGAGGCCGTAATCACTCCGGCCAGGATCAGCGTGTAACTCGCCAGACGCCCGCCGCTCCTTCCCAGCAAGTAAACCCAAACCATGGTAACCATGGCGCCGGCGAAGGCCGCCAGGGGTGAGGCTGCGGCCAGGCGCCCGCCGATCCAGAGCGCGAAAATGGCGCCCACCGCAGCGCCGCTGGAGATTCCCAACACGTAGGGATCGGCCAGCGGATTGCGAAGCAGTGCCTGAAGTCCTGTGCCTGCGACCGAAAGCGCCGCACCCACAAGGATGGCCAGAAGAATCCGTGGGAGGCGAATCTGGAGCACGATGACCGCCGCTTCGGAATGCCCCCCCCGCGCGGCCAGCGCTGCCCAGACTGCCCGCAGAGGTAAGTGCACCGCCCCCATCGTCAGCGATACCAACACCACCAAGGCGAGAAGCAAAAACAGTGCCGCGGAAACCATGATCACATTGCGGGGTGTGGCGGAAACGGTCATCGCGGGATTTCAGATTTCAGATTCAAGATTCAAGATCAACCAGCAGCGAAACATCCTCAAGGATCGCCGGCTCAAGATTCAAAATCAGGCGGCGCTGAAACATCATCGAAAAATCCGGATTCAAGATGAAACAGCAGCGAACAGTCATCTTAGATCAGATTCGAGGCTCGCGATTCAGTTCTTGGCGCGCAGACGCCAAGATTCTTCAAGGCTGCCTCGGGTGCAGTAGATTCGCCAACTCTTCCAGTGCATCCACCAGCCGCGGGCCGGACCGCTCGATGGTCTCGGAAACGAAGCACATGCGGCCGTCTTTGACAGCCCGGAGGTCCTTCCAACCGGGCAGGGCGCGAAATTCCTCCAGGCTGGGAGAAAAGGACTCGGTCTTGGGAAAAAGAATCGCGTCGGGATTCAGGGGCAGGAGTTCCTCCAGGGTCAAGCGCGGCCATTCACCTTTCAGGTTCTCCCCGATCGGGTTCCCGCCCGCGGCGCGGATGACGTCGGCAATGAACGTGCCAGGGCCGACTGTAATCAACGGTCGATACCAAACCACGAAAAGAACTCTGGGCTCGGGCTGGCCCTTGATCCGATTCCCGACACGGTCAATTCGGGCTTGCATCTGCGCCACGAGCCGGCTGGCCTCCGCCGCGCGTCCGAGCACTTTCCCTAAATCCTCGATCGAGGCCAGAGTCCCCGCAAGTGTATTCGCCGTCACGCCGTAAACGGGTACACCCAGCCGTTCAAGCTGGTCCGCGGTCTCACGCCGGTTGGCCTCCGGAGTGCCCAGTGCCAAGTCGGGCTTCAGCGCCACAATTCGTTCCAAACTGGGATTCACCATTGTACCAACATGAGGCTTGCTCGTGGCTTGAGGCGGAAAGTCGCAGTTATCCGTGTCTCCCACGAGTTCATCGCCAAGACCCAGAGCATAAACGATTTCCGTAATGTTGGGAGCAAGGGAAACCAGCCGGCGAGGATTCTCGGGAACGTTGACCATGCGGCCGGTTTGGTCCTTGACCGTGCGCGCGGAACCGGCAGCAGGCAGTAGTCCTAAAAGAGTGGCGGCCAGGACGCAGGCCGGCAACCCGTGCTTGTGTGCCAGTTTTCCGCAGTGGTCCTTTGTTTTCATAGACATTCCCGGTTCGTTCGTCTAAAATCAGCTTTCAGCAGTCAGCCTTCAGCTATCAGCCAACTTATTCCCCACCTTGGATGAGAATGGGTCAGGGGTGGTCGATTCCTGGCCCGATCCTTTGTTTTCATAGACATTCTCGCTTTGTTCCCCGTCTTTCGTTACCACCAACCGGTTTCACGCCAAGCCGCGAAGCCCGCCAAGGCCGCAAAGCCCCACCACCCCCAACCCCTCCTCGGCTGAGGAGGGGAACCGTGGGACTCCCCTCGTTGGATAAGGAGGGGACAGGGGCGGGCGATTTTGCGAACAAGTCAAAAGAGCCGTTGGCGAGGTCTGGTCGGTCATAGCGGAAGCACCATGCAGTCCCACTCTAGGCTATCGCATTAAGCGTAGTTTGTCAAGCTCTTTTATTTGAAGCGCGCCGGGAGACGCTCGAACGGCGCGATTTTGTTTGTCAAACGCCCGCCTCAGGTGAACAATAGGGGACACTATGCGCTCCCTGACTGCGGCTCTTGGCTTTCTCGCCATCACTCTCACCGGCGCGCTCCGGACATTGCCCGCCCGGGAGAGCAGCCCTCGCGGGCCTGTTGCGTGGTGCTACGTCCAAAAAGGGCCGCTCGAGGCGGTGCGAAGGCTGGCAGGTCGAAAAACGATGTCGCTGAGTTTAGGCGCGGGAGCGCTGGTGCCGGTGATGAGGACCGAATCGAAGAATGGCAGAATGCGGGTCCTACTTCGTATCACCGAGCTTGCGACGCTGGCGTCGGTAGAAGGATGGGCGGATTCGAGCCAGGCGGAACTCCTTCCCATCGACCGGTTCCCGAGTGACGAAGAGATCCTGCGACAACTTAGCATCGAACCTCCGAGCGGTTCCGCAGCCCCAGGGACTGCGGTGGTGCGCTGGCTGGTGAAGCAAGGGGACTCGGGGGCGGCGCTGGTGTGCTTCGTGGCGTCTGCCGGCCTGCCGGAATCACGGCTCGCAGCCTTCCTGCCCGCGGGTGGGAAGTACGTGCGTGGGCCGGAGCTTGAATTCTCCTTTTCCGATATGAATCCGGGCATCGTCTCCGGAGAGGTGCGCGATCTGCTCGGCGACGGAGTCGAGTGCCTGATCACCCACGAACCGTTCCGCAAGGGACCCGAGGTTTTAGGAGTCAACATGGTGATCCGCCGCCTCGAGCACGGAGAGTTCTCGACGCTCTGGACGGCTCCGCTCAAGTCGCGCAACCTCGGCTCCTTCCCCCGAGAGATTCAAAAGCTCCAGCCGCCGGAGAAGAATGCCGGCGCACCGGGCACGGTGACCAATGCCGAGGTGGAGTTCCAGGCGAGCGGAAAGACTTACATTCCTGTTTGGAAAGCGACGATAGGCTTCTTCACGGTGGGACAAGACAAACCCATTGATTCCGTAAAAGTCAGCAAGGCCTGCGGCTGGAATGGTTCCAGATTCGAGCCGATCCAGTAAGGGAGGCCCCAATGACTGGGCGACCGATTATATAACAGTCCCAGCTTCGCGGTAGTGTCTCAGTTTGAACTCGTAGCGGCGAGTTTACCTCGCCAAATGGCGGCGTAAAGCCGCCTCTACTTCAAACTGAGACACTGCCAGCTTCGCCGTTGAGTTGCGATCGGCATAGGCATATAATGGTTTTGGGGCTAAGGGAAAAATGCAAAAAGCAAAAACTTTAGGCGAGCTGAAGAAGTCTCTCTATAAGAGTGTCAGCGTCAGGAATGAGATGCGGGCTAACCTGCTGTGCAAGCTCTCGGCAGGCCAGCCGCTCTTCCCGGGTATCATCGGCTTCGACGATTCGGTGATCCCCCAGATTGCCAATGCTGTTCTTTCCCGGCACAATTTCATTCTGCTGGGACTGCGAGGCCAGGCCAAAAGCCGCATCTTGCGCTCCCTCGTCACGCTTCTCGATGACTCCATTCCTTATATCGCCGGCTGTGAAATCAACGACGACCCGCTGAACCCCCTCTGCCGGGCCTGCCACGAGCGCCTGGCGGAAATGGGCGACGACACGCCGATCGATTATCTGGGCGCTGAAGATCGCTATGTTGAGAAGTTGGCCACGCCGGATGTGACCATGGCCGACATTATAGGTGATCTTGATCCCATCAAGGCCGCCCGGGGCGGGCACGCCTTGTCCAGCGAATTGACCATCCATTACGGCCTGCTGCCGCGCGCTAACCGCGGCATTTTCGCCATCAACGAACTCCCGGACTTGGCCGGCAAGATTCAGGTAGGGCTGTTCAACATTATGCAAGAGGGCGATGTGCAGATTAAGGGCTACCCAGTGCGTCTTCCACTGGACGTGGCGATGGTCTTCACCGCCAACCCGGAAGATTACACCGCTCGTGGCAAGATCATTACCCCCTTGAAGGACCGCATCGGTTCCGAAATCCGCACCCATTATCCCGCTTCTCTCGAGCATGCCATGGCCATCACCGCCCAGGAGGCCTGGACGGATCGCGACGGCCGCACCAAGCTGGTAATTCCCGAGTTCTTAAGGGAGATTGTGGAAAGCGTCGCCTTCGTGGCGAGGCAGGAGAAGCGAGTTGACAAACGGAGCGGCGTGAGCCAGCGCGTGCCCATCACCTGCCTGGAAAACGTAATCAGCAGCGCCGAGTATCGCGCCGTGAAGAACCACGAAGACAAGACTGTTCCCCGCCCCTCGGATGTTTACACGGCCATGCCCTCACTGACCGGCAAAGTGGAATTGGAATATGAGGGCGAAATGCGCGGGGCGGACAGCGTGGTGCGTGACATCATCCGGCAGGCTACGGCTCGCGTCTTCAAGAAGTATTACGATGGGGTTCCTCTCCATTCCATTGTTCAGTGGTTCGAGTTGGGCGGAACACTGAAGTATTCCCCGAACGATTCCGCCGAAGAACTCTACAGCCATTTCAAGAAGATCCAGGGTCTGCTCGAACAGACCCAGCGCCTGGGGATCAAGGCAAAGGACGACCCTGCCCTCCTGGCCTCGGGTGCGGAATTCATCCTCGAGGGGCTTGCGGCGCTCAAACGAATCAGCCGAAACGAAGAACTGGGTTTCTTCGCAGAAAAGCAGCATGCCGAGAGCCCTCCTGAGGAAGCGGCGCCCGCCGGGCATCGGCGGCGATCGCTGAATTAAGGCAGTTGTCAGTCATCAGTTGTCAGTTCTCAGTCGAGTTCCGGTCGCGGTCTCTGCCTTAGACTGAGGACTGACAACTGACGACTGATAACTTTGGTGTTGTTATGAAATTCGTTAAGTACGGCAAATACGTTCCCAATCCCTTCGACGATCTGAGCGCGGAAGACCTGCTGCAACTCCTTCAGGACTTCCTCCTCGACAGCGGCTTCTACAGCCAGTATTCCAACTTCTATGAGATGGATCCCGAACGCACCATGGAGCAATTGCATCAGGCGCTGCTGGAAGCTCTTCAGCAGCAGGGAAAGATCTCTGACGAGCTGCTGAAGCAAATGTTCGAGAATTGGGAAGATTATCAAAAATCCGAGCTGGCTGAACGCATCGACCAGATGCTGCAACAACTCGCGGATGAAGGCTATATCAGAATCGAGCAGCCCAATGCCGCACAAAGCGAATCAAAGGAACCTGGGCAGGGCCAGCTCATGGATGGCGAGGGGAAAGCCAAGTTTGAAGTCACGGACAAAGCCCTGGATTTTCTCGGCTTCAAAACTTTGAAAGACCTGCTGGGCTCTCTGGGCAAATCGAGCTTTGGACGGCACGACACCCGCGAACTTGCTACCGGGGTCGAAGCAGACGGGTCCAGCCGGCGCTACGAGTTCGGAGACACGCTAAACCTGGATGTCAATGCCACGCTTCTTTCGGCGATTCAGCGCAACGGCCTGAAAATTCCCCTCGACCTCGGCTATCAGGATCTTCAGGTTAGGCAATGCGAGTACCAGAGTTCCTGCGCCACCGTCCTGATGCTGGATTGCAGCCACAGCATGATCCTCTACGGCGAGGACCGCTTTACACCCGCGAAGAAGGTCGCCCTGGCGCTGACTCACCTGATTCGAACCCAGTATCCGGGCGACACGTTGCACTTGGTGTTGTTTCACGACTCGGCAGAAGAGGTACCGCTCAACGACCTGGCCCGCATCCGCGTTGGCCCCTACTACACAAATACCCGCGAAGGTTTGCGGATGGCACAGAAGATCCTCTCTCGCCAGAGGAAAGACATGCGCCAGATCGTCATGATCACCGACGGCAAGCCGTCCGCGCTGACCCTGGAGGATGGGCGGATTTACAAGAATTCCATGGGCCTGGATCCGCTGGTGGTTTCGGAGACGCTGCTCGAGGTCGCCCGCTGTCGCCGCAACGGGATCCTGATCAACACTTTCATGCTGGCGTCAGACTATAGCCTCATCAACTTCGTCCAGAAAGTCACGGAAATCTGCCGCGGCAAGGCCTACTTCACCACCCCTTATACCCTCGGCCAATACCTTTTAATGGATTACCTGCAAAAGAAGGTCAAGCACATTCATTGAAACGAGCGGCGAGTGAAAAGCAGTCGCTCATGCCCGTCGGCGGGCAGGCACTCAGAAACCATGAAAAACCTGTCATTCTGAGCGAAGCGAAGAATCTCGCTCTGATCTTTTCGTTCTCGCTTCATCACGGACCAGAGCAAGATTCCTCGCTTCGCTCAGAATGACAGGGCGTTTTCAGTGCAGGAGGGGAATGGTATGCGCGAGGGTGCACACCACCACCTTCGCCTGCCAGGAGAGGTAAATTGGATACTGTGTCCGAACTCGCCCTGAACTAATGCTTGCTGAGCTTAGCAGCCATGCTCAGGAGTAGCTTGCGATTAGCGCTGGACATGCCTTCGAACATTTTCGCCAGCCGCTTGACGGGTTTCCCCGAGCCAACCTGCTCAGGAATCTTGGGCGCACTGGGTTTGCCCTGATCGTGAAACAAGAGCTGATACGGCTCGATCTCCAGTGCCTTCGCAAACTTCTCCAGAGTTGAAAGGGAAGGGGCAGTATAGCCGCCTTCTACACGTGAAATGTAGGAACGCAAGAGACCGGACCGTCGTTCGATGTCACCTTGCGATAAGCCCTTTGCTTCGCGCAGCGCTCTTAGTCTTTTTCCAAGTTCCATACAGTGATTAAATCAGAAATGAGCACAAGAGTCAATCACATCCAGTTAATATATTTCCAGAAGGGTCATCGCCATGTCATCCCGCCAGATCAGGATGCTTCGCGCCGGATGCGGCCATCAACTCCAGGAGCGCCAACGCAAGCACTGAGCCTCCCACCTCGCTAACCGGCGGGAGTAAAACTGCCATGTCGGAACGATTCACCAGTTCGCGATCGTTCGTGTCGGTCATCGAAAACAGCCTGCCGCCCTTGACTTTGAATTGAGCAGCAGTCTCATGCAACAGCCGCTTGGCTCTCAGGCGCGACCCTGAAACGAACAGGGCGGCCTCGCCGCGGCGGAAATGAGGCAGCGGGCCCGAAAGGAAGTTGGACGCCTCGATGCCCTCTCCCCGCAACTCCCCCAACGCGCCAAAACGCCAGGCCATCCGCTCCACCACGGGATGATAGAGGCCACCGCCCACCAGCCAGAATCGTTCCAGCGCGCGGAGTTCGCCCGCCAACGAACGAAGCGCATCCCCTAGCTGGGTGAAAGACCACTCCATCTGTTCCGGCAGTCGCTTCAGTTCGTCGTCCAATGCGTCGAGGCCGGTGCTGGGGCGCTTCAGGAGGCGCGCTGCGGTCAAGGCGATACTGCAAAGCGCGGCCAGTTGGCATACCGCCGCCGCCGCAGAATCCTCCGCGCCTTCATCCCTCGTGAGGAAAACGCCTTCACAAGCTTTGGCCAGGGGGCTGTTCGCACTGCGGGTCAACGCCAGCGGCACAGCACCACGCGTGCGGGCCATGCGGACGGTTTCGAGTGACTCGGCGTCTTCGCCCGATGCTGAAATCACCAGCACAACCGATCGGGCACGCAGCGCCAGAACCGAATAGGCTTCAAAGACATTTGCGGAGCGGGCCAGCGCCAGCCAACCCGCCAACCATTCGAACAAATAAGCCCCCGCCGGGCTCAGCGGCAATGACGCGCCGCAGCCGCAAATGTAGATGGGAGATTCTCCCCATCGCACGCGGCGAATGAGCGTTTCATATTCGTGAGCGCCTTTTTCCAAGGTGTCCCGGAGCAGCCGGGGGATTTCCAAGATCTTGGCTCGAGTTTCCATGTTCGGCCGCCTCAGTAGCATGCCGTTGTAGGGGCAACCCTTGTGGTTGCCGTGGGCGGCCACAAGGGCCGCCCTATCCGGGCGATTTTAAGTCTCCAGGTCCTCGATCATTTCAGTTGTCGATGCCGACGTAAGCTCACCCCTGTAGGGAACGACAAAGCCATGTGCGGAGAGGTGCGCGCCGAAGAGCAGCATCATTGCCGCCCCATAAGCCCAGAACAACAGGGTGGCGGACGTCTCGTACGGCCCGTAGACTTCCCGGAAGCGAAAGAGCGGCAAAGTCAGCATGTAAATGAGTTTTCCCACCTCTGTCAACACGCCACCGATCATAGCGGCGGGAAGAACCTGGGTTACCGGAACCTGGGTATTGGGCAAGAAAAAGTAAATTACGAAACAGGTGCCGACGGCCAGCGGGACCGAAAGCGTCTCCATGAAGACCCGCGAGATCGCCCCCACCAACCCTGGGGCGAGAACCCATCCAAGAGCGTGGGTGAGCACCCATTTCGCAGCCGTGGCGAGAAGAATCGAAAGCAATGCCATCAGACCGGTCGTCACCGCCAGAAAGAAGGATATTACCTGGTTCTTCAGGAAACTGCGGTTCCGCGGCACACTCCAGACTTTATTCAATGCTACTTCCAACGGCAGGAAAACGCCTGAGCTGGTGAAGAAGAGCACGACCACCGAAATGAGTTGGAGCCTGGGACGCCCCGCCGCGAGCTGGGAAAGATTCCGAATGATGGAATCCGCTCCCTTCGGCAAGTGAATCTGCAAAAGCTCCAGGATCACGCGGGAAGCGCTCTCCCAACCCAGCCAGCGGCGGCAAACGGTAAGCAGAAGCAGTGTGAAGGGAAAAAAGCAAAGGTACGCATTGGCTGCGATCGAGAAGGCGTAAGCGTGCACCTCGGTCGATGAGATATAGCGCAAACTCGGGAGCAGCCGCTTGCCGATTTCCTTCCACAGTTCCTTTCGGCCTAGAGCCGATTTAGCCGGGCCAGTCACTCGATCTCCCTTCGGCAGAAGCGGAAACATCATAACAGGTTGCGGGACGACTCTTCCTCCGATTTCAATGTGGTGCGGGCGTCCCGCCCGCACCACTACCCGAAGAAGTAACAATTCACACCTACGAAAAAGTGCTATAATCCGAATTTGGTTTTTTGGTTGAGACGGTCGGGCTTCATCAAAACTTTAACTCGCAAGCGGGAGAACTCATTCCTACCCATCTGGTTGAGTTCAAGAATCGAAGGAGCACACCATGAGACGGAAAAAGCAGAAGCCGGAAGAGATCGCGGCGCGGAAAGATAACTTCAGCCGGCGTGACTTTCTGAAGGGGGCCAGCGTTGCCGTATCGGGCGGGTTGCTGGTTACGGAAGCACAGGCGGCGCCCAAGGCACCAGGGGCGGAAGCTGTCGCGGGGCCGGGGCGCGTGGCCATTAGCCTGAGGATCAACGGCAAGGCGCAGAAGGTTAATGTGGAACCGCGTGTCACGCTACTCGACGCCCTGCGGGATTACCTGGACATCACCGGGGCCAAGAAAGTGTGCGATCGCGGTGTCTGCGGCGCTTGCACGGTTATTATGGATGGCAAACCGGTCTATGCCTGTAACCTGCTTGCTATTCAGGCGGAGGGACACGATATCGTGACCGTCGAGGGCCTCTCGCACGGTGACCAATTGCATCCCGTGATGTCGGCCTTTATCGAGCACGACGCGCAGCAGTGCGGCTTTTGCACACCCGGCTTTGTGGTGGCGTGCAAGGCCTTCCTGGATAAACATCCGAACCCCACCCTGGACGAGGTCGAGGAAGGACTGGGCGGCAACCTCTGCCGCTGTGGAACGTACGAGGGAATCCGGCCGGCAGTGCTCGAGGCCGCCAAAGCGATGAAGGGAGGGAAAGCCAATGCCTAAGTGCAAATACGATTGGCCGGAGGCAGGGGAAAGAAAACTGATTGGTACACGGATCAGCCGTGTGGACGGCCCTGCAAAAACCAGCGGCAAGGCAAAGTATACCTACGACGTGAAGCTTCCGGGCATGCTCTACGCCATGGTCTTAGGCTCGCCCTACGCTCACGCCAAGATCACCGCCTTGGACACTTCCGCCGCCGAGAGCATGCCGGGCGTAAAGGCGATCCGCAAGATTCAAGACGTAGGCGCGGAGATTCAATGGGCCGGCGACGAAATCGTGGCCGTGGCGGCGGAGAGCGAGGACATTGCCCGCGACGCCCTGGACAAGATCAAGATAGAATTCGAGCAGCTCCCCTTCCTGGTTAACGAAGAGGACTTAAGCCGGGCCGGTGACCACGCCAAGGCGGCTGGAACCGAGAAGAGCGGCGACCCTGACAAAGCCTTCAGCGACTCCGACGTGGTGATTGCCGAGGGTTACTACGGCATCCAAACCATCACACATTGCTGCCTGGAGGCGCACGGGAGCGTGGCGGAGTGGACCGCCCCGGACACTCTGAAGACTTATTTCTCCACTCAAAACGTATCTGGAATACCGGGCGAACTCGGCGAAGCTTTACGGCAGGCGAACATCGACGTAAAAAACAACAACGTTGAAACCATCTGCCAATACGTTGGCGGAGGATTCGGCAGCAAGTTCGGCGCCGACCGATGGGGAGTTGAGAACGCCCGCCTGGCGAAATTGGCGAACAAGCCCGTTAAGCTGCTGCTGGAGCGCGATATCGACTTAGTCGTGGCGGGGGCGCGGCCTTCGAGCTACGCCAAGGTCAAGGTGGCCGCGAAGAAAGACGGCAGTATCGTGGCGTGGCAATCGGAGTCCTGGGGAACCGGGGGACCGGCGGGCACCACCATGCCTCCCCTTCCTTACGTCCTCACCGGCATTCCGAACAAGGTGACTCGCCACACCTCGGTGGGCACGAATACGGGTCCGGCGCGCGCCTGGCGCGCTCCCAATCATCCTCAGGCAGCGGTGCTTACCATGTGCGCTCTCGAGGACCTTGCGGCCAAGCTGAACATGGATCCGCTGGAATTCTTCATGAAGAACGCCGACCTGGCCGGCGACCGCGGAAAAGTGTATCGGGAAGAGCTTCAGAAGGCGGCGGAATTGATTGATTGGCAAAAGAACTGGCACCCGCGCGGCCACCCGACTCCCGGCCCGATTAAGCGCGGCCTGGGCATCAGCATGCACACCTGGGGCGGCCGAGGGCACAACAGTAATTGCAATGTGAACATCCATCCCGACGGTTCCGTCGAGATCGACCTGGCAAGCCAGGATCTGGGCACCGGGACGCGCACGGTGATCAAGATCGTGGCAGCGGAAACTCTGGGTCTTCCCCTCGAGGCGATCGAACTCAATATCGGAGACACCAAGTATCCGGCCAGCGGCGCTTCCGGCGGAAGCACCACCGTCGGGGGGGTGAGCGCTTCCACCCGCCGAGGATGCGTGGACGCCCGCGATCAACTTTTCGCGGCAGTGGCTCCCGGCTTGGGCGTTTCTGCTGACCAACTTGTCGCCGCCAACGGTAAGATTCAGGTGCAGGGCGATTCTTCCAAGAGCCTCACCTGGAAACAGGCCTGCTCCAAGCTGGGCGTAAAGACGATTCAGGTAACCGGAAAGAATCCCGGCCCCTGCTCGCTCGGCTCGAGCGGCGTGGGCGGCGTGGAGATCGCGGATGTCAACGTCGATACCGAGACAGGAATCGTGAAGATCAACAAGATGGTGTGCGCGCAGGACTGCGGGCTCATCATCGATCTGAAGACCGCGGAAAGCCAGTGCTACGGCGCGCTGATCATGGGCATCACGTACGCGCTCTTCGAACAAAAGATTATGGACGACGTCACGGGCCGGATGCTGAACCCCGACATGGAGTTTTACAAACTGGCGGGCATCGGCGACATTGGCGAGCTGGTCGTACACATGATGACCGGGCCGGGCTACGACGAGCGCGGCACCATTGGCCTGGGTGAGCCGCCGGTGATTTCGCCGGGCGCCGCCATCTCCAACGCCGTCGCCAACGCCATCGGCGTGCGAGTGTCCACAATACCCATCACTCCGGAAAAGGTCCTCGCTGCACTGGAGAAAGGAGAGGTATCCTGATGCAAAACTTCGAATATGCAAGTCCCACAACTTTGCAAGCAGCGATCCATCTAATGGCCGAAGCCAAGGGCGACGCAGCGGTCTTGGCGGGGGGAACCGATCTGCTGAGCCTGATGAAAGAGGGCGTTGCCAAGCCGGTACGGGTTGTCGATCTGCAAAAACTCAAGGAACTGAAACACATCGAGTCGAGATCCGGTCTACGGCTGGGCGCCTTGGTGACCTTCGACGAACTGATCGAGAATGCGGATGTGCAGAAGCATTATCCCGCCCTTGTTCAGGCGGCCCGAGGCGTCTCGAGCCCCCAGGTTCGCAGCATGGGAACTGTGGGCGGCGACCTTTGCCAGCGTCCGCGCTGCTGGTACTACCGCTTGGGATACGGCCTCTTGGCAACTTACAATGGAAAAGCCATGGTGCCCGAGGGCGACAACCGCTACCACGCCATCCTGGGCAATTCCGGTCCCGCCTACTTCGTGAGCCCTTCGAGCTTAGCGCCGGCGCTCTTTGCCCTGGGAGCAAAAGTTCGGCTGCACGGTCCCGAGGGAGCCCGGGAGCTTGAAATCGAGAAATTCTTCGTTACTCCCTCCAGCGAGGGTGAAAGCGAACATGCGCTCAAGCCGCACGAAATCGTCACAGAGATCGTTCTGCCACCTGCCGAAGGAATGAAGATGGCGGTGTACGAAGTCCGCCAGAGAGAGGCGCTGGATTGGCCCCTGGCCGCCGCCGCCGTGGCCCTGGAGATGCCAGGCGATTCGATTCGCAGGGCGCGCGTGGTGCTCGGCCATGTCGCTCCAGTGCCCTGGCCGTCTCCGGAGGCGGAACAAGTTTTGGCGGGAAAGACTTTTGTTGAGGATCTAGCCGACGAGGCCGGAAAGGCCGCGGTGAGTAAAGCTACGCCGCTGTCAAAGAACACCTACAAAGTCCAACTGGCCCGAGTGGCGGTGAAGCGCGCCTTGTTGCGCGCTGTGAAAGGAGAGGTCTGATCATGCCTGAACCCACTCCCCAGCCCGAGTATTCCCCTGAGCGCTGCCGGTTGTTGCGCTCCAAGTGGATGTTTATCGAATCTGAGCCTGACCCGACGGTTCCCCGGTCCGACAGCGGTATTTGCTGGTGTGTCCACACCCAGAATTGCCTGGGCCCGGATGGCGGAATCGTCAATATGGAAAACTGTAAACCTGGGCGTGCGTGCTTCCGCTCGTTGTAGGCGGGCGGCTCGTCGTGTCTTCATTTATCCGCCTCTTTTTACCGCAGAGGCGCAGAGGCGCTGAGGCCTGAGAACAAAAGGACTTCGCTCTGCGTCTCAGCGACTCTGCGGTGAATGCCTTTGCCATCTCACCTTTCAAACAGGTAACTTCCGACCTCCTTTTACATCAAAGCATATGGGGGCTTTAGGAGTGTTTTGTCAATAGGAGGATACATGAGAAGGAGATTGATTGTTTCGGCAATCGTAGGGTTAGGTATGGCTGCATTGCTGGCCGTTCCCGGCAAGGCAGCGATTAAGGGAGAATATATCGAAGCTCGGAGCGCGGACGTTTACACCGGGCCTTGCTTCGCCAACGGCGAAGTCGGGCTGGTAGGGGACGAAGCCATCCTGGCATGGAAGATCGACCAAGGAGATTGGAACGGAACCAGTTTGAACGGCCTGATGGTTGTGGCGGTGGTGAAAGCGCACGCCACATTGGGCGATCCTTACCATAGTCCTTACCCGGCCGAATCTGTGCTGATCGTTGACCAAAGGGCCAGTGCCGGGCAGCGTCTGGCGCTTCAGGAATTCGCGGCCTCGATGGCCGGCAAGCTTTTGAGCCACGTGGTGCATGTGGAAGCGGCGCCCATTCAATTGACGCTTGCTACAGGAGAACAGCATGGCGCAGCCGAGTTGGTGGCGGGAAACCTGGCGAGCATCAAGACGCGCAGCCTGTGCCAAGGCGACGACAAGTGCGGGAACGAAATTGTGTATTATCCGCCGCTTGTTCGCCTGAGTCACGCCATGCCCGCCTTCACGATCGAGGATACCTTCCACGGGCAGGGTCTAAATGTGGTGTGGAATCACATTGGCAAACGCAGCGCATTTGTGGGAAACTTTTCACTAGCTAGCGTTTCTTAAACCAAATTACGAGTTGGATGCCCTGGTGTTCCTTCGTTCTCACAGAGCATCCAACCCATGAGGCCACTTATGAGAGTGCATCGCGCACATGTGATTTTACTTGCCGCACAATTTCTTTTGGCGGGCCTGGCGTTCGGGCAGACTTACAAAGTCCAGAATGCGGGAGCGCCCGCCGCTGGTCAAATTCCTCAACCGCTTCAGAGTGCGCTCGAGTCCCAGGGAGTGAAGGTGCAGAACGACCAGGGTGGCACGTTGCTGGAAGTGTGGTTCGCTAAAACTGTAGCCACGAATTCCAGCGCCAGCCCGTCCTCCGACTATCTCTATTCCTCTCTGACCGACGGGGAATTCATCGGCGTGCTGCACTTTCCCAGCCCCGGTGCGGATTTTCGCGGTCAGGCCATCAAACCGGGTTTTTATACGTTGCGCTACGGGCTTATTCCCCAGGATGGCAACCATATGGGGGTGAATCCCACCCGTGACGTACTGGTTCTCTGCCCTGTCGCCGCGGACACGGACCTCAGCGCCAACCTGAAATTCGATGACCTTGTGAAGCTGAGCCGCCAAGCGGCCGGGACGCCGCACCCGGCTTTCCTCGTGGCTGCGCCTGTGAACGGAAGCACTTTTCCCGCTGTGGGCAAGGATGATCAAGACCACTGGAATCTCCAAGTGAAGCTGCATGGTTCCAACGCTGAGCTTCCGTTCGCGCTTACAGTAGTCGGCAAGTGGCAGGGGTGAGAGATTGATTCATTTTGGAATCTCGAATTTGGAATTTTGAATCGTTCTGGCTGTAAGGCTGGCTGAATGCATCTCGCAGAAACCAAACCACGCGGAACCCTGGGGCCTTGTTCACTGCGAGGCATGGCAGCCGGGCTGGTCGTGTTCATGGTTCTGGCCATCTCCCGAGGGAGCTTCGCCCAAGGCGAGCCGCCCCACTTGGCGGTCCTGGAAGGGCAACTCCTGGCCACTTCCGCGGATTGTCCGGTTCTGCGCACGCACGGCAAGGATCAGCCTATCTCGGCCTACACCACTCAACTCTACCACACGCTCCAGGACAAGCGTCTGGCCAACCGGGAAGTGCGGCTCGAGGGGCTGATGAAGGGCGCTGGAACATTCGAGGTCGAACGCCTCTACACCGTCAAGGACGGAAAGCTCTATCGAGTGCGCTATTTCTGCAAAGTCTGCAATATCGAAGCGCTCGAGCCCGGGAAATGCGTCTGCTGCCAGCAACCCACGGAGCTTCAGGAAATCCCCGTCTCCGAAAACAACCGATAATCAAGGCCGCGGCAATCAGGGCATAGGCCGCTAAGACGACCAGCACGATGATGAGGAGTGAGAGGGGTTTCTTCATGCCTCTATCATTGTGTCAAGAACCCTCGAATAGGCTCAAGAGAATCGCGCTGGCTTTCTGACCGCATTGACACCATTCCCCGCTGAATGCTACAAAGGTGTTAAGGCCACTAGCCGGCATGCCCGGCAGTTGCGGTGGGTGTAGCTCAGCTGGTAGAGCGCCAGACTGTGGATCTGGACGTCGCGGGTTCGAATCCCGTCACCCACCCCAAATTTCAATTCTCCAACCTCCGCATCTTGCGGATTCCAGCGCGCTGCCGGCGCCGTGGAGTGCGGCAGCAAACCTGCCGCCTTGCAATCCGAGGCGAGAGGCGGTAGCTAGCGCTACCGCACTCCATGGTGGCTGGCACGCTGGCAGCCAAGTCCGCCGGCCATGTAGCCGACTTTTTGTCACTTTCCTTCCTCGCCGGTCCGCTCCGAAGTCTTCGCTGCGTTTTGCGCATAACGTGTAGCTTTTTGCACTTTTCAGGCTCTAATTTGCGCTCATTTGCACGCAAAACGCGCATAATTTGCAGCATTCAAAAAAGTGATGTCCTTTGTTTTCAGATACTTCTTAGCTTCGTTCCCACTATTTTTGTATTTGCGCACGCTTCCCCAGCCTGGCAATTTCGAACCCTGCTGCATTCCCGCACCCCTGACCTCAGCCAGAACGCGCGTGGCGCCGAAAAGCTCGAATTCTGCGTTTAATGCGCCCATTGAGCACTCAATTTGAGTTCGTTTTGAGTTCGTTTTGAGTTCGTTTCAAAATTCCACAGTTTGTTTTCAATAACATACTGGCTTCGTTCGTAATATTTTTTATTTGTTTCAATCCCGGGCTTTCCCGAGAGCAGGAACCTTCCCAACTTCTCTCGCGCCTCGCCGGTTTCCGGCGTCCTTCTGCGACAATGTGTCCACAAAATGACCACAGTTATAGGCTAGCACACGGCCCTGGGTTTGTCAAGTAAAAAATGCAAAAAAGCCAGCGGACGCTCCCGAATCCCGCCGCCCAGCCTGGCCGGACCACGGCAATACGGCCGACTCGGTCGAAATGTCGCCGTGCGGGGCACGCGCTGCCCGAAAATGCCACCCTGCCTTTTCTCCCAAAAGCCCGGCTGCTTCCCCGAGGTCACTTCTGCGGTTAGCCGACTCGCTCACGTGGATGACTTCCGGATTGCGGAGCATCCGCCCGGAACCACCGGGCGCCAAATACGCACGTTGGCAGTTTATAGCAAAGTGGAGCATGTCGGTGAGGACCGCCTCATTGTTTCTTAGAGAACACGGTCGGATCCGGTCGAGTGCCAGTTACCTCAATGCCGCAGGCGTCGCCGAGGGCAATTAGTTCCGGAAACTGACATTCGGGGTGGCAGGGTTCGAAATCTGGAGGTTCCATGTGGCTCCCAACAAAGTGGTAGAGTTGCGCTCCTGGGTTGGACAGATTCAATGGGGCCAGGGCTAAAGCCAGCATTTGAAGCGTCTGCATGCTCGCGCAGGACATAGAAAAGGCAAAGACGTTCTCTCGGACTCTTAAGGGATGGTCTTTATGCAAGCCTTCGATGTATGTGGGGTTGTCAAGGAACCCCTCACGTTCGGCTTGAACCAGCCCGGGATCGTACTGCCTGTGGCATTGCAGGCAACGGCGTCCGATCGTTGCTGTGTGGGCTTTCCAGTCGGCTGCGACCAACTTCCCGAAGCGATTGGTTCTGACGCCTATGCCGCCGTCGACGACAGGTATTAGATGAGCGTAGGCAATGAGGTTCAGAACGTAACGGCCCCATGGTCGATCTACACACGAAAAGATAACATCACTATCGAGCGCAGCGCGAAAGCCGTCCTCCTCATAGACCGCGGCCGCAACGGGATCAAGGCGGAAACGCTTGGCCGTTGCCCGCTCCGATAGATGCTCGGCCTCAACGTCGACCTTGAGGCGGCCAATGTCCTTTCGCGTGGCGTAGACTAGTCGGTCCAGGTTATGCCGTTCGACGTGATCGAAGTCGACTAGGATTATGTCTTCGAAGCCGATGCGGGCTAGCGCCTCAGCGATCATGCCGCCGACACTTCCGGCACCCACGATGGCCACTCGGAGCCGGACAAGGTCAGTATGTGCCTGCTCACCCCATGCTGATACGGTTCGGACCTGCTCCTCACTAGATTCCGGGGGCCTAGCTAACCTCTCCATGTAGGTAACCACAAGGCGGACACCGACAATGCGCACAGTGGCGCAGTCCTGCCGCTGGTGGGTGCGAGGGCCGGTCCGCTCCCAGAACCTGGCGCTCCACGAACCGTCACCAGCCAATGTTAAACCAACGAAGGGCATCCGGGTGGCACCAAAGACCGCAGGGGCGAGACCCTGCTCGGTGTCGATGTCATCGAAGCTCATCCCCTGCCACTTGATTCCGTGGGGATGGCTGTGCATTAGCGCAAGCCCTGCCTCTTCGGAGGTCGCCTCAGCTAGTGCCCGCTGAAGGAAGACAGGCTCAAGACTGGCATTGTCATGGACGTTGCGATCTCCGTTTCCTGGGAGAACAAGACGGTTGACCAGCGCGGTTTTCCGGTCACGTCCCCTGCTCGGGCGCCAGATGGCGAAGCAGAGATCTTCTTGACGGTCGCGGCGGAGGAGGTGTTCTCGAGCGAAGAGGTCCATCTCTGTTGTCATTGCGGCACTGTATGCGGCACGGCTCATTGAGTTTCCCACAGGCGGTAAATGTGGCTCATATACGCAATGGCGTTCTTCCTGGCGGTGGCCCATCCTGGGTATGGACGCGACCAGTACTGCCAATCTCCGCCCGCATCCTGCTGGAAGGCCGCTGACTGCGAGTCGTGCACGCCTCCTAGCGGATGGCCAACGTCGCCAGCGGGGTGAGAGGGATGGATACGCGGGGAGACGTGGGGACCGGTTGGCGTAGTCATTGGAAAATCGGTCGGCACGACGAAGCCTAGTCGCACCGAGCGGCCGGTGAACCGGCCGCTCGGAACGCGGTAATCAAAAAGAACATGGTCGGACTTTCCCTGCAGAAGCTTCGGGTCATATCCCATGGCGCGTAGCCCGTCCAAGAAGACCTCGACGCCAGTGGCCATCGGACCGTTCGAAACCGGTTTTGGCCCCGTGGAGACGATCTGGAAGTTCATGCAGTTATGCATCTTGATGGGTAGGTCGCCCTTTCCCTGATAGCTCTCCGTATGGCCGGCGACAATCTGAACGAGATAGTGGTCGGCAGGATTTTTCTTGCCGAACTCCTCGATGATCTGGTTCGGGGTAAGCTCATGTTTAGTTGTTTCGCAGGGCTCACCGTCAACGTCGAAGTGGATTTCGTGGCGATGATGCTCCTCTGCTTCCTGAATTTCGTGGATCGCTACCTCGATTTGACCTTCGGCGGCCCCCTCCGCATCGTGGGCGGCCTTCAGATCGGCCTCGGCCCGTTCCAGATGAGCCTCTGCATTCCTGAGTTCTTGGTTTACCATATAACCCTCCGTGAACTTGAAATTGGGCGGGCAATAACGCCAGCCCTAAATTCACTGTATAACGCACTGCTAAGCGTGTCAAGCAAATTCCAAGCAACGCTTGACGAATTAAGCGAAGTCGTGCAGAATCAACTGGAAGCGCAATGTCGTTTGGGAAAGGGAGGGAGAACATGGCAAAGATTGGCGACCGCCAATCCTCCAGATCAGGTCTTGGTCCGCACCTCGCAAGGCTGCGCAATGCCGTCGGCCTGACATTGCGGCAAGTCGAAGAGGCAACCGAAAAAGAGGTCTCCAACGCGTACTTGAGCCAACTTGAAAACGACAGGATCAGCAAACCATCGCCTAACGTCTTATATGCGCTGGCGCATGTTTACAGGGTCCCTTATGAAGACCTAATGGCGCGCGCCGGGTACCTTCCTGCACAGGGCGGCACGCAAACGGCAACCTTCGCGATTGAAGGCCTTACTCCAGAGGAGGAAAACGCGCTGCTGGCTTACCTTAAGTTTTTTCGGGAGCAAAGAAAAGAGCGGCAACGACGGTGACAAGGCCAGACGATTCGATTCTCGAGCCCGATCAACTGAAGACGGTCCAGCGCTATGCTGACCACCTTCTCCGCGAAGCGTCTGCGCTTGGACGGTTTCCTACGCCGGTCGGCGATTTAATGGCGGTAGCGAAGTTGACGGTTGTTGATGATGCAGTCCTGAACGAAAGCTTTTTGCGGCACTTGATGAAGAAGGCGAGGGCGGGGGTTGAAACTCTCAAATCCGCCCTAGGCAAAGTACTTGGCTTGTTCGACGCCGGCGAAAGGCTTGTGGTGTTGGATTCAGAAATACCAGCCCCTCGCGTTCCGTTCATCAAACTCCATGAAACCGGTCATGGCACTCTCCCGCATCAATGCCGGGCGTACAAGTTCATGCACGATTGTGAGAGGACGCTCGATCCAGAGATAAGGGATCTCTTTGAGCGCGAGGCCAATGTATTTGCTTCGGAGGTGTTGTTCCAGGGAGATGTTTTTTCGGTGGAGGCGCACCAGCAGACGTTCGGAATCAAGGCTCCCATATATCTGGCCAAGAAGTTCGGCGCCTCCAATTACTCGAGTTTCCGGCGGTACGTCATAACCAGCGCCCACGCATGCTGCGTGGTGGTGCTGGACCCGTTAACCCTGGATATTGCCGGAAACTTCCGCGCCAATGTGCGTCGGGTTGTCGCGTCGAAGTCATTCGATAAACTCTATGACTGCGGATCTCTCTGCTCGTCGGTTACACGTTCTGACCCGTTGGGTCCGGTTGTTCCTGTTGCCCCGAAGCGCATGACATCTCAACGGGAGATCGTCCTTATTGACCGCAACCAGGACGAGCGGGTCTGCATTGGTGAAGCCTTCGATACGAAGCATCAAATTCTGGTTTTGGTCCGCGATGTCGGCCCGCGGACCAAGTTGGGTATCGTAATACCGCGGTCCGCTGTGAGGGTACTGAGCGCCTTTCCCACCACATGTGCCCATAGCTATGGCCGGAAGACCTGAAGCTGCAGAGTGCTCTTGGCCAGGCGGCATAGAGTCGAGCACCGAGTGCGTTGGCCTGCGCTTCTCAACTCGTTTTAAGGGCTTGCCTCAAATTCGACTCTGCAATATGATTCGTTAGCCCTTGGGATAAAGAAAGGCGGAGAAATGGACGAGCCTTGGACCAAGTGGATTCCTGGTGTACTTAGTCCGAAGCAAATGACGGAGCTGTGCCGGATCGGACTGCTCACAGGGCACGGGCCGCTTGATACGGTCCTTGATAACTCATCAATCGACCTTTCGATATCGGGCGAAGCGTATGAGATGATTCATGGCTCCGTAAAGCCTTCCGGAAGCTACCCTTCGTATGCTTGGTTTATCAAGAACGAAAATCTAGCCAGGGAGCTTCGGCCTGCAGGGGACGGAACCTTTCTGCTGAATACGAAGAAGACGTATGTTTTCAAGTTGAACGAGAAACTTAACACCAAAGGCATCGTTGCAGCCGGGTTTTACGGCCAAGCCACTGCGAAGAGTTCTATCGGCCGAGTTGATGTTCTGGTAAGGCTCATCGTCGATGGGATGCATACGTACGAGTGTTTTGAACCCAAGATTTTAAAAAACCGAACAGGAGAAATGTACTTGGAAATCACCCCAATTACATTTCATGTAAAGGTAAAGCCCGGAACCTATCTGTCCCAACTTCGGCTATTTTACGGAAAGCCACAGGCGGTTACAATAAAGGGGAGAGGGCTGTTTCGGACTGCGCTACAAGGAGTAGAAAAGCCGGACGGTAGCCTCACGGTGGATTTGACCAACTTGGAGGAGGGTCATCAGCCAGTGGCAGCATTTTGTGCAATCGGCAACGCCCTCGACGATCCAGTTCCGCTTTGGGAAGAACCGCTCGAGGAAAACAAGCCCAAGGCATGGAAGTACTGGAAGTTCAAGCAGGCTGATGCCAATAATCGGCTTAAGATCGAGGAGACTCAATTCTACCTATTGAGATCGAAAGAGAGAATCGCGGTTCCGGGTGGCGTGGCCATCTACTGTCGGGCGAGCGACGAGACGATAGGCGAGATGCGGATTCATTATGCCGGCTTCGTACACCCGCTTTGGGGGAAACGTAGAGGCGATGGGACACTCGGTACCCCACTGATGTATGAGGTTAGAGGTCACCAGGTACATGTCATGCTTGGACACGGTGAAAAGCTGGCCAACCTCACCTTCTATCGAATGTCCGAAGACGTTATTGAGCCCAATAACGAAGATACCACCGGCAATGTGCCAATTGTAAAGACGACCCCGTACGAGAAGCAGCGACTCAAGCTTTCGAAGTTCTTTAGCAAATGGCCGGACGAGCTGAGGAGAGAATCCGATGACACGGTTGAGCCAGCATAACCGGCGAGAAGAAACCGGAACCCTGTTTCCAATGCAGGGTCAAATTAGAATTGTGGAAATAGGAGAGCCTGAAGTTAGCGGGTGGGATGATCACGTCAAAGTCCTCCGGGCATTGATCAACGCAAACCAGAACATGTACCCCGATATCGACCGGTGGTTTTCCACGAAGGTCCTGCCCGGTCTCAAATCCTCCGAGCGGATTGCCTACGTTGCATATGAAGGCGAGAATCCCATCGCGTCAGCGGTATTAAAGCTTGGCCAGAGAGCGAAGTTCTGCCATCTGCGAATTCGCGAGGACTTTCAAGACCAGGATTTAGGGCAAATGTTCTTCACGCTCATGACCTTGGAAATTCGACACCACGCAGAGGAAGTGCACTTCACGCTTCCAGAAAGCCTCTGGACAAATAAAAGTCGCTTTTTCAAGTCATTCGGATTTTCAACCGCAAAAAAAGCGTCGCGGCAATATCGGCAGGGTGACGCCGAGCTCGTTTGCTCCGCTCCCTTACAGACGGTGCTGTCGGCGGTCCTAACCAAGATGCCCGACCTAATCACAAAGTTCTCGGTGGGAGGGCACTTTTTGGGTAGTGACCTCCTGATGAGCGTGAAGCCAGAGTATGCTGAACGACTTCTTTCTGGAACGAAGTTGGTGGAGATACGAAAGAGATTCTCAAAGAAATGGTTGGGTCGCAGGGCTGTCCTGTATGCATCTAAGCCGCAGGGCGCACTTGTGGGTGAGGCGACCATCCATTCGATTACCCACGGGCGGCCCGATGACATTTGGGCTCGATTTGAGAATAATATTGGGGCTTCATTGGACGAGTTTAAGGGCTATACCGCCTCGGATGGAGAAGTCTGCGCGATTCAGTTAAGCGACATTCACCCGTACCGCGCACCAGTTCCGCTGGACCAGATCGAGTACATTCTGCAGCAAGACCTTAGACCGCCTCAATCGTATTGTGAACTGAACATGCAGAAAAACGCTCCCTGGGCTAAGGCTGTTTCAATTGCCACACTGCTCCACTCTAGGTGTAGGGTGATTAACCGAAGCTCCGTCGCTGCACCATAGAAACACCGGGCAGAACTCCTTTAGCACACCTCATTCGACCTCGTAGGCACGCCCGTGGCGGAAACCGCCCAGCAAATCCAGCATACTCAACGCTTGGCAGTAGAGTCGCCACACGGGGAATACGGTCTGCACGTCACCTCTGACGGTCAAGCCCGGATGGCGCGCCACTCGGAGAATAGACAAAGGCAGTCGAGATGGCGGGAAACGGCTTACCGGCTGACGTGCCCGAGACCTCGCCGATCAAGAGAAGGCAGCGTGCAAGCCATCCTGAGGAACTCGCGGGCCTGCCGGGCGACGGTTCGGATTCTGACTGATTGGATCCCCGGGTCGCTCGTCTGTTGACAGCTACTCGCGTCATGAGTTAGTGTGGCAGCGTTCTGGAACGGAACACGCGCACCCGACCCAGCGAAGGCGTGGTGAACTCGTGCGCGGACTCGTCTCACGCCGGTTTGAGAAGGAATTTATAATGGTCACTAAATGGGATCTTGAAATCGTTGCCGCAGGGCACACGTGCTTGGATCCCATCCCTGTTTTTGGCATCGGCGGTAAGGTCTACAAGATGACCGACGTGCGCGGGTGCCCTGAGACTCACCCGCCTGATCCTCGACGAGTTCAGCTTTCCTTTCTCGAACGCATGCGTCCGGATGGAAAAGGACGGCAAGGATGTGGCGTGGTTCCTGGAGTGCTTCGACTACGCCTACATCGACCCTTCGGACGTTGACTGTTACTCAATGGTGCTGCTCATGTTGTTCCCGGACGTCAAGCAGGAGCTGTGCCAGCGTTTCGTTGACGCGATCCTTCCCGACGACTTCAGCAAGCGCTTCTACCACCTGCAGGGAGAAGGAACACGGAGAGACCGTCAAGGGTCCGCACTCCATCGTGGCGGCCCATCCCAGGGCGGGGGCCGTCCCAACCCAGTTGGTCATGCAATTCATCAAAGAGACACAGGAGCGCACCGGCACCACGAAGGTCGGCACTCCGGCGTTGCGCTCTTTCACGTGCTCGATATTCGGTACGGCGCTCGAGTCACCGCCGTTGCTTTTGGCCTGATACCTAACCTTCAGGAGGAGGAGTTATGCCCTATCATTTGGCAGATCTGCGTGGACAGAAGAAAGCACTATTACCCGATGCAATGCTTGACAATCTCAGTCGCGACTTCGAGTTGAAGTTCTCGGTGGGCATCTGGTACTTCGCCCCCGGCGGCGGACGCTTCCACGATCGCTTCGTGAAAGCCGCGACGATCCCTGAGCGCATCGAGATGGCATGCGGCATGGCCAAGCTGGGCGTCACGGGAATCGAGGCCCACTACCCGGACGAGATCAACGAGGAGAATGTCGGGCTCTACAAGAAACTCGAGGAGGAGGCGGGCATTCGCGTGGTCGGCGTGCCCTTCTCCCACTTCTTCGACCCGAGCTTCGAGTTCGGTAGCCTCTCGAACCCGGATCCCAAAGTGCGCGAGAGAGCCAAGAAGATTGCGGTCAATGGGCTCAAGTTGGTCAAGGAGATCGGCGCGGACACGGCCATCTCCTGGCCGGGTATGGACGGCTACCGGTATCTGCACGGCAAACCCTTCATGTACATGTGGAACCTGTTCGAGACCGGCATGGCCGAGGCCATGGACGAGGTGCCGGGCGTTCGCATCGCCATCGAGCCCAAAGGCTATGAGCCGGCGCCCAACAACATCTACCGCACGACGGCGGAAGGTATCCTGGCCGCCATGCGCGTCGAGGGAATGCTCAAGAACGCTGAGAACCAAAGGCTACTGGCCGAGGGGCACTGTCTGGTCGGCCTCAACCCTGAGATCGGGCACGTCAAGATGAGCTACGAAATGCTGCCGGCTGCCTACGCGCTCGTGATGATGGAAGGCCGCTTGGCCCACACCCACTGGAACAGCCAGCCAGACGGCAACTACGACCAGGACAACAACGTCGGCGCGATCAACCCGGCTGAGGCCGAGGCGCTGCTGTACACGCTGTGGGCGCACGGCTACAACGGCTATTGCGGGATCGACATCAATCCCGAGAACATGCCGGTCGAGAAGGCCGTCGAGCTCAACATCAAAGCGATCCGCAAGCTGAAGGAGCGCGTAGCGCGCCTGCCTCACGAGCGCTTGATTGAGGCGCACTTAAAACCAGCGGCGAACCGCGGCGTCATCGAGGAGATCCTGATCAACAACTTGTGAGCGCGGGGGGATTGGCAGAACGGCGAAAGGAGTGCACGTCATGAAATGTTCCGTTCGATGCTCCATCAGGCAACATCTGCGAACCATGTCCATCGCGGCCATCGCTTTGAATCTTCTGCTTCTCGCTTTGAGCTTTTGGGCGGCTGAGCAGCCTCCGTCAACGCTTAAAGACGCCTTCAAAGCTTCTTTCCTCATCGGGGCCGCGCTCAACCCAGCCGAATTCACCGAACGTAATGTTCGCGAGGCCGCCCTCGTCAAGGCGCAATTCGACTCCATCTCGCCGGAGAACGTTTTGAAATGGGAGATGGTTCATCCTCAACCGGACCGCTACAATTTCGATCTGCCCGACAAGTACGTTGCCTTCGGCGAGAAGAATCACATGTTTATCGTCGGCCACACGCTGGTGTGGCATCAGCAAACGCCCAGATGGGTCTTCGAGGATGCGAAAGGAAATCCCGTCGATCGCGAAACGCTTTTGAAGCGCATGCGGGAACACATCCAAACGGTCGTCGGCCGGTACAAAGGCCGCGTCAATGGCTGGGATGTGGTCAATGAGGCGCTCAACGAAGATGGCACTCTCCGCCAAACGCCCTGGCTGAAGATCATTGGCGAGGACTACATTGCCAAGGCCTTTGAGTTCGCGCATGAAGCTGATCCCACGGCGGAACTACAGTACAACGATTACTCGCTGGAGAATGAAGCCAAGCGGCAGGGCGCAATCGAGTTGATCAAGAAACTCAGGGCTCAGGGCGTGCCGATAACCGGTGTGGGTCTCCAAGGGCACTACAGAATCGACTGGCCCTCGACCGATCAGGTGGACGCGACCATCGCCGCCTTCGCACAACTCGGTGTCAAGGTGATGATTACGGAACTCGACGTTGACGTATTGCCTCCGGCCCTGCAGCACCATGGCGCGGATATCTCGGCTAATGTCGAGTTGCAATCCCAACTCAATCCCTACTCGAACGGGCTGCCGGATTCGGTCCAACAGACACTGGCAGAAAGGTACGCCGCTTTGTTTGCGTTATTCCTCAAACACCGGGGCGAGCTCACACGCGTAACTTTTTGGGGGGTCACTGATGCCAGCTCTTGGCTAAACAACTGGCCCGTACGAGGAAGAACCAACTACCCACTTCTTTTCGACCGCGAGGGCGGGCCCAAACCGGCCTTCGATGCGGTAATCAAGGCCGCGCGCTGAGCGTCTGCAGCGAAAGAGAGGACCGAAGATGAAGACGTTTTTGCTGGCAGTTGTCGTCGCGGCGGCGCGCTGGATGAGCGTGTCCGCTGGCACCACTGCGAAAGTTGAGCAGGGTGTCCTACAGGGCACAAAAGAAGATGGACTCACCGTCTACCGCGGCATCCCGTTCGCCGCCCCGCCCGTCGGCGATCGGCGCTGGCGCGCGCCGCAGCCGGCCGCGAAGTGGACCGGCGTGCGTCCCGCCGACAAGTTCGCGCCACAGTGCGTGCAAGGCGGCTTCGGCCCGCCGCCGAACGGGGGCAAGCCACCCG
>JBEKMN010000034.1:0-51720 GCA_050008495.1 Terriglobia bacterium | reverse complement strand
GAATCTGGAGATCGAGTTGATCACGCCGATCGCCATGGAGAAAGGTCTGCGGTTCGCCATCCGGGAAGGCGGCCACACGGTGGGCGCCGGAAGCGTGACGGAGATTATCCAGTAGCTGAGAGCTGACGGCTGACAGCTAAAACGAGGCATGATGCTGCATCAGAAAATTAGAATTCGCTTGAAGGCATACGATCACAAGATTCTCGACCAATCGGCGGCTGAGATCGTATCGACGGCGAAGCGCACGGGGGCGCAGGTGGCGGGGCCCATTCCGCTACCCACCATTAAGAACAAGTATTGCGTGCTGCGCTCGCCGCATACCGACAAGAAATCGCGGGAGCAGTTCGAGATTCGTACCCACAAGCGCTTGGTCGATATCTTGGAGCCGACATCGAATACGATCGAGGCGTTGACGAAATTGGATCTGCCTTCCGGCGTGGACATCGAGATTAAGGCCTTTGGCAAGGAGCACACGAAGTGAAGACGTCCGTTGTCCGTGGTCCGTCGTCGGCGACCAGTCGGCGACGGACCACGGACAACTGACAACTGACGACTGAGAACTGAACATGGTAAAAGCAATTCTCGGCAAGAAGCTCGGCATGACGCAGGTCTTCGGTAAAAATGGAGACGTGACGCCGGTGACGGTGTTGAAGGCGGGGCCGTGCATTGTCATCCAAAGGAAGACCGCAGGGCGCGAGGGTTATGACGCGGCCCAACTCGGCTTGGTGGAGTTGCCGCCTCCCAAGCGCGTGAACCGGCCACGGGAAGGGCATTTCAAGAAGGCCGGGGCAACCCCGGTGCGTTTTCTCCGCGAAGTGCGCCTGGGCGCGGACGCCGGGGAAGTCAACATCGGGGACAAAGTTCTGGCTGACGTCTTTGCCGCCGACGACCTTGTCGATGTGACGGGAGTGTCCAAAGGGCGTGGCTTTGCCGGATTCCACAAGCGGCATCACTTCGGCGGCGGCGGCGGCTCGCACGGGTCGATGTTCCATCGCGCGCCGGGCTCGATTGGGGCATCGGCGTGGCCTTCCCGGGTGCTCAAAGGGATGAAGGCGGCCGGCCACATGGGCCATGCGCGGAGCACGGTGCGAAACCTCCGGGTGGTGCAGGTCAATGCGGAGGAGAACACTTTGTTGGTTGCGGGCGCCGTACCGGGTCCTGAAGGCGGCTATGTGGTCGTTCACCAGGCCAAGGCGCCGCATAAGTAGGCAGATGGGCAGTGGGCAGATAGGCAGTCGGTAAGTGGGCAGGTGGCCGGCTACTGAAAACTGAGAACTGATAACTGAGAACTGATATGGCGACAGTTGAAGTCAAGAACATGGATGGGGCGACCGTGAAGCAGCTTGAGGTCGCGGACGAGGTCTTCGCGGTAAAACCGAATCAGAGCCTGCTTTGGGAAGCCGTGAGACAGTACCGGGCGAGCCTGCGGCGCGGGACACACGCCACGAAGAGCCGGGCCGAGGTGAGGGGCGGCGGCAAGAAGCCCTGGAGGCAGAAGGGCACGGGGCGGGCGCGCGCGGGGAGCATTCGCAGCTCGTTGTGGCGTCACGGTTCAATCGCTCACGGTCCCGTGCCGCGCGATTACTCCTATGCGCTCCCGGCGAAGATGCTGCGTGGGGCGCTGCGTTCGGCTCTGGCGTCGAAGTTCCTGGAACACAAACTGACGGTGGTGGACCAATTCGGCTTGGGAGAGGCGAAGACCAAGTTGTTTGCGGGGGCCCTGAAGAAGTTGGGCGTGGAACAGACCGTGCTGGTGGTGAACGATGCGGTGAACCATAATCTGGAGCTCTCCTCGCGCAATGTCGAGGGATGCGAGCTGGTTCGCCACCACCAACTGCATCCCTACCAGGTGTTGAGCCATGATCAGATGCTGATTTCGGAAGGAGCTCTCACCCGGCTCCAGGAGTCGTTGCTATGAAGAGCCCCTACGATATTCTGCGCAAGCCGATCGTGACGGAGAAGAGCGTGGACGTCAAAGAGCGCCATCGCACGCTGTGCTTCCAGGTCGTCCCCGAGGCGACCAAGATCGACATCAAGGAAGCCGTGCAGACGTTGTTTAAAGTCAAGGTGGCGTCCGTTCACACCTCCGCTTACACGGGTAAAATGCGCCGCCGGGGAAAGACGTTCGGCTACCGGCCGGACTGGAAGAAGGCGTACGTGAAGCTGAAGGCCGGGGAGAAAGTTCCGGAGTACGTTGAGAGTGAGTAGAGGAGTGGCACAGGCACTCGTGCCTGTGTCGAACGTCGGACAGGCAAGAGTGCCTGTCCCACAGCAAAGAAAATGCTATGGGAATAAAAACCTACAGACCCTACACCGAGACGAGAAGGTTCCAGACGAGCTTGACCTTTGAGGAACTCTCCAAAGTGCCTCCTCACAAGCCACTTTTGGAGCCCAAATCGCGCATCTCGGGACGCAACAACCACGGTGAATTGACGATTTGGCACCGCGGCGGCGGGCACAAGCGGCACTATCGGGTGGTCGATTTCAAACGCGACAAGATGGGGATTCCGGCTCGTGTGGCCAGCATCGAATACGACCCGAACCGCTCGGCTTTCATTGCCCTCCTGCATTACGCGGACGGAGAGAAGCGGTACATTCTTGCTCCCTCGGGATTGAAAGTGGGGGACAAGGTCGTTTCCGGTCCGGAAGCGGATATTGTCACCGGCAACGCGTTGCCGCTGAAGAGTATTCCGGCCGGCACCCTGATCCACAATATCGAACTGCGCCCGGGAAAGGGCGGCCAGATGGTGCGCAGCGCCGGAAGCTCCGCCCAATTACTTGCCAAAGAGGGCGAATACGCGCAGATTCGTCTGCCGTCCGGAGAGGTCCGGAAAGTCCTCATGGAGTGCGTGGCGACCATCGGGCAAGTGGGGAATCTCGAGCACGAGAATATCTCGATCGGCAAAGCGGGACGCAAGCGCTGGATGGGCATTCGGCCCACCGTACGGGGCGTGGCGATGAACCCGGTCGATCACCCGTTGGGAGGCGGGGAAGGGAAGACCTCCGGAGGGCGCAACCCCGTGACCCCTTGGGGCCAGCCCACCCGCGGTTACAAGACGCGCAACAACAAGTCAACGGAACGGTTCATTGTGAAGCACCGCGAGAAGAAATAAAGGGAGGAAGCCTTGGGAAGGTCGCTGAAGAAGGGTCCCTTCGTGGATGACCACTTAATGAGGAAGGTCGAACTGCTCAACCGGCGGTTCGAGAAGAAAGTGGTGAAAACCTGGTCGCGACGTTCCACTATTGTTCCCGAGATGGTGGGGCATACGATTGCCGTTCACAACGGCAAGAAATTCATCCCCGTGTACATCACGGAGAACATGGTTGGACATAAGTTGGGCGAGTTCTCACCGACTCGCACCTTCAAGGGTCACAGCGTCAAGGTGGCGATGGAAAGGGCCGCCGCTGCCGCTCCACCCCCCGTGGGAGGCGCGAGGCCGGCCGCCGCGCCGGCGCCGGCGGCGGGAGGAGCCGCCAGCTAATTTGCAGGGGCACGCCATGGCGTGCCCGTGCGGGAGTAAATGACAAGTTGGATTGAGAAAACCTATGGAAGCACGAGCCACACAAAAATACATCCGATGTTCGCCGCAGAAGGCGCGCCTGGTCGTAGACCTGATTCGCGGCAAGAACGTGGGCGACGCGCTGAGTACCCTGACCTACACGAAGAAGCGCGTGACGGAGGCGGTGGAGAAGATTTTGCGCGCCGCCATCTCCAACGCCGAGCAGAAAGCCGAGCATGTGGATGTGGACCGGTTAATCGTCTCGAAGGCCTACGTCAACGACGGACCGCGCCAGAAGCGGATTCGCCCCGCACCCATGGGCCGCGCATACCGCTACCAGCGGCGCACCAGCCATGTCACCATCGTGGTGGAGTCGCCCGAGGCGAGGGAATAGGGAAGAGGGAACAGTGAAGAGGCGATGCGGGATGCGAAGCTGGCGTTGCGAAGATGGAATTGGGAAGTTGGAGCGGGAACTTGGAAACGAGCACAGTTCTCGCTTTCTGTTCCCTGTTCCCTATCCCCTGTTCCCTAACTGAAGGAGGAGTGGATGGGCCAGAAAGTACATCCTTACGGATTCCGTCTTGGATATAACAAGACCTGGAAGTCGCGCTGGTTCGCGAAGAAGGATTACAGCGATTTTCTCCACGAGGACCTGAAGCTCAAGAAGCGGCTGAAGGATCAACTGCAGGCGGCGGGAGTGGCGTCCATCGAAGTCGAGCGGCCGGGCAACAAGCTGAAGATCACGATCCACACCGCGCGGCCGGGCATCATTATCGGCCGCAAGGGCGCGGAGATCGACCGGCTTCGGCAGGAGATTCAGAAGCGAACGGGGCGCGAAGTACTGCCCATCAACATCCAGGAGGTTCACCGCCCCGAGTTGAACGCCCAGTTGGTGGCGGAGGCAATTTGCTTGCAGCTCGAGAAGCGCGTGGCCTTCCGGCGCGCCATGCGAAAAGCGGTTGATTCCGCGTTGCGCTTCGGCTGCAAGGGGATCAAGATTCGCTGCGGCGGGCGCCTGAATGGGGCTGAGATTGCGCGCTCGGAATGGTACCTCCAGGGGCGTCTGCCTCTGCACACCCTGCGCGCGGACATTGATTACGGATTCGCGGAAGCAAGGACCACCTATGGCGTGATTGGGGTGAAATGCTGGGTCTATAACGGGGAGATTCTGGAACAGAGGAAGCGGCCGGAGAAACCCAAGGTTGAGGAAGCTGTGGCGGCGGTTGCGCCTGCGGCTCCCCAAGCGCCGCCGGCCCCGGCCCCGGCAGCAGCTTAGAAAGTCGAGGAGTCGAGAAGTCAAGAAGTTGAGAATTGCGGGATGAGAGGGCGGGAAATCGAAGGCTGGGAACGAAAACGCCGGGTAATTGCTTTCAAACTTCTCGGCTCCTCGACTGCTCAACTTCCGGACTCGCGAGAGTGAGTTGACCGTATGTTAATGCCGAGCAAGGTAAAGTACCGAAAGCAGCAGCGCGGCCGCATGCGCGGCAAGGCCTGGCGAGGGTCGCGCCTATCGTTTGGGGACTTTGGGTTGAAGGTGCTCGAGCCGGGCTGGATCACGGACCGCCAGATTGAAGCCAGCCGCGTGGCCATCATGCGCTTCATCAAGCGCGGCGGAAAACTTTGGATTCGCATTTTCCCGGACAAGCCGGTGACGAAGAAGCCGGCGGAAACCCGCATGGGAAAAGGCAAGGGCGCTCCGGAGTTTTGGGTGGCGGTGGTGAAGCCGGGACGAATCCTGTTCGAGATGGAAGGCGTGCCGGAGGCGGAAGCCCGCGAAGCGCTGCGCCTGGCCGGCCATAAGCTGGCTTTGCCAACGCGCTTTGTTACCCGCAAGATCGGCGCCGCGTAGGGGCGCGCCATGGCGTGCCCGTACAACGAGAGAGATGGTCATGAAACTGGAAAAAGACAAGAAGTGGAAGTGGCCGGCGGAGAAGATGCGCGAATGGACTGACGACGAGGTGAAGGCGCGTGCGCGCGAGTTTACCGGTCAACTGGGCCGGTTGAGGTTCCGAATGGCGAGCGGGCAGGCGGAGAGTCTGGAGACCTTGCGAGCGTTGAGAAAAGGCATCGCCAGGGTGAAGACCGTGGCGCGGGAGCGGCAACTGAAGGCGAAAGGGGCGGCTTAAGCTATCAGCTATCAGCCATCAGCTTTCAGCAAACGGGTTGTGGCAGGCTGGAAGATGTTCGCTGATAGCTGAGAGCTGAAAGCTGACAGCTAAGGATCATGCAGAAACGACGACAGGAAAAGGTCGGGGTTGTCACCAGCAACAAAATGCAGAAGACCGTAGCGGTTACGGTGGAGCGGCAGATTATTGACCGCTTTTACAAGAGGGTAGTGCGGCGCTCCAAAACTTTCCTGGCCCACGACGAGAAGAGCGAGTGCCGGCCGGGCGACAGGGTGCGAATTCAGGAGACGCGGCCGCTCAGCCGCCAGAAGCGCTGGCGGGTGGTGGAAATTGTGCATAAGACCGTGGAAGTGGCTCCGCTTCCGGAGGCGACCGTATGATCGGAATGAGGACGATTCTGCATGTGGCGGACAATTCCGGAGCGCGCCGGCTGGCCTGCATTCTCCCTGTGGGAGGCGATGTGGGCTTGCAGGCGGGGCTGGGTGATGTGGTTACGGCTTCGGTGAAGGAAGCGGCTCCGGACAGCGCCATTCCCAAAGGCAAAGTGGTCAAGTGTGTGATCGTCAGAATGCGTAAAGAGCAGAGGCGGCGGGACGGCAGCTACATTCGATTCGATGAGAATGCCGCCGTGCTCATCAACGAGACGAACGAACCGGTGGGGACTCGCGTCTTCGGGCCGGTGGCCCGAGAGCTTCGCGAGAAGAAGTTTCTGAAAATCGTTTCACTCGCGCCAGAGGTTCTGTGATGGGAATTGCATTGGATATTCGCAAGAACGACCAGGTCAAGGTCATTGCCGGGCGGGATAAGGGCAAGGTGGGACGGGTTCTGGAAGTCGAACCGCGCAAGCGGCGGCTGTACGTTGAGCATGTGAACATGATCAAGCGCCACACGCGGCCCAATCCGAACAAGCAGATCCGAGGCGGGATCCTGGAGAAAGAAGGGCCGATCAGCGTTTCCAATGTGGCCCTGGTGTGCAGCGAATGCGGACCCACTCGCATCCAGCATCGGGCCATGGCCGGCAGCAAGAAGGTGCGCATCTGCGCTAAATGCGAGAAGTCTTTGGATAAGTAAGGGTGGCGCAGACCGGCATTGCAGGTCTGCGGCTCTAGGCGGGAGGAACTCGAGGGAAAATGGCGCCGCGGTTGAAAGAGAGATATAAGAACGAGATCGTGCCGGCCTTGTTGAAGGAATTCAATTACCCGAATATCATGGCCGCCCCGCGTCTTAAGAAGATCGTGCTGAACATGGGGTTGGGTGAAGCCATTCAGAATGCCAAATTGCTGGATTCAGGGTCGGGGGAGTTAGGCTTGATTACGGGGCAGAAGCCGATCATCACCCGGGCGCGCAAGTCGATCGCGAATTTCAAGCTGCGCAAGAACATGCCGATCGGTGCGATGGTGACTCTGCGGGGCGACCGGATGTACGAATTCTTCGATCGCCTCACCAGCGTGGCGCTGCCGCGCGTGCGCGACTTCCGGGGGCTTTCGACGCGGGCTTTTGACGGCCGCGGGAACTACACGATGGGTCTTCGCGACCAGATGGTGTTCCCGGAAATTGACTACGCGAAGGTCGAAAAAGTGAAGGGGCTCAACATTTCTATCGTAACTGACGCTCGCAGCGACGCGGAAGCTATGGCCCTGCTCCGGCACTTGGGGATGCCTTTCCGGACCGAGGCGCAGCGGCGGAAGACCGCGGCGACTGAGGGCAAAGCGCCGGCGGGCGCAGAAAAAGCAGTGACGAGTGACAAGTGACGAGCCGGAAACGGCAATAGAGAGAGACGAGCGATGAGAAAGAGAAGCAAGAATTACAGATGGGAAGGCGCGGGCTCGTCACTCGTCACTCATCACTCGTCACTGCACTCAGGAGGTATTTCGTGGCTCGATCTTCAATGATGGCCAAGTTGCGCAAGAAGCCGAAGTTCGCAATCCGGCACAGGAATCGCTGCCTGATTTGTGGCCGGCCTCGCGGTTACCTGGGGAAGTTCAAGATGTGCCGATTATGTTTCCGGCAATTGGCTCTCAGGGGCGAGATCCCGGGAGTGGTGAAGTCGAGCTGGTAGCTTGCAAGCTAGCATTCGTCACCCCCGCGGAAGCGGGGGTCCATGGCCAGTCCCGGAACCAATGGATTCCCGCATTCGCGGGAATGACACGGCCGGGATAGAGACGGAAATTCAGGTGGCAGGAGTTTTATGTCAGCGGTAACAGATTCTATAGCGGACATGTTTACGCGAATTCGGAATGGGATTCAGGCCCGGCACCAGCGGGTGGACATGCCCTCCTCGAAGCTCAAGGCTGAAGTGGCGCGCATCCTGAAAGACGAGGGATACATCAACAGCTACAAAGTGAATGAGGAGGGCAAGAAGAAGGTTTTGCGAATCGTGCTCCGCTACGGGGCCGACGGGGTGAACGTCATCAGCACGATCGACCGTGTTTCGAGGCCGGGACGCCGCGTTTACTCCGCGGCGAAGGACATCCCCAAGGTGCAGGGGGGACTGGGAGTGAACATCGTCACGACCCCGCGGGGAGTGATGACCGGGAAGCAAGCCCGCCGTGCCGGCATCGGCGGCGAGATTCTGGGCGTCATATCCTGATCAGGGTAGGGGCGGTTCGCGAACCGTGCCTACGCTACAGAACTAATGGAATAAACGTTATGTCGAGAATAGGAACCAAGCCAGTTCAAGTACCCTCCGGAGTGACGGTGCAATCGGAGGGGGGAGCGATGGTGGTCCAGGGGCCGAAAGGGACTCTGCGCGTGCCCGTGCCGCCGGGTTTCCAGGTCGAGAAACAGGACGGCCAATACGTGGTGAAAAGGGGAGTCCAGGAACAGGCTGCATTGCACGGTTTGACGCGCAGCCTCTTGGCCAACGCGGTGCGCGGTGTTGTCCAGGGCTTCGAAAAACACCTGGACATCGTGGGGATCGGATACCGGGCGGAGCTCAAAGGCTCGACCGTAGTTTTTACCCTGGGTTATTCGCACCCCATCGAGGTGCCGATTCCGGAAGGGATGGCGATCACCGTTGAGAAGCAGACCCACATCGTAGTCAAAGGTGCAGACCGGCAGCGCGTGGGACAGTTGGCGGCGGAGATTCGCGGCTTGCGGCCTCCCGATCCGTATAAGAACAAGGGCGTTCGTTACACGGGCGAGCGGCTGAAGAAGAAGGTGGGCAAGGCCGCCGCAGCGGCTGGAGGCGGTGGAGCGGCCAAGACTGGGTAAGAGTTGCTGTCATTCCGAGCGGAGCGAGGAATCTGGCCCTGCTCTCGGGCAGATTGCTTAAGGACGAACCAGAGCGAGATTCCTCGCTCCGCTCGGAATGACACAGTGCTGTAAAGATTCTGGAGAGAACGCAACATGTTGCAACTGGTTTCCAAGGACACGGCGCGGCGAAGGATTCACGTGCGACTCCGAACGCGATTGGCGGGGCGAGCGCAAATGCCCCGGCTGAGCGTTTTCCGCTCCCTTAATCATATCTATGCGCAGATCGTTGACGACGCGCGGGGCCAGACGATGGTGTCCGCGTCGACGCGCGACAAAGAAGTTCGGACGACGCTGAAGACGGGCGGGAACGTTGCGGCAGCGAAAGTGGTCGGAAAGGAACTGGCGAAACGGGCGGGCGCGGCCGGAATCTCGCGCGTGGTGTTCGATCGCGGAGGCTACGCCTACCATGGGCGGGTCAAGGCCCTGGCGGATGCGGCGCGCGAAGCGGGATTGAAATTTTAGGATGTGGTGCGGGCGGGACGCTCGCGCCACAAAGCAGCGGTAGGGAGGAAGCGTTGGGAAATCGGATTGATCCAAATTCGTTGCAACTCAAGGATCAAGTGGTGGCGATCAATCGTGTCACCAAGGTGGTCAAGGGCGGCAAGAACCTGAGCTTTTCGGCGTTGGTGGTGGTGGGCGACGGCGCGGGCACGGTCGGATATGGCTCCGGCAAGGCTCGCGAAGTCCCCATGGCCATTCGCAAGGGCATCGAAGCCGCTAAGAAGGCACTGGTGAAGGTTCACACCACGGCCATCTCGATACCACATACGGTGATTGGACATTACGGGGCCGGCAGGGTGCTGCTCAAGCCGGCCGCGGCTGGAACCGGCGTCATCGCCGGCGGGGCCGTGCGCGCCGTGGTCGAGGCCGCCGGGATTCAGAACGTGCTGACGAAATCGCTCGGCACAACGAATCCCTATAATGTTGTGAAGGCAACCATGGATGGCCTCCTGCAGTTGCGCGGCGCCGCGGAAGTGGCGGCGATGCGGGGCAAGACCGCAGAAGAACTTTAGCAGGGTGACGGAAGAGGGGTAGCGGCGGCTTTACGCCGCCATCGGACGCTGAGGAGATGGGTCATCTGGCGGGCTAAACCCGCCGCTACACCAGGGGGTCAAGCGACTGTGTCTGACAAGGCTCAAAAGACCGTCCGAATCAAATGGATTCGCAGCACAATAGGCTTCACGCATTACCAGAAGCGGATCGTGCGAAGTCTGGGATTGAGGAAATTGAATCAGGAAGTTGAAAGGCCGGACACTCCGCAGATTCGCGGCATAGTGGCGAAAGTCCCGCACCTCGTCAAGATTGTGGAAGCGCCCAGAACACCTGCCTGGAAACTGGTGCCGGAATACACGATTCACGCTCCGGCGAAGCCCGCGGACACCGCTCAGGAAACTCCTGCGGTCGAAAGCGAGAAGATCGAGGCGCCCATTGAAGCCGGCACAGCGACCCCGGCGGAACCCGGCCCAACGCCCAGCGAGCCGGCAAACACTGCTGAAGAGGGAAGCGGTTCAACGAGCGCAGGGCCTTCGCCGAGCGAAGGTTAGTCTTAAGTTTGAACGAAGCAGGCAACAACTTTATGGCAACGCACATCGGAACACTTCGCCCGCCTCGCGGCGCCACTCACCGCCGAAAGCGGATTGGCCAGGGGATGGGCTCAGGGCACGGCAAAACCGCAACGCGTGGCTCCAAGGGACAACGCTCGAGGACCGGCGCGAGGTTTCGCCCCGGTTTTGAGGGCGGGCAGATGCCCCTGCAACGGCGCCTGCCGAAGCGCGGCTTCACGAACATCTTCAAGAAGCACTTCGCGATTGTGAATTTGAAGGACCTGAACGACTTCGGCCCGGAGGACAAGATCACTCCCGAACTGCTCATCGAACGCGGGTACATCAAGGGTCTGGGCAGCGGTTTGAAGGTACTGGGCGACGGCGAGTTGAAAGTCGCTGTGAAAATTACGGCCCACCACTTTTCCAAGTCGGCACTGGAAAAGATCCAAAAGGCGGGGGGCACGGCGGAGGTTATTTCCGCATGATGGAGTCCCTCAAAAGTATCACTGAGATTCCGGATCTGCGCCGGCGTATCCTGTTTACTCTCGCCATGCTGGCGGTGTATCGCCTGGGCGCCGTCATCCCTACTCCCGGGATCAACGCCGAAGCCTTCGAGCAATTGTTCAATCAGTCATTGGGCGGCGGGCTCTTCGGATTGTTGGCCATGTTTTCCGGGGGCAGCCTGAAGCGCATGACGGTTTTCGCCCTGGGAATCATGCCCTACATTACGGCGTCCATTATCCTTCAGTTGTTGGGCGTGGTCTCACCTACCTTGGAAAAGCTGAAGAAGGAAGGCGAACTGGGCAGGAAGAAGATCACGGAATACACGCGCTGGCTCACCGTGGTGCTGAGCGCGTTTCAGGGGTTCGGTATTGCGTTGGCTTTGCAGCGCCAGGGTTCGCAGTTGGTCGCCACCCCCGGGCCGGGCTTTGTTCTTGCTACGGTTTTGACGCTCACCACGGGCGCGGTTTTCATCATGTGGCTTGGCGAGCAGATCACTTCACGGGGAATCGGCAATGGCATGTCGCTGCTGATCTTCGCCGGGATCGTGGCGGGTCTGCCGCGCGGGGTCGCGGACCTCTACGAGAAAGTGTTCGTCACGCGCGTTTGGAGTCCGCTGGCGCTCCTCCTCTTGCTGGTGTTCATGGTGGCGATTGTCGCCTTTATTGTGCTTGTGGAACGCGGGGAGCGGCGCGTGCCTATCCAGTATGCGAAGCGCATCGTGGGGCGAAAAGTGATGGGGGGCGTCTCAACCCACCTGCCGCTGAAAGTGAACAGCGGGGGCGTGATGCCGATCATCTTTGCCGTCTCAATTCTGACCTTCCCGCAAACCATAGGGTTATTCCTGGCGAAGAGCAGCCTCGTGGGGAAGCTGATCGGGAAGTTCGTCACTTTGTTCGCCTGGGGCGAGCCCCTCTATACGTTAAGCTACGTGCTGTTGATCATGTTTTTTGCTCACTTCTATCTTTCGATTGTTTATAACCCCGACGAGGTCGCCGACAACGTCCGCAAGCAAGGCGGCTTTATTCCCGGGATTCGACCCGGCAAACGCACTGCCGACCACTTGGACGATGTGCTAACGAAGATTACCTGGGTGGGCGGACTCTACTTAGCCATGGTCGCACTGATTCCGGAAGTCATGCTGGCGGGCCTGCGGGTTAACCACTTACCGGTTTGGCTGGGGGGAGCGTGGTTTGACGCCAACTTTCCCGCCTGGCTGTTGCACGGCTTGAATGTGAATTTCTATTTCGGCGGAACATCTTTGTTGATTGTGGTTGGCGTGGCTATGGACACCGTCCAGCAGGTCGAAGCGCAATTGATCATGCGCCACTACGAAGGCTTCCTGAAGAAGGGCCGGGTGCGAGGGCGGAGAGCGTACTGAAGACTTGGGGGTCATTCCGGGCGGTCATGTGTCTTCGACCCACCCAAAGGAATGAAAATCACGTAGGTCGTCACCCCCGCGAAAGCGGGGGTCCAGGGTGGGTCCGGAAGACAATGGATTCCCGCTTGCGCTGGAATGACGCGAGCGGCAAGACAGCCGCGAGACGTTGAGGACGTGGATGAGGTCGCAGGCTCTGATATTTCTAGGTGCTCCTGGAGCAGGGAAGGGGACCCAAGCGCGCGAGGTCTCGAAGCACTTCTCGATTCCGCAGATTTCCACGGGAGACATGTTGCGCGAAGCGGTGCGAAATGGGACTCCCATGGGACTCGCCGCTAAGGTTAAAATGGAAGCGGGGGAGTTGGTCCCTGACGAAGTGGTGTGCGGAATCGTCGAGGAACGGATCGGCCAGCCCGACTGCCGGAAGGGTTTTATTCTGGACGGTTTTCCCCGCACCATCGCGCAGGCGGAATTCGTGGGTCGCGTGCTCTTAGCCAAGGGGAGAGGAAACCCCTTGGTGATTGACATCAAGGTCGATCAGGATCTGCTCCTCAAACGGCTGACCGGACGGCGCACTTGCTCGCTGTGTGGAGAGATTTACAACATCTACTTCAACCCGCCGCGAGTCGAGGGCGTTTGTGACAACGACGGTGGAAAGCTTTTGCAGCGGGCCGATGACAGCGAAGAGACGATTCGCCAGCGGCTGGTGGCGTATGAAAAGCAGACCAGTCCCCTGATCGAATATTACCGGGCGAAGGGCCTCCTTCACGAGATGGATGGCAACCGCAAGCCGGAAGTGATTGCGGAGGAGCTGATCGAGTTTTTGGGGAAGGCATGATTATTTGCAAGTCACCGGCGGAGGTTGAAAGACTCCGGCGCAGCGGCAGGATGGTGAGAGGACTGCTGGAAGAGTTGCGGCAGCGCGTGCAGCCGGGAGTCAGTACGCTGGACCTGGAGAAGTACATCGACAAGCGCATCACCCAATCAGGCGCTCGGCCGGCATTCAAGGGCCACCGAGGTTACCCGTGTTGTTTGTGCGCTTCGGCGAACAGCGAGGTGATCCACGGGATTCCGTCCGAGCGCCCGCTCAAAACAGGCGACATACTAAGCCTGGACTTAGGTGTGATCGTCGACGGCTTCTACGGGGACTCGGCGATCACGGTGCCCGTGGGCGAGATTCCGGAATCCACGCAGAGGTTGCTGCGAGTCACCCAGGAAGCCTTGCAGCTTGCCATTGAGCAGGTTCGGTTGGGAAATCGCCTGGGCGATGTTTCCGCGACCGTGCAGCGGCACGTGGAAAAGAACGGCTATTCGGTGGTGCGGGAGTTCGTCGGGCATGGGATCGGGCGGGAGCTTCACGAGGAGCCGCAGGTCCCCAATTTCGGGCAGCCCGGACACGGACCGGTTCTCAAGCAAGGGATGGTTCTGGCCATCGAACCCATGGTGAACGAAGGTGGACCTGGGGTTCGAGTGCTGGACGATAACTGGACTGCGGTGACGGCGGACGGGAGATTGTCGGCCCACTTCGAGCACATGGTGGCGGTCACCCGTAATGGCCCCGATATCTTGACGCTGCAATAGCGTTCGGGTAGGGCACGCCGTGACGTGCCCCTACGGAGTGAGTATGGCGAAGGAAGACGCAATCGAAGTTGTGGCGACGGTGCTGGAAGCTCTGCCCAATGCGATGTTCCGCGTGGAGTTGGATAACAAGCACCGGGTGCTGGCGCACATCTCGGGCAAGATGCGGAAGAACTTCATCCGAATTCTTCCCGGGGACAAGGTCGCCGTCGAGCTTTCTCCGTACGACCTGGGGCGCGGCCGGATCGTGTTCCGGTACAAGTGAAGAACGAAAATCGAAAATCGAAATTCGAAAGTCGAAATTCGGACGATTCGATTTTCGAAAGGGTGCGAGGAAACAATGAAGGTTCGTTCGTCGGTGAAAAAGATCTGTTCAAAGTGCAAGATCGTGCGCCGTGCCGGTGTGGTGAGGGTGATCTGCGAGAACCCGAAGCACAAGCAGCGGCAGGGATGAGGCCCGATGATCGAAGTTCGAAATTCGAAAATCGAAAGTCGAAAATCGAATACCGAGACAGGAAAAACAGAGACTTGAAGTCGAATTTGAGCTCTGAAATTTGGAATCTGAAATTTGGTATTGTGCGTTAGAGAGGGCACGGTCTTCGAAAACGAATTTCGATTTTCGAATTTCGAGTTTCGGCCCTTGGATGAGGTGATGGATGGCTAGAATTTCCGGTATCGACTTGCCGCCGAAGAAGCGTGCGGAAATCGGGTTGACCTATATTTACGGAATCGGCCGGGCCCGCTCCATGTCCATTCTGGTGCGCGCCGGAGTGGATCCCGACAAAAAGGTCAAGGATTTGACGGAAGACGAGGTTACGCGCATCCGCCAGATTATTGAAGAAGAAGGGGGCGTGGAAGGCGACCTCCGGAAAGAGCTGGCGATGAATGTCCGCCGGCTGATCGAAATCGGCTCCTACCGCGGGATGCGCCATCGGCGCAGTCTGCCGGTGCGTGGACAGCGCACCCATACCAACGCGCGAACTCGCAAGGGACCGCGGAAAGGCACCATCGCGAACAAGAAGCGGTCGATGGCGAAGACGTAGCGGCGACTTCACGCCGCCATTCAGGTTGGATCGAGGTAGGGGCGGTTCGCGAACCGCCCCTACATCAAACGCAAGCGAGGATACATGGCGAAAGCGGCAGCAAAGCCTGGCAAGAAGAAGGTCTTCAAAAAGAAGGAAAAGAGAATTGTCCCCACGGGAATCGTTCACGTTCAGGCGTCGTTCAACAACACCCTGGTGAGCATCACCGACCCCGACGGGAAGCTGATTTGCTGGTCGAGCGCGGGTTCGCTGGGTTTCAAGGGTTCGCGTAAAGGGACGCCTTTTGCCGCCCAGCAAGCGGCGATGCGCGTGGCCAACGCCGCGCGCGATCACGGAATGCGAAGTGTGGAAGTGCGGGTCAAGGGGCCTGGATCCGGCCGGGAATCCGCCATTCGCGCTCTGGCGACCGCCGGGCTGGAAGTTCGCACCATTAGGGATGTAACACCCATACCGCATAACGGGTGCCGGCCACCCAAGCGGCGGCGCGTTTGATCGAGAAGCGGAAAGCGAAATTCGAAAATCGAAATTCGAAAATCGAACTTCGAAAGAAATCTCGCAGAGAATCAGTGATGGCAGAACGCATCAAAGACTTCAAGGATTTGGATGTTTGGCAGGTCGCTCGCGAACTCCGGAATGAAATGTACCAAGTGGCAGAGAAGTTGCCTGATCGTGAGAAATTTGCGCTAGGGACCCAAATTCGACGCGCTGCCATATCAGTGACCGCAAATATAGCGGAAGGGTTCGGAAGGTTCGGCTACCAGGAGAATGCTCAGTTCTGCCGCCAAGCACGCGGGTCGGTTTTCGAATTGCGGGATCACCTGACCACATGTGTCGATCAGGGGTACGTCAGCGCAAAGGAAGGCGAGAGGCTCGATACCGTTGCCCAACGGACGGCCCAACTGCTTAACGGTTACTTACGCTCGACGTTGGCATTGAAGAGAGCGGCGTGAAGGATTGACGTAGGTTCGGGTTTCGATTTTCGATTTTCGAATTTCGAGTTTTGGCTCTGAGGAGGTAGGATTTGGCGAGGTACAGAGAAGCAGTTTGCAGGCTTTGTCGGCGCGAGGGGACAAAGCTGTTCCTTAAAGGGCGGCGCTGCCTCACTGACAAGTGCGCCATCGAGAAGCGCAACTTTGCGCCGGGCCAGCACGGCAAGTCGCGTCGGCCTAAACTGATAGGTTACGGACTTCAGCTCCGCGAGAAGCAGAAGGTCCGCCGCCTTTATGGCATTCTAGAGGACCAGTTCCGCTCCTATTTTGAGAAGGCGGCTGCCATGAGGGGCGTGACAGGCGAGACCTTGCTGCTCATGCTGGAGCGGCGTCTGGATAACGTCGCCTATCGCCTGGGCCTTGCCACCTCACGCGCCCAGGCGCGGCAACTGGTGCGGCATGGCCACATTGAAGTGGGAGGGCGCAAAGTCGACATTCCGGCCTTTGAGGTCGCGCCCGGCCAGGAGATTGCGGTCCGCGAGAAGAGCCGTCAACTGCCGGCGATCCAGCAGGCGCTCGAATTGACCGGCAACAAGGCAGTTCCCCCTTGGTTGGAGTTCAATCGGGAAGCGCTGCGGGGAAGGGTGATCTCTTTACCCAAGCGGGAAGATGTGAACTTCCCCATCCAGGAACAGATGATTGTGGAACTCTATTCGAAGTGAAGACGGTGATTGATCGGGGTAGCCCTTGTGGCCGCCCGGGCGGCCGGAAGAGCCGCTGTTACGAGGATCAGGGCAGTCAGCAGCAGGAGGTCCCGACGGATACGGGCCTCCGGGAGGTACGAACGCGATGCTTTGGAAAGGCTTTCAGAAACCCAAGCGATTGGTTTGCAACACGGATACGCTGACCGACAAGTACGGTCAGTTTTCGGCCCAGCCCTTTGAGCGTGGGTTTGGGACCACGATTGGAAACGCCCTGCGGCGCGTGCTGCTTTCCTCCATCGAGGGAGGCGCGATTACCGCCGTGAAGATCGAGGGCGTGATGCACGAGTTTTCTTCCATCCCGGGCGTGGTGGAAGACGCGACGGACATCATCCTGAATCTGAAACAAATCCCGTTGAAGATGCACACGGGGGGCCCCAAGACGATGTATCTGAATGTGGACAAGCAAGGGGAAATCACCTCGCGGATGATTCAGGAAGACGCGGACGTGGAGATTCTCGATAAGGACGTCTACATCGCCACCATCAGTGAAGGCGGCAGCCTGCACATCGAGATGCGGGTGAAGGTCGGCCGAGGGTATGTCTCCGCGGAGAAGAATTTCGACGAAGACCTTCCCCTCGGCTTCATCCCTGTGGACTCGGTACACTCTCCCATCCGCAAGGTGAACTACACCGTGGAGGCGGCGCGACTGGGGCAGATGACCGACTACGACAAGCTGACCCTGGACGTCTGGACGAACGGCGCGGTCACGCCGCAAGACGCGATTGGGCTGGCTGCCAAGCTGCTCAAAGACCACATGGCCACCTTCATCAACATCGAGGAAGAGCCTGAACTGGAACAGGCTGCTCCTGAGAAGCCGTCCGCTGTCTACAACGAGAATCTGGATCGCTCGGTGGAGGAGTTGGAGCTTTCGGTACGCTCTTACAACTGCCTCAAGAACGCCAACATCACGACCATCCGGGAATTGGTCCAGAAGAGTGAGCAAGAGATGCTGAAGACGAAGAACTTCGGGCGCAAATCCTTGAACGAGATCAAGGAGATCCTTAGCGCCATGGGTCTAAGCCTGGGCATGAAGACGGACGAGAAAGGCAACCCGCTGATGCCGCTTGCTCAGCCTGCCGTGCAACCCCCGCAACCCGACAAGGGACAGGATTGGGAAGATGCGACATCGTAACTACGGAAGAAAACTAAGCCGGAAGACCGAGCACCGGAGGGCGCTGCTGCGCAATCTGGTCACCTCGTTGATTCTCACCGAGCGCATCGAGACGACGGTGGCGAAGGCCAAGGCGGCGCGCCCCGTCGTCGAGCACATGATCACTCTGGCTAAAACCGGTGATCTCCACTCCCGGCGACTGGCGGCGAGCTACCTGCTCAGCCCTGAGGCGCTCAAGCTGCTCTTCGGCGGTCTCGCCCAGCGTTACGCGGATCGCAAGGGCGGTTTTACCCGCATTGTGCGTACTGGTTGGCGAAAAGGCGACGGCGCTGACTTGGCCGTGCTCGAATTGGTTGGTTCCGAGGTCCTCCAGAAATTGGCCGAGAAGCGCGCCAAGCGGGCGGAAGCTAAACAGAAAGCGGCCGAGAAGGCCAAGGCCGAGGATGAAAAGCAAGCCCCACCCCCTGAAGGGGACGAGGACGAGAAGAAGTAGCGCCGCCGATCGTCGATGGCCGATTGGCGATTGCTGATTGGCGATTGCCGATTGTTGATCGTTAATTGGCCGAGTCGCATATGATTCGGTGCCCTCTCCCAAGGGGAGAGGGTGGACCGCGACGGCGCATTCACCAGCCGTCGCGGGACGGGTGTGGGGTTGCTTCTACTCGCAAGTAATACCAAGGGCTTCACTCTTGAGGTTCGCGGCTCTTTTGCGGCAGCGAGAAGCTGATGACACTGCAGCGCACAATCAAAGCTGTTATCCGCCCCGGCGAACAATCCGGTTACGTTGCGGAGTGCTTTGAAATCCCGGTTGTAACTCAGGGGCGCACCCTCGACGAGGTTGCCAGCAATTTGCGCGAGGCCGTGGAGTTGCACCTGGAGGGTGAGAACCTGGCGGAACTGGGACTGGCGGCCTCACCCGGAATTCTCGTTACGTTCGAACTGGAGGCGCAACCTGCCACGGCTTAGACGGCTCTCAGGGCATGAGGTGGTAGCAATTCTTCGTAGGTTTGGCTTTGAGGTCGTTTCGCAGCGAGGAAGTCACATTAAGTTGCGCCGTATCGGGCCTCGGGGCGAGCGTGAGTCGTTAACCGTCCCTCATCACTCCGAACTTGACACAGGAACCTGTCGGGCTATTCTACGTCAAGCTTCGCGCTTCATACCCAACACAGAGCTTGAACCGTTTTTTTATGCGGAATGACGGGCCCCTCCGGGTTGCGGACATTCCAAGTCGCCCCTACGCTGGGCAATGCTCTGCCACCATCCGTAACGCCAGGGTCGGCTAAGCTCAAGTCAACATGCCCGAAGACGGAAAACTCCACGCTGGCCGGTTGCCCCGCAACGTCTGGGCGCTTTCCTGGGTGTCGTTTTTTAACGACACAGCCACGGAAATGAGCTATTGGCTTCTGCCCCAGTTCCTGGTTGGCGTGCTGGGCGCGGGGCCGATGGTCTTTGGGTTGATCGAGGGCGCTGCCGAAACGGCGTCCAGTTTTGCGCGGCTTCTGTCGGGTTGGCTTTCGGACCGCTTTCGCACGCGGAAGCCGCTTGTTGGGGCCGGCTATACGGTCGCCAATATCGTCAAGCCTTTCCTGGCGGTGGCGACCTCCTGGGGGCAGGTATTCTGGATTCGCTTCACGGACCGTGCGGCCAAAGGGTTCCGCGGAGCGCCGCGCGACGCCTTGCTTGCCGACTCGGTCTCGCCATCGCAGCGTGGTTCAGCATTTGGTCTGCGCCAAGCTATGGACACAGCAGGGGCATTGCTGGGCCCGCTGGCGGCGCTGGCTTTGCTGCCGGTGTTCTCCGGCAAAGTGCGCGCGGTGTTCTGGCTGGCAGCGATTCCCGGGGCGGTCGCGATCCTGCTGGCGTGGCTCGCGATTTCGGAAGTTCGTACGGTAGGGGCAGATCGCGAAACGGCCCGGCAAGTTCCCGGCCAATCTGTAGGGGCGGTTCGCGAGTCGCCCCGAGCTAGCGTCTGGAACCAGCGCCTGACCTTGATGATGGTCGCCGTGGGCTTGTTTTCGCTGGGGAACTCATCGGATCTCTTCCTGATACTTCGGGCGCAAAACCTGGGAGTCCGCGCCGCGCTGGCGCCCGGCCTGGGTTTGCTGTTCAACCTGGTGTACACATCGCTGAGCTGGCCGGCGGGCAAACTCTCCGATCGAGTGCCCCGGCGCATCCTGGTGGTGCTTGGTTACTTCATCTACGCAGCCGTGTATCTGGGGTTTTCACTGTCCAGGGGGACGCAGTTGGTGTGGGTCTTATTTGCAGTGTACGGAACGTACTACGCGGTGACAGAAGGCGTCCTGCGCGCCTGGATCGCCGACCTGGTGCCCAGTGCCTCCCGGGGCTCGGTCTATGGAGTTTTTAACTGGTTGGCCGGCGTGGCGGCATTCCCGGCCAGTGTGCTGGCAGGATGGCTGTGGCGGCACTTTTCTCCCGCGACGCCTTTCTTTGTATCCGCGCTGCTTTCGTGTGCAGCCGCCGCGTTGCTCTTGTTGGCCTGACCGCTTCTACGCTGTAGGGGCAACCCTCGTGGTTGCCCTCGGGCGGTCACAAGGGCCGCCCCTACGGCGAGACGGAGTTTGCGTGGAGACGCTGAATGCGCCTGCCGGCATAGAGAAGGAGCATCCCCACCAGCGCTCCGAACGTGTCGATGCCGCAGTCCTTTATGGAAGCGGTCCTGCCGGGCACGAAGCTCTGGTGGTATTCATCGGTCAAAGAAAAGAGGCCGGCAACGATTAGCGCGCTGACGGCGCTTCCCGTGTTCCAGCGTTCAGGCTGCCGGAAAGTGAAGGAATGGTAGAGAAACAGCGCCAACATGCCATATTCGGTGCAATGTGCGAGCTTGCGGATCAAAAAGTGAACGATCTCGAAAGTTGGGCCGGCAAGATGAATGTGTACCAACGACAGCAGATCCTTCAGGAGCCAGCCCGTCACGGAGGCGCCGTAGGATCCCGTGGAGAGGAAACTGATATTGCCCGCCCAGGCAAGAGTGATAGCCCAGGTGATGATCACGCGTGGCCGCAAATAGACGGGGGGCTGCCGCGGCCGAACCTCAGTCGAGCCAGTAATTGGGGGCTTCCTTGGTGATGATGACATCGTGAACGTGGCTCTCCCTGAGGCCGGCGGCAGTGATGCGGATGAAACGCCCCCGGTTTTGGAGTTCTTCGACGGTGGCGCACCCGCAGTAACCCATGCCGGAGCGCAGTCCTCCCACAAGCTGGCCGACGAGGTCTGCCAGGAGGCCTTTGTAGGGCACGCGGCCTTCGATTCCTTCCGGCACCAACTTCGTCACTTCGCCGCGAGCAACCGTCACTTCCTGAGCGTAGCGGTCTCCGGAGCCGGCCGCCATGGCCGCGATGGAACCCATTCCGCGGTACGACTTGAAGCTGCGCCCCTGGTAAAGGATCGACTCTCCCGGGCTCTCTTCGGTTCCGGCAAACAGGCTGCCGATCATCACGCAACTGGCGCCGGCGGCGATGGCCTTGGTGACATCGCCGGAATACTTGATGCCGCCGTCCGCGACGAGAGGCACCCCGGATTCCCGCGCGGCGCGTGCGCACTCTGAGATGGCCGTGATCTGCGGCACTCCCGCTCCGGTCACCACTCGCGTGGTGCAGATGGAGCCGGGGCCGATGCCGACTTTCACCCCATCTACTCCCAGGTGGATCAGATCGGCCGCCCCTTGGAAAGTCGCGACGTTGCCGGCGATCAGGTCGATGTCGGGGAAACTCTGCTTGACCCGGCGCACAGCCTCCATCACCCGGACGGTGTGACCGTGAGCGGTGTCGATCACCAAAACATCAACTTTGGCCCTCACCAGTTCCGCCGCGCGCTCCAGAAAATCGCCTGTCGCCCCAAGCCCCGCGCCGACTCGCAGGCGGCCCTTTGAGTCCTTGCAGGCGTTCGGGTATTTCAATCGCTTCTGGATGTCTTTAACAGTGATCAGGCCCTTGAGATTGAATTGGTCATCGACCACCAGCAGTTTCTCCACCCGATGCCTATGGAGGATCGCCTCCGCATCCTCGAGCGTCGTGCCTTCCGGGACGGTGATGAGATTTTCTTTGGTCATCACCTGTTCGACGGGCAGGTCGAACCGGGTTTCAAATCGCAGATCGCGGTTGGTGAGGATTCCCATCAACTTGCCGTGGCGGGTCACGGGAACGCCTGAAATCTTGTACTTCTTCATGATTTCCTGGGCCTCGAAGATTTTGCTCTCCGGACTCACGGTAACCGGATCAACAATCATGCCGCTTTCAGAACGCTTTACTTTGTCCACTTCCATCGCTTGCGCATCCACCGGCATGCTGCGGTGAATGATGCCGAGGCCTCCCTGCTGAGCCAGCGCAATGGCGAGCCGCGACTCCGTGACGGTGTCCATCGCGGCGCTCACGACGGGCAGGTTCAAAGCAACGTTCCGTGTCAGTCTGGTTTGCGTGTCCACTTCGGTGGGCAGTACGGATGAAAGGGCGGGCAGGAGTAGAACATCGTCGAAAGTAAGCCCGTCCGAAATAGGTCCGTCAAGCATAAGGCCCCCTTCTCGCTTCCGCGCTCAAGGATTAAATGAACCATTTTAACGGCCACGGCGGTAAGTGGTCAAGCGATCGAAGGCAATCGCGGGCAAAGTGGAATCGGGAGATCGGGAAAACTAACCAATCGGGAGATCGGTAGATCGGAAGATCGGGTGAACAATCTAATTGGGATATGGGGCGAACAAAGAATATTGTGAACCTCCAAACGGAATTCTCCGCGCACAGTGACAAGTATGCCTTCCGGTCCCAGCCCATGCTGCTCTCAATCAACTCTTCGTTTGTTTGACGCTGAAACTTAAACGGGGGTTGGCAAGTTGCGCCAGGGCAGCCACGAGGGCCGCCGCTACAATCTCCGTTCCGCGAAAATTGACACTCCTGAGTGCGTGTGCTAGGTTGAAACTCAGTTCGACCGTTCGGCCATCCGAGGGTGCGATGGGGGCGGCGGTTCAGGGAGAAGGGTGCCGCGACAGCAGCGCAGCGGCAGGAACGCATGGCGAATATTGAGCGTTTCTTTTTCGAGCATTATGGGCTGACGGAAGCCGGCCTCTCGCGCTATCTTGAGGCGGCGCTTTCGGAGGGCGGCGAGTACGCCGACCTCTATTTTGAGCACACCACGACAGCTTCGATCCTTCTCGACGAATCGCTGGTGAAGACTGCCACGGAAGGCATCTCGATGGGCTGCGGCATCCGCGTGCTGTCCGGCGAACAGACGGGCTACGGCTACACCGATGACCTTGCGCCGGAGAGGATTCTGAAGGCGGCAAAAATCGCGGCGCGCATTGCCAGCGGCCCCGCGCAACTCTCGAGCGTGGGGCTGAGTACAATTGCGAACACCCACGATTTCTATCCGGTGGCGTCGCCGGCCACCGAGCGCGAACTTACTGAAAAGCTGGAACTGGTTTTCCGAGCGGACCGCGCGGCGCGCGCTTACGACCCGCGTGTCAAGCAAGTCCGCGTCAGCTTTGGCGACCAGGTTCGCCACGTGCTGATCGCCGGCTCGGATGGCCGCGTGGTCACCGATTTCCAGCCTCTGACGCGGCTGGGCGTTTTCACCATTGCCAAGGATGACAGCAAGCTGCAATCCGGCACGAGCGGCGGCGGCGGCCGAGTGGGCCTGGAGTTTTTTCAGAATGACCATTCGCCGGAACACTTCGCCGGCGAGGCGGCGCGGCAGGCCATCGTTCAGCTCGAGGCCCGCGAAGCGCCGGCGGGTGAAATGGAGGTGGTGCTGGGACCCGGCTGGCCGGGCATCCTGTTGCACGAAGCGGTGGGGCACGGCCTCGAAGCGGACTTCAATCGCAAAGGGATTTCCGCCTTCCGCGGCCGATTAGGCCAGCGCGTAGCCTCTGAGCTTTGCACCGTCGTCGATGATGGAACTATTCCCGGGCGGCGCGGCTCGCTGAATGTGGATGATGAGGGCGAGCCCACGCAGAAGACCGTGCTGATCGAAAATGGGATTCTGCGTTGCTATCTCGAAGATAAGCTGAGCGCCGGAATTCTGAAGACCACGCGGACGGGCAACGGCAGGCGCGAAAGCTACGAGCACATTCCCATGCCGCGCATGACGAATACCTACATGCTGGCCGGAAACGATGACCCTGAGGAAATCCTCCGCTCCGTGAAGCGCGGGCTCTACGCGGTGTCTTTCGGCGGAGGGCAAGTTGACATTACCAATGGGAAATTCGTCTTCTCCGCTTCGGAAGCGTACCTGATTGAAGATGGCAAGGTGTCCGCCCCGGTAAAGGGCGCAACGCTGATCGGCGACGGGCCGACCGTCCTCACTCGGGTGACCGCCGTTGGGAACGACCTTAAGCTCGATCCCGGCATCGGCACCTGCGGAAAAGACGGCCAGAGCGTTCCGGTGGGTGTGGGAATTCCCACCCTCAAGATAAGCCGGCTGACGGTCGGCGGAACGTCCGTTGGGCGGCTGCAATCATTTCAATGATGAGCAGTTGTGCGACGATTATAAATTATAAATTCTAAATTCTAAACGATGAGTACTTGCTGTTGCGTAAGCTTAGCACGCGAAGCAATTCATAATTTATAATTTACAATTTAACATTTACCACTCTTATGAACGATCTCGAGACAATTGCGAGCGATCTGGTCGAGCGGGCGAAGCGCGCGGGCGCGAGTGCTGCCGATGTTGTGGTGAGAGAGGCCGACGAGTTCTCCGCCAACCTGCGAACGGGGAAGATCGAGAGCCTGAAGGAGGCCGCGTCCAAAGCCTTGGGATTGCGGGTGCTCCTGGGAATCAGGAGCGCGACTTCTTTTTCCAGCGATTTTTCGGAGCAGTCGCTGGCGCGGCTTGTGGCCAGGACGGTGGCCATGGCCAACGTGACCTCTGAGGATCCGGCCAGCGGTCTCCCAGAACCAGGGCAAGTGGGACGCTACGAGGGCGACCTGGATCTCTATTCGAGCGATGTTGAATTGCTTTCGACCGGCGACCGAATCCAATTGGCGCGCCGCGCGGAAGAGGCGGCGATGGCGGCCGACCCGAGGATTCAAAACTCCGAGGGCGCGGGGTTTGAGGCGAGTCAGGGGACGCGAGCTTACGCCAACTCGCTGGGTTTCGCGGGAAGCTATCGCTCGTCGTATTGCGCGCTCTCTGTGTCGCCGATTGCCCAACAGAACGGCAGCATGCAGCGAGACTACTGGTACACGGTGGCGCGGAGCGCGGCCGCGCTGGAGGCCCCGGAGGCAGTAGGGCGAAAAGCGGCGCAGCGCGCCTTGCGCAAACTCGGGGCGCGCAAGGTCTCAACCTGCCAAGTGCCGATTGTCTTTGACCCGGAGACCGCCCGCTCCCTGCTCGGCCACATCTTCGAGGCGGTCCGCGGGGACGCGATCTATCGCAGCGCGTCATTCCTGGCCGGGAAGTTGCATCAGAAAATCGCGAACGATAACGTCACAATTCTGGATGATGGGCTGCGCCCGGGCGGCTTCGGTTCACGCCCGTTTGACGGCGAGGGGATACCTTCTTCGATGACCCAGGTTATCGAAAAAGGGGTGCTTCAAAACTACTTGCTGAATTGTTACACCGCCCGGAAACTGGGGAGGCAGACCACCGGCAATGCGGCGCGCGGGATTACCGGCCCGCCCGGTGTGGGGTTCAAGAACTTCTACATGCCGCGCGGCCCGTATTCCCCGGAAGAAATACTGCGGTCTGTGCAGAATGGGTTTTACGTCACCGAGTTGATCGGCTTCGGCGTGAATACCGTGACGGGCGATTATTCGCGCGGCGCCGGCGGGCTGTGGATCGAAAAAGGGGAACTCACCTACCCGGTGGAAGAGGTTACGATTGCCGGCAACCTTGCCGAGATGCTGCAGCACGTCGAGATGGTGGGTGCCGACCTGGAGTTCCGCAGCGCGCTGGCCTCACCCACTTTGTTGATTTCCGGGATGACCGTGGCGGGGACGTAGAGCAGTCAAGAGTCAAGAGTTGAGAGTCGAGAGTTGAGAGTCGAGAGGCAGCGACGACCTTGGAGTCGGCGAATGTTGGCCTATACAGGCTGCGGAAAAATCCCTACGCATGTCATTCCGAGCGCAGCGAGGAATCTCGCTCTGGGTTGTTTTCAAGGCACTGGTAGGTTCCTCGTCGCCTGCGGCTCCTCGGAATGACAGGGGAAGAGGGCTTCGTCACAGCCTGTGAAGGCCGGCGCTACGAGTCAGATCAGGACACCACGGTATCGCGTGGAGGCTTGACTTCTCGCCTTTTCCTACGCACAATTCCGCCATGCATTCCAATGACAAAGGCATCTCAACCCTCCAAATCATTCTGGTTGTTGCGACGGCTATGGCGGTAGTTCTTGGCCTTCTACTGTTCTTCTGGCACTCCCACCGGGGTGCCGAGCAGTCCGCCGGCGCCGGCACGATCCTGACCGAAGAGCAGAAGGCCTACTTACCAGAGCTTGAATTCACGGATGCGCACATGAGCGCCGCGGAGAATTTTCTCGGCGACAGCGTGACCTACCTGGACGCCCGTGTGACCAACAGGGGGACGAAGACGGTGCGCAGGCTGGACGTGGATCTGACCTTCGTTGACACGCTCAACCAGGTGGTGCTGCGCGAGCGGGCGCATCCCGTGAGCCCGCACACGCAACCCTTGAAGGCGGGCGAAGCCAAGGCCTTTCGGATGAGCTTCGAGCACATGCCGGCGGACTGGAACCAGGCAGTGCCCAGCATGGTGCCGGTCTATGTGCAATTCTAGTTATGAGTCGAGAGTCGAGAGTTAAGAGCTAACCCCGCGAGGCTGGCCTCTTGACTCTCGACTTCTAGACTGCTCTTCTCACCGGCCATGTTGCAGTCGTTCGATGAGCAAATCCGGCAAGCCTGCCTTGCGCATTTTCCCTTGTGTGCGTTGAAGGTCGTAGGACGCGCGGAAATACTGAACCGTTCGTTGGGTGGTGTCAATGACAGCGAAGGCTGCGCGGGAATCGCCGTCGCGCGGCTGTCCGACCGAACCAGGGTTGATCAGATAGCGTCCCTGATCCTCCAAGGGGAGGGTGAGGACCAGTCCGTCCTTCTTCATGGGTGGGTGAAGCGATTGGTAGCGACCCTGGGGCGAAAACATGAACCCGCCTTGGTGGTGCGTGTGGCCAAAGCAGATGACCTGTGTTTCCGGGCTGCGAAGCAGAGGTAATGCCTGGCCCGGCCCCAGGATGTAGTCGTCCTCGTCGAGGGGCGAGCCATGAACGACCTGGAAGCCATCCAGATGCACCGGGCCGGCGGGTAAAGACTTGAGGAAGCCAAAATGGTCGGGAGTGAGCTGATCTCGAGTCCAGTCCGTCGCCAGGCGCGCCAGGTGATTGAATTCCTCGGCCACGGGATCGCCGGTACAAGCCTTATCGTGATTGCCGCGAATAATGACTGAGGCTAGAGGCTGGATCTTCTCAATGACGGCGTTGGGGTCGGGGCCGTAACCGACAAGATCCCCAAGACATATAACCTGCTCGTACTGCCCCTGCGCCAGTTCGAGGCATGACTCCAGCGCTTCCAGGTTCGAGTGTATGTCACTGAGAAGAAGGTAACGCAAGCTGGTTCCCAAGCAATCTCCATTATAATCCGGTTGAGGACTGGAGACAATTTGTGAGGCGCACTATTAATGTACAAACGAATTCGAAACCGGGAAGAAAAGTTGAACCACAAATGGCGCAAAATTCGCAGAGAAATCCTTGCTGCACCTCTCCGCGTGCTCTGTATACTTTGTGGTGAACTTCGTCCTTGGGGCACCCTTTCGCTGCTTATCCTAGCTATCGCGAGCCAACTCTTGGCAAGCCGAAGGCCACAAAACTCGCCCGCAGCAGGCAAGTCCTTGACGGGCCGACGGTTCTATGTCGATTCGCGCCAAGGCAAGGATACGAACCCTGGGACTTCCCCCGACAAGCCTTGGCGGTCTCTCGATAAAGTCAACGGGACGGTCTTCCGCGCCGGTGACAGCATCTTTTTGAAGAGCGGTTCGAAGTGGACGGGGCAGTTGTGGCCCAAAGGTTCCGGTGCCGAAGGATCTCCGATCACGGTGGACATGTACGGAGGAGGAGTGAAGCCGGTTATCAACGGAGCCGGCCGGGTGACAGACGCCGTTCTGTTGAAGAACCAGGAGTACTGGGAAATTGTGAATCTCGAGATCACAAACGCCGGACCGGCAGGCTCGATCCGCCGCGGCGTTCACGTGGCGCTCGAAGATTATGGGGAGGCACGCCACGTTTGTATTCGCTCGATGACGATTCACGACGTCCGAGGCAGCGATAACGAAAAGGCCAACGGCGGTATCAATTACACATGCTCCGGACAGCGAAAGCCGAGCCGTTTCGTCGACTTGCGCATCGAGAACAACGAAATCTACCACGTCGATCGGAGCGGCATTTTCGGCTGGTCGGACCGGTGGGAACGGTCGAGGTGGTACCCGAGCCTGGGCGTGGCCGTGCGGGGCAATGTGCTTGATGACATCGGCGGGGACGGGATCGTAGTGGTGGCCACCGACGGCGCCGTGGTGGAGCACAATATCGTCGGGCACGCCAATCAACGGTCCCAAGGCTACAACGTGGCGATCTGGCCATGGAGCGCCGACCAGACGCTTATTCAGTATAACGAAGCTTACGCCACGAAAGGCCAGCGTGACGGCGAAGGGTTCGACTCCGACTGGAACTCCACGAACACCATTATTCAGTACAACTACAGCCACGACAATGATGGCGGATTCCTGCTGATCTGTGCGGATGGCGGCCAAAAGCCCGGGGCAAGCGCGGGGAACAGCGGCACGGTGGTCCGTTACAACATCAGTGAAAACGATCGCACGCGCGGCATCAATATTTCCGGCCCGGTTAAGAACAGCTTGATTTACAACAACACGATCTTCGTGGGTCGAGGGCACAAAGTGGATTTGCTGCTTTACTGGGATTGGCATGGTTGGCCGGACGGAACATCTCTATACAACAACATCTTCTACGTGGAGGGCAGCGGGCAATTCTCCTACGGAACGTCGCGGGCTGCGAATGGCGCATTTGCTACGGCGCCTGGCTTTGGCAAGAGCCGAGGCAACGTATTTGAGTCCAACGTTTATTTTGGCAACATCGTTGCACCGGATGATCCACTGGGCTTAACGAGCGATCCGAAGTTCGTAGCTCCGGGTACGGGGGCCCGGGGCTGGGCAACATTGGCAGGGTACCGCCTGCTGCCGGACTCGCCGGCGCGCGGTACGGGAAAGCTGATTGAAGGCTCGGGCGCCAGAGACTTCTGGGGAGAAGCTGTCCCGTCTTGCGGCAAGACGGATCGAGGCGCTGCACAATCCGGCGATTGCACGGGCGTGAGCAAATGACACGACTCAAAGCCCGCGGGCGGGACGCCCGCACCACATCGTGCCTTTTTTTTCGGGACACGCGAGGTTCAGGAACGTTATAATAAGAGGCTGTAGTGCGATCAGGCGTTCAATCAAAGCTAAGGTGGCGAGCGAGGCAGAGGGGCGACCCTGCCATCGCCCGGGGCGGCCAGACGGGCCGACCCCATAACAGACCCGCGTGTGTGCGGCGCATCGTCGGAGAGGAGAGAACGTGAGCAAAGTCAGAGTAATGGCCGGGACGCGAAAGGGAGCTTTCATTTTGGAGTCGGACGCCAGGCGCAAAGACTGGGACGTCGCGGGACCGTATTTCGCAGGTTGGGAGGTCTTCCACATGAAGGGTTCACCCGCGGACCCGAACCGGCTTTACGCATCGCAGGTGAGTTCGTGGTCTGGCCAAGTCCTGCAGCGCTCGAATGATGGCGGCAAAACATGGGAAGCGCCGGGGGGAGGAGTAACGAAGTCACCGCAGGGCTGGCCGATGGGCGAGAGCAATCGATTCGTCTACGACACGTCGCCGGAAACCGGCAAGCCGCTCACCACGCACCAGTTCTACGATGGTACGCAGCACCCCTGGGAGTTCAAGCGCGTCTGGCATCTCGAGCCGTCGCTCACCGACCCGGACACGGTCTACGCCGGAGTCGAGGACGCAGCCATCTTTCGTTCCACGGACGGCGCGCGGAGTTGGCACGAACTGCCCGGATTGCGCGGCCACGGTACAGGTCCCAAGTGGCAACCCGGGGCCGGAGGGCTGTGCCTGCACACGATCATTCTGGACACGAAAGACCCAGGCCGCATCTATATCGCCATTTCGGCGGCAGGCGCCTTCCGCACCGACGACGGCGGCCAGACCTGGAAACCGATCAACCGCGGGCTCAGGTCGCAATTCCTTCCCGATCAGGATGCCGAGGTGGGCCATTGCGTTCACCACATCGCCATGAATGAGTCCCGCCCGGGCGTGCTCTTCATGCAGAAGCACTGGGATGTTATGCGCAGCGACGACGCTGGCGACTCCTGGCATGAGGTCAGCGGGAATTTGCCGACCGATTTCGGATTCGCCATCGACGTTCATGCGCACGAGCCTGAGACCGTCTACGTGGTGCCTATTAAGAGCGACTCGGAGCACTTTCCGCTGAATGGGAAGTTGCGCGTCTATCGCAGCCGCACAGGGGGTAACGAGTGGGAGGAACTCGCTGACGGTTTGCCGGAACGCAACTGCTACGTGAACGTGTTGCGGGATGCGATGGCCGTCGACTCGCTCGACGATTGCGGAATCTATTTCGGCACCACCGGCGGACAAGTATACGTTTCACCGGACGCCGGAGATCATTGGTCGCCCATCGTCCGCGACCTTCCGCCCGTGCTCTCCGTCGAAGTGCAGACGCTGGCGTGAAGGCGGCAGGTGCGCGACGCCTATGCACCCTCGAGCCCTTTGAAGATGATCTTCTCATCGGTATGAAGGGTGGGGCAGCGGAAAGAGGCATTTTATGGTTCGCGTGGTTCTTCCCTTTCATTTGCGGACTCTGGCCCACGTCGATGGCGAGGTGGAGTTGGAAGTTCAAGGCGTGGCCACCCAGCGCTCGGTCCTCGACGCGCTCGAGGCTCGCTATCCCGTGTTGCGCGGAACGATCCGCGACCACGTCACGTGCCAGCGCCGTCCCTTCATCCGCTTCTTCGCCTGCGAGCAGGACCTCTCGCACGATTCGCCCGACTCGCCACTTTCGGAGCGAGTTGCGGACGGAACCGAGCCTTTTCTGGTGATTGGGGCCATCGCCGGCGGGTAAGCGGGATTGGTCAGCCGAGTGGTGATGGGCCTGCCGCCCGCTCGCAGAGCTGAAAGTCTGCATTCGTCACTCGTGCGGAAGCTGGGGTCCATGGTCAATCGAGAAACCAACGGACTGCCTTCTTCGCGGGAGTGACGTGATTTTCGAAGGGGCGAAAAGGGTAGGTTTGGAAGTCCTCACTTTCCCCAGAAGAGCCGCCTTTCACCGACATCTTTTACCTTAAGACTCCCGGGTCAACGCGGTGGCGCGCCTGGAGCGGGCTGAGGTTACGTAGTACCTGGGTTTCTTGACAGTTTCGGGCAGGGCGGTTAGAATAGATAGTGGAGGACCGTAGGCTCTAGAAAGTTGAGGCCTCGTGACTCAGGCTGCAAATGAGAAATCGTGAGGAGCTTCCAAGACGCGAGCGGGAAATCCTGGTTGCCTTGGTGCGCCAGTTTATTGAGACCGGCGCAGCCGTGGGCTCAAAGACGTTGGCGGAGAGGCTGACGGAAGCCCCCAGTTCGGCGACCATCCGCAACGTAATGGTCAACCTGGAATCGTTGGGGTATCTATCCCAGCCGCACATCTCCGCCGGGCGCGTCCCGACTGAGCGGGCTTATCGCTATTACGTGGACCGTATGGGGAGTAGTTCCCGGCTGGCTCCCGCCACCCAGGAATATATCCACCAGAGATTGCAGGCGGAGGGCGGCGCCCTGGAACACATGATGTCCAGTGCCTCACGTGTTCTTTCCGAGGTGTCGCATAACGTCGGACTGGCACTGGCTCCGCCGTTTGAGGAGAAGGTGCTCGAGTACATTAAGTTCGTCCTCCTCCCGGACCGCCGCATCCTGGTGGTGATTAACTCGAAGCCGGATTTGGTCGAAAGCAACGTGGTCCGCCTGGAGGAAAGCCTGTCGCAAGAGGAACTCGAGCGGACGGCTGAGTTCCTTAACTCCGAATTCCGCGGCTGGTCATTGGGAGCCATTCGGTTAGAAGTGTTCAAGCGGATGGAAGAAGAGAAAATCCTTGCCGACCGTCTGCTGAATAACGTCGCAACGCTCTTTATGTGGGGCTCTTCAGCCGCCGAATCGCCTGGGTCTCTGTTTGTTGATGGCACGGCGAAGATGCTTGACCATCAGGAGTTCGACGATATCCGCAAGATTCAGGCGTTGCTGGAGACCTTTGAAGAAAAGGCCAAGCTGGTAAGGATTCTGAACGCATGCCTGAAGACGCGGGAGGAGGGGGTCCGCATCCTGATTGGGCGCGAGAATTTGGAAGGCGGGATGCCCAATTGTACTTTGGTGTTGGCGCCTTTGCACTACCGGGACCGTACCGTAGGAGCGTTAGGGGTCGTCGGTCCGATGCGCATGGAGTACGACCGCGCCATCAGCACCGTGGACTATATCGCCCACCTCTGCAGCCGGCTCCTCAGCTCGAACTGAGCGGCGTCAGGGTTGGCATTTCAGAAGGCTAGAGTTTGAATCCGTAATTGAATTGAGTGGTCGCATCAGTGCACCCACCAACAAAAGGTATAAAATCGAAGGGTTATGGAGAACGAAAAAGAACAGCTCGCTACACCCCTGCCGGAAGCTCGAGGGAAATCCAGCACAAGTGATTTGAGGGAGAATGCTGCACCTGTTAGCGAAGACACAGGAGCAGACTCGGCCGGCTCGATGGGCGTTGAAACGCCGGCCATGATCGAGAAATTGAAAGGGGAGATTGCGGCTCTCTACGATCGTTTGCTGCGCAAGCAGGCGGAGTTGGACAATTTCCGCAAACGCACTCAACGGGAAAGAGAAGAGTTTCGGCAGATCGCCAACGAGAGTTTAATCCGCGAGCTGCTGCCGGTTCTTGACGGCTTCGAACGGGCCTTGGAACAGCGCGCCCCGGCGGTTCCCGAGACTTTCTACCAGGGAATGGAATTGATCCATCGCCAGTTGCTCGATGTTCTGGGACGGGCCGGACTGGAGCCGATGGAGAGTTCCGGCCAGTTGTTCGACCCCCACTACCACCAGGCGGTGGAGACCGTGGAGGACCCGGAGCGGCGGGACCAGGAGATCGTGGAAGAGTTGCAGCGCGGCTATTTGCTCAATCGCCGCCTGCTGCGTCCTGCCATCGTGAGAGTGGCGGTAAAACGCCATGGTGCGCGGTCGTCGGCGAAAGACGAGATCGAGGGTTGAGGAAGGGGATTGGCGGAACGGTCTGTCATTCTGAGCGAAGCGAAGAATCCCGGCAGTTGCTTTTTGCGAAAGTTACTCCCTGCGGACTGCAGAGATTCCCCGATTTCGGGGGTCCGATGGACCCCATCGGGGTCCCGAAATCGGACTTCGCTTCGCTCAGAATGACAGCCGACGGGATGGTTCGACAGGCCCAGACTCAGGATGACTTGCATGGGCTAGGGTTGAGTGGGGTCGGACGCTCAGTGAGGTTGATCGTTGAATAACAATAAGCGAGATTATTACGAGGTCCTGGGTGTTGATCGCCAGGCACCCGAGCAAACCATCAAAAGCGCTTACCGCAAGCTCGCCATGCAGTACCACCCTGACCGCAACCCCGACAACAAGGAAGAGTCAGAAGAGAAATTCAAGGAAATCACGGAAGCTTATAGCATACTCGCAGACACGCAGAAACGGGCCGCGTACGATCAGTTCGGCCACGCGGGCGTTAGCTCCTCAGGCGGCTGGACGCCTGACATCAATTCCACGATTTTCTCGGACTTCGAGGATCTGTTCGGCGACTTCTTCGGCTTCGGAGGATTTGGACGAGGTCCTCGCCAACGCCGTCGCGCTGCTCGCGGCCCAGACCTGCGCTACGACCTGGAGATTACTCTCGAAGAAGCAGCCCAGGGGCTGGAGACCAAAATCAAGATTCCCCGGTCGGAAACTTGCACCGAATGCCGTGGCAGCGGTGCAAAGAAAGGCAGTGAACCGACCGCTTGCCCAGCCTGCGGCGGGCGCGGGCAACTCCGGCACCAGCAGGGTTTCTTCTCGGTTTCGCGCACTTGCCCGCACTGCCAGGGAATGGGGCAAGTAATCCGCGAGGCGTGCCCGGTCTGTATAGGCAAGGGACGCGTTCACGAGGAGAAGGTTCTGGGCCTCAAAATCCCGGCTGGGGTTGAAGAGGGAACGCGCCTGCGGGTTAGCGGCGAGGGTGAAGCGGGCGAGATGGGGGGCGTGCACGGCGATCTCTATGTGGTGTTGCGGGTCCGCGAGCACGCCTATTTCGACCGCCAGGGCAACGACCTCTACTACACTATTCCCATCTCCATCACCCAGGCGACTCTGGGAGCGGAAATCAAGGTCCCCACGCTGAAGGGTCAGGAAAGGCTTCGAATCCCGGAAGGAACTCAAAACGGAACGGTATTCCGTTTGCGCGGCCATGGCATGCCCAGTGTCGACGGGCGCAGGCAGGGAGATTTGTACGTCTCGGTCTACGTCGTCACCCCCACACGGCTGTCGCGCGAGCAGCGGCGCGTGTTCGAAATGCTGAACTCGGCGGTACGGGTGGACAATCAACCCTTGGAGCGCAATTCGTCCGAGAGAGCCAGGGACACTTTCCGGTAGCACCGCAAACAGGTGGCGCCAGGCAAGGTGCAGCCGTTGAAAACGGAATCCGGAATTCAAGAACTCAAATTCAAAACCCCAAATCCAAAAGGCAGTGTCTCCGTTCGAGGTGATACGGGCATCCTGCCCGTGTAATTTCATGGCCAAGATAGCCATGCCCCTTCAATCTGAGACACTACCATCCAAAATCCAAAATTGCCCGCCGTCGCTCATGTGGTATAGAATCGAAGAGAAGACAATGCAGCGACAAGAGACATCTCCAGAGGGAGTGAACGACGAACGGGAGAATCAGCGAGGCCCGCGACGCCGGTTTTTTGAGACTCGTTACTGGTTGCGGGACCTCATCCTCTCCATTCTGCTGGCCTTCATCGTTATTGTTTTCCTCTACCAGCCCGTGCAGGTCGAGGGAACCAGCATGATGCCGCGACTGGAGAACCACGAGCGCATTTTCATTAACAAATTTGTTTACCGGTTCGAGCCTATCCACAGGGGTGATATCGTGGTTTTCTGGTATCCCCTGGATCCGTCGAAATCCTACATCAAACGCGTCATCGGATTGCCGGGTGAGTGGGTAAGCATCGAAGAAGGCCGGGCGCTGGTGAATGGGACCGCTCTGGCGGAACCCTACCTCCCATCGTATTACCTGGATCACCAAAGTTACCCGCCCGTACACGTCGAGCCGAACCACTACTACGTGTTGGGGGACCATCGAGATTCATCCAACGACAGCCGAGCCTGGGGAACCGTCGATCGCAAATACATTTACGGAAAAGCCGTCTTCGTGTATTGGCCTTTCAGCGAGTTTGGACCGTTGGAGTGAAAAGCAGTCAACAGTCAACAGTTGACAGTCAATAAGAGTCGACAGTTGACAGTCGACAGTCGACAGTTTAGTTCTCCTGGGATTCGAAGTAAGCCATTTCCCCGGGCGACCGACTCATAGCTGTGCGCTCTGGACTGTGAACTGTTGACTGTCGACTGTGGACTCTTATGGATGCGATTCTTGCTTTAGAAGATGGGAGAGTATTCCGAGGTCGCGGCTACGGCGCCTCGGGCGAATGCCTTGGCGAAGTGGTCTTTAACACTTCGCTTTCCGGCTACCAGGAAATCCTGACCGACCCGTCCTACGCCGGTCAGATTGTTATTCTGACGTATCCTCACATCGGGAATTACGGAGTGAACCCCCTGGACTCGGAATCCGCGCGTCCCTACGCGGAAGGCTTGGTAGTGCGCGAACTGTGCGAACTGGCGAGCAACTGGAGGTCAGTTGAGGAGGCGTCGGATTTCCTTGCGGAATACAATCTCCCGGTGATTTCTCACATCGACACGCGCGCCCTGGTGCGTCACTTGCGCACACATGGCTCAAAGCGCGGAGCGCTATCCACGATTGATTTCGACGAAGCCGCATTGATAGCCAAAGCCAAAGCTGTGCCGAGCATGGTGGGGCTCGACCTGGCCAGCCGCGTCACCACGCTCTGGCGTTACCAGTGGACGGAACCGACACGGGACATTTTCGCGGCCGGTAAACAAACACCCGGGCCAGCCCGATATCACGTGGTGGCCTACGACTACGGAATCAAGCAGAACATCCTGCGCAGGCTCGTGGATGTGGGCTGCCGCGTAACGGTGGTGCCCGCAACGATGACGGCGGAAGACGTTCTGACCCTGAAACCCGATGGGGTGTTCCTTTCCAACGGCCCGGGCGACCCTGAGCCTCTTGAGTACGCGGCGCGGGCCGTGCGAAGTTTCATGGGTAAGGTGCCGGTCTTCGGAATCTGCCTTGGCCATCAGATTATCGGGTTAGCGCTGGGAGGGAAAACCTACAAGCTCAAGTTCGGCCACCACGGCGGCAATCAGCCGGTGATGAATCTGGAAACCCGGAAGGTGGAAATTACCGCGCAGAATCACGGCTTCGCGGTTGACCCCGACTCGCTCAATGCGAATGAAGTTGCCCTAACCCACATAAACCTGAACGACCAGACTCTTGAGGGCTTGCGGCATAAATCGCTACCGCTTTTCAGCGTGCAGTATCACCCCGAAGCTTCGCCCGGCCCGCACGACTCGGCGTACCTTTTCAACCGGTTCGCGGAGATGATGGCAGAATTCAAGAAATAGTGAATTATGAATTGCGAATAGTGAATTATTGAGGTAATGGTTGAAGTTCTAAGTTGGCGTGTCGGAAGGGCGGGCCTTTAGGCCCGCCGTGACGGAGCGATTAAAACGAGGGGCTTTAGCCCCTGAAGCCGCATTCGGACCAAGCGAAGAAGAGAACCGTTCGAGAGGGCGCCGCAATTAGGTGGGACCGAGCCTAGACGAACTTATCGAAAGAAGCGATGCCAAAAAGAACTGATCTTCACAAGATTCTGATCATCGGCTCCGGCCCGATCATCATTGGCCAGGCGTGCGAGTTTGACTACTCGGGGACGCAAGCGTGCAAGGCGCTGAAGGCGGAGGGTTATGAAGTTGTGCTGGTGAATTCGAACCCTGCCACCATCATGACCGACCCTGAATTTGCCGACCGCACCTACGTCGAGCCCCTCACTTGCGAATACCTGAAGGCGATCATCGCGCGGGAACGGCCGGACGCGCTTTTGCCGACCGTGGGCGGTCAGACGGCTTTGAACTTATCCGTCGAGCTGGCTGAGAGCGGCGTACTCGACGAATTCAATGTGCAACTCATCGGAGCCTCGCTGAACGCCATCAAGATGGCCGAGGATCGGCTGTGGTTTAAGGACGCCATGCAGCGTGTGGGGCTCGACGTGCCCAAAAGCGTCCTGGTCAACAACGTGGACGCCGCGCTCAGCTTCTCGCAGCAAGTTGGTTTCCCACTGATTATTCGACCCTCTTTCACGCTGGGTGGGACGGGGGCCGGCATGGCCTACAACCGAGAAGAGTTGTCGGAGACGGTGAGGAACGGACTGGAGCTCAGCCCGGTGCACGAGGCTCTGGTGGAGGAATCGGTGGTGGGGTGGAAGGAGTTCGAGCTCGAGGTGATGCGCGACCACATGGACAATGCGGTGGTGGTCTGCTCGATCGAGAACTTCGACCCGATGGGCATCCACACGGGCGATTCAATCACCGTGGCGCCCGCGCAAACGCTCACCGACAAGGAATACCAGATCATGCGCGACGCCGCGTTCAAGGTCATCCGCGCCGTGGGCGTCGAGACCGGCGGTTCAAACATCCAGTTTGCCGTCGACCCGCATTCGGGGCGCATGGTGGTGATCGAGATGAACCCTCGCGTGTCGCGCAGTTCAGCGCTGGCATCAAAGGCCACGGGCTTCCCCATCGCCAAGATCGCCGCACGCCTCGCCGTTGGCTACAGCCTGGACGAGATTCCCAACGACATCACGCAGAAGACGCCCTGCTGCTTCGAGCCGACGATCGATTACGTGGTGGCGAAGATTCCGAAGTGGGCGGCGGAAAAATTTCCCGACTCCGATCACACCCTGGGCCCGCAGATGAAGTCGGTCGGCGAGGTGATGGCGATCGGCCGGACCTTCAAAGAAGCGCTGATGAAAGGCATGCGGTCGCTCGAAACGGGCAGGAAAACGCCGCGGCCGCCGGACGCTCCGGCCGAACTCGAACGCGGCTTAACCGTTCCCCATCCCGAGCGTTTGTGGTACCTGCTCTTCGCCTTGCAAGGTGGTTACAGTGTCGAGGGCCTGGCGGAAATTACCCGCATCGATCCGTGGTTTTTGACTCAGCTCGAACAAATCGTGAGTCTGCTGGACGAGCTGAAGCGCTTCGAGGTTGGGACTGCGCCGGCTTCGGTGCTGCGAGAGGCCAAGCGTCACGGCGTGTCGGACGCCCACCTGGGCGAAGTGTGGGGCTGCACGGCGGAAGCGGTGCGCGCGCGGCGCCAGGCGCTGGACGTTCATCCGGTCTTCAAGCGGGTCGATACGTGCGCCGCGGAGTTCGAGTCCTTCACCCCTTACCTCTACTCCACTTATGAAGATGAGGACGAGGCCGAACCCACGGAACGCCGGAAGATCATGATCCTGGGCAGCGGCCCCAACCGCATAGGGCAGGGAATTGAATTCGATTACTGCTGCGTGCACGCCGCCTATGCGCTGAAAGAAGAAGGCTTCGAGACGATCATGGTGAATTGTAATCCCGAGACGGTCTCGACCGACTACGATACGTCGGATCGCCTTTACTTCGAGCCGCTCACTTTTGAAGACGTGATGGCGATTGTGGACGAGGAAAAACCCTCGGGCATGATCGTGCAGTTCGGCGGACAGACGCCGCTCAACCTGGCGCGCTCACTCAAGTCTGCGGGCGTGCCGATTATCGGCACCTCACCCGAGTCGATCGATCTGGCCGAGGACCGCAAGCGCTTCGGGAAACTGCTTGCCGACCTGAGCATCCTCCAGCCGCCCAATGGCGCCGCCATGAACGCCGAAGAAGCCGTGGCGATCGCGCGCGAAATCGGATATCCGGTTTTGCTGCGACCCTCGTACGTGCTGGGCGGGCGGGCCATGATGATTGTGTACGACGAGGCGATGCTGCGCGATTATGTGCGGCGTGCGGAAGAACTTCAGCGCGCATTCCCCATCCTGGTGGACCACTTCCTGGAAAACGCTACGGAAGTGGACGTGGACGCGCTGGCGGACGGGACCGACGTGGTCATCGCGGGCGTCATGCAGCACATCGAAGAGGCGGGAATTCACTCCGGCGACAGTTCCTGCGTGCTGCCGGCGGTGAGCATCGGCGAGGCGCAACATTCCGAGCTGTGCGAGTACACAGTGAAGCTGGCCAAGGAACTAAACGTCGTGGGCCTGATGAACGTCCAGTATGCCATCCAGAACGGCCAGGTTTACGTGCTGGAAGTTAATCCGCGCGCCTCGAGGACCGTGCCGTACGTGAGCAAAGCCACCGGCGTGCCGCTGGCGAAGATCGCCGCGCGCCTCATGGTGGGGATTAAACTCGCCGGATTCGGTCTCGAACCGGAACTGCCGGTGCGCCACGCCTTTGTGAAATCTCCTGTTTTTCCCTTCCAGAAGCTTCCCGGCGCGGACACAATCCTCGGGCCCGAGATGAAATCTACCGGCGAAGTGATGGGTGTGGCGGACTCCTTCGGCCTGGCCTTTGCCAAAGCGCAGCTTGCCGCGCGCAACCGCATCCCGATTTCCGGGCGCATCTTCATTTCCGTGAACGATCATGACAAGCCGTTGGTGATTCCCATCGCGCGTGATCTGGCGGAACTGGGATTCAGCCTGGTGGCGACACTAGGCACGTCTCAGGCGCTGCGCGCCAGCGGGATTCCGGTGGAACGGGTTTTCAAGGTCACGGAACGACGCCCGAGCATTGTGGACCTGGTGAAGAGCGCCGAGATTGATTTGATCATCAACACCCCGCTGGGCCGCTCCTCGCGCCAGGACGATCGCTTGATCCGACGGGCGGCAGTTCAGCACGGCGTGACGTGCATTACGACTCTGTCCGCTGCCGGGGCGGTGATCGCAGGGATTCGGGAGTTGAGAAAAGGGCAGGTGTGGGTGGCAAGCTTGCAAGAGTTGCATCAAAAGGCCCACGAGGTCTGTCATTCCGAGCTTAGCGAGGAATCGCGCCCGGCTCTGAGGTAGAGCAGGGCTGGAGCCAGACAGTCGTGAGCGCCGAGACTCACGTCATTCCCGCGAAAGCGGGAATCCATCGTGTTCCAGGCCAACGATGGGCCCCCGCTTTCGCGGGGGCGACGACGTAGATGATTTTCATTCCTGTGGGTGGGTCGAAGACCCATTACCACTCGGAATGACATCGGGGAAAAGGGCTGGAAAAACATGACACGCAAAGAGATTATCCAAGGTCTCAAAGGGATATTTCCTCCCGTCGTTACGCCGTTTAATCAGCGCGGCGAGATTGAAGAAGGATTGTTCCGCGAGAATGTTCAGAAGCTCACTGGAATAGGGCTTGCCGGAGTGCTGGTGGCGGGGTCCTCCGGGGAAGCTCCGTACCTGACGGAAGATGAGCGGCTGCGGCTGGTGGAAGTGGCGCGAGGTGTGGTGCAGCCGCCTGAAATCTTGATTGCGGGCGTCGGCCTCGAGAGTACTGATGCCACGATACGGCTCGGCCAGGAAGCTATAGCGCGCGGCGCTGACGCCCTCCTGGTCATCACGCCGAACTATTACAAATCCAAGATGGACGCGGACACACTGGAGGCGCATTATCGGGCCGTCGCGAAAAAGGTCGATCGGCCCGTGATTGTTTACTCGATCCCGCAGTTCACGGGACTCCACGTTGAGCCTTCCACCATCGGCAGGCTGTCGCGAATCCCCAACGTGGTGGCATTGAAAGAAAGCTCAGGGGACTTGCAGTTTGTGCGCTCGGTATTGCGGCGAGTGCGTCCGGGCTTTCGAGTGCTGGTTGGATCGGTGTCGATTCTGTATGAATCGTTGCGCGCCGGAGCGGTGGGCGCGGTGCTGAGCCAGGCGGATTATGCCCCGGAGCTGTGCGTGGGCCTCTACCAGGCCTTCCGGCAGAAAAAGAAAAAGGACGCTCTGGAATTCCAGGAGAGACTGCTCCCGCTTGCCCGTAAGATCGCCGTGCCTTATGGCGTTCCCGGCATAAAGGCGGCGCTCGACCTGAGCGGCTACGCCGGAGGCTTCCCACGCGCCCCGCTGGCGCCGTTGGGCCCCGAAGCACGTATCGCGGTGGAGGAAGCACTCCACGAGGCGCGGGCCGGGCTCGAGTTCTAGGTGGCGGCGGACGGACTACTGATCGTTGTCATTCTGAGCGAAGCGAAGAATCGCCGCAATTGTTGGGTCGGGGAACCGCGGAGATCCTTCGTCGTCCCGATCGGATCGGGACTCCTCAGGATGACATCGCACTGACACGACGTGAAGCCACAAGCCGAATATGGAGCAAGAGAACAAATCCACGATCCCTATGACAAGCGCATCCGTTCCCTACCAACAGGTTCCGCACTCCAGCGCGCTGCTTCTCGACTACCTCTATCATTTTGACCGGGTGTCGCGCTTCTACAACGCTCCCCCTTACTCGCCTTCCAGTTACCAAAGTGTGGCTTCGCAATTGCTCGGCTTCGAGTGGAAGCGGGCGGAACTCTGCGCAATCCTGACTCGCCAGAACCAGGCGTTCGGTTGCGGCGCGGCCACTCTTGAGAACCTGGAGAGACTGGCCAGGAGTGGCACCTTTGCCGTGGTCACGGGCCAGCAGGTGGGCTTGTTCAGTGGGCCGGCGTTTACGCTCTTCAAAGCCCTGACTACCGTCCGTCTGGCAAACTACCTCACCGAGCAGGGAATCCCAGTCGTGCCTGTCTTTTGGCTTGCATCTCAGGACCACGACTTGGCAGAAGTGGCGCAGGTGGGAATCCTGGATGACGAATACAACCTCATCTCGCTTGCCGATCACGGGGATTCGCCCAGCCCGCGGTCGCCGGTGGGGAACGTGCGGCTGACTGGCGAATCCAGTCAAGCCCTGGCGCGTCTGGAGGGCTGTCTTCCTGCCGGGCCGCCGAGCCAAGCCTTGCTGCAGGACCTGCGCGAAACCTACGCGCCGGGGGCGACGTGGGTTGAGGCCTTCGGGAAATTCCTGGCGCGTTTGCTCAGCCGTTGGGGAGTGATATTGCTGAATCCCCTTGACCCCGCCGTTCACCATCTGAGCGCTGAGGTATACCAGCAGGCCTTCGAACGCGCATCCGAACTACGCGGGAAACTGCTCGAGCGCTCCCAGGTGTTAATCGGAAGCGGCTATCATGCCCAGGTGAAGGTGGCGGAGGATTCGACGCTGGTGTTCGTCACCCGGAAAGGCAGCCGGCTGCCTGTTCACGAACGCGACGGCGAATACTCGGTGGAAGGGGAAGGGCACACCCGTCTTGAAGAGTTGAGACAGGAGCTCTCCGCTGGACCCATAGCGTTTTCGCCCAACGCTCTATTGCGGCCTTTGGTGCAGGATACTTTGCTGCCCACCGTCGCTTACGTTGCAGGTCCCTCCGAGCTGGCTTATCTTGCCCAGGCACAAGTTTTGTACCAGGCATTCGGCCGGCCACAGCCTGTTGTTTTCCCCCGAGCTTCGTTCACGCTCGTGGACCATCGCATCCAGAGATTGCTGGAGAAGTACCAGTTGAGCCTTGAGGACGTATGGTTGGGAGAACAGCACCTGGGAGGGAAAATTGCCGCGGCAGGGCTTGCGGAGGGATGGTCAGAGCGCTTCACGCAGGCGCAAGCGGACATGACTGGCCTGCTGGAGCGCCTCCGAAGCGACATTGAGCGGCTCGATCCTACGTTGCTCGACGCCCTGCAACATGCCCAGGAAAAGATCCTCTACCAAATGGACCGGTTGCGCGGGAAGGTGAGCCGTGCCGGCCTGTCGCGCTCCGAGTTGCTTGCCCGGCATGCACAGGCTCTCGCGCGGTTTCTTATGCCCCAAAAGGATCTTCAGGAACGCCAAGTGGGCGGAGCGTACTTCTTAGGACGCGCCGGCTACGAATTGCTTCCCGCGCTGCTGTCGCAAATCCGGATCGACTCTCCCGAACATGTGATAGCGAGCCTATGATCTCCCTGTCAAGCTGGGCGGGGCGAAGCATCTTCAGTCGGTAGGCACATAGAGATGCCAATGAACCACGGGGATTCTTCGCCCCGACAAATCGGGGCTCAGAATGACATAGCTGGGCGATGACAACTTCTTTCCCGCGCAAAAGTCTCCCAATTTGCTTGTCATCTTGCTCTGCTATAATATGCGATTGCGCCTAGGGCTGGCGCTTTGCGGAGGCTTGCTATGAGTGCACGTTCCATACGAGAATTGCTAACCCGGCATAAGTCAGTTTTCGAACTTTCCAATGGCGGAACTATTGTTCTCAGGAATCCCCAGAAATTTGTGAGCCAGACGCTTGACCAGTTGGTCACGAGCGCGGTGTTCGGAGAAACTGAAGAGGTACGCAGCGGGGCGCGCTGGATCATTCGCCGCGCCGGATTGGAGCTTGGCGTCGTGCCTTCCTCCATCCAGGGCCTCTATGAGGCCCGTGCCCGCAAGGAATGCAAGGGTTTCACAGTTCCCGCCATTAATGTCCGCGGCCTAAGCTACGATGTGGCGCGCGCGGTCTTTCGTGCCGCGCTCCGCTTGAAGGTCGGCGCCTTCATCTTTGAGCTCTCCCGCACCGAGAGTCATTACACCGACCAACGCCCAGCCGAGTATGCCACGGTGATTATCGCGGCGGCGATCCGCGAGGGGTTTGAGGGCCCGGTGTTCATTCAGGGCGATCACTACAAGGTCAACGCCCTCAAATTCGCGAAAGACCCGGAGTCGGAGTTGCAAGGCGTCCGCGACTTCTGTCAGGAGTCGGTTGCGGCAGGGTATTACAACATTGATATCGATGCGTCCACCCTGGTGGACCTCGACAAGCCCGGCGTCCATGAGCAGCAGAGGGCTAACTTTGAGGCGACAGCAAGTTTGGCCGCTTACCTTCGCTCGATCGAACCGCCGGGTATAACTCTGACGCTGGGCGGCGAGATCGGCGAAATCGGGAAGCGGAATTCCACTCCTGACGAGTTGACCTCCTTCATGGACGGGTTTATGGAGACCTTAACCCGGCGCAGTCGTTACAAGAAGGGATTGGCGAAGATCAGCGTGCAGACCGGGACGAGGGATGGCGGCGTGGTGCTGCCGGATGGCACCATGACTCAAGTGGCCATCGACTTTGAGACGCTGCGGGTCCTCTCGACTTTAGCTCGGGATCGGTACGGAATGGCAGGCACCGTGCAACACGGAGCGTCCACGCTCCCTGCCGATGCTTTCCACAAGTTTGTGGAATGCGAGGCCGCTGAGGTTCACCTGGCGACAGAGTTCCAGAACATGATTTATGAGAATGCTTCGTTTCCTCGGGATCTGAAGGAAGAGATCTACAAGACACTGCGGAAGCTCTGCGCCGATGAGAAGAAGCCTTCCGATACGGACCCCCAGTTCTTATACAAGACCCGCAAGAAGGCCTTTGGCCCCTTCAAACGCAAATTCTGGGACTTGCCGGCGGACCTGCGTGAGCGATTAGGTCAGGACTTGGAAAAGAAGTTCGCGTTTCTGTTTGAACAATTGAACGTGCGGCGGACCGCGGAATTGGCTAAGAAGACCGTCGCCCAGGTGCCCGTCATCCCGCCCGCTCCTGCGGCGTTGAGCGAGGCGCTGGAGAAAGTGGTGAGCACGCACTGAATACGGAGGGCGCAGAGGAGAGCCAATGAAGGCTTCAGCAATCTTGGCAAGACAACAGTATGGGGGCCACACACCACACAAGTTTTCGGCGCGCAGATTACTCGTCCTCGTTTCGGTGCTTTTGGTGTTGCTAGCAGCTCATCCCGTTTCTGCCGGCGATGCAAAGGTGCACAGCACGTCGAATCAACCGCCGCGCAAGGTGATCGTAGGCACGGCGATGCAGGCTTTCTGGGTGGAATACCCGGGTCTTGAAAAGCGCCTGGCAGAATTGGGAAACATCGTCGATCGAATGTCTGAGGAGTCAAGGAGGAAGTACGGACGGGATCTCGATCTCGCCGTACTGCCGGAGACGGCCGTGACGGGAGAGGCTGCGGGGAATGCAGTGGACTCCGCCGTGCCACTGGAAGGTCCCCTGAAGGATGCCTTTGCGCGGAAGGCGCGGGAACACCATTGTTACATCGTTGTGCCGACGTATCTGCTCGAGACACAGGGAAGGAAAATCTCTACGAACGTCGGCATCCTCATCGGCCGCCAAGGTGAAGTCGTGGGCATATACCGCAAGCTCCACTTGGCGGTTCCGGCAGGCAGTGACTCCATGGAAGGCGGTTCGACTCCCGGCAAAGAGGTACCCGTCTTCGCCTGTGATTTTGGCAAGCTGGGAATCCAGATCTGTTTTGACATGGAGTATGACTACGGCTGGGAGCAACTGGCTCGCAAGGGCGCTGAACTGGTGGCCTGGCCCACTCAGTCGCCGCAGACGGCGCAGCCTGCGTTCCGAGCCCTGCGGCACCGATATTACGTCGTGTCCAGCACCTGGCGCAACAACGCCTCGATTTTCGAGCCTACGGGCAGGATCGCTGCTCAGATAAAGCCGCCGGAGCAGGTCCTGGTGGAGCAGATCGATTTGAGCTACGCCATAGTGCCCTGGAGCCGGGAACTGAAAAACGGTGAAGCGCTGCGCGAAAAATACGGCGATAAGGTAGGCTTTCACTACTACGAGGATGAGGACCGAGGCATCTTCTGGTCCAACGATCCCAGCGTTACCATCGGCCAGATGGTTCGGTCGATTAGCGTGACCGAAGAGGAGGAGGAGTTTCTCCGAATCGATAAGCTGTTCCAAAAGGCCGGAGTGCCCGGCTCCTAGTTCTTCGCGGAAGTGAAGAAAGGATCCACCACAGAGGCCACAGCGCGGCAAAGCCGCAACCAAATGCAGATTCTTCGCTTCGCTCAGAATGACGTGTCATCCTGAGCGAAGCATGTCATCCTGAGCGAAGCGAAGGATCTGCTTTTCGTTAATCGGCCATTGGCAATCGCCCATCGACAATCCGCAGGATGTTCACTTCCGCCCCACGCTGCTCCGCCGAGAGGTAAGCGCTGTACAACACCGCCACGGTATCGCACGCGAGATCGATTCCCGACAGAGGCTCGCGCTCGAGTGCGATGCTTTCCACGAAGTCCTGAAACTCCTGCGGGTATCCCTGCTGCCAGGCTTCATCGGGCGCGGGATGGCTCCAACCCTGTTTGGAGCCGAGCTTCTCCGCTACATACACATCCCTCAGGAGGTCTTCACGCGGATTGTACGTGTCGAGCATGCTCACGGGATTCAAACGGCAGCGCGTGCGGTGGTTGTTCGCGAAAACCTCCAGCCAACTGTAGACGCCGCCCAAAACCAGGTTGGAAGAGAATATATCCGCCACCGTGCCATCGTCGAAAGTCACGTGGAGCTGGCAATAATCTTCTACGTCCTGGTATTTTGTGCCCAGAAACCCGGCGTCGCGAAAAGTCTTGAGCCTCGTAATCTCATGGACTCGAGCCGAAACCGTCGCCGGCCTGATGGCCTTCCCTTCGCGCGCCTCACCCTCAGCTCGTTTCAAATATAGGGCTGCGGAGAGTGGGTGGCAGCCTTTGCTGATCAAAGTCCCGCCGCCCGTATATCTCCACATCCCCCCGTACTCCGAGTGCGAGCCGCCGTGCGATTCGTCGCCCATAATGCGCAGCGCTTGTCCGCCGGTTTTCACCAGAATCTCACGCTCTTTTTGAATGGCGGGCGCATAAACCCAATTCTCAGCGTAGCAGACTCGACGCTGCGCCTGGCGGGCCGCATCCTGAATGCGCTGGGCGCTTGCCAGGGCCTCGCGCAGCATCACCTCCTTACTGAAGGCGTTGCCTTGAAAGTCATCCGTTCCCGGCCCGAAATAACCGGTCAAGGGCTTTTCGATCACGACGTGTTTGCCGCGCTGCAAGGCCTGAATCGCGATGGGCTCATGGGCGGCGGTGGGCGTGCAGACGTCGATCACGTCGGCCGCTTCGCAGATTTCCTCGAGGCTTCCAAATGCCTCGATTCCATGTTCACGCGCGAACGCTTCCCGCGACTCCACGCTCTTCGACGTGACGCCCACCACCTGCACCGGAATTCCGTAGACGCGCCGATACCCGTCCATGTGAAATCGTGCCGCGAACCGCGCGCCGAGGAGTCCCACCCGAATAGTTTTCGCCATAGTCAACTCGATCGATCAGTTCCATTTTATGATCTTTCCAGGGGTTTGTGTTGCTCGTATTGCTGGGTTCGGTTTGCGGCGATTCGATGTATACTGGCGTCCCACGAGGGAAACTGGAAGTCCCGGGATACCACGGGCGGTTCGGCCGGCGGGAGGGCGTGATGCGGAATCATCTTTTGAGTTGGATTGTGCTGGCAGGTATTCTGATGTGTGCCGGCGCGCCGGGGTGGGCACAATTGCCGGATTTCTACAAGACCATGGGCGGCGCGCTCTGGGTCGTGAAAGACGCGTCGCGGCCCCTTGCCGCATGGCCGAACGTCGGCTTGGAAGACATACGCGATCACGGCCGGATTACATTGGATAGTTCCGGGCGGCGCTCGGCGCGGCTCATCACCGGCCGGCTGGGGAGCTTCGCAGTGGAAATCCTTCAGCCCGTTGCAGGCGATCCGGTGTTCGACGGTTTTCTCGCATTCCACCATGATGGTATTTTTGCGGTTCTTTATGTGGTGCCCGATCGTCAGCAAGTGGAGCTGGAAACCGCCCGGCTCCGTAGCCTGGGCGTGCGGGTACTACACACTTTCGACGCCGCCGGTGGGCGCTACACGTTCTTCGACACCGAACCGTCAGGCAAGTATGTCCTTGGGCTGGTAATGCGTCCGCAGGCCGAGGCCGGCGCAGGTCCGGTGAAGGTGACGCACCTCGGACTGGTGATCCGGAAAGCTGCCCCCGTTTCGGCATACTGGCACAGTCTAGGGTTTCCCGAAATGTCGCTGGCCAATGCCTCTCCTCGCGAGGACGGGCGATACCACGGCAAGCCGCTGTTGCTGCCGTTTGTGGTCGGCTGGCAGAACTACTCGCACCCGACTTATGAATGGATCATACCGCCGCAAGACCCGCCCAATTGTTACGACGACTTTCTGGGCGCGCACGGCGAGGGCGTTCAGCACATGGGAGTGCCGGTGGACAACCTGGAGAGCGCGCTCGAGCGCTATGCGAAGCTGGGCTGGTCGCCCGTGCAAAGCGGCGCCTGGGGTGAGGTCGGAAAGCCGAACTCCGGCCGCTACGCTTACATGGACACGGAGGTGCTCGGCGTCAGCCTGGAGTTGATCCAAGCGTTTCACTAGTACTAAATCGCCGTCATCACTGGCCGCTTTGGAGTGCGGCAGCTTGCTGCCGCTTTGGCTCAGGCCAGCTTGCTGGCCGGGATTGGGAACCCTAATGAAGCATCGCGAGCAAGCTCGCGCCCGGGGAAAGCGGCAGCAAGCTGCCGCACTCCAAAGCGGGGCTAAAGCCCCGCCCTTCCGGGCACTCTGCAATATGACACGGACTTTCGTCTGCGCGCACCAGGCGGCAGCTAGGAGCCGAGACTATGAACTCGAGGCGATTCCACACACTCGTCGGGCCGGCAATTTCGGCTCTAGCGGTGGCTGGACTGTTTGCCGCCCAGGGCGATACGACGGGCGCCAAATACGACGTGATGGTCGCGAAGAACCTCATGGTCCCCATGCGAGACGGAGTGAAGCTGGCGACGGACGTGTACATGCCGGCCCACGATGGCATGCCGGTGCAGGGCAAATTCCCGGTGCTGGTCTCGCGGACCCCTTATGGCAAGGAGCCTGGCCCTGGTTCTGCGAATGGGGCGCGCCTTTTCGCCCAGCTTGGCTATGTTGTCGTGGTGCAGGATTGCCGAGGCCGTTACGGATCGCAAGGCACATTCTATATCGACGTGAATGAGGGCAAAGACGGCTACGACACGGTGGAATGGGCCGCGGCGCAGCCCTGGTCCAACGGCAAGGTGGGAACTTACGGTGGGTCCTACCTCGCGCAGGTCCAGAACGCCCTGGCGGTCCTGCGTCCGCCCCACCTGGCTGCAATGTTTGTCATGGTCGGCACTTCCAATTATTTCGACGAGGGCGCTTACCGCGGCGGAGCTTTCACGTTGTTGCACAATCTCGTCTATCCTTTGATCCTCTCTTCCACCAGCCAGGAAGCCGAACAAGATCCAGCCCTGAAGGCCGCAATGCTGGAGATCCTGCACGAGCAGATGGGAGGCTGGTTGCGTGCCTATCCCTTCCGCCCAAACGCCTCGCCGCTGCTGCTCGACCCGGTGAATCAGCGCTGGTTTCAGGACTTCGTCGACCATCCCTTTTATGACGACTACTGGAAGCAGAATGGCTTCGACTTTGAGGGTGCTTATGACCAATATCCGGATATTCCCGTCTATTTCCTGAGCGGTTGGTACGACCTGTTCGAACGCGGCACGCTTCACAACTACGTGGGTTTGGCTTCCCGGCACAAGTCTCCCACCAAGCTTCTGATGGGTCCCTGGGTGCATGGAATCGGTCCGCGCGCCTCGGGCGATGTCGACTTCGGGGCTGCCGCCGAAGTCGACATGATCGCGGAGCAGCAACGCTGGTTCGATCAGGTGCTCATGGGCAAGAACACCGGCGTCCTTGATGAACCTCGTGTGCGGGTCTTCGTTATGGGCGGCGGCAGCGGCACGCGTAACGATAAAGGGTTCATGGAGGATGGCGGCCACTGGCTCGCCACCACGGCCTGGCCCCCTCCGGAGGCAACTACCCGAGCCTACTACCTGCACGGCGACGGCAGTTTGAGCGAACAGCGGCCCGGCCTCGAGACGGCAAGCACCTACTCGTTCGACCCCCGGAACCCGGTTCCCACGATCGGCGGGCAGATTGATTCCGGCAAAGATCTCTCGCCCGCCGGTCCTCGCGACCAGCGTTGCCGTGTCAGGATCTTTGGCTGCGACAACGACCTTCCCTTGGCTTCGCGGCGCGACGTCCTGGTGTTCCAAACGCCGCCCCTCACGTCCGACCTGGAGATCGCCGGGCCGGTGAGCGTCGATCTCTGGATCTCCACCTCTGCGCCGGACACGGATTTCACGGCCAAGCTCGTGGATGTCGCTCCTCCCAATCGTGACTACCCTTGGGGATACGCCATGAACCTTGCCGACCGCATTATCCGCGTCGGTTCGGGAGATGACGCTTCCTCCCGGACACTGCTGAAACCCGCTGAAATCCGCGAGGTCACCGTTGATCTCGTGGGCGTAGCCAACCGTTTCCGAGCCGGCCATCGTATCCGGGTGGACATCTCGAGCAGCAACTTTCCCTATTTCGATGTCAATCCCAATACCGGGGAACGCTCCGGCTACGAGACACACGCGATCACGGCGCTGAATACCGTCTATCACGACAGGGAGCGTCCGTCGCACATCAACCTACCGGCAATGACCGCCCGCTGACAGTGCACAGGTGTGGCGCGGGCGTCTCGCCCGCGGTCGGGGCGGTGTTGTGCCCGCCGGGAGCGGGCGCCCGCGGTGGAGTGGGCATTCCTTCGCTCCGCTCAGGACTGGCTCTGCCCTCGCGTTGTGGCACGGCCATCTTGGCCGTGAATCGGCACGGGCAGGATGCCCGTGCCACAGCGGGCGGGACCCCGACAGGTCGGGGCAGGCTGCCCGCACCACGCCTCATGCGCGCACCCCCTCTGCGGCCGGTCCTTTGTTTTCTATAACATTCTCGCTTTGTTCCGGCGATTTTGGTGTTTGGGCGTCGTTCTCCTCCGCCGGACTTTCTGTCCCAGCGTCCAGCCCCACGACCTTGCTCAGTTCCTTTGCCCCGCGGTCGTCCCCCTCATTGCCGGGAGGGCTGGCCTCCGGTTGCGCGGTTCGCGAACCGCCCCTACACAGGCGTGCATGTTCTTGGCGCAGGGCCAGGATAATCCTCACCTTGCGGTCAATCGAGCGGTCGAGTGCCGCTTCCTGCCGCAGCAGCATCTCCCAAGTCTCCCCCGCCGGAGCCAGGCAGGCGTCGCGCTCGATCTCGTCCTTCTCCTCCTGCGCCGCCATCTCCTCCTCGAACGCCGCTTGCTCCTCAGCAATCTGCTCCTCCACCAGGCGCTCGAGTTCCTGGAAGCGGGCCTCGATCCCCGCCTCACTCCCGAAGGTTTCCTTCACATACTGGCTTAGCCCTGTCTGGCCGCGCTCCTGCTGATAGCACGCGAGGTTTATGAAGAGCAGCATCAGGTGGCAGATCTGCCTCGGCCGCCACCCCAGCGCTTCCTTGTAAGAGCTATCGATCCGGCGCCGCTGCTCCAACGTGAAATCCCTCCGGCGGACCTGCTCGCGAACCACCCCCCACAGGGAGATGAGCATGCGCAGCCGCGCGCAGGGGTGTGTGGGCTGCGGCAGGTCGAGCGCCACCGCCTCGCACTGGGAGGGGTCGAAGGTAACGTCAGCGAGGGCCCGGGCGAGCCCGCGCCGCCGCTCCTCGACCGCCTGGAGGGCGCGGCGCATCAGGCCCGTCTGCATGCGCTCGATCCGGTTGCGCCGCCAGTAGAGCTTGCCCAGGTCGGCGACTTGGTGGTCCCAGAAGGCGTCGCCGGGGCCGTAGGTGGTGGCGAGTTCCCTTTGCAAGGCTGCATACCGTTCGGGATCTTCGCCCAGGGCGCGCATGACGGCGGCTTCGTTTTCGGGCGCGGCGTCGCACCCGTGCTTGAGAGCGTTCATTTTCATTCGCTCTTTTCCGGCCTCGCTGCGGGGTCCGGTAGAGCGCTGCGAGTTGTGCCGAGCGGCGTCGAGCCGCTGGGGAGTGAGACAAGTAGATTTGCGTAGAGACATAGTAACTCCATGAAT
>JBEKMN010000033.1:0-52296 GCA_050008495.1 Terriglobia bacterium | reverse complement strand
ACTCTGGGATCGGCCTCATCTAGCTCCAGCATGTGCTGCGGGTTGTATGCCGGGCCATGCACGTAAAGTAGAAGCTTCTCTGCCCAGTTGATTTCGTTACGCCAGTCGTCTGATGATGGAGTTGACGTAAAACCCTTCAGGCGACCCACGTAGATTTCGATGTGCGCGCGGTCCTCTTGCGAGCCCCCGCCGAAGTTGTGTTCCTCGATTCGCTCCCCAAACGTCCGCCCGTACGTCTGGCCGATATAAAGGAGCACGTTGGAGCCGTAGACCGGGTGATGCCCATATATCTGATAGAGCCCATGGTCCTTACGCAAGTCCTTAAGGGCGTCAAGCTGGTTGAGTGAATGGGGACCTTCCCATTCGATATGGATGATCCTTTCCTCCATAGGTTGAAGTTCTCACCTCCAATGCTGGCCGCATCATTATTCTAGTCCAATCAGTCAAAAGCACAATGCGATACTAAGCGGCTTAGAGGAATCTATAGGAGCAGGCACAATTCCGCGTTGCTCAATGTTGACGGTATCACACAAGTTAGGGCAGTCGCCTAGCGCCGCCCTGTATCCACCTCGACCTGGCCGGTCAATTTCCGGCGCACGATGGCCCAACTCATCCCGATAGCCAGGAGCAGACTGAGCGCCACGAGTCCCAGGTGCGAAAAGGCCGCCGCGCTGTGCGGCTGGAAGGCGCCCCCCTTGGCGGTGAGCAGCCAGACGAGAACGCCGAATATGGCGGCGATCAGGACCGCGCCCCCGAGTCCGAGCGACCGGCTCGTCGCGTGGATCACCACAACCCAGCCCGCGAGCAGGAGCAGAGCCACGAGGACCTTCACCGGTCCGATCGCCGGCCTGCCCGAGAAAAAGGGTACAATGGCCCAGTGATAGAACGACCGGCCCCACGGGTTCCAGGTCCCGTAGACCAGAACGAAGGGGAGCACGATTCGGCCCATGAGGCCGAGGGGGTTGAAGTGTTCACGTTCCATGGGGCGCCAGTAAATTCTCCCTGTATATCCTCAACAACCTAAAGTTTGAGTACAGCCAACATCGTTAAGACTTTTTGATTCGTATATTCTCCTTGCGCACTAGGGAAGGACACCAATTCGATGGACAGCACCGTCCCCTCCGCCATCCGTTGTGTTTCCCTGATGCGCCTTGAGGAGCTACCACACGAACACGCGGGCGCCGCCACCCGACTGCCGAACCCGACCGGTTTGGACGGAACGAGTCTGCGTGGGAGTCACGTTCTCGCCAGTCGCACTGGAAAGATCCAGTTCGCCGCCGGTGAGCTCTTCGACCTCTACGGGACTATGGCGGTTCATGATCTCAGCAGCGGCCTCGATCCTCTCGTCCGTCCCGCTCGCGAAAACGAGGACTCCTCCACGCCGCACGCCTTTGACGTAGGCTTCCGCCTCCGGACCGCTTGCCCCGATCGTCCGGAGTTCCCGGTTCAGACTCACCTCGAAGTCGATGTTTGGGATGCCCATGACCCCACTGCCCTTCATGTCCAGCGACTCCCTTAGAACGCGAACGTCGTTCTCGGGGAGACCACTGGCCTCAAGCTCGCGGACGACTTGATCGGCCAGGTCCGAATTTTCAAACAAACCAACTGCAGTTTTCGACAAATTGCACCTCCGACTAAAGTTTGTGTAAAGCCCAAATTGTGAAGACTCTTGATTCGTATGTTCGCCTTGCGTACTGGGAAGCACGTTGTGCACCCGGCGGGAGCCATAATCCTTCCATCCATCACCCCTTGCGCGCCGCACAGCTACATTGTTGCCAGATCTTTACGGCCAATAAGCCGACCGGGCGTAGTGGTCATAAAGCCTTTTCTCATACTCGCGAGTGACAGGCATCGACTCGATATACTCCGGGCCGTTCTTGATGGTTTCTCGAGAGAGGCCTACGTAGACTTTGGAGTCCGGCCAACTCACATTGTCGATCCACTGGGGTGACACCAGCACCTTTTTGCCAGGCCACCAATTCCGCGTATCCACCTCGAGGTATCGAATCGCCCAGGTTTCATCATCGACGATGAAGTCCGCCACGTGACCGATCTCCCCATCAGCCGCCTCGATGTGGTAACCTGTCACCTCGTTGGTGCTGCGCAGATGTGAATCGGCCGACTCTTTTCCTGCCCTGGCTTGCGCGGCTTCCGCTATCGTTACCGCTTCCCTTTGAACCGTCAAGCCTGCCGGGTAGGACGAAAGACCCCATAGATTGGGCCCACCCCAATAATAGGGGTAACCGTAATACCCCAAGTATACGGCCTCGTGCTGCCGTGAGACGGGCTTGTGCGTATCGATGGGGGGGCTGTCCTCGATCTGCTTTTTCGTCAGCGCCACATCGAGCCGCTTTGACTGCCACTCCGCCTGGCGGAGGGCAATGGGCGAGACCAGCACAAGCCGGCCGGCCAGCCAACCCGCGGTATTGACCACGAGGTAGCGGATGGCCCAGGTCTCATCGTCGAAATAGAACTGCTCCACCGTGCCAATCTGCCCATCCGTGGCTCGGATTGCAAAACCCTTTAGATGGTTGACATTTCTTAACATCGTTTTATCCTCCTTGGCGTTTTGTAACTCAACGCAGCTTTGGTGGATGAACCTCACCGGGACAGATGGAATCCGCCGAACAGGTACAAGAGCACCAGAACGATCAGGACCACCCCCACGATCCCGATGCCTCCGCCCGAACCCCATCTCCGATATCCGTAATAGCCTCCGCCGCCGCCAAACAAGAGCAGCAGAACGACAATTAGCAAGATCAGTCCCATGGGAATCTCCTCTCAGTTCGTTAAATGCTTCCACGAGAAGTTTCGCCTTGACTTCGCAACCAACCGATAATGGACGCCTTGCCGCTTAAACATCCGGCACTCGACGCGGGCTCCGAGCAAGCGGCTTCAGTGACAACAATCTCGGACGGCCATCCCCGGACTGCCAGTATTTATAGCCCGCGGTACTACCAGGAGCCATCCGAAAGACGTGGGGACAACCATCGCTATTTCGCCGGATCCTTTTGGCGGGTTGCTTTGACACCCGTCAGAATCCCTAGGCCCAACAGTACGATCGCACCCACGGCAATCCAGTGTGCCGGGACGTGCATCAAATGGGCGCCGTAAATCAGCCCGCCAATCACGAGCACGAATCCAATAGAGTAAATTCCAAATGACATGTCATCTCCTTCTCGAGCAAACAGAGTGCAAGGTCATGCGGTCCAGAGCGCGTTCCCGGTTCTTACGGCGTGGTGGTGGCCTTTTGACCTTTGACCTGAAGCTCGTTCACCACCTGCTGCACGTTGGGAACGGTTGACGCCACTTGCGCAACCTGTGCGCGCTTGGATTGAGAACTGACCTCGCCGGTCAATGTCACAACCCCACTCTTGACGTCGTATTTGACGCCCTTGTGCAACTTGTTCTGGATGAGGGCAGCATCCAAATTCTTCTCGATACCCGCGTCGAGATCAGAGTTCACCGCCTTCGCCTCGCCTTCGACGCCGGGAGGAGTCACGGCAATCTGATTCGCGATAACCTGCTCACCTGCGATTGACTTTGCAAGAGATTCGGCTTGTGCCTTGTCCGCCTCCGCTGCGACGTGTCCGCCGAGGGTCACTACGCCCTTGTCGCGATCCTGACTTACAGTGACATCTTTGAGGCCAGCCTGATCGAGCGATTTGCGGATGCTGTCAGAAACATCGGGTGACTTCGACGTTGAACACCCTACCAGGAGCCCGACTACGAGCAGCGCGAGCAAGCTTAAGCAGAGTTTGTGCGTTTTCATATTTCTCCTTTGATGGGACATTAGATTGGACCTCCAGTCCCATAGTCTCGGTCATTTGTTGTAGAAGGAGGATTTGATGTTCTGCATCGCATACGTCCTTCAATTCGTTCACAAAAAAACCCTTCAGCGGCTCAAAGCTAGTGAAGTTTCCTTTTGTTCCGTCAGCAAATTCGATTCTTACCCCCGACGGAGCGCTGTGCGGAAAAAACCGGAGCTGAACACATTCCTTCTCAACCCCCGGTCAGTGCCTGTCAGTCGGGGATTGCCACGGGCCGGTGACACACAGTTGTGTCTCACGCGGCGCTTCGGCCCCGCACGAAATGCACGATCAAGCAAATGATGCCCACAATGAGGAGCAGGTGAATCAACCCGCCTGCAACGTGGAATGCGAGAAAGCCCAAAAGCCAAGCCACCAATAGCACGATAAAGAGAGCGAGAAACATTCTGTTAATCTCCTTCCTGCATCCGAAAGCCTATTCGACCTTACAGTTTCAGCAATCTGTCGAAAAAGGAACGATAGCGCTGCAGGGCAACCCGCAGGTCCTCAGTGGATACGTTGTCGCCGCGGTCCCACTGCTTTTCCAGGCTCGATCGCTCGTTGGCGAAACCTTCCGCGAGTCGCTGCATCACCGAAGCTACCAGTTTGTCTGCGGCCTCAACCGTCCGGCGTGGCTCGTCCACGAAACCGGTCTGTACCTTGCTCCACTGCGATCGGAAATCTGCCATCTCCGATTCAGAAAACAAGGGCATAGGCTCTGAGACTGCCGCCGCTCTATCCAGAGTTTTCGGTTCTTGACCTTTCCCGAGCTTGGGTCCGTCGGGCTGCTTTTGCGCAACGCCGTAGCTCGCCAGGTCAGCCGTCGTAAGCTCCCCTTCTTTTCCCTTTAGTTCAGCCATTACGCCACCTCTCTTTCTCTAACAGTCGTTGGTATCTGCACCAGTTCCTCAAATAGAGAGCGGTAATGAATCATCGCCGTTCTCAGATCTTCCGTAGTTGCTTGGTCTTTCCCAACCCGCATCGCAATCTCATGCGCAGACCGATAGTTCTCCACCACTCGGGGATGGTCAACAGAAATGTCGGCGGCACGTTGATCAAAATCGGATACGGGATAGCCACGAGTTTTCATTAAAGAGGACACCAGGTCATCGGCTTCTGTGACTGCCCCCTTTGGGGAATCGACAAAACGAGACTGTACGGACTCCCACCGTTTCGAAAAACGTTCACGTTCCATCGCATCAAGATCGCGAATGTTCAGCTTTTCAACCCGCTTCTCGCGATCCGTTAATTTCGCTTCTGCTTTTCGTTCTGATCCATGCTCGCGCACAGCCCGCTCGTACTCAGGCCCAAATCTATGCCGCAGGCCTGCCGTTGTACTCCTGCGTTTTCGCAGGTACAGCCAAGCAAGCACCGCGATGATCAGAATCACCGCGACGGCGATGACAATCAGCTTCGGATCCGCCAGACTTAGATTCATTGAAACCTCCCTGCATCAAGAATGTCCAGAAAACCAACTTTGTTCACGAAATTCCCTCTGCCGTGAGAACGTTATGCACTTAGATTCTGTCCGTCTTTCTTCCCACTGTCTGTAATGTCTTGCTCATTGCATTGGTCAAAATGAGTCACCGTGACCGCAACGAGGCTCTCGTGCCCTCAGCCAATCCGGGGCGTGCACAAGTGCTCTACCACGTGGCCACAATCGGGCAGACAGCCGCCGTCTTCGCGCTCATGATGATGTTGCGAGTGGAAAGCAAGAGGGCTGCGGTTTGGATGAGTTCAGCAGCTTCCTCTTGCAACGGAGGTAAGACATGGAAACTATATTGATTGTTCTCTTGGTGTTGCTCTTAAGCGTGCGCACGGGGATTGATTGAAGATTCTAACGAGCTGCAATCCTATGCCCCGGCCGCGTTTCCGCACGAACGTTCGGAGCACAAGGTGGCCCCTGAGCTGGAAACGCGGATGGCGGCACAGAACGCAACTGAACGGCGACGCGGGAGCATGCTACAATGGGCGAACAAGGCTCATCCGCTTGCGAGGACAGAGGCTTACTTCTATCTCAGCAGCGGGAGTCCCGGGCAAGGCGTTTCCAGGCACGCACGAGAGGTCAAGGCCGTCGTTGAGGTTCATAAAGAACGGACCGGAGCGAGGTGGGCTTGCCTGGTTGTTGCGGTGCTCACGTGAACGGTCCGGGGCAGCCGATTTCTTGTGGCGTTTTTGTGCCCTTGATGGTTCAAAAGTGAAGGATCCGAAGATTAGACGCGCAGCCGGCGGATGACGTTCGATGAGTCGAAGAAAGCAACAGCGGTTCCAAGCCAGCAAGGAAGTCAAGCGGCAGGCGCGTCGAGACCTCGGGTCTCCGCCGCCGACGCGACGTCATGAGAGCCGCAAACACAACCCCCCCAAGCATAGGCGGAAAGAATTGCAGGAAGAAAGCGATTCGCGGCCAGTGCCGAGTGGTTAGGAATCTGGTAGTTTTCCTCCACTTCGTGCAATGCCCGCATCAAATCGCGCGTGCGTCGCTCGATGCTGGCTTCAAGCGAGGTACGGTAGGCGCGGGATTCGCGCTCCCTTTGCAGCAGGCGGAAGGCTCGGGAGATGGACTGGTCTAAAGTCTCGAGCGTAAAGGGCTTCAGAAGAAAATCGCTTGCCCCCAGGTGCAAGGCTTCGATGATTTGGTTGACGTGAACTCTACCGGTGGTCAGGATGAACGCGACGTCCCATTTCGACTGCCGGGCCAGCGACAGCAGTTCCAAGCCCGAGCGTCCCGGCATAAAGATGTCACAGAGAATGATGTCGAAATTCCCCCGCTCGATAGCCTCCAAAGCCGTCGCGGCGTTTTCTGCAACTGCCACGCTCGACGCCTTGGGTGCGATCGCAACCTTCAGGAATTCACAAACCGGCGCCTCGTCATCAACCACCAGCACCTTGGGTAAAAGAGGCGCAAACATGAGCGGCTTCCATGCAAGCGCCTCCTCAGAGTCCCAAAGATGATCTTCGAGCTAGCGCCAACGGGGTCCGTACCCCTCTCAGGATGAGAATCGGAATCCCAACCACGCGGCTTTAATCTCCACCTTAACCCACCCGGCAAGATAGGCCTAGATCCAATCTTTTCTTAATCCCTCCAGTTTTTCAGCCGATGTAATAAGTGGTTAATGAGGACGGAATTGGAGAGTAGTGCCGAATTAATAACTTGTAGACCATCCCGAGGCAAAATGCGTGCGAATTCTGGTTGTCGAAGACGACAAAGCTGTAGCTAGCTTCGTGAAGAAAGGCCTGGAATCGGAACAGTATGCGGTGGATGTCGCGGCAGACGGTGAAGAGGCTCAAGCGCTGATTGAAGCAGCCAGCTTTGACTTAATCATCTTGGATTTGCTGCTTCCCAAAGTCGATGGATTAGAGGTGTTGAAGTACGTTCGCAAACGAAAGCCTTCCCCACCGGTGCTGATTCTCTCCGGTCGCGTGCGGGTCGAAGATCGAGTCAAGGGTTTGGACCTGGGGGCGGACGACTACTTAACGAAGCCGTTTTCCTTCAGCGAGCTAGCCGCACGTGTTCGAGCTTTACTGAGGCGAAATCCGAAGTCGTTTGACATCATTCTACGCGTAGGGGACCTGGAATTGGATCGCGCGGAGCGGGTGGCCAGACGGGCCGGCCGGCGCATCGATCTTACGCCCCGCGAATTCGCCTTGCTCGAGTACCTGATGCGCAATGCCGGACGGTCGGTGACACGCGCCATGATCATCGAACACGTCTGGAATTTCTCCTTCGACACCATGACGAATGTGGTGGATGTTTATATCAATTACTTGCGCAAGAAGGTTGATCAGGGCTTCGAACACAAACTCATTCACACAGTCCGAAACGTCGGTTATGAGCTAGGGACACGGGAGGAAAGACAATGAACAGCGTGGAACCTCCGCCGAGACCTGGTCAAGAGAAATGGCGGAGCCCTCAGGACTGCGAATCACTGTCCGCCTCGTCCGCCCGCGGATCTCTTCCTTGCCCTGCCGGTCATGACTCGGCGGACACCTCGCAGCCGGAGAATGATCCGACCGGAGCCTTTCTCCATCAACTGAGCCAGATACTGACTTCCCTGCGTGGGACGCTTGAATTGGCCCTCCTCCTTGACTGCGATGCGCAAGACTATCGCAGGGCGATCCAGCAATCACTGGTACACGCAGAGGGTCTGGTCCAGCTATTCAAGTCATACAGGGCGGGATCCCAAGGGGGGAACGGCCGGTCTGGCGAATGAGATTGAACAGCGGACCCGGAAACGGTAGCCCGAAAACTCGCCGGAACATTTCCCGCGGTCCGCGAAGCAAGCTACACCTCCAGATACTGGCTTCGAGACTAGAAAAGTCTAATTAGTAGTTAACGTCCCTCTAACTATCCCAACCTTATAATGCCTGCGATTGGGGCAGTCAATGAGCCAAGGGAATTATCGAGAGGCAAGCCGCATTCCGAGTTCGGCGATTGTGGCGAGCGCCGACAAGGAACTGCGGGAGCGGACTCTCAGACGGCTGCGAGCCCAGGGATGGACCGTTGAGGAAGCGATGGGGGGGGCCGAAGCACTATCGCTGGTCGAGGGCGGCGCAGTAAGAGCGCTTTTGCTTGATCGGTGGTTGCCTGACCTCGAAGTGTCGGAATTGGTGGAGATTGTTAAGGCGCGTCATCCACAAGTTCAGGTGCTGCTGCTTGACTCGGAAATTGAGGAACGCTCTCTCCGGGAGAGACTCGCACAGCCTGAAGCCTTGCGCTTGGAACTCCCCGGCGCAGAGGAGGCGGCTGAGAAGCCTGGGGGCGGCTTCTCGATTCCTTCACCAAGCGGGGAGGGGAGCCAACGGTGCGGCGGTGACGCTGTGCAGGGGTTGTCAACATCAGCCAAAACGCCAGAGCCACTGCCGGGAATACTCGGATCGAGCGCAACAATTCAGCGGGCCTGTCGTCTGGCCCGGCTGATAATCCCCCGTGATACGACGGCCCTGATTACGGGTGAGACAGGGACGGGCAAGGAACTTATGGCGCGGGCCATTCACACGCTGGGCCCACGTGGGCAGCAACCTTTTATCATTATAAACTGCGCCGCAATTCCAGAATCTCTTCTCGAGTCTGAGTTGTTCGGATATAGCCGGGGGGCGTTCACCGGAGCCTTCCAGTCCCGACTGGGACGTATTCATGCGGCGCAGGGTGGAACGCTCTTCCTGGACGAAGTCGGAGGCCTGCCTCCGGGTATGCAGGGAAAGTTACTGCGTTTCCTACAGGAGGGGGAAGTCCAACGCTTGGGAAGCCCGGATGTGTTCCGGGTGGATGTGCGGGTCATTGCAGCCACAAACCTGGATCTGGGGAAGGCGCTGGCGGAACGACAGTTCAACCAGGCTCTTTACTACAGACTGTGCGTCTTTCCCATCAAGCTCCCAGCGCTGCGGGAACGACGGGAGGATATCCTCACTCTGGCCGCTCATTTTCTCGAATCATTTTGTCGTAAGGCCTCTTTCCCCAGTAAGTCGATCCCCCGCGAGGTGGGCAAGGCGCTGGAAGCCCACGCCTGGCCGGGAAATGTTCGCGAACTGAAACACGTGATTGAGCGCGCTTTCATTTTGTCGGAGACCTCGGCAGTCCTTCGTTCGGAGCACATCGACCTATCAATCTTTGAACAAACTTAGATTGCAGCCCGCGAGATGGCACTTCTCATGCAACTGCCACCTGCGTTATGCAAACTTTTCCTGAGACCCGGCAAGAAAGGCCCCTCCTGAAACCTGGTAGTCCGATGCGCCAACGCTCGACCAAGCGATCGCTGGCGGATGCATTCCGCTCCTTCGCGAATGTGGCAGATTCCCTGGAGAGCTTTTATACCCAATTGCAGGCGGAGGTTGCGCGGTTGCGGCGGGAACTGGAGCGGGCCAATCGAGATTTGAACCAGAGCCTCGAGGAAAACAAGCGAATCAGAGCTCACCTGAGCCGCACTTTGGAATGTCTGCCGTGCGGTGTTCTGGTCGTTGATGGGGAGCACAAATTAAAACTGGCAAACTCTGCCGCTCTTAGCCTGTTGGGAACACCTCAAGCCGCGAGGCAGACGGCCCTGGGCGTAGCAAGGAAAGTCATTGAGCAGCTCGAGCTGACCTCCAGTTTGACGGCCGCAGGCGCCGAGCAGGAGTGGCCTGTGGATGCTCAAGATGGGCAGCATTTTCTTGCCGTGTCTCGGACGCCACTCAGCGGCAACGAAGAATCCGCCGGCGAGTGGATTCTCATCCTTCGTGACATCACAGAGAGCAAGCGGCTTGAGAAAGAAAGGGAGGCTGCCCGGCGCACTCAGGACCTGGCGCAGATGGCAATGTTGCTCGCCCACGAGATCCGAAACCCCCTCGGAAGCCTGGAACTCTTCGCAGGCCTTCTGGCCGATGCCACCGAGAAGCGGCCGGTCCTCCACAAATGGGTGGAGCAGATGCAATCAGGGTTACGGACATTGTCAGCAACCGTCAACAATGTCTTGCAGTTCCACAGCGAGCCGCGCTCGGAGTTGTCGTCCGTCGACCTTGTGAGCCTGCTTGGCCAGACGATGGATTTCCTCCAACCCTTGGCCCGGCAGCGCGGCGTTCGCATGGACTTCAGTGCCACGGAATCAGAGATTCTGCTGCGCGCCGATCCACATCGCCTCCAGCAGGTGTTCGTCAACCTGGCGTTAAATGCATTTCGCGCCATGTCGGGCGGCGGCGTACTGCGGGTCTCGGTGCAGTGCGGCGATACACCGGAGGAGTTGCCGGTACGCGTGGTCTTCCGCGACCACGGGGTGGGGATTCCGTCACGGCATTTGGCCAGGGTCTTTGAAGCAGGCTTCACCACTATCGCCGGGAGCCCCGGGCTAGGCCTGGCGCTGGCAAAGAAGGTTGTGGAGCAACACCAGGGAAAGATCTCGGTCGAGAGCGATTCCGAAAAAGGGACAGCTTTCACTTTGAGTTTTCCACGGTCAGAGGTGGTAAACCACCCTGGCGTCGTCGAGAAGCCCCCCGCTCCGCGGGATCTCTTATTAGCGGCGTAAGCCGTATTGCCGGGCAGCGGCGCACCGCCGCTCGTGGACAGGAGCTGTAGATGAATCGAGTTCTGGTTGTTGATGACGAGCCATCAATGCGCGCCGCACTGGAGGCGAACTTCACGCGGCACGGATGGGAAGTGACGACCGCTGCGGGAACGCACGAGGCAATGGAACGGTTTCGTTCCGCTCCCTGTCCGCTGGTGATCACGGACATGCGAATGCCGGACGGCGACGGGATGGGAGTTATGCAGCGCGTCCGCTCCTTGGCGCCCGAAACCGCCGTCATTTTTCTGACCGCTTACGCAAACGTGCCCGAGGCAGTGCTCGCCATGCAGCAAGGGGCCTGCGATTATCTGGTCAAGCCGGTATCGTTCGAACAATTAAGGCAGTCCGTGGCGCGGGTGTTGGGGAATGCGACGACAAGCGTAATGGGAACGCATCCGGAAGGGATCGTGGGCCACTCGGCATCCCTGCACGAGCTGATCGAGCGCGCCTGCCAAGTGGCCAAGAGCGACGCAGACGTTCTGATTATGGCCGAAAGTGGGACGGGCAAGGAACTGCTCGCGCAGTTCATTCACCGGACCAGCCCGCGCCGGAATTATCCCTTCGTGGCTGTAAATTGCGCGGCATTCCCGGAGACCCTCTTGGAAAGTGAGTTGTTCGGACACGTCCGCGGCGCGTTTACCGGGGCGGTGGCTACGCGCTCGGGCAAGTTCGAACTTGCTTCCGGTGGGACCTTGCTTCTCGACGAAGTCAGCGAGATGCCGATCAGTCTGCAACCCAAGCTTTTGCGGGTACTTCAAGAACGTGAAGTCGACCGGCTGGGCGACACGCGCCCACGGCGCGTGGATGTGCGTGTCATCGCCACCACGAATCGACACCTGCCTTCCCTGGTCGAGGAAGGCAGATTCCGCGCTGACCTCTTCTACCGGCTGGACGTTGTGCCCCTCACCTTACCTCCGCTGCGCGAACGCCGGGAGGATATTCCTGAGCTGGTCAAGCATTTCATACGAAAATACGCGCCGCGGCAGGGCGCTGTGCAGTTTACCGACGATCTTGTCCGCCACCTGACGGAATACGACTGGCCGGGGAATGTGAGGCAACTCGAGAATGTGGTTCGGCGAATTCTGGTCCTTTCGCGCAACCCGGTGGCAGGTCTCGAAGCTCTGGAGAGCAAGGACGTAACAGAGAAGAACCCCTCACCCGCCCGATTGCCCGCCCAGGGTGCAACTCTGCGAGACATGGAAAGGCAACTTCTGGAGAGGACTCTCGAGTCGACCGGGGGCAACCGGACGCGCGCCGCAGAGATCCTCGGGGTGAGCCTTCGGACGGTGCGCAACAAGATCCGCGATTTCGGACTTCCGCCCAAGAGGACCCTATGAGCCGAATGGAGCAACTCTGCCAGTATTTGGACCTGGCGGCATTTCGGCAACGGCTGATTGCCAGCAACCTGGCCAATGTGGAGACGCCGCGTTACCGGACTCGCGACATTAACTTTGAGGGCGAGATGCGTCGCGCTCTGGTCCAAGCCGGGGATACGGCCACGAAGCCGCGCGTGTTTGAAGTTTCAGGCCTGATTGTGCGTCCGGACGGGAACAACGTTAACCTGAATCGCGAAGGCCTCCTGCTGGCGAGGACGCAGTTGCAGTTTCGCCTCGGAGTGGAGTTGCTGAGGCAGGAATTCCAACGGATATCTGCTGCGGTCAAAGAAGGGAGCTAGGAACATGAACCTCTTGGGAGTTCTGGATATCAGTGCGTCGGCACTCACAGCCGAGCGGCAACGGGCAGAAGTGCTGGCCAGTAATCTGGCCAACGCGCAAACCACTCGAACGGCGAAAGGCGGACCCTACCGGCGGCAAATGGTCGTCTTCAAAACCCACCAGGCCGGGGGCAGTCGATTTGCCGGAGTCCTCTCGGGATTCAGCGATCGATTTGCCCAGGGAGTGGAGGTGACGCGTGTAGTGGCCGACTCGACGCCTCGCGTGCAGCTCTACGAGCCGGCGCACCCGGACGCAGACAGCCGAGGGTGCGTGTCTTACCCCGCCATCAATCCTATTGAGGAAATGGTGAACCTGATGGGAGCGGCTCGATCGTATGAGGTCAATGTCGCCGCCATGCAGGCGACCAAGAATATGATCAGCACGTCGCTTGAGGTCCTTAGCTAATTGGAGGTGCGCGATGGGCAGTCCGATCTCAGGAGTTTCTCAGCTTGGCCAGGCTACAGCCGGAGTCGGGACTGAGAAGGCGACCGATGGGGGATCGAGTTTCGCAACCCAGCTCCAGACGGCATTCGACCACATCGAAAAACTCCACGCCGACGCCGACCAACAAATCGCGGGGCTGCTGAGCGGGCAGGGCGAGGACATCCATCGGGTAATGATTGCGGTTGAGAAGGCCAATCTTTCCTTTCAACTCATGATGCAAGTCCGCAATAAGATCGTCCAGGCGTACCGGGACGTCTCAGGAACGGCTTTCTAATAGGTGAGGTATGGCGTTGCGCTTTAAAGAGGCTTTCGACCAGATCCAAAAGTATCTGTGGGGGCTAAGTCGAAAGCAGCAAATCACGCTGGCAGGCGGATCGGCTCTGGTCGTCGCGAGCCTTGCGGGGTTCGTGTTCCTGATCGGCAGGGCCGATATGAAACCGCTCTACTCGGGGCTTCAGCCTGAGGAGGCACAATTCATCGCTCGAACCCTGGCTGCTGAGAATATTCCCTACGAAATCTCAAGCGATGGAGCGAGCTTGCGGGTTCAGGCCGACAAGGTTGACTCGGTGCGGCTGGAATTGGCTTCGCAGGGATTGCCGCAAACCGGAAGGTTGGGCCTGGAACTGTTCGACAAACCCAACTGGGCCGGAAGCGACTTTGCGGAAAAGGTGAACTACCAGAGGGCGCTTGAAGGAGAGCTGGAACGAACCATCCGGGCGATTCGGCAAGTGCAGTCCGCGCGCGTCCACTTGGTTATGTCTCACGACTCGCTCTTCAGCGAGCGCGAACGTGAGGCCAAAGGGTCCGTAGTGGTCAAGTTGCGTGAAGGCAGGCTGGCGGACAGCGCCATCCGCTCCATAACTTACCTGGTGGCCAGCGCGGTGGACAACCTTCCGCCGGAGAACGTTACAGTGATTGATGCCGACGGCAACATCCCAATCTTGTCGGGAAGACACACACAAGGGATGGACCACGACGAAGTTGAGGCAATAGAGAACCGCTTGACCGAGAAGCTGGTTTCAACCCTGGCGCCCTTAGTAGGACGCGAGGGGCTACGGGCCAGTGTCACGGTGGAAAATGATCTGGCGAGCAGCGAAAGCACACAGGAAACCTACGATCCGAACAGTTCGGTGGTGATAACGTCACAGGTCTCCCAGGATCAATCTTCAGAGTCGGACCCGCAGGGAATCCCCGGCACGCCCAGCAACGCGCCCGACTCGAGCGCCAAAGGAACTTCCGCCGCAGCGGCGCACAGCACGCCCGAGGAAACAGGCCAGAGGAGTGAAAGCAAGACCTACGCGGTTAGCAAGGCGGTCCGCCATGTGGTTCAGCCGTCGGGAGCGATCAAAAACATCGCCGTCGCAGTCCTAGTGGATGACGCTACAGAGACCAAATCCGAAGGCGGCGCGAAAACGGAGAGTCGTCGCAAAAGATCACCGGAGGAGATGAAGCAGATCGAAGAACTCGCGAAGGCGGCAATTGGCTTTGATTCCGCCCGGGGTGATCACCTCTCTGTCCAGAATGTTTCGTTCGCCGCGATTGTCCCCGGCCCGCCGCCCAACCTGACGGAGCGCCTTGCTCCGCTTATCCAGGAATGGATAGGTGCGGTCCGCTACGCGGGCTTAGCGGTTTTATTCCTGTTGATTTACCTCATGGTCCTGCGGCCTGTAAAGAGACAGATCGTGGCCGCTTTGGCGGTTGAGCAACCGCAACTTCCCCCTGGAACCCGGCAGCAAAGGGCCCTAGGTAAAGGTGAGACGCCGCAAAGTGAGCTAACCGTGGAAACGGGAGGAGGCGAGGGAGCAGGGGAGTTGACCGAAATAAACACCGAGGTCAAGAGAACCGTAGTGCTCAAGAACCAGTTGGTTGAACGAATCAAAAAAAACCCTGAAGCCGCAAGCCGTTTGATCCAAAACTGGGTCCGGCAAGGTGAGGTAGAAGCATGACAGAGGCTCTTCCCGTGGCAGCGCTGGTAGGAAGTCGCAGAAGCCGGTCGCACCTGGACGGTCCGGGCGTGACAGGAATCCGCAAGGCAGCAATCTTGCTAGTCCTCTTGGGTGATGACGTGGCTAGCGAGGTCTTCCGGCACCTCAATATGACCGAGATCCAGCAGCTTACGGCGGAAATCGCTCAACTCTCTTCTATCTCGTCCGAGGTGGCAGCTCACGTCCTTCAGGAGTATCACCGCTTGTCGCTGACTCAAGACTATCTCGCCCAAGGCGGGCAGCAGTATGCCACCCAATTACTCGTCAAGGCATTCGGAAAGGAAGGCGCGAATGCGCTGCTGGGACAAGTTTTGCAAACGCAGGAGACCAACGCTCTGCGTTTCGACACGCTGCGCAAGGCGGATCCGGAGCAACTGGCGAAGTTTGTAGAAGGCGAGCACCCTCAGACCGTCGCACTGTTACTGGCTCATCTTGGGGCCCGCGCCTCGACTTCCCTGCTGGTCCTATTGCCGGAAAAACTGCGCGCCGAAGCCATCCGTCGGCTGGCGGTGATGCAACAATTCTCCACCGACATGGTGAAGAGAATTTCGGCGGTGTTGCATAAGAAGCTGGCCTTGGCGGGCGAACAGAGCCGGCGTGCCTACGGAGGCGTGAGTGCAGTCGCCGAGATGCTCATTAGTGTGGACCGGAAATACAGCGATCAGATCCTCTCCAGCATTGAGCAGCAAGACCCCAAACTGTCGCTGGCCATCCGGGACCTGATGTTTGCTTTTGAAGACCTGAGCACGGTTCCGGAGGCCGCCATTTGTGAGGTGCTGGGCCAGGCAGATAAAAGAACATTAGCGACGGCCCTGAAGGGCGCATCCGAGGATTTGAAAAATCACTTCTACAAATCCATGTCTTCGCGCGCTGTGGAAATGTTGAAAGAGGACATCGAAGCTCTCGGCCCCGTTCGTTCCAGTCAGGTGCGGCAAGCGCAACAGGAGATTGTGAATTTGGCGCGCACGCTCGAGGCAGACGGCAAGATTGCCTTGAAGAGTAGTGGAGAAGATGCCTATGTGGTCTAGGTTCCAGGTTGCGGTTGACGAACTTGTGCCGCCCACAATTCAGCCTTATGTCTATCGTGCCGTGCTGGACGCGATGGGTGAAGGAGCTGAGCAAGGAGGCAGAAACGGAGACCCGACTGCCCCGAATCCCAATGCTGACCCGCAAGCCGTTCGTGAATCGAGTCCCTCTCAAAAAACTACCTTTAACGAGGACGAAGTGCGAGCAAAGGAGGAGCAAGCCCTCGCGGTTGGGATCAGGGAGGGTGAAACGCAAGCCCGATCCCGATTCGAGCAGGAGATTGCCGCCGAGCGCCAGGTCTTGGCCAAGGCCCTGCAGGACTTTGCGCGCGATCGTGAGAATTACTTTAGCCATGTGGAGGCCGAAGTGGTTAAGCTCGCCATCGGGATCGCGCGTAAGATTCTGCATCGGGAAGTGCAAGTCGACCCCTTATTGCTCGCCGGGGTGGTGCGTGTGGCGCTCGATAAAATCGGTGCCGGCACCAGTGTGCGTTTGAGGGTCCATCCCGATCATGTCTATGCGTGGCACGATTTCTTTTCGAACCAGGGGGGGCATCGCGTCGCTCCGGAGTTGCTGGGCGACGCGACCCTCGGGATGGGACAATGTGTTCTGGAAACGGCCCTGGGGACAACGGAACTTACCTTGGAGGCTCAACTGGCAGAGATTGAACGAGGATTCTTTGACCTATTGGCTCAACGCCCGGCGGCAACCTGATGGACGCTGCAAAACAACTCGCCCCATATTTCCAATATCTCGATTTGTGCTCTACAGAGCGCTGGTTCGGCCGCGTCACCAAAGCAATCGGTTATCTGGTTGAATCCGAAGGCCCATTCTGCTGTATCGGCGAGTGTTGCGAGATCGCGGACTCCGAGGGGCATGTCGCCGCAGGCGAGGTGATAGGATTCCGCGGATCGAGTGTGCTTTCCATGCCGTTGGAGAGGCTGGGCGGGATACGATACGGCGATCGGATCATGACCTGGGGCGCCCAACCTGCCGTCCGCGTAGGCGAGGAATTGCTAGGCCGAGTGATCGACGCTGTAGGAAAGCCACTTGATTCACTTCCGGACTATCGCGCTCGCGACCGTCAACCTCTACATGCATCCGGACCTGCCCCTCTCGAGCGACTGCCCATCCAAGAGGCGCTGGCGACGGGCATTCGGGCGATCGATGGTTTCCTCACCTGCGGCCGAGGGCAAAGGCTGGGGATTTTTGGCGGTAGCGGGGTAGGCAAAAGCACCTTGGTGGGCATGATGACTCGCGGCAATGCGGCCGACCTTGCCGTGCTAGCCCTGGTGGGCGAACGCGGCCGTGAGGTGCGGGATTTTCTGGAGGGCACGCTGGGAGTGGAGGGGCGCAAGAGGTCAGTGGTTGTGGTCTCGACCTCTGACCAGTCTCCGTTGCTGCGCATACGAGCGGCTCTGACCGCGACGGCGGTCGCGGAGTACTTCTCCGCCCGCGGCAAGCAGGTGCTGTTGGTGGTTGATTCGCTGACGCGTTTTGCGATGGCGCAGCGCGAAATCGGATTGGCAGCCGGTGAGCCGCCCACCGCCAAGGGGTATACGCCTTCGGTTTTCAGTCTCCTCGCGCAGTTGATTGAACGCGCCGGGCGCTTCAATGGAGGAAGCATTACCGCCTTTTACACTGTTTTGATGGAAGGGGATGACCAACTGGACCCGCTGGTAGATGCCATCCGGGCGCTCGTAGACGGTCATATCGTGCTCGACCGGCGACTCACTTTGCAAACCCATTTTCCGCCCATCGGGATTCTCGACAGCCTCAGCCGTCTCATGCCCGCCGTCAGCACACGTGCCCACATGGAGAAGGCCGGCCGATTGCGTCGTCTGGCCGCCGCCTATGCTGCATCCGAAGACACGATTCGCGTGGGCGCTTACCAGAGAGGTCTCGACCCGATTCTGGACCAAGCCCTGGCGATTATGCCGGCGTTGACCTCGTTTCTTCAGCAGCGCCCTGACGAGAAAGCTCCGTTTGACCAGACCGTATCGGCCTTGCAGGCCATTCCAACGTAGGGGGTTCCCTCATGGCATTTCGTTTTCCTCTGAAGGCCCTTCAACGTCTGCGTGCCATATATGAACGGCGCGAGGGGCAGCGTCTCGCAGTCGTCACACTTCAACTATTCACCACTCAGAAGCAGCTCGCCGCTCTGAAGCAGGGGCAGATCGAAGAGGCCGGATCTCTGTCCAAGGGCCTACAGCGGGGAATGACAGGAGCCGAAGTTCAATTTCAGGTCATCTGTTCCGCCTCGCGTCTCAAGCGAATCAAGGTGCTAGCCCAACTGATCGAGAGTCTGAGCCGGCAACGCGAAGGGCAACTGGCCGAATACCGGGAAGCGCGACAGAACCTGGACGTGATTACGCGCCTTTACGAACGCCAACTTGCCGCCTATCGACGCACTCAGGCGCGCCGCGAACAGCAGCAGGCTACCGACATGTTCCTCATTCGTCCTCAAACTCCTGCTGAAGGTCAGTAGTTGCGTGGAGACTCGGCAAAAGCTTTCCACCCAAGAACTCCCGGCTGAACCATCCTAACACGCCACCTTTCTCCCTTCCCGGTCCCGAAACCCGTTGAGGCGGCCGAAGATCGCCATTACCTTAGGCTCGGGAATCCAACGCACGCGCCATCTCGACCGCCGATCAGATGCTCAACGATGTGCTCACCATGCAGCCGTAGTAAGCGCTTGTAGCGGATTATCGACACGGATTGTAAGGACTCGTAGCGTGCTTCGCTGGGGTTCACACTTTGCAGCCCCAACGCAAAGAGTGAACCCCAGGCTGGTTCTAAGAATCACTCCATTAGGCTTTTCTAATAGCAGAATGAGAACGAAACAATCTGCTGAACAGCCGCGGATAAACTCGTCCCCAGGCGTTCAGAAAACCCCCTGAATAGGCAACCACTTCCCGGCGCCGCCGGCACGCGCCGCACCCTCCGCCGAAGCTTGAGAGTTTTTGGCTCTCCACTTGCTCCCTAGTATATCGCCATGGATGAGACGCCTAATCAGGAAGTGACGGCAGGTCAAGGGCCCGGCAACAAGTGGCGTACGGTCGTGGTAGCAGCAGCATTGCTTATTGCCTCGGGAACCGCCGCGGCGTGCTTTTTGTTTCATCGCTCGGCATCGGGGGCGGAAAACAAGGCCAAGGCAGAGCCTAAAGCGAAATACGTAATGCACCTCGATCCGTTTGTGGTGAATCTCGCGGAAGCGGAAGGGGATCGATTCCTTCGAATGGGAATTGAACTTGGACTCGACCGGGAGGCGGAGGAGCACGGACACCCAGCCCAAGCAGCCATGCCGCTTGCGCGCACCCGTGACACCATCTTGTCGATTTTAACCCCCTGCAATGCCGGGGCCCTCGTGCCTTCCAACGGAAAGGCAATCCTCAAGGAGCGGTTAGCCACGGCCCTTCGCGAGCGGGCCCCGGAACTCGGTGTTCGTGAGATTTACTTCACTGAGTTCCTCGTTCAACGGTGAAGACCATGGAACTCAGCCGTAGCGAAGCTGTTGCCGACCGGTCGCCCGGCGCCGAGGCTGGCTGGAATCACCTGAAGGGACTCCTGTGCAGGCTCAGCGTTGAGATCCCGATCCAGCATTTTACCGTCAGGCAACTCCTTGACCTGGGGCCGGGCGCCATCCTGGATACCCACTACGAGGAAGGGTCTCACATCCCGGTAATCGTGAATGGAGAACTAATCGCTTGGGGAGAATTCGACGTGGTGGAAGAGACCTTGGCCATTCGGCTGACCGAACTTGTCTCTTGAAGCTGAGGTGGCGAAGGCGTCCCGCGGGATTTCAAGCGCGATCCCATTGCTTCGCCCGCGCCAGACCCTGCGGCGCGGTTGCGGAACAGATAACCCTCCGCGATAGAGCGGCCGCACCCCGCCGCAGGATGGAAGGATCTCCGCATAGGGAGAGGGCAGTATGAGTAAAACCGTTGGTGAGAGTTTTTGGTCCGCGGTGGGCAGCATGCTCACCGTCCTCGCGACGCGAGTTCGGAAGGGCCTCGATCGACGCCGCTCGGCGCGCCGCTTGCGATTGTCGGAAACTCTCTCGCTCGGCGAAAAGAGATTCCTGGCGGTCGTGCAATTCCAGCAGCAGGAATTCTTGGTTGGCGGTACGGGAAACTCGATCGCGCTTCTGGCCAAACTGAACGGACCAGAGGCGCCGGACAGTCACGACGCCGCTGAGCAAGCAGACGTTTAAGTCTGTGGATCTCGGGGGAAGTTGACAGCCACGTCGATGTTAAGGAAAGGCCTCATGACCGCGCTAGTGACGGGAACGTTGAGCGCCAAAGCGTTGGGCGCTCCTCTTCCCCAACAGTTTAAGGGCCTGGGCATACCGGGCCTTGAAAGCGTGGGGCACTCCGCTCCCTGGACGATCCTCATCCTGCTCACCCTTCTGACGCTGCTGCCCGCGATTCTGCTGTCGATGACGCCCTTCGTGAGGCTGCTGGTGGTCTTTCACTTTCTCCGCCAGGCGTTGGGCACCCAGACCACACCCACAAACCAAACGCTCATTGGTCTCTCCCTCTTCCTGACGTATTTCATCATCCAGCCCGTGGTCCTGGATGTTTACAAGGTTGCCGCCGTTCCGCTCCAAAAGGGAACCATAAATGCACTCCAGGCCGTGGAACTCGGCGCCAATCCAGTGCGGCGATTCATGCTCAGGTTCGCGCGCGAGAAAGATCTGGCATTGTTTGTCGAGCTGGCCAAGATACCTCGCCCGCGTCAACCGGAAGACCTTCCCATCCGCGTGGTCATTCCGGCTTACATTCTCTCGGAGCTGAAGGCGGGGTTTCAAATCGGAATGGTGCTGTTCCTGCCCTTCCTGGTCATCGACCTGGTCGTGGCGTCCGTCACCACTTCAGTTGGAATGCTCCAGCTGCCTCCGGTAATGATCTCGACTCCGCTCAAAATCCTGCTTTTTGTGATGGTCGACGGCTGGAACCTGGTAGTGGGGTCTTTGATGAAGAGTTTCTCCTGAGGAGTGACGATGTCTGCAGAGATGGCAGTTGAACTCGCACGTAGGACCATGGAGACCGCGTTTCTGCTGAGTGCTCCAATCCTGGTGGTGGCGACGGCTGTGGGGCTGCTCGTCAGCCTGTTCCAAGTCATGACTTCCGTCCAGGACATGACCCTGTCCACCGTACCGAGATTGTTTGCTGTGGCACTCGCTACGTTTCTGCTTCTCCCTTGGTCACTGCGAATCGTGACAGAGTTCACGCTGGAAGTCTTAACCGATTTCCGCCGTTTCCTGGGATGAGGAAGGAACGAATGGGTGGCTAAAGCAAAGCTATCAGTCCGGGCGTCACATCATTCGCGCGCACGGGGGGAATCCACGATTCGTGGGGGCGACGCTGCCCGTGGTTTTAATATGCGAAGGCGTGCTGCAGGCGCACGACCAGCGGAAATAACAGTGAGGGAGGCGAGAGAGTGGGTGCAGGATTGGAACAGGTGATTGCCCAAGCGGTCTTTGTCGGCGTGCGCGTCGGCATGCTGATGGTTTTCGCCCCGTTCTTCGGGGGCTTAGGCATCCCAGCGCGTGTCAAACTCGGACTGACGATAGCTCTGACCGCGCTGCTCTATCCCGTCTATGCGCCTCGCTCGATCGATCTCTCCAATCTTGACTGGTGCAGAGTCGTCGGAGGCGAGGTTATTGTAGGCCTGCTGCTCGGCCTAACGCTGACTTTCGTTATCGAGGGAGCGCAATTGGCCGGGCAGATCCTGGGATTCCAATTAGGCTACTCCCTAGTGAACGTGATCGACCCCCAGACCCAGGTGGACACGCCGGTTCTTTCCATATTTCACCAGTCCATGGTCGTGCTTCTGTTTTTGCAGTTGGGAGTCCACCACTGGTTGTTGCGGGGTTTGGCGAAGAGCTTCGAGTATTTGCCTCCCGGCGTGGCGACCGCCACCCCTGCGGCGACCGAGGGATTGATTCACGCAGCCGGCGCCATGCTGGTGATCGCAGTTCAAATTGCCGCGCCCGCCCTTAGCGCCACGCTGCTTGCCGACATCATTTTGGGGCTGATCGGCAAGGCCTCGGCCCAGCTCCCGGTTTTGTTTATTGGGCTCTCCGTCAAGTCGCTGGTGGGCTTCCTGGTACTCATGGGCTCACTCCGGTACTGGCCGGTGCTGATGGACAGGTATTTCCTTCGCGCCCTCCAGACCGCGGAGCATTTGTTACACCTTGCGCGGTAGGCATCCGCAGGAGTTGCTGCGATGCCCAAGGGCAACCATGAGGTCCGACTTAAGTTCTGGTTCGATGAGAGCGTTTTGCCGTGGCAGATGAGAGCAAAACTGAACAAGCAACACCGAGACGACGCGAGAAGGCTCGCGAGCGCGGCCAGGTGGCGCGCAGCCGTGAGTTGCCTTCCGCCTTGGCGTTACTGACCGTTACTTTCATGGTGTGGTGGCAGGCGGAAGTCTGGAAGCTCCAGTGGCGCGACTTCCTCGCGCACGATCTGCCTCTGCCTTCGGATGACCTGAAAGCCTATTTAACGCTCTTGCAGCATACCGCCATGCTCGTTATTCGTTGGGGCGCTCCCCCGCTGCTGATGAGCTGGCTGATCGCTGCCGGCGGAATCGTGGCGCAAGGGGGCTTAGTCTTTGCGCCGGAAGCGCTGGAACCAAAACCGGAGAAGCTGAACCCGGCCTCGAACCTGGGCAAGCTTCTTTCACTGAACTCTCTGCGAACGGTTTTGAAGTCCCTCCTGCCCGTTGCTTATCTGGCGTATCTCGGCGTCACACTGATTACAGCTCAATGGGACAATATCTTGCGCTCCAGTTTCCTGACACCTCGTGCCGCGTCGGGCTGGATTTTCGAGCTGGCATACGGAATGGCCTGGAAAGCCGGATTGGTGTTCGGGGTATGGTTCCTGTTCGACTACCTGCTGGAGCGACTGAGCTTTGAACGGCAACTCCGTATGAGCCGCCAGGAGATCCGCGAAGAGGCCAAAGAGACGGAAGGCCAGCCGCTCATCCGCTCCCGCGTGCGCCGCTTGCAACGCCAAATGCGCAAACGGCGCATGTTGAAGGGCGTGGCGAGCGCCAGCGTGGTGGTTACCAACCCTACAGAGTATGCCGTGGCCCTCGAATACCGGCCCGAGGAAATGGCGGCTCCGAGCGTGGTGGCCAAGGGCCGCAATCTGCTAGCACAGCGCATCAAGCGGGAGGCCAATTGGCATGGGATTCCAATCATTGAGAATCCCCCTCTTGCCCAAGCGCTTTACCGCACTGCCGATGTCGGCCAAGCCATTCCCGCCAAACTCTATGCGGCCGTGGCGGAGATTTTGGCCTTCATTTACCGCCTCCAGGGGCGGACCCAGGTTCCAAGAGCAAGGGAATAAGGAAGAGGGATGCCCGCAACTTCCAAACCGAACCCGCAACGCGATAAGTCGGCCACCGACTGGATCGTGCCGGCCGCTGCGGTAGCCACGGTCTTCGTAATGCTGGTTCCCGTTCCTTCCTTTGCGCTGGATGTTCTGCTCTCTCTTAGCATCTCCGCCTCGGTACTCGTTCTGCTGGTATCCATGTACATTTTGCAGCCGGTAGAATTCTCCGTCTTCCCTTCCCTTCTGCTGCTGCTTACGCTTTTCCGGCTGTCGCTCAACTTAGCTAGCAGCCGTCGCATTCTGCTGCACGGGAATGAAGGTTCGGCTGCCGCCGGGCACGTCATCGAGGCGTTCGGTCAATTCGTGGTGGGCGGCAATTACGTTGTCGGTTTCGTTTTGTTCCTCGCTTTGATCGCTATCCAATACATGGTCATTAACCACGGCGCGGTGCGCATCGCGGAAGTGACGGCTCGGTTCACCCTCGACGCCCTGCCCGGGAAACAGATGGCCATTGACGCCGATCTGGGCGCCGGGCTGATTGATGAGGTCCAAGCTCGGACGCGCCGCGAACGAGTCGCCCGTGAAGCGGAATTCTATGGCGCTATGGACGGCGCGGCGCGCTTCAGCCAGCGCGATGCTTTAGCTACTATTCTCGTGACCGCCATCAATATCATCGCCGGCTTGCTGATCGGAGTTTTTCAACTCAATATGCCTCTCAGCGAGGCGATCCGGACCTACACCATCCTCACCGTCGGCGACGGATTGGTAACCATGATCCCATCCCTGCTGGTGTCGGTGGCGGGCGGCATGGTAGCCACACGTGCTTCATCGGAATCTACCGTAGGCGTCGACATCGCGCGGCAACTGTTTCCTCGCAGCCGGCCCTTGTGGATTGTCTCCGGAGTGATGCTGTTGTTGGCGCTGATCCCAGGGCTCCCTAAGACCTCGTTCTTCTTCATGGCAGCACTGTTCATGGGCCTTGCGCGCCGGGCCTCCACCCGCCAAGAGAGCCAGCCGGCGGAAGTGCTCCCGCCCTCCAAGTCCGCCACTCAGGAAAAGCTCGAGGCCCTGCTTCACCTGGATGACTTGGCATTGGAGGTGGGATCCGGCCTGGTTTCCCTCGTCGATGAGAAGCAGGGCGGGCAGCTACTGAACCGCATTCGGGCCCTGCGCCGACACTTGGCTTTGCAGTTGGGTTTCATCGTACCCTCAGTCCACATCACCGACAACTTGCAATTGAATCCTCGTGAGTATGTGGTCCGGCTGCGCGGCGTTGAAATCGCTCGCTGGGAAATGGCCCAGGATTGGCTTCTCGCCATAAGTTCCGAAGCTTCTGCGCAGCTTTTGGACGGAAAGGACACTCTGGAGCCGGCGTTTCAGGTGCCTGCAAAGTGGATTTTGCCCGGCCGCCGCGAGCGCGCGCTGGCGGCCGGCTACGCGGTGGTCGACCAGACTTCAGTTCTGGCCACGCATCTGGCGGAACTGATCAAGCAGCATGCTCATGAGCTTTTAACGAGGCAGGAGACCAAGCGTCTGTTGGACTCCCTGAGCGAAAGGCAGCCCAAGCTCGTCGAGGAGCTAGTGCCGAAACTGATAAGCCTTGGAGAAGTTCAGAAAGTCCTGCAACAGTTACTACGTGAGCAGGTTTCCATCCGCGACCTTCCGAGCATTCTCGAGGCCTTACAGGACACCGGGGCGGCCACGAAAAACCCCGTGCTGTGGGTTGAAGCTGTTCGTCAAACCCTGGGGCGCTCTCTGGTTCCCTCCCTTTTGGGTGACGACAAGAAGCTGACGGTGGTGCAGGTCGATGCCGCCGTCGAAGATCAAATCAACCAAGCATTCGAGCCCCAGGTCTCAGGCGCTCGAGCCGGTGGACTTGAGCCGGCTTTCCTCCGCAGGATCGTCGACGGCCTGCGGAGTTTTGTCGGAGAACACATATCAGCGAGTTCTCCCATCCTGTTGTGCAATAGCCCGGCAAGGTTTCATCTCCGACGGCTGCTGGAGCCCTTTATGCCCCGGCTGGTAGTCCTATCACCCGCTGAGATTCCAGCCGCCGTGACCGTTCAATCCGTGGGGGTACTGCGATGAGTGGACCGTTAATGACACATCCTCAGAGAGAGCACCGCGGCCCGGCGCTCTGTAACGTGAAGTCAGCTTATGAAACATTTGGTGGCCTGAATTCAGCGGAGCGCGAGCGGCTGCTCGTAGAGCAACTGCCGCAGGTCAAGTACATTGCCAAGCGGATTCATGATCGGCTCCCGCCTCATGTACTGCTTGAAGACATGGTCCACGCGGGCATTCTGGGCCTGATCGAAGCCGTTCAACGGTACGATCCCGCCCGTCATGTTGAACTCAAGTCCTACGCTAAACACCGCATCCATGGCGCCATCCTCGACAGCCTGCGAGACTTGGACTGGAGCCCTCGCCCTCTGCGTCGGAAGGCGCGTCGAATAGAGGAGGCCCAGCAGAGATTGAGAGCGCGCCTGGGATATTCCCCGTCGGAGTCACAACTGGCGGAAGAACTAGGCATAGGCCTCGATAAATTCCAACACCTGCTGGGAGAGCTTCGAGGCCTCGACTTGAGAAGTCTACAGTCAGAGACCACGGAGGAAGGTTCCGGGCGCGAGATCCATAACAACACCCAAACCGAACCGCGCGAAGATGCATTCTCCCTTTGTTTGCGTTCCGAAATGACAGGACTGCTGACCAAAGCCGTCGAAGAGCTTCCGGGGCGCGAGCGCCAACTGTTGGCGCTTTACTACTATGAGGAACTGACCATGAAGGAAGCCGGAGCGGTTTTGGGCATTGGAGAGGCGCGAGTCTCACAATTGCACTCCGCCGCAATCGTCCGGCTGCGCGCCCGCATGTCCGAGTTGCTGAGCGTGCCGAAAGCCGCGGAGGATCGGAAGGAACCGACACCTGAACAAGTGTGAAACTATCGCATTGCGGGGGCGGCCCTTGTGCTCACCCGTGAACGACCAGTAGCAAGCTGCTGAAGAACGCCCGTGCGATGTCATTCTGAGTGAAGCGAAAAATCCGGCAGTTGTAACTTCAAAGAACTGCGGAGATGCTTCGTCGCCTGCGACGCCTCAGAATGACGCCGCGAGGACTTTCTCACCCGCCTGCTAGAGTCGCCCCCAAGAGGCGCGGGGCTAGAATGGAAAAAATCCTCAACCAGGAGGAAATCGACGCCCTTTTCCACGCGGCGCAAGACCGCGCGGGCCGCAGAAAACAAGCGGAAGGCCAAAGCAGACCGGTAACCGCCTGCAACTTCCGCCGGGCCGGGATGATGACGCGCGATCAGTTGAGCTCGCTCAACGAACTACACGATTCTTTTGTGCGTGGCCTCGCTCGCTCACTGGCCGCTCAGCTTCGGGTAGCCGCTGAAGTGAACCTCGTGTCCACGGAGCAAATGACCTACGGTGAATTCCTGCAACGAGTACCCGAGATCAATTATGTGGTTTCCGCCCACCTGCCACCCCTCGATGTGATGGCCGCAGTTGTACTGGATCTGCAGATAGCCTTTCCAATTATCGACCTTTTGTTGGGAGGGCCGGGTAACCTGATGCCCGAACTCTGCGAAATCACCGAGGTCGAGGAGGAGATCCTTAAAGGCATGTCGCAGACGATTTGCCGGGAACTCCAATCCACCTGGCAGCCGGTCATCGATACGGAGATCAACTTCGATGGACGCCAGCGGCAAACCCAGATCGTGCGCTTGATGCCTCCCAACGAGAAGGTTCTTTCCCTAAGTTTCGAAATACGCGTTGGCAAAGCTGGCGGCATGTTGATGACCGCATTTCCGGCAGTTGCCGCCACCGCCTTAATGCGAAAGCTCACCCCGCAAGGGTCCTACAGGAAGCACCGGGCAGTCTCCAGCGTAACTTCGAATCTCCGCAAGAAGCTGGGGAAATGTACGTTTCCCGTCGAATTGGTTCTGCCGGGCGGCGCGGTTAGTAGCCGGCAACTGCTCGATCTTAAGAAGGGAAGCATCCTCGCATTGCACTTGAAATCGAACCAGCCCGCAGTTTTGTACGTGGAAAATCAGCCGCTCTTTTTCGCCCAGCCGGTCCGCAGTGGAAGCCATCGGGCCGGTCAAATTGTGAAACTGTTTAGTATTCCTGATCCCCACCGGAGTGAAAACAGTGACCAGTGAAACTCCACCTCCTGCACTCAATCGTACGGAAAGCTACCTAAGCGCCTGGATGAACGGTGTCTGTGACGTCCTCGGGAAAATTGCCGGGTCTGCTGTCACGGCCTCAGATCTCTCGCCGCAAGAAGTCGCCAACGAAGCCGGAATTCTGGAGGAAGAGGGATTGTGGCTGCGCTTCACTGTCGGCATTACGGGCGAGATTCCCTCCCCTCTGAATGGGGAACACTCCTTCGGGATTGAGCGTTCCGACGCTTTGCGCTTAGCACAGATACTGATGAGCGAACCCTTCAATGCCGCTCAGGATTTCTCCAGTGATTACCAGGACGCACTGGATGAACTCTTCCGCCAGTTCGCAGGGACGGCCGCGCTGGCAATGAAACCGCGAATGGGCGGCGAGATCAACCTCGCCTTAGTTGACCATGAGCCGGGATCCTGGAAGCCCCACCTTCAGCGGGGCTACCGCTTAAAGGGCGAGGGGGAGGTGCAGTTCGCGCTGCTGATTCTCCTCAATCCTGATCTCGGCAAGTCGCTGGCATCCGGGCCTCCGGTAAAACCTGCGCCGCAACTCGTAAGGCCCACGCCTCCTGCCCCGGAATCTCCGCCCGCAACTTCCAAGAACAGCAGAAACATCGAGTTGCTTCTCGATGTGGAGCTGCCCGTGGCTCTGCGGTTCGGGAAGTCTGACATGCTCCTGAGCAGCATTCTTGAGCTCAGCCCCGGATCGGTGGTTGAGCTGGATCAGAAAATCGTGGAGCCGGTGGAACTCCTCGTAGGCGGCAAGATCGTCGCGCAGGGGGAGGTCGTTGTCTTGGACGGCCATTACGCTCTAAGGGTCACCGAGGTCTTGAATCCGATCGAGCGCCTCGAGTCGTTGCGGCGCTAGCACGGGGAACACAGATTCATTGGTTGTTCACATGATAAAACTCGGCCCGAGGTGCGCAAACCCACACTGCCCGCTGCAGCGCGGCGTGTGGCGCACGTTTCTTAAACCTCCTCGAGGCGTATTCCTGCATAAGCAATGGCTTTGCTCGCCGGAGTGTCTCAATCAGGTGCTCGAACAATCCTTGGTGCCGGTGATCGAAACTACGCGGGCCAACCGGGAAACCAAGTCGCATCGCTTTCCCTTGGGTTTGGTCATGCATTCGTTGGGATTGGTCACCAAGGAGTCCTTACAATCGGCCTTGCAGGCGCAGCGAGAAGCTGGACAAGGGCGCGTCGGCGATTGGTTGCGACGCCAAGGCGCGGTGACAGAACCGCAGATCACACAAGCGCTGGCCTTGCAGTGGTCCCTTCCGATCTACCCCTTGGATAGGTGGGAACGGCTGCTGAACTGGGCTCATCTGCTCCCCCTCGGCTTGCTACACTCATTTCAAATGCTGCCTGTCCACTACTTGCCCGCCAGCGGGCTGCTTTACGTGGCCTTTTCCAGCCGGGTTGATTACACAGCGCTGTATGCAATCGAGCAGATGCTGGAGTTCCGCACCCAACCCTGTGTGGCCCAGCAGTCGCAAGTCGAAAAGGCGCTCGACGCCTTGTACCGGCGGCGTGTTTCGGAAGATAACCCGATCTTAGGGCCGCTTGAACCCTCCCTCATTTCCGGCGCAACGCGGCAAGAGGTGACAAAGTTCGGGGCTCAAGTAGTCCGCGTGGCAGGGTGTGCAGACAATGTTTGGATAAGGCTCAGCGCTGCCGATCTGGTGCGCGACCTGCTTTTCCAGAGCCGCGCCGAGCGCCCGCTCATTGTCCGTGCCCCGGCAGTCCCGTCCCTGCTAGTCCACCCGTGGTGAGGGAGTCACAGCCTTCTTCCCCGGGGACGGGACGACCCCAGTCAAAGTCACAGCCTTCTCCCGTGGGGAGAGAGTGGACCGAGACGGTGCTGCCGTTAGCTGTCGCGGGCCGGGTAAGGGTTCACATCCATCGCAACACTTGCCACATAGACCTTTCGATCCGGCGGCAACTGCCAATCTGCTACCCCAAATCAATGACTCAGCGAATAAACCCCCGGCGCACTGAAGAACTTGTCCACTCTATCCAGAACTTCCTGAGTGCTGGCCGAGCCTTGAATCGACCTGCGCAGTTCGGCCCCCCCGCGGATCCCATGGGTGAACCAACTTGCGAATTGTTTCATCTTGCCGATTGCGCCTGGAGTTTCCTCACCCACCAACATTTGGTAATAAAAGCGGATCAATTGGTAGCGGTCCGCATCGCTCGGTTCCGTGAACGTTCCGGTTCGGAAATAATCGGAAAGCTGGCGGAATATCCAGGGATTGATGGACGCGGCGCGTCCAACCATCACCGCGTCGCATCCCGTCTGCTGGTGCAGCGCCAAGGCATCCTGCGGCGTCACCACGTCACCGTTTCCGATGACCGGGATGCGAACCTGTGACTTCACCTCTTGAATGATTTCCCACCGCGCGCGGCCGCTGAAACCTTGCTGGCGCGTCCGCGGATGCACGGCGAGCGCCTCCACGCCGCATTCCTCCGCCACTCGAGCCACCTCCTGCGCTACAATCTCCGTATCACTCCACCCGGAGCGGAGCTTTATCGTAAACGGAATACGCACCGCGGCGCGAATCGTTCGCAGAATTCTCTCCAGCAGCGGCAAGTCGCGAAGCAAGCCCGAGCCGCCACACTTCACGACCTTCTTGGCAGGGCACCCCAAGTTCAGATCGACGACGTCGAATCCGAGATCCTCGATCATGCGCGCAGCTTCTGCCAACCGGTCCGGGTCGGCGCCGAAAAGCTGCGCGGAAATCGGCCGTTCTTCGGGCGTGTAATACAGATAGCGCTTCGAGCGCAGATTTTGACGAAGCATCCCTTCACTGGAAACAAACTCCGTCATAATCAGGCCGCACCCGCCCAGGCGTTTGATGAAGCGGCGAAATACCGTGTCGGTGACACCCGCCATCGGCGCCAGAATGTGGGCCGGCCGGATCATCACATCGCGAATTCGCAGTTCTTCGAAAAGCATGAAAAGCAGGAGTCAGAATTCAGGAGTCAGGAGCCAGAATGAGACCACTTGCGCCCTGGGATCGGCATGCAGGCCCATCACCAGGTTGCTCTGAACCAGCCTGACCTTTAAGACCCAATCTTGTTTCTTATTCTGCCTTCTGACTTCTGACTCCTGACTCCTGACTCCTGAGTTGCGCCTCTTCAACGATGGCAAACCGCACTTTTCCCTCCGCCACCTTTTCGCCGCCCCGATAAATCGCGCCGCGAAGTTCGCCCAGGCGCTCGCCGAGCTTAAGCACCTCGGCCTCCACGCGAAGCGTATCGCCCGGCTCCACGGGCTGAGTCAGTTGCGCATCGGGAATTTGCAAAATCATCGCCACTTTACCGGCCATCTCCGGCCGTTCCATAACCAGGACGGCTCCCAGTTGAGTGACCAACTCCAACAGTACGCCGACTGAAATGACTGGCGAGCCAGGGAGGAATCCTCGCGACGCTTCGTCGTCCGCCGAGAAACGCTTGGTGGCCACGATTCGCTGCCCCGGAACGAATTCGGTGACCTGATCGACAAACAAGAAGGGGTAACGATGCGGAAGGATCTTAAGAATATCAGGGAGTGAATTCACATCGCTCACGGTTGTTTACGCGTTGCGGGCGGAACCGGCCTTCGAGCCCGGCAGCGGCGCAGCCTCCGCGGACCTCTTCTTAACGTCCTCGTCAGCATGGCTCGCCGCTGACCCCTCGACCTTCAACAATTCTCTTCGCAGCGCCGGATTGCGCGCCGTCCATTCTCCGCTTCGCTCCTGATCGCTGGCATACTGGGCGCGCATCGCTTCCAGCTTGGAGTCGATCTCGTCGAGGAAGTGCACCACAAGTGCTTCCGGAAACATGGGTTCTTTGGGAGACCCGAACTCCAATTTGCCGTGGTGAGAAAGAATAATGTGCTCGAGCTGGCTCTTCAATTCCGGCGGGAAGCCCGGAATCTGGCGAATTTTCTCTTGCACCATTTCCAGAGCCATCGCAATGTGGCCAAGCAACTGCCCTCGGGTGGAATACCGGAATCCCGACGTGAAGCTTAACTCCTCCACTTTCCCCAAGTCATGCAGCACCAATCCCGCCAGCAACAGATCGCGGCGCAGATCCCCATAGTGGTCACAAAGCTGATCTCCCAATTCGACCAGCGACAATACGTGCTCAAGCAGCCCGCCCAGAAAGGCGTGATGATAACTCATCGCGGCCGGCGCCTTTTTGTATTTCTCCGCTATCGTGGGGTCCTCCAGAACAGAAAGCAACAGCACGCGCAACGGTCCCTCGGCCATGCGTTTCATGCGGTCGAGCAGCACGGCGTACATTTCCGCAGGGTCCCGCCGCGAACGCGGCAGGTAATCGGACAGGTCCACATTCTGCGCCGCGCTCTTCGAAATCCGCCGCACGCGAATTTGCGGCGTCCCCTGATAATCTTCCACGATCCCGTCGACTTCAACGATATCCTCCACGTCGAAATCCAGCGGCGCCCGGTCGCAATCCCACAGTTTGGCGCGGATCACGCCGCTCGAGTCGCGCAACTCCAGGTCGAGGTACGCGTTTCCCGTACGCGCCATCTTCCGTTCTCGTGCTTGCAGCAGGAAAGTGGTCCGGACCGGACTGTTGGGGCGGAGATCGGTGACGAAGCGCTCCTTCATTTCTCTTTCTTGGCCGTGATAGTTTCCGTCGGCAACTGCTCCCCCGTGTCGACGTATCCGGGGGCCCGGTAGATGTAACTTTCTTTGCGGAGCTGTGTCAAGTATTCCCGCAAACGCGGCTCCATTTTCTGGTTGTACAGCGTTTCCTCCACGCGTTGCTGAACCTCTTCGAACTTGGGAATGCCGGGGCTGTATCGCTCCACCACTTTCAAAATGAGATACCCGTACTTGGTTTGGATGGGGTTGCTGAACTCGTTGATATCCAACTTCGCGACCACAGGGGCGACATCCGCGGCCAGCGTCCCTTCCTTCATCATGCCCAAATCGCCGCCTTGGTCGGCGCCCGACCCATCGGAGTACTTCTTCGCAACCTCGGAAAACTTCTGCCCCGCCTTCAGTTCCGCCAGCGCTTCGTTCGCCCGCTTCTCGGCTTCTTCCGGCTTCCGTTTTTCGGTTGCGACCAGGATTTGTTGCAAGTGCACCAGGCCCGGCGACTTGAATTCGTCCTTGTGAGCCTCGTAGAATTTCCTCGCGTCATCCCGCGAAACTTGGATGCGCGACCCGACTTGCCGCTCCATGACTTCGCGCATCAGCAAGTTGCGCCGCATGTTGTCCTTGAAGTCCTCGTAATTCATTCCTTGCTTTTCGATTTCCGTCTCCAGGTCCTCGAGGGTGGCCAGGTTGTTCTTCTTGCGGATGTCGTCAAGCTGCTTGATGATATCGGTCTCCACGTTGATGTCCAGGTCTTTGGCCTTCTGCACCATCAACGATTCGTCGATGAGGTCGCGCAGTAGATTCTTACTTTGTTCGCGCACTTGCGCGTCCAACTCGGCGCCCGAGTATTGTTCCGCCAACCTGCTCCGCAGTTGCGCCTGTTCGTCATCATACCGGTGTTGCGTGATGATCTCGGTGTTGACGTGCGCAATGATGCGCTCGATTATTCTCGCCCCCGCGCGCGTAGCGCCCACCGACCCCGCCACCAAAGCCACGCCAGCTAAAACCACCCATGTCCGTCTACTCATATCCGTTGACCCGTCCTGCAAAGATCAATTGGGGGCGGTCCTTGCGGCCGCCCACGACAACCATAAGGGTTGCCCGTACATGCCAATATCTTAATGCTTGGGTTGCAGCTCCTGCAAGACATTTTGGACTTCTTCGAGTGTCTTCTCATCGCCACTCCGCAGCTTGAAGCGCAGCATCCCATCGGGCCGAAGGCTGGCTTCCCGCCGCCGGCGCACGAACGTCGTAATCCGTACCGGCTCTACTGGAGTCTTTTCGTGAAACCGCATCCAGATCTCGTCTGCTTTTCTCTCGATGGATTGTACCAGTAGCTGCTCCGCAGCAGACTTCAAAAGGCCATAGGAGAGGAGGTTTGACACGGAAGGAGGAATGGGTCCGTAACGGTCATTGAGCTCGGACTCCAGTTCGGTGCGCGCTTCCGGCGTGGCCAAGCTGGAGATTCGCTTGTAGAGGCGTAGGCGCTGGCCCTCATCGGCGACGTAGTCGTGTGGAATCTTGATATCGAGGCCCAGGTTGAGCGAGGTGCGCACGTCGATCCTTTGCGGCGCCCCTTTCAATTCTTCCACCGTCTGCTCAAGCATTTTCAGGTAGAGGTCGATTCCGATAGCATTCAAATGCCCGTGCTGCTCGGCCCCCAGAAGATTGCCCGCACCGCGCAACTCCAGGTCCAGGGCCGCCAGGCGAAAGCCTGCGCCCAATTCCGAAAACTCTTTCAGCGCCGCCAGCCGCCTCCGGGCAATAGGCGTTAATGCCTCTTCGGCAGCCACCAGGAAGTATGCGTAAGCGCGCCGATTCGACCGCCCCACCCTGCCGCGCAGCTGGTAAAGATCGGCCAAGCCGAAGCGCTCGGCGTGATTAACGATGATGGTGTTGGCGCGCGGTATGTCCAGCCCGTTCTCGATCAGCGCCGTCGCCACCAACACGTCATATTCCCCCTGCATGAATTTGAACATGACCCTCTCGAGTTCTTTCTCGTTCATCTGCCCGTGCGCAACGCCGATTCGCGCCGTGGGCACCAAGCGCTGCACGATGGCCGCGATGCTGAAGATGGACTCAACCCGGTTGTGAACAAAGAACGTCTGCCCCTCACGCTGCATCTCCTGAAGGATGGCGGACTGAATCAGGTTGTGGTTGAAGGGTGCGACGGTAGTCTGAATCGCCAGCCGACCGCGCGGCGGCGTTTCGATAACCGAGAGGTCGCGCAATCCGCCCAGCGACATGTGCAACGTCCGCGGGATAGGAGTGGCCGACATCGCCAACACGTCCACTCCCACCTTGAATTTCCTCAGCTTCTCTTTCGCCGCCACCCCGAACCGCTGCTCCTCATCCACGATCAACAATCCCAGATCGCGGAAGCGGACGTCCTTCGACAGCAGGCGATGAGTTCCAATCAGCACATCCACCTTGCCCGCCTCGGTTTCTGCCACGGTCTTCTTTTGTTCCGCGGGCTGCCTGAACCGGCTGAGCATGTCCACTCGCATCGGAAAGGGCGCCAGCCGCTGCCGGAAAGTTTCGAAGTGTTGGAACGCCAGCACGGTGGTGGGAGCCAGCACGGCCACCTGCCGGCCGTCCTGAATGACCTTGAAAGCGGCGCGCATTGCCAACTCAGTTTTTCCGTAGCCCACGTCACCGCACAACAAACGGTCCATCGGTTCCGGACTTTCCAGGTCTTTCTTGATATCCTCCAGCGCCTTCAACTGGTCAGGCGTCTCCTCGAACTCGAACGCCTCCTCGAATTCTTCCTGCCACGGCGTGTCTGGGCTGGCGGCTGCGCCTCCCGTCATTTTGCGCTGCGCGTAAAGATGAAGTAGTTCTTGAGCCATGTCGCGCAAAGCCCTCTTGACGCGTGACTTCGTGCGCTCCCACGTAGCCCCGCCCAACCGGTCCAGCACCGGCTTCGCACCATCTCCTCCGGACCGGTACTTCTCCACCAGATCCAGCCGTTCCAGCGGAACGTACAGTTTCGCCTCGTCCTGGTACGTCAGCAGCATGAAGTCACGCTCCGAGCCACTGACGCTCAATTGCCGCAGCCCTTGATAGCTCCCCACTCCGTGGTCAACGTGCACCACGTAGTCTCCCACCTTCAGATCGCCCAGGTCCGAAATGAAACTCAACGCCCCTGAGTGCTCACGCCGTCGCGAAGCCCAGTCGAATCCTCCAAACAGGTCGCTATCCGCCAGCCACATCTGTTCCAGGTCAGGAATGACAAAGCCTTCCGCAAGGTCGCCGCGAACCATCAACGCGCAGCGGCGACCTGCCTGCTCTTCGCCACCACGGGCAGGAGCGCCGGCGCTGCTGGCCGTTTCAAACGGAATCTCGTACTCGGTAAGAATCCCCCGCAGCCTCTCCGCCTTTCCGCTGCTGGGCGTGACCAGAACCACGGACATGCCACGCTCCAGATTGCCGCGCAGATTATCCGCAAACCCCTTAACGCCCGACTGGAGCTTTGGCGAAGGCTGGGTGAGAAGAACGAACTCTTGACTAGGTAGGGGCAGGCTTGGCTCAGGCCCGTTCAGATCAGTTTCCACACCACCCATTGCGCTTTGGGGCTCTGCCTCCTGAGTTGCGGAAAGGCTTTCAAGGTTTGAAACAATCGGAGGGGCGTCATTAACAACCGGAGGCCTGTCATCTTGAGCGAAGCGAACGATCTCCGCAGCCGGTCGTGATCCTTGAACCAAAGCCGCCTGCGGCAATCCTTCGCCGGGCTCTGCGCTCTCGACTGGTCGTGTCAAAGCCAGTTCTTTCAGATAAACCTGAGGCAACCCTTTAACAATCTCCCGAAACTCTATTTCATTGAGGCATATATCCCACGGCCGGGGACGCGGCGGAACAACGTCGCGGACTTCGTCATACTCCGCCGCCAGCTTTTCCAGGAAGCCCCTCCATTGTGCGTCACGGTCCAGAGGTTCATCCCAAAGGACCACAGGATTATCGAACAACGCGAACAGGCTGCGAGGGTGCGGCTCCGCGAGAGGTGCAAAAAACTCCCATCCGGGGAAGGGATTCCCGTATTCGCCCGCCCACTCCGGTTCCCTCTCGAATCGCGGCGCAACCTCCTGCCCGCCGCGCGGATTCGCGCGCTTGTCGAGCGCGCCGACGAGCTTGTCAAAAAACTGGCGGGAGCGCGTCACCTCCGAAAGCGGAAGGAGCATGGCGCTTGGAACGGGCTGGCGCGAGCGCTGCGTGTCCGGATCAAATTCGCGCAGCGACTCAATTCGATCGTCCCAGAGTTCGATGCGATACGGCCACTCGGCCTCCGGCGGAAAAACATCCACGATCCCGCCCCGCACGGAGTATTGCCCCACATCGGAGACCGGCTCTTCGCGCTCGTACCCCACTCCGCTGAGGTGCTCTGCGAGATCGTCGAGAGCCAGTTCATCGCCGGTTCTGATTTCGAGCGCCAGCGAAGAATAGAAAGCTCGCTCCCGAAACCGCCCCAGCGCCGCTGTGACCGGTGTGAACAGCGCGCACACCCGTCCTCGAGTTATGTTCCACAGCGTTACCGCGCGCCGTTCCAGAATTTCGCCGTGCGGGGAACGCCCTTCGTAGGGAGAACGATCCAGCGAGGGAAAAGTCAGCACAGCCTGGTTAGACCCCGAATTGAGCCAGGCTGCGAATGTTGACGCCGTCCGCTGAAGGTTGGCGGCGGATTCATTGTCCGCAGTCAGGACAATCGCCGGGCGAGCCAGTTGGCAAGCGACTCCTGCCACCACTAAGGCCTTGGCGGAGTTGGTCAGCCCCGATAGGCTAACCCGCGCACCCTCGCCCGGCGCAGCCTCCGTCAAAGCCTGCAACACGCCGCGAAAAGCCGCATGATCGAGAATGGGATTTAACAAGGATCGCAGCTTCGACATGAGTCAGTTGTCAATCGTCAGTGGTCAGTTGTCAGTGGTGTGCTGTGAGCTGCCCTTCGATCCTCATCAGTACCGGCGGACGCCTCCTGACTCCTGGATCGTGAATCCTGACTCCTGCCTTTCAACGCCGCCTGAATAATGGATGACGTCGAGTACCCCTCAACCACAGGAATCGAAACCACCTGCCCACCCGCCGCCTCTACTTCTGCGCGGCCCACAATCGCGTCCAGCCTCCAGTCTCCACCCTTCACCAGAACCTGCGGCAGCATTCGGGCAATCACGGCCTGGGGGGTGAGCTCATCGAAAATCGTCACGTAGTCCACGACTTTGAGGGCCGCCAGGATTTCCGCTCGCTCTGCTTCGGGCTGGATGGCGCGCTCCGTTCCCTTGAGCTCCCGCACGCTGCGATCGCTGTTGACCGCCACGATCAGCACATCCCCGAGTTTCTGAGCCTCGGCTAGATAACGGGTGTGGCCGGGATGCAGCAGATCAAAACATCCGTTCGTGAATACCACTCGTTTGCCGCGCTGCTTTAGGTCCGCCACAACCTCATACGCCCGGTCTAAGGTCAATATCTTCTCAACGCCCATAACCAAACCTGGCCTCTGCTCGAAGGGATCAGCCGTGCCTCCCCCGCATATTCTAACACGCGCCAATCTCGTGTTGCGCAGACCTGGTTTCCAGGGTCTGGGGCCGGTGGTGCCAAATGCCCCACGCCAGAACCACAGATCGTAAAGGCAGGTCCGCGAGTAGATGTGCTACCAGGATTGTTCAGGGAACTACCGCAGGCGGGTGTCACCCATCAAGTATTTGTCGATGCCTCGGGCGGCTTTGCGGCCTTCACTGATGGCCCAGACGACCAGCGACTGGCCGCGACGCATGTCGCCGGCGGCGAAGACGCCGGGGACGGAAGTCATGTGATTGGCATCGCACTCGACGTTGCCTCTCGCATCGAGTTGCACGCCCAGCGATTCAAGCATGCCATTTTTCACGGGACCGAGGAACCCCATCGCGATGAGCACCAGGTCCGTTTCGATTGTGAAGTCTGTGCCGGGGATCGGCTCGAATTTTGGCGGCGGGCCTACCCGAATGGCGTGCAATTGCTTCACGCGGCCATTTTCGTCACCGCTGAACCGGGCGGTGGCCACAGCCCACTCGCGAGTGCCGCCTTCTTCGTGGGCGCTTTCGGTGCGCAACTGGAGCGGCCAAAGCGGCCAAGGCGTGTTGACTGAGCGCTCGAGCGGCGGCATCGGCATGATCTCGAACTGGTAAACCGACTTCGGTTTCTGCCGGTGGGCGGTGCCCAGGCAGTCCGCGCCGGTATCCCCGCCGCCGATAATCACCACGTGCTTACCCGTGGCCAGGATCTGTCCGGTCACCGCCTCACCAGCGACATGGCGGTTCTGCTGCGGGAGATACTCCATGGCGAAATGAATGCCTGCAAGCTCGCGTCCCGGCACCTTGAGATCGCGCGGGCTTTCGGCGCCTCCGGCCAGCAGAATGGCGTCGAACTCACCACCCAATTCTTCCACGGGAACGTCCTGCCCAATGTGCTTCCGAGTCTTGAAGACCACGCCTTCCCGCGTCATCTGCTCGAGCCGGCGGTCAAGGATACGCTTCTCGAGTTTGAAGTCCGGAATGCCGTAGCGCAACAAGCCACCGATGCGGTCGGCCTTCTCGAATACGGTCACCCAATGCCCCGCGCGATTCAGTTGTTGTGCGGCGGCCAAGCCGGACGGCCCGGAGCCGACCACGGCCACTCGCTTGCCGCTGCGGTGCGGAGGCAGTTCGGGATGAATCCAACCTTCGCGGAAAGCGTGCTCGATAATTGCTTGTTCAATATTCTTGATGGTTACAGGAGGGCTGTTAATACCCAGAACACAAGCAGCCTCGCAGGGCGCCGGGCAAATGCGCCCGGTGAATTCGGGGAAATTATTGGTGGCGTGGAGGGCTCGAACGGCTTCGCGCCAGCGATCGCGATAAACGAGGTCATTCCAATCCGGGATGACATTGTTGAGCGGGCAGCCGGTGTGGCAGAACGGCACGCCGCAATCCATGCAGCGTGCGCCTTGAAGGCGCAGCTTCTGCTCCGGGAAATCGTGGTAGACTTCCCGGAAATCATTGACCCGCTCCGCGACCGGCCGGCGCGCCGGAATTTCGCGCGTGTACTCCATGAATCCGGTCGGTTTACCCACCGAGCGCCTCCCGGGTAGCCGACGCCGCTTCCGCCCTCAGGCCGGCGCCTACCGACGTAGTGCCCACCTCCAGAGCCTGCCCTGAGCCCAGCGAAGGGTCGGAACCCGTGGGCGCAGAGCCCGCCGAGATGAAGGCCGGCGCTACACTGGCAGGCGCGGGCGAAACGGCTAACACGCGCTTATACTCGTGCGGGAAAACCTTGACGAACTTCGGAAGCATCGTTTCCCAATTATCCAGGACCCACTTGGCGCGCGGGCTTCCGGTCAACTCCGCATGGCGCGCAATCAAGAAGGCAATCAAATCCACATCCGTAAGGGGACGGCTTGCCGCCCCCCTGTCGGGGGTAGGGCAAGCCATACCCCTACAGCCGGTGACAGGTTCAAGGTCCACACTGGCGCGATTGCAGCGCACCCTAACAAACTCACCCGTTTCATCGAGGACGTAAGCGATTCCGCCGGTCATGCCCGCGGCGAAGTTGCGGCCGGTCTTGCCCAGGACGATTACCGTTCCGCGGGTCATGTATTCGCAGCCATGATCGCCGACCGCTTCGACGACCGCCGTAGCTCCGGAATTGCGCACCGCGAATCGTTCGCCTGCCATTCCGTTGAAATAGGCTTCACCGCTCGTGGCCCCGTACAGAACCACGTTCCCCACCAGAATATTTTCCTCGGGCTGGAACGATGAAGTCCTGGGCGGATAAACAACCAGTTTGCCCCCTGAGAGCCCTTTGCCGACGTAGTCGTTAGCCTCACCCTCGAGAACCATGGTGATGCCTTTGGCGAGAAAAGCGCCAAAGCTCTGCCCGGCGGAGCCGGTGAAGTCGAATCGGATGGTGTCATCCGGCAAACCCTCAGACCCATAGCGGCGTGCGATTTCGCCGCTCAGCATGGCGCCCACGGTGCGGTGAGTGTTCGAGATCGGCAGGCTTAGGAAGACCGGCGCGCCGCCCTCGAGCGCCGCGCGCGCATGATCAATCAATTTATGATCGAGCGAACTTTCCAGCCCGTGATCCTGCTTCGTAAGGCAGCGCCGCCCCACTCGGGCGGGCGCAGCAGGGTTATAGAGCACGGCCGACAGATCCAGCCCCCGGGCTTTCCAGTGATCCTCGTCGCGGCGCTGAACGAGGCAATCCACTCGCCCCACCATCTCATTGACCGTGCGGAAGCCGAGACCGGCCATCAGTTGCCGCAGGTCTTCGGCAAGATAGAACAGGAAATTAATCACGTGCTCGGGCTGGCCCTGGAATCGCTTGCGCAGTTCGGGGTCCTGCGTGGCCACGCCCACGGGGCAAGTGTTGAGATGGCACTTGCGCATCATGATGCAACCCAGAGTGATGAGCGGCGTCGTGGCGAATCCGAATTCCTCCGCGCCGAGCAGCGCTGCGATGGCCAGGTCCCGGCCGCATTGCAACTTCCCGTCGACCTGCAGCCGCACGCGGCTGCGCAGGTCGTTCATCACCAGAACTTGCTGAGTCTCAGAGAGGCCGAGTTCCCAGGGAATGCCGGCATGCCGGATGGAAGAGATCGGTGAGGCGCCGGTGCCACCGTCGTAGCCGCAGATGAGGATGACGTCCGCATGCGCCTTGGCAACGCCCGCGGCCACGGTTCCCACCCCGGACTCCGCCACCAGCTTCACAGAAATTCTTGCCTGCGGGTTCACGTTCTTGAGGTCGTAGATGAGCTGAGCCAGATCCTCGATCGAGTAAATGTCGTGGTGTGGCGGCGGAGAGATCAAGCCGACGCCGGGAATGGCGTGGCGCACGCGCGCTATCGCATCACTAACCTTGTGACCGGGAAGCTGGCCGCCTTCGCCCGGCTTGGCGCCTTGCGCGATCTTGATCTGCAACTCCTCGGCATTCACCAGGTAGTTCGTGGTAACGCCAAAGCGAGCGGAGGCCACTTGTTTCACGGCGCTGCGGCGCAAGTCGCCGTTGGGGTCGGGGCGGAAGCGGGCTTCGTCTTCCCCGCCCTCGCCGGTATTGGAGCGGCCGCCGATGCGGTTCATGGCGATGGCCAGAGTCTCATGCGCTTCTTTGCTGATGGAGCCGAAAGACATGGCGCCGGTGGCGAAGCGCTTGACGATCTCTCGCGCCGGTTCGACTTCCTCGAGCGGCACCGGCGGCCCGGCAGGCTTGAAATCCAACAGGCCGCGCAGTGTGAAGAGATTCCGGTTCTGCTCATTGACCAGCTTCGCGTACTCTTGAAACGTCGAGTAACTTGACTGCCGCACCGCGTGCTGCAGCTTGCTGATGACTCCCGGATTCAGCAGGTGCTGCTCCCCTCGTTCGCGGTACTGGTAGCTGCCGCCAATCTCGAGTTCGGTGTCGGACTCCACCGGCCGCTGGAGGGCAAACTTGTGCCGCAAGAGAGCTTCGCGCGCCAGAACGTCCAAGCCGACGCCTTCAATCCGGGAAGCTGTGCCCGTGAAGTACCGCTCCACGACTGCCCGGTTGAGCCCGATGGCCTCGAAGATCTGTGCGCCGCAATAGCTCTGGAGGGTTGAGATCCCCATTTTCGACAGGACCTTGAGCAGCCCCTTATCAACCGCTTTAATGTAATTCTTCAGCAGCTTTTCAAACGTATAGTCAGGGGGGAAATAACCTCGCGCGTGCAGGTCCTCGAGCGTTTCGATAGCCAGATAGGGATTAATGGCGCTGGCCCCATAGCCCACCAAAAGCGCGAAGTGCATGACCTCGCGCGGCTCGCCTGTCTCCACGATGAGGGCAACCTGGTTCCGCGTTTTCTCGCGCACCAGGTGATGGTGCACGGCGGACAAGGCCAAAAGACTCGGGATCGGCGCGTACTCCTCATCCACGCCCCGGTCCGAAAGGATGAGCATCGTATAGCCGGACTTGATGGCCAGCGAGGCTGAGCGGCAAAGGCTGTCCACGGCCTCCTCGAGGCGCTTCTCGCCGCCCTCCACGCGGAAAAGCATCGGCAGCGTGGTCGCCAGAAAATCGCCCTGGCTGACACGGCGAAGTTTCTCGAGGTTCCAATTGGTGACGGTGGGATGGCGTTTCTTGAGAGTGTGGCAAAGCTGCGGGGTTTCCTCGAAGATATTGCCCTCTCGCCCGATGAAGTCGTAAAGCGACATCACCAGATCTTCGCGAATAGGGTCAATGGCCGGGTTAGTGACCTGGGCGAACATCTGCTTGAAGTAATTGAAGAGCAATTGGGGCTTGTCCGAGAGGCAGGCCAGCGGAGTATCGGTTCCCATTGAACCCACCGGTTCTTCGCCGTTCTGCGCCATGGGGATCATGATGAGGCGCAGATCCTCGTCCGTATATCCGAAGGCGCGTTGGCGCATCAGGATGGTGGCGTGGTCGGTGGGCTGGACGCGCGGCGGGTCCGCCAATTGCTTCAACGAAATCTGGTTCTCGTTCAGCCACTTGGCATACGGACGCCGCGATGCCAGTTGCTGTTTGATTTCCTCATCGGGAATGAGCCTTCCCTTTTCTGTATCAACGAGGAGCATACGGCCCGGCTCAAGCCTGCCCTTGAAGCGAATCTCGGCGGGATTCACCGGCAACACTCCCGCCTCCGAAGCCATGATAACCAGGCCGCCTTGCGTAACCAGAAAGCGGCCGGGGCGCAATCCATTGCGGTCGAGCTTGGCCCCGATCACGCGCCCATCGGTGAAACATACGGCCGCCGGACCGTCCCAAGGCTCCATCAGCGAGGCGTGGTATTCATAGAACGCCTTCACATCCTCCGGCATGGTGGGATCGCTAGCCCACGCCGCTGGAATCAGCATTTCCATCACGTGGGGAAGCCGGCGCCCGGCGAGCGTAAGAAGTTCGACTGCGTTGTCGAGGCTGGCGGAGTCACTTCCGCCCGGGGCAATGATGGGCTCGAGCTTTTTGATATCGTCCCCGAAGAGGCGCGATGCGAGCAGTGAGGTGCGCGCCTGCATCCAGTTCACATTGCCGCGCAGGGTGTTGATTTCTCCGTTGTGGCAGAGATAACGATAGGGATGAGCGAGATGCCAGGTCGGAAATGTGTTGGTGGAAAACCGCTGATGAACCAGGCATAGGGCGCTTCGAACTTCCGAGTTCGACAGTTCGAGGTAGAAGTTGGCGATCTGAGGAGCCAGCAGCAGGCCTTTGTAGACGATCGTCCGGGAAGAGAGCGAGGGAACGTAGAAGAAACTCTTCTCGCGCAGGTCGGTATTGGCCACTTCCTTTTCGGCGCGCTTGCGGATAACGTAGAGCTTCCGCTCTAAGGCGTCCTGATCCATCCCGTAGGCTCGCCGGATGAAAACCTGCTCGATGTAAGGCTGAGTGCTGCGAGCCAGGCGGCCAATCGTATTGGCGTTCACCGGGGTGTCGCGCCAACCGAGAATCGTGAGGCCCTCGTCAATAACGATCTCTTCCACCATGGCCTCACACCGCATGCGCTCGTGCGGTTCCACAGGAAGAAACATCATGCCCACACCGTATTCGCCGGGCGAAGGCAGCGCGAAACCGAGCCGTGTGCACTCTGCCTCGAAAAAGGCGTGAGGAATCTGGATGAGCACACCGGCGCCGTCACCGGTCTGCGGATCGCAACCGCAGGCGCCCCGGTGGGTGAGATTGATGAGAATCTCAATACCCTTCAGAATGATGTCGTGGCCCTTCTTCCCCGAAATATCGGCCACGAAACCAATCCCGCAGGCATCGTGCTCATTGCGCGGATCGTATAGACCCTGGGGCTCTGGCAATCCCCGGTGGGTAATGCTGCTGCTCATCTCAAATTATCTCTTTTGTTTAGTGTGAATTAAACAACATAACCCAAGGCTCAGCCTTGGCGCGCGTCTGGATGTACCGGTATGTGATCTCTTCGTGGACACTACTACTTTTCGACCCCCAACATCATTCTGCCCCAGCAGGTGCTTCGGGGTTAAATCAAAAGTTTTTATGAATGCGATAAAAGGCGGGAGTCACAACTCCCGAGGCAGCAGGCAGTGAGCCGCCAATCGACGACGCTGCTTTGAAAACGTGTAGGGGTAGGGCTTGCCCGACCCTCGTCAGGGTCAGCAGGAATGCGGGGACGGCAAGCCGTCCCCCTACAGATCTGGTAGAGGAGGGGATCGTTTTCATGGTTTCCGCGTGCCCGTCAAGCGACGGGTATGAGCGACTGCTCTCAGCACGACTTATCTTCTACAAAGTAGCGACTTTCCTCCGGTACCTCCGTGCCAAAAAGCCCGCCGGCAAAACGAGGATCAGGAGCCAGATCAAAAGGCTGGGACCGTATTCCTCAAGAGACAGCACGATCCCAAGTACCGTCTCCGCTGCGTTTTGGTAGCCGGCCACGAAGGCATTGTGGAAACGAGTCGAAACGGAAGCGCCCGGCGGGTTAAGCTGCGCTTTGTATTCCTCCGTGATCTGTAAGTCGATGGTGGCGAAGTCCACGCGGTGCTCGAGAGTCGTCTGCTCCGCTTCCATACGTTCAATGTCGCCACGGACTCGGGCGATGTTCTCCTCGACCTGAAGAACCTCGACAACGTTTCCGGTGCGTTGCTGAAGTATGGAGCGGAAGCGTTGTTCAGTTTCCCGGGCATTTTTCAGTCGAATGGCCAGATCGACGTGCTGGCGTGTGACGTCTTCGCCGGCCTGTGACTCATTCTCGACTCGGCCAAGCGCTTTGAGGTCGCCAACGGCCGAAGAGAGTTCAGGCGCGGGAATCCGGAGAGAAGTATGGAGACTGCGTGGAGCATTCTCGGGAGTACTGACATCCAGTTGGGCGGAATAGCCGTGATGTCGCGCCAGGATGGCGTCGAGAGAAGAGCGGGAAGCGGCGAAATTCTTCACCACAATCGAGAGGGAGACGGTCCGCGCGATCATAGGGCCCGGTATGGGGCTCGCCGAGATTTTACTCTGCTGGTCGGTCAGCGGCTGGCCATCGACCGTAAACGAGCCCGCGGCGAGATCCCCCAGCCCATGATACAGGCCGTTCGAATCTGCGGCCACACCCGGTGAACTTAGTGTAACGGGTGAGTTCAGTGGCCGAGCTTGACTCCTGGCTTGGCCGCTTGGTCGTGGGAGAGGCAGTTGAGAAAGCTTACCGCCATAAGCTCCCTGTTGAGACACGACTTCCATGTGCCGCACCCGGAACGGCAGGGTAATCATCAGCGCTACCATGACCGCTAGCATCGCCCCTCCCCACAAAATGGCCCGTCGAGCCGAGGTCCATCGAGCAAGGCCCATCGGGAGGTCTGGACGGTCCGTCTTGAGGTTTGAACCCGTTCCATCAATCAGGCTGGCAACGGACTTCTCCATCTTCACCGGAATATCCGGGACTTTCCAAGCGGACAATTGCTGTGACGTGCTGCGCAAGCGCTCGGCGAGGTGGGCGCATTCAGCGCAAGTGTCAAGGTGAGTGGATACAACCCGAGCCTCCGCGGCGGAGAGTTCGCCATCCAGAAGCGCCATGATTCTTTCAGGGACGACGGGGTGGGGGACAATATTCATACACACTCCTCGCGTTCCGCCAGTTCCGTGGGCGACGACTTGGGAGCCGGGGTGAGGAGCAGGTCGCGCAGAGCCATCCGGGCGCGGAACAGGCGTGAGCGCACGGTGTTAAGCGGTAATCGCAGCAGATCGGCAATTTCCGCATAGCTCAGGCGCTCAAATTCGCGCAACATGAGAATTTCCCGGTCAAGCCGTTCCAGCTTCGCCACCGCTTGCCGCACCCACAATTCTGCCTCAGAGGGAGTCGCGAAGGCGGGCTGCCGGGACCCAGCCTCGGACCCGAAAAGCGTGGCCCGAAGAGCCGCTTTTCGTCGATAGGCGCGGAGAATCTTGAAGGCAATCGCATAAAGATAAGTTCGGAAGAGTGCGCACGGCTCGTAGCGTGATGAGGCGCGAACGATGGCGAAAAAAGTGTCCTGTGTAAGTTCCTCCGCTTGCGCCTGATCGGCAACGCGCCGCCGGAAGAACCCGTACAGCGGCTGTTTGTAACGCAAGAACAATTCACTGAAGGCATCCATGGAACCTCGCGAGAACGCCACCATCAATTGTTCGTCGGTTTCAGCGCTAGCTGGCCTCTCCAGGCTGGAATTCCCGGGCGTCCCGTTCATCGCGTTCTCCTCTATCACTGCCGAGTCTCGAGGCAAAGTCGAGATGGTGTCTTGCCTGGGTTGTCTTTCGGCTCCTCCAATACCGGTAATGCTGTGAGAGCGCGAAAAGTTCCCCGAGTTTTAACGCGCCATGATCTTTTCATTCGTTTCTTACTCTGTTCTCGGGCTAGATGCAGGGGCACTGCTCTTGGTTGCCGGTGGGGTGGAGGAACGGAGAATCTTGAAGACTCCTGGCGGGGGAGAAACCTAAGAAGGTGTAAAGAAGTCAACCGGATGTCGTCCTGAGCGAAGCGAAGGATCTCCGAAGTCATTCGCAAATCGTTGAATCATCGTAAACTGCGGAGATCCTTCGCCGCGCTCAGGATGACAGTTGCGCTTTCAGAGATGACACTTTCAGGTTTTTCCCGGCTTCTGAGTGATCGAGATCGATAAATGCTTCTGGGCTCTTACATCAATCCCGAGGCTTTCAGTCCCGAGGCGGAAACTCTAACCTCCTGGTCCGATTCTCCGCCGTGAACGACGATGGCGCCTTCCTCCAGACTGACGTTGCGAACCTCGCGAAATCCTTCCGGCAATTCGGCCAGGAACGCGACGTAGTTGGCAGTCACTCGGCCGCGCCCGCGCACCGTTGAAAACGTCGGCGTGCTTAGGAGCGGCCCTCGGGCGAACGCCTCATGGCGTGTTAGCGGTAATGGGGCCGAGCCAAATTCCAAGCCGCGTGTTTCAGTCCGGCCGTTCCAAGGGGGAGCCTCGCGGGAGCAGTTTTCCTCCCAGATTGTGACCCAGGGAAAATCGGCGCGGCGGAAGCAGTATGCAATCAGAAGCCGCTCGCGAACATTCAGGGCCCCAACATACTGCACCTCACGCGACGGATCGGCGACGAGCGAAGCCACCACCCCAAATCCCTTGCGAATCAGGCAGCGTGAAAGGTCAGCTTCTCCACCGGCGTTGGCCGGCGCCAGAGGCCATTCAAACTCCTTCCCGAAGGCCAGCAGCGCTTGCGCGCCATAAGCCTCAGGGCTCGTTATGCCTTTGGTGACGGACATAAACACGCGAGTATCTTCAGTCGAGATAAAGGGAGGGCCAAGGGTGACATGCTGCGTCCAGTGGAAGAAATGATCGAGCTTACGTTCGTTGGTGACGGTCTCTTTAAGATAGACCACCGGCTCTCCGGCCCGCACACCGGCCTCGCGGCTGAATTCGAGCCCTGCCTCGGGCAAGCGCAGAGAAAGCGCTACGCTTAGCTGGCCGCCGCGAAGGCGTTCGCCGGACTTGCGCCATTTCAAGCTGGGCGCCTCGCCATGAGTCGACAGGCCCTGGGCCGTTTCTGCTTCGGAGGGCGGTCCGAAGTAGTCCAGACAAATATTGTGCCCGGCGATTCCGGAAAGCAGTTTTCCTTCCGTCAACGGACCGTAACGTTTGGCGTGCGACCTCGCGCTGTACTGAAACGGCTCCATACTCTTCCATGGGGGAGTCCAGAGGGGGTTCAGAGTTGGAAGGCCACTGCCCTCCGCGAAACGAAGCTCGGCAATGTGGCCACCCCCTGTGAGGTTCACCATTTGAATAAGACCATTGCTCAGCGTGTACGCTTCCCTGCCCTGCCACTTGGTTTTCGAGCAAACAAGCTGATGGGCTTTCGGCATGCTATCTTCACCGCCTTTTCTTGAGAGTTAGGACTTTACAGTCTAGGAGTCGAGGAGTCCAGGAGTCAAGGAGTCGACTCCTTGACCCCAATCCATCGATAACGGTGGTAGGGGTAGGGCTTGCCCTACCCCCGTTGGGGCCAGTAGAAATGCGGGGACGGCAAGCCGTCCCCCTACAATGCGGGTCGTTATCGAGGGATTGAGCTCCTTGACTTCTCGACTCCGCGACTCTAGACTTCTCAACTTCCCAAGAGGTGGCCCGTGAACTCCTATCAGCGCGTGATGACTGCCATGGAACGCCGCGAGCCCGACCGTGTTCCCATCGTGGAATGGGCGATCAGCCGCAAGGTCATCAAGGCGTTGTGCCCCGCGGCGAAGGACCAAACCGATATTGAAGAGATGTTGGACCTGGACGGGGTATCGACAGTAGCCCAGTACGGTAAGGTCTTCGAGAATGCATACGGCAGCTATGTTGACGAATGGGGGGTAACGTATAGGCCGACGCCGGAAGAAATTGACCATCCCATCCGCGGCCCCATCCGGACGATAGACGATCTGAAGAAGTACGTTCCTCCTGATCCCGATGCGCCGCAGCGCTTGGGCAGGCTCCCCGAGCTGGTCGCGCGATTCAAGGGGAAGAAAGCCATCTTCTTCCGGCACCGCGCCGCCTTCATGTGGTCGGTCTTCCTGAATGGATTCGAAAACCTGCTGACGAATTTCCTTGTCGAACCGGAATTCGCTCACCGGTTGATGGATACCGTGCTCGAGGTGACGCTGCGCATCGCCCGAAACGCCGTTCGGGCGGGAGCCGACGTCATCGTCATTGCCGATGATTACGCCGGCAACGACAGCCCCTTCTTTTCTCCGGCCGTGTTCAAAGAATTCGTTCTTCCCAGGCTGAAGCGAATGGTGGATGCTGTTCACGAAGAAGGCGCCAGGGTGGTGAAACACTCCGACGGGAACCTCTGGCCCATCCTTGATTTGATCGTCGATACCGGCGTGGATGGGCTGAACCCCATGGAACCGATTGCCGGAATGGATATAGGCAAAATAAAACAGCGTTATGGCAAAAGGTTATGCCTGATAGGCAACATCGACTGCGCGTATATTCTCTCCGAGGCTTCGACCTCTGAGGTCGAGGCGGCAGTCAAAGAGTGCATCCTCAGAGCTTCTGCCGGCGGAGGGCACATCATTAGCTCGTCAAATGCCATCCACTCCTCCGTGAAGCCGGAGAATTACCGGACGATGATTGCGGCGACAAAAAAATACGGACGCTATCCCCTGTCTTTAAAGCGACTGAGCACGTCGCCCTCCATCAACACCCGCTGAGCCTGATATTTCCCTCGAATCGGCGACCGCCTTGCGGCCTTTATGGCCGGCGCCCTGTTCGCCCTGCATCCGATCCATACCGAGTCTGTGGACTGGATTGCGGCAGTGACGGACCTCGAGATGACTTTTTTCTACCTCCTCGCCTTCTGGTTCTTTCTCGAGGCTGCGACGCTTGGAGGCCGGCGTTTGGTCCGGCACTGTACGACTCAGCGACTTTTTGTACTTGTCCTTTGTTTTCATAGACATTCTCGCTTTGTTCCCCCGATTTTGCAGTCGGTAAGTTGAGGAGTCGAGACGTTGGGGAGCCCTCCGCCACCTTCCGGCCTGCGGCCCTAGGACCTGCGGTCGGCGTTTTGTCTGGCAGTCTACTACTCAGCGACTTTTTGTACTTGTGCTTTGTTTTCATAGACATTCTCGCTTTGTTCTCCCGATTTTGCAGTCGATACGTCGAGCAGTCGAGACGTTGGGGAGCCCTCCGCCACCTCCCGGACTACGGCCCGCGCGCGAGGGTCGCGGTCGGCTCTGGGTTTCCCACTCCTCGACTCTTTGACTCCTCGACTTCTCGACTGCACTTGGAGGCAGAAACCACAGGCAGGAACTACGGACGAAAACAAAAGAGGACGCATAACCCATCCGGCAGGGCCTGACCCCCCGCCCAACCCCACAAAACAACTCTAGCCTATTTCGCCCCGTTTGTCAAGAGAAAAATTCCAGAGCGAAAAAGTCCCTTTCATCCGCGGAACCGGCTTACCCGTTCAAGAGCCCATGTGGAGCCGTTAAGGACTGCTGCTGTATAATCCCTGGTAATGCCCGAAGCGCTAAAGGTTTTCATCAGCTACACTCACGATTCGGTGGAGCACATGGATCGCGTCCTGGCTTTGTCCAATAGTCTGCGCAGCGAGGGGATTGATTGCCGCATCGATCAGTACGAGCAATCGCCCGCCGACGGATGGCCGCAATGGTGCGACAGGCAAGTTGAAAAGTCGGATTTCGTTCTGGTGGCCTGCACCGAGACCTACCTGCGCCGGTTCAAAGGAGAGGAAGCGCCCGGAATCGGATTGGGAGGAACATGGGAGGGCCACATCATTACCCAGGAGCTCTACAACGCTCAGGGCAAAAACACTAAGTTCATACCGATCATCTTTCTCACAGAAGATGCCGCACACGTCCCCCTCGTTCTTCAGGGTGCTAGCCGTTACGCGGTCCCCGATGAGTATGAGCCGCTTTACCGGCGCCTCACCCATCAGCCTTTGGTTACGATGCCGCCGCTCGGCAGTGTGATGCCGATGCCGGCGCGGACCGAACTTCCGTCGCTGCCGAAGCTCGAGCGGCGGCAGGATTTTCTCCAACCCTGGACCGTTCCGTACCCGAGGAATCTGTTCTTTACCGGCCGCGAGAAGATTCTGGAGGCCTTGCGCGCAGCGCTGGAAAGGAGAGGCAGGGCGGCGCTCAGCGGCCTGGGCGGAGTGGGCAAGACGCAGACGGCGACGGAATACGCCTACCTGTATCGGAAGGAGTACCAGTCGGTTTTCTGGGCGAGGGCTGAATCGCCGGACACTCTGCTTCCGGATTTCGTGGCGATCGCGACGGCGCTCCATCTGCCGGAGAGCGCGGCGCAGAAGCAAAAAGAAGCCGTCGGGGCCGTCCAGCACTGGCTTGAAGCCAATCCCGGGTGGCTGCTGGTGCTCGACAATGCCGACGACCTTGCGCTGGCGCGCGATTTCATTCCGCGCGACACACCAGGGCACATCCTTCTGACCACTCGCGCACAGGCCACGTCGGCGGTTGCCGAGCGCGTGGAAATCCAAAAGATGGCAGCGGCAGAGGGCGCGCTGTTCTTGCTTCGCCGCGCGGGAATTACTGCCAGGGACGCGCCGCCGAGCGCCGCGAGTGACGGCGACAGGCAGTTGGCCGAGCAAATCTCGAGAGAATTCGGCGGACTGGCGCTGGCGCTCGACCAGGCCGGAGCCTTTATCGAGGAGGCGCCTTCGAGCCTGGCCGAATACCTCGAATTCTACCAATCCGAAAGGTTGAAACTGTTGGACGAGCGGGGCGGGCTGGGCGACCATCCTTCCGTAAGCGTCACCTTCTCCCTCGCCTTCAAGAAAGTGGCGGAGGCGAGCGCCGCCGCGGCGGACCTGGTCCGCCTTTGCGCCTTCCTTGCCCCGGATGCGATCCCGGAGGAAATCTTCCGCGAGGGTGCGGTGGAGCTCGGTGAAAACCTCGCCAAGGTAGCAACGCCCGTGGACTTCGCGCAAGTGCTGAAGGAGGCGGGGCGGCATTCGCTGATTGAGCGCAACCCTCAGAGCAAGGCGCTCGACATTCACCGGCTGGTTCAGGCGGTGGTGAGGGACGGAATGGAAAAAGCCGAACAGCGGCAGTGGGCGGAGCGCGCCGTGCGAGCCGTGGACCGAAGTTTTCCCGATGTAGAGTTTTCGAGTTGGCCGAAATGCGAGCGCTTCCTTCCCCAGGCTCAGGCCTGCGCTGCACTTGTCGATGAATTTGGATTCGAGTTTGCTGAAGCCGCGCGGCTGTTCAGCCAGGCTGGGCTTTATCTCACTGAGCGCGCTCGCTACACCGAGCTTTATCGTGCCCAGGGGAAGTACGCCGAGGCGGAGCCGCTCCACCAGCGGGCGCTGGGGATCCGGGAGAAGGCGCTGGGGCCCGAGCACCCCGCCGTGGCCCAGAGCCTCAACAACCTGGCGTTGCTTTATCATGACCAAGGGAAGTACGTTGGGGCGGAGCCGCTCTACCAGCGGGCGCTGAGGATTGGGGAGAAGGCGCTGGGGCCGGAGCACCCCGACGTGGCCACCAGCCTCAACAACCTGGCGTTGCATTATCGTGCCCAGGGGAAGTACGTAGAGGCAGAGCCGCTCTACCAGCGGGCGCTGAGGATTTGGGAGAAGGCGCTGGGGCCCGAGCACCCCGCCGTGGCCACCAGCCTCAACAACCTGGCGGAGCTTTATCGTGCCCAGGGGAAGTACGCCGAGGCGGAGCCGCTCCACCAGCGGGCGCTGGGGATCCGGGAGAAGGCGCTGGGGCCCGAGCACCCCGCCGT
>JBEKMN010000032.1:0-52072 GCA_050008495.1 Terriglobia bacterium | reverse complement strand
CGCAAGGGGGATAGCGCCCAAGGTATGACCCATGATTGGGGTGAAGTCGTAACAAGGTAGCTGTAGGAGAACCTGTGGCTGGATCACCTCCTTTCTAAGAGAGAACCGGCTCCGGGGTCGAGCTTCGGCTCGGCAGGCCCGGAGCGCACGCTCGGCGTTTGGGGATTTCGAATTTGAAATTTGAGATTTCAGAGGGGCGTGGCTGCTCAACTCAGTTGTCAAAGACAAGTTAACAGTCGACAGTCAACAGTCCACAGTAAAGGACCAAGGCCGCGAGCGATCGCGGCCTTTCGTTTTTTCAGTCGTGATTCCCCTGCGAGCTTGATGACACGAGAAACCCCGTCCGGGTGCATGTCTGTGAGATAATCACGACGTCGGTGCGGCCCTTGTGGCCGCCCGCGGCCGACCGTAAGGGTCGCCCCACAATCTTGCATGGCAACTGCTGCCAAGACCAAAGAACCCGTTGAAGCACAGCCCGGCGACCCGCAAGCGGAGTACAGCCGCCGGCTCGCAACCCTGAAGACCACACAAGCTAATTACGAGAACCAACATCGCCGCCTGGGCATCAGCAAACTCGTGCTGGGCGGCGTAACCCTGATCGTGATCGGGCTGGCTTTGGCGGCCAAGGTCATCTCGGTTTTCTGGGTGGCGGCGCCCCTGGCGGCCATTGTGGTTCTGGCGGTCATTCACGAACGTGTACTCAAAAGGCGAGAGCGGTGCTCACGCACTGTCACCTACTACGAGCGTGCGCTGGCGCGACTTGAAAATCGCTGGATGGGAACCGGGGAAACGGGGGAACGCTTCCAGAACCCCTCGCACTCCTATGCTCGCGACCTCGATCTTTTTGGCACGGGCTCGCTGTTCGAACTGCTCTGCACCGCGCGCACCCAGGCCGGCCAGGAGACACTCGCGAATTGGCTGCTGGCGCCCGCCCCGCCCGAACTGGTCCGCGGCCGCCACGCGGCCATGGAGGAGTTGCGACCGCGGTTGGACCTTCGCGAAAACCTGGCGGTGGTGGCCGAAGATGCGCGCTCGCTCGAGCCTTCGGGAAGTCTGGCGGCGTGGGGCGAAGGCGAGCCGCTGCTGGCGTCGGCGCCGCTACGAGCTTTGGCCGGTGTCCTCGCGGGACTATGGCTCGCGAGTCTTGTCGCCTGGATGGTCCGGGGGGTGGGGTATCCGGCGCTAATCGTAAGCGCGATCAACGTAGGCTTCAACCTTGTTTACCGTCCGCGCGCGGAAAGCGTCGCGCGCGCCGTCCAGAGCGCTGCCCGCGGTCTGGGGTTGCTGTCCGGCGTGCTGGCGCGATTGGAGGTCGAGCAATTCACGACCCCGCGGCTTATCGAACTACGCCGGGCGCTCGATTCGGAGGGCTGGCCTCCCTCACGCTGGATCGCTCGCTTGAATCGGTTGGTGGAGTATCTCGATTCGAGGGGCAACATGTTCGTCGCCTCGATCGACCTGTTCGTGTTCTGGACCTTGCAGTGCGCCTGCGCAGTTGAGATTTGGCGCAGAAGGACCGGCCCGGCCGTGCGCCGCTGGCTGGCCACGGTGGGCGAATTTGAAGCTCTCGTGTCGTTGAGCAGCTATGCTTACGAGCATCCCTTCGATGTTATCCCGGAATTCAGCCCGGCTTCGCCCTGCTTTGAAGCCGAAGGCCTGGCTCATCCCTTGCTGTCAGAGCATGACGCGGTGCGAAATGACGCCTGCTTCGGAGAGGGCTTGCGTGTGCTCATCATCAGCGGGCCCAACATGGCCGGGAAAAGCACGTTCGTGCGGGCAGTCGGCATCAACGCGGTTCTGGCTCAGTGCGGCGCCCCGGTGCGGGCGCGGCGGCTGCGCCTGTCGCCGCTGGCCGTGGGCGCGTCCATCTGCGTACTCGATTCGCTGCAAGGCGGCATCTCGCGCTTTTATGCTGAAATCCGGCGATTGAAACAAATCGTCGACTTGACGCAGGGGCGGCTTGCGGTGCTGTTTCTGCTGGACGAGTTCCTGCAAGGAACGAATTCCCACGACCGGCGGCGCGGCGCGGAAGCCATGGTGCGCAGCCTGGTCGAGCGCGGGGCGATCGGACTCGTGACGACCCACGACCTGGCGCTGGCGGAGATCGCAGGTGAACTCGGCCCGCGCGCTGCCAACGCCCACTTCGAGGATCGCCTCGAGGATGGGAAACTGGTTTTTGATTACCGCCTCCAGCCGGGAATCGTCAAGACCAGCAATGCGCTCGACCTCATGCGGTCGATCGGGTTGGACGTGTGATGAGAAGCTATCAGCTCTCAGCCGTCAGCTCTCAGCAAAAACGAATTTCGCCGCCGCAGAGTGCTGTCATTCGCGCGAAAGCGGGAATCCACTCAGCATGTGAAGACTGAGGCCAAGATGAAGACGTTGTATGTCGAAGACCGAGGCAAGTGGCGCGTGTGGCTGGAAGCCAATCACAAACAGGCGAGAGAGGTCTGGCTGGTCCATTACAAGAAGGAGACAGGCCATCCACAAATCGCCTACGAAGATGCGGTCGAGGAAGCCATCTGCTTCGGGTGGATCGACGGCAAGATCAGAAAGCTGGATGAGGCGCGCTATGCGCGACTGTTTACGCCGCGCCAGGCGAAGAGCCAGTGGTCCCGGATCAACATCGAGCGCGCGCGGAAGATGCTCAAGGAAGGAAAGATGACCGCCGCAGGGTCAGAGGTCTTTGATCCTCGCAGCCAAACCCCCGCGCTCCCCACCAGGCTCCCCGCTGCTCTGGAAGAGCAATTCCGCAAGCAGGAAACCGCCTGGGAGAACTTCAGGCATTTCCCTCCTTCCTATCAGCGCATGACCATCGGGTGGGTGGCCAGCGCCAGACAGGAAGCGACACAACTTCGCCGCCTCCAACAACTGATTGCCAAGTCGGCGGCCAACCAACGAATCAAGTTCATGTGATTGATTTCGGGGAGGCCGGTTGAGGGCTGCGGATGGTGCCGGTGTGGCTGCATTCCTCACCCGGGACACGCCCTGTTGAGCACGATGGCTTGTGGGGTACAATAGGAGTGCATACGAAAGCGGAGGACATGCGATGACGTCAGAAGAGATGGAAAAGAGCATTGAATTCATCCTGCAAATGCAGGCCAAGTTCGAGTCAAACCTCACGCGCTTCGAATCAGACCTCACGCGCTCGGAGGCGAATATGGACAAGCTGGGGGCTACTGTTTCAAACCTCAGGGTCTCGGTGGCCGAACTTGCCGGCATCGTAAGTGAATCGATAAGAATCAGCGACGACCGCTTCACCCGGCTCGACGACCGGCTCGCCAAGCTCGCCGAAGCGCAGAAGGGTTTGACCGAATCGCAGAAGGGTTTGACCGAATCGCAGAAGGGTTTGACCGAATCGCAGAAGGGTTTGACCGAATCGCAGAAGGGTTTGACCGAATCGCAGAAGACCACCGATGAGCGTCTCAATGCTCTGATTGACGTTGTCGAGAGGCATATCACTGGGCACAACCACGGGCAGCAGGCAATGGGCGAGCAATGAAGCGTGCTTTATTCGGGGAGCAGTGGCTGGCCATCGTCCGAGGAGGAGCAGAATTCACTTGACAAAGAGGGCGCGGGCCACTATATATTGTGGTGTCGGTCGGGATGGCCACTAAATTCTGGGCCTCCCCCGCAAATCGTCCCGACTTCCCTAGAGGAGGGGATCACATGCCAGCCAAGAAGAAGCCCGCCAAGAAGAAGCGCTAACTGCAGTCTATTTTCCCTTTTCTCAGGCCCGCTTCTCCGAAGCGGGCCTTGTTGTTTTTACCTGCCTTCGTCCCCGCATGGTCATTCGGAGCGCAGCGAGTCTCACTTCGCCACCACCTCCAGCGGGATGCTCTGTGTTTCCGCGGAGCTCGCACCGACCATGATGTCGAAAACGCCGGGTTCGACAACGCGGCGCATCTCGAGGTCCACGATCGAGAGCATATCCGATGTGAGCTTGAACTCGACGGTCTGCTTCTCTCCGGGCTTCAGACTGATGCGTTGAAATCCCCTCAACTGCAACACCGGCTGGGTGAGCGGACTGACACGCTCGTGGATGTAGAGCTGCGGAACCTCATCGCCTTCCCGGGTGCCGGTGTTGGTCACGTCGACGCTTACCGTCGCGGTTCCGCCGGTTCCGATGCGGGCCGGTTCGACGCGCAGATTCGAAAATCGAAAAGTCGTGTAGCTGAGTCCATAGCCAAAGGGGAACAGAGGTTTGCTGTTGGCAAGTACATAACTCCGCTCGAGCGAAGGCTTGTGATTGTAATAGGCGGGGAGTTGGCCCACGGAACGCGGAAAAGTGACGGGCAACTTCCCGCCCGGGTTGACGTCGCCGAAGAGCACGCTAGCCGCCGCCGTGCCGCCCTCCTCGCCCAGGTACCATCCCTCGAGAATCGCCGGCACATGCTCCGCGGCGTAATTGATCGAAAGCGGGCGCCCATTAATCAGGAACACGACCGTCGGGGTTCCAGTCTCAACCACGGCTCGGATGAGCTGGTTCTGGTAGCCGATCAAGTCGAGCGAATCGCGGTCACCGAGATGCTTCTCCGACCACGCCTCGCGGTTCGTGCTCTCGTTTTCTCCCACCACCACGATGGCCGCGCCGGCCTTCCGCGCCGCTTCGGTCGCGGCCCGAATGCTTTCAAGCTGGCTTTTGGCGTCCGGAACCTCAACCTTGTCCTCGTACCACGCGCGCCAGCCCTGGATGCCGGTAGTGATCTTACAGCCTTCGGCGTAGAGCACTTTCACGTCCGGACCGACCCGCTTGCGAATGCCATCGAGAATGCTCACTTTATGTGCAGGTTCGCGGCTGTAGCCGCCCAGGTGAACGTCCGCGGCATTCGGGCCGATCACGGCGATGCTCTTCAGTCTCTTTAAATCCAGAGGAAGCAGGTTGCCGTCGTTCTTGAGAAGCACAATGGTTTCCTGCGCGGCCTCGAGCGCCAGCTTTTGATGTTCCGGACTGCTGGCGATGCGCCCCGCGTAGTCGGAATCGACGTAGGGATTCTCAAAAAGGCCCAAGCGGAATTTCGCGCCCAGAACTCTCGCCACAGCCCTGTCCACTTCGCTCTCCGGAATCCTTCCCTCGCGCACCTGATCGACCAAAGTGTTGAACACCGAGCCGTCCGAGAGGTCGTAATCCACTCCCGCCGCGAGCGCCATGCGCGCCGCGTCGGCGTTATTGGCTGCGACGTGGTGCTGGGTTACGAGCATTTGCAGCCCGCCACCATCCGAGGTGACATACCCCTGAAATCCCCACTCCTCGCGAAGCACACGGTTCAGCAACCACCCGTTCACGTGGCAGGGAACGCCATCGATCTCGTTGTAAGCAGCCATGATGCTTCCCGCCTGTGCCTCGACGACCGCGGCGCGAAAGGCCTCAAAGAATACCTCGCGCAAGACGCGCTCCGAGTAGTTGGCCGGCGCAAGGTTTCGCCCGCCCTCCGATTGCCCGTAGGCCGCGAAATGCTTGGCGGTGGCCAAAACGTGATGGCGGTCGATGATGAAGTTCGGCCCCTGCAATCCTTGGATGGCCGCCACGCCCATGCGCGCCGAGAGATAGGGATCCTCGCCGTAAGTCTCTTCCGTCCGCCCCCAGCGAGGATCGCGCGCCAGGTTGATCACCGGACTAAACGCCTGGTTATCGCCGGCCGAAGCCATCTCATCGGCAGTGGCCGTGAACGCACGGCGGACCAGGTCCGGGTCCCAGGTGCTCGCCAGGCCCAGCGCCTGGGGAAAACTGGTGCTGCCGTTCTCCATGAAGCCGTGCAGCGCCTCTCCCATGAAGATCGTGGGGATTCCCAGGGGGGTTTTCTCCCGCAGGTAACGCTGCACGGCGTTGCGCAGCACTGCGGCGTCGCGCGGACTGATCTTTGAGTCAACGCTGAACATGTCGCGAAAGGCCTGGCGCGCGTTCGCGTCGTTGAATCTCCCTGTCGTGTCCAGGATGCCGAAGTTGCCCCGGCGCGCGGTGGTCAACTGGCCGACCTTCTCTTCGAGCGTCATGCGCTTCAGCAAATCAGTGACACGCTGCTCGATGGAGAGAGCGGGGTTGCGGTATTCGGGGGCCGGCGTTTGCGCCGCAGCGCTTCCCAGCAAGGCGAATACTAGGATGAAGCCATAGAGATTACGCACGTTCAGCCTCGTTTTGGAGTTCGTTTTGAGTTCGTTTGCATCAAAAAACAGTTCGTTTTGTGTATCCTGAAAATGTTAAGTCCTTTATATGCAACAGATGACTGAGTTCGTTCCCTCTAAAAAACATCTCTTTCCAAATTCTCCGGCGTTCCCCGCTTCTGCGGCAAGACGCCTGTTTCACGCCAAGGCGCAAAGAACGCCAAGGACGCAAAGTCCCACCACCCCCACCCCCTCCTCATCCGAGGAGGGGAGCCCGGAATTCCCCTCCTTGGATAAGGAGGGGTCGGAGGTGGTTGAGTCTCCGAGCCGGTCCTTTGTTTTCATAGACATTCTCGCTTTGTTCCGTCGAATTCAAGTCGAGAAGTCGCAAGTCGAGAGTCGAAGAGTGACAAGCCGTTGCGATCCGACCCAACCTCTTGAATTGGCCCTTCAACTCCTCGACTGTTTGTTTTCATTGACATTCCCGGTTCGCTCGTAAGTTTTCAGGTTTTTACTGTGGCCGCAGCCAGGGCTGGAACGACATATTGCCGCCGGAGGGAGAATCAGCGGAGTCACGGGCGGGGTCTCGAGGGTCCTGAGCATGCAACCAACCACCGGATGGTAGCCTATCATATTAAGCATAGTTTGTCAAGTAGTTTTTTGCGCCCCTGTGTTCTGAAGGTGTGAAAGAAATGACCGGCGCTGTCGTCCTGCGCTCTTCGCTGTCATCCTGAGCGGAGCGAAGGATCTCGCCCTGCCGATGGAAGTGGCTGATGCGAAAGAACTCAAAGCGAGATTCTTCGCTTCGCTCAGAATGACAGGGCATGCGTGTTTTGGCCTCTCGCCGATTCTTTCACACCTTCTCCGTGGCGGGCATTTTGGCTGCTCTGTGTCAGCACCGGGATAAAAGTGAGCCTAGATTATCGGTCTGAGGGGAACCATAGTCTTGGGGGCTTCATCGGCGAGGAGGCGGTAAGAACTCTATAGCAGACTCTACAGATCTCGGTCGCTCCGGATTGAATCGCAAACCACGGGTTCATAAATAACGCGACCAGCAAGAACGGATTTTGGAGGTGTACCTGGCAGCGTCCAGTGTCCGACAAGCCGACCTCCGGGGGGTTAGGGGTTGCGCATCTGCAAGTTAGGTCTTTCCCCGGAACAATGGAAATGGGTTGCCGAAGACCCTGACCTCGAAGCGCCAGCCTGACCATGACGCTTGACGGAGGGCTGTGCGGCGCGGTACGGTGGGGATGGCCGGAAAGGAGGACCCATGACGATCACCATTGACATCACCCCCGAGGTTAAGGCGGCGCTCGCCCGCCAGGCTGCCGCTCAGGGCCGTGAGGTCGAGTCCTATGCCGCCAGTCTGCTCGAACAGGCGGTGCAACCCGCTACCGCACCTATGACGCCGCCCGCTAAGGACATGGTTGAACTCTTCGCGCCGCTGCGCGGCCTTAATCTGGACTTTGAGCGCGACAGGGATACCGGCCGGGATATCAACCTGTGAAGGGCTATTTGGTTGACACTAACGTCCCGTCTGAGTTGACGCGCGAAACCCCGGACGCGCGAGTGGTGGCTTTTCTCCGCAAGGCCGGGAAAGAGAGCCTCTTCCTGAGCGTGATGACCCTCGGCGAAATCTGCAAGGGCATCGACCTGCTTCCGGCCAGCCAGAGACGGGACGCGCTGCAAGGCTGGCTCGAGGTTGATGTGCGTTCCTGGTACGCCGGCCGGATTCTCCCGGTCACCGAGTCCATCGCCGAGCGTTGGGGGCATTTGGCCGCGCGTGCCAAACAACAGGGCGTCGCGGTGAAGGTGGTGGACGCCGTGATCGCCGCCACGGCCCTTGAACACGGCCTTACCCTCCTGACGCGGAACGTCAAGGACTTCGCCGGCCTCGGCGTCGTTCTTCTCAACCCCTGGGACGAGGTGTGAATCTTCAGGTCGCGGCGCTGCATTTATAGTGCTCTCAGCCCTCGTTACTCGTCACTTGTCAATCGTCACTGTTCTTCCGGCCTCGAACTCCGGACTTCGGACCTTGGACTGTTTCCAGCCCTGCCCGGGGAAAGCCACAACACCCAACCAAGGGTGCCTGATTCGCACTCGGAACCGTGAACCCCGGTAAGTACCGCGGACCCCAAAATCGGGGGTCCGCGCTACGCTCGCTTCTATGGACTCGCTAACACTAACGCCGTTAACCGACCGCGCCATTGGCGACAGTAAAATGTGTCTTGACAGTATTTATAGTTCCGTGTCTAATGCCTCTATGGTCACCACGGCAGAGAACGCGTCAACGCCGATTCAGGTCATACAAAGCGCGGATACCGCAGCGACGCTCTTTAGTCCCGCGCGCATGCGCATTCTGGAGCATTTGTCGAAGCCGGATTCGGCCGCCGGAGTCGCCCGGCGCTTGGAGCTACCGCGACAGCAGATTGGCTATCATCTGCGCGAACTGGAGCAGGCCGGACTCGTCGAGCTGGTCGAGGAGCGCCGGAAGGGCAATTGCATCGAACGGGTGGTGCGATCCGCGGCCCAAAGTTTTGTGATTAGTCCCATCGCGCTGGGGAAATTGGGATCGATCGACCCGGCGCAACGGGACCCCGCACAGCAGCGCGATCGCTTCTCCGCGGCATACCTGGTATCGCTCGCGGCGCGGGCGATCCGCGATCTGGCGGTGATTTTCACGCGTGCGCAGAAATCGCCGGACAAGTCGAAGAAGCGAGTCTCGACGATGGCGTTGGAGGTCGAGATTCGTTTCGCGTCGGCGGAATCTCGCAATGCATTCGCGGAAGAACTTGCAGAGCACGTGGCCCGGCTTGCCGCCAAGTATCACGACGAGTCGGCGGAAGGCGGGCGGAAGTTCCGGTTCTTCGGGGGCGTGTATCCAGCCATCACGCGCGAGGAACCGGTAGAGACCAATTCCATCCGGATTCAATAATCCATTTGGGTTCAATAAAAGGAGAAAACATGGCGAGCGACACTGAAATGAAAAAGCAGATGCGTCAACACGAAATGGAAATCGAGATTGACGCGACCGTGGAGCAAGTCTGGGAAGCCGTGAGCACCAGCCAAGGAATCGCCAGTTGGTTCGCTCCCGATGTGAAGGTGGAGCCAGGTGTCGGCGGAAGCGTCATCGTGTCGATGGGACCGGGCATGGAGGCCACCTCGCGAATCGAAGTGTGGGAGCCGAACCAGCACATACGGATTGTGGCGGACCGTTCCGAAGGCGCGCCGCCCAGCGTGATCGACTATTACGTTGAGAGCCGAGGTGGCTCAACCGTCATGCGCCTGGTCCATTCCGGTTTTGAGTCCACGGCAAAGTTTGACGGCGAGTTCGAATCGTATGGCCGAGGCTGGCCGGTCTACCTGAAAATCATGAAGCACAGCGTGGAGCACGGCGTGGCCTCCTGCACGAATATCATGATCTTCAGGATGCTCTCCGTGCCTCACACCGAAGCTTGGGAGAAAATGCTGGCGGGAACCCCGGAAATGCAGCAAGGAGTGTCCAAATACTTCAACGCCGCCCACGGCTCCTGTATCGTGGAGTTTCCGGATCGCAAACACGCCCTGCTGGTGGTGTGCTGCGAGAAATGCGGCGATTCTTCGATGCTAACCCTGATGTGGCTGCTCTACGGCGCGACGCCAGCCGAGGCCGAACAGGTTCGCGAAGATTGGACGAGTCGAATCGATGGCATGTTCAAACCCTAGATTGCCGAGAGCGGGGTAGCGCAGAGGTGGGCGCACTCTGCCCTCCTCTGCGGCTCTTACCAAGGATTGGGGCGAATAAGTTAAAAGCCGTAGAGGAACGCAAAATCCGTGTACCTCTGCAATGCAATATCGTGAATGCTTGTTATTTTGGCAAAGATTTTGGCATGCGGCGTAGGGCCGAGCAGCGCTCGGCCTCGGCCGAACGCTGTTCGGCCCTACAGATTCGGTTGCGGCTCTGCCGCGCTGCGCTACCGCTACCTCAAGGCCACCCACTTGGCCAGTTAAACGCCCTTGCCGCGGAAGTGCCTTGCGCTCGCGCGAATAAGGAGGCAACAGCCCGTCAGGGGCCATCACCCGTGCCTGACGGCATGTTTAGTTTTACCGTGGCTAGTCATTCGACAGGGCGCATTAAAGCCGGTGGTAACAGCTCTGTCTGTGCGAGGCTTCCCTGGGCATTCCGCCCGACGGAGACCGCCAAGAACGGCGGGTCACGCGCCGGTCGGCCGATCCCGCCGCACCGCAGGCGCCGTCCCACTGGATGCTCGGCAAAATCGATTCACGACGGATCCGGTGCGCCTGGCTGCGGATCGTGACGAGGACACTGTCCAGCAAAACCTCCGAAAGCAGTTGGGGTTTCAATCCCAGGTCAAGCAGCTTTTGGTGGCGGGGGCAGTAGTGGTGCTCCTCCTCTTCCACACGGGGATTGGGGAGGTGCTCGATGGTCACCGAGTAGCCAAGCTTTTCAGCCTGGCGCCGGACGGTTTCGGCCAGTTCCGAGATGCTGAAGGTCTCGGTGAATTGGTTGAAGACGCGGTACTCTCCCGCCTTGGGCGGGTTGAGGATGGCAAGTTCGACGCAGCGCAAGGTGTCGCGAATATTGAGAAAGGGCCGTCTTTGACCACCCGTGCCGTAAAGGGTGAGTGGAAGGCCCGCCACGGCCTGGACGCAAAAGCGGTTCAGGGACGTGCCAAAGACTGCATCATAGTGAAAACTGGTTGCCAGGCGCGAGTTCAATTCGGTTTCGTCCGTAGCCACCCCGTAGACAATGCCTTGGTGGAGGTCCGTGGAGCGCAGTTTCCACGCGCCGCACGCGAACATGATGTTCGAACTGTCATGGACTTTGCTCAGATGATAGAAAGACAGCGGCTGTTTGGGGAATGGGAAGACTCCCTTGCGGCCGTGGTGCTCGATCTCGAAAAAGCCCTCCTCGATATCGATGTTGGGCGTGCCGTATTCGCCCATGCTGCCTAGTTTCACAAGGTGAGCCGCCGGCACAAACTCGTGCATCGCCCAGAGAATGTTCAGCGTTCCTGTGATGTTATTGACCTGTGTCAGCACCGAGCGGCGCTGGTCGATCATGGAGTAAGGCGCCGAGGGTTGCTCGCCGAAATGCACAATGGCCTCGGGCCCGACCCGGCGCAGTGCCCCTCGAACGAATCCGTAATCACACAAGTCGCCGGTCAGGCATGAAATGTGGCGCTTCGTCACCTCCTTCCAGACGCGTACCCGATCCTTAAGGGTGCTGATCGGGATGAGGGGTTGGGCGTTGAACTCGAGCTCCCAATGGCGTTTGGAGAAGTTGTCAAGGACCGCCACATCGTGCCCCCGAGCGGAAAGATACATGGCGGTCGGCCAGCCCAGATAACCGTCGCCCCCCAGGACCAGGATTCTCACGCAGGCCTCCTCAAGAGAAGCAGGACAAGTCTACATATATAGAGACGACCTGTCAAGAGCTCTCTTCTCACACCGGCGGCTTCGGCTTTCGGCTGGCTTTGAAAACGCGCCGTCATTCTGAGCGAAGCGAAGAATCTCGCTCTAGTCCGTGATGAACCGAGAAGGAAGAGATCAGAGCGAGATTCTTCGCGGAGTTTACCCTGAGCACCCAGAGCGAGATCCTTCGCTTCGCTCAGGATGACAGCGAAGGGCTCAGAATGACAGGGCTTTCATGGTTTCTGGGTGCCCGTCCGCCGACGGGCATGAGCGACTGCTTTGAAAATCGTGGCGCGGGCATCCTGCCCGTGCCAAAGGGGGCGGGTCCCGCTCCCGGGCCACGGCGGACCCTGGCAGGGGCCCAGGGCGATGCGCCGGCAGGAAATGAACCTTGAATTCTGCGGCGGTCGATGATAGTGGTATAGGTATCGGCTTTTGATCGGGGTGACATGCCTTTGAGAAGAGAATACTTCTTCCCCGCAGCACCGCTCGCGAGCGGCGTCGTGTTGCACGCCCAGGCGGGAGGCGCCGACCAGTTCACCGTTCCTGTTACGTATTACACGCTGCCGAACGGCCTGCGCGTGGTCCTCTCCGCGGATCACACGGCGCCCACGGTGGTGACGGCTATCTACTATCGGATCGGTTTTCGAATCGAACCGAGGGATCGCACAGGATTCGCGCATTTGTTCGAGCACATGATGTTTCAAGGCTCTCACAACCTGGGCAAGATGGAGTTCATCCGCCTTGTCCAGCAGAACGGCGGAATCCTGAACGGCAGCACGCGCTTTGACTTCACGAACTACTTCGAAGTCCTCCCTGCCAACAAGCTTGAAACGGCGCTCTGGGCGGAAGCGGACCGCATGAAAGGTCTGGCCATCACGGACGAGAATCTGAAGAACCAGCAGGGCGTGGTCGAGAACGAAGTTAAAGTGGCCGTCCTGAACCAACCCTATGGCGGCTTTCCGTGGCTCTGGATTCCCCAGTATGCCAACACCAACTGGTACAACTCGCATAACTTTTACGGCGAACTTAAGGACATCGAGGCGGCCAAGCTGGACGAGGTACTGAAATTCTTCCAGACCTACTACGCCCCCAACAACGCCGCGCTGGTGATCGTCGGCGACTTCGAGCCGGAAGAAGCCAAGGGTTTCGTGGAGAAGTATTTCGGGCCCATACCGAAATCCGAACTCCCGCCGGTGCCGGATGTTACTGAGCCTCGCCAGGAGAAAGAGATCAAGGCGGAGCGGAAAGATCCGCTGGCGAACCGGCCCGCGCTCGCCTTTGCCTATCACATGCCGGCGCGCAATACGCCCGAGTATTATGCGATGGGGCTGCTCGACCAGATGCTCGTGCAGGGCGACGATAGCCTGCTCTATGAGGAACTGGTGAAGAAGCACGGCTACGCGGGAAGCATCTCCGGCGGCATCAATGCCGAGCTCGGCGACATGTTCGACTACGACGGTCCGATGCTCTGGACCACGTACCTCATCCACGACGCGCACGTGAGCGCTGATCAGATCATGTCCTCGGTGGACAGCGTCATTGACTCGTTACAATCCCGGCCCGTCGACCAGAAGCTGCTGGATCGGAACCGGACCAAAATGCGTTCTTACATTTACGACTCGATGACGCAATTCGCAGGATTCGGGCGCGCCAATATGCTGGCGTGCTTTGCGTTGTTCGACAACGATCCGTCGCGGATCAACGACTTGGAGGCGCGTTTCAACAGTGTGACCCCGGACCTGATCGAGCGTACGGCTCGCGAATATCTGCGCCGGACGAACCGCACCGTACTGGTCTTGGAACCCCAGGCTTCCACGGGAGGCGCCCAATGATCCTGCCACTCTGCCTCCTTGCTGGCGTAGCGGGCTTCTCCGCCCTCGGCCAGCAGAAGGAACAACCCCCGGAAGGCGGGCCGCCCAAACCTTTTCATCTCCCGCCGACCGAGGATTTCACACTGGGCAATGGCATGAAGGTGACGCTGGTGCAGTATGGCATCGTGCCCAGGGTGGCGGTCCGCGCGTACGTCAACGCAGGCGGCATCAACGAGGCGGCGAACCAGGTATGGCTGTCGCGGCTCACCGGGCTGCTTATGAAGGAGGGGACCAAGACGCGCTCCTCGGAGCAACTGGCCGCCGAGTTTGCCGACACGGGAGGACAACTCGAGATCACCCCCGGGGTCGAATTTACGTCCGTGGGCGGCGTGGCGCTTTCCGATCACGCGGCGCAGTTTATTAATCTCATTGCAGATGTGCTCGAGAACCCTTCCCTGCCGGCCTCGCAGGTCCCTCGACTGAAGGCTGACCTGGGGCGTGAGCTCGCGGTGGCGAAAACTCAGCCCGACGATCTGGCTCGGGAGCGCTTCTTGGGTACCATGTTCCCCGGCAGCCCGTACGGGCGGGTCTTTCCGGCGGAGAGCGATCTGAAGGGCTACAGCGCGGACGATGCCCTCGCCTTCTATCGTAGTAATTTCACTGCTGCCTGCACGCATTTGTACGTCGCGGGCAAGCTGGAGGGCGGTCTTCGGGAAACCATACGAAAGGCTTTTGAAGGTTGGTCCAAGGGAGCGGAACCACCCTCAATTTCGACGAATCCGGTCAAAGCCCGCTCCTTCGCCCTGATCGATCGGCCGGACGCTCCGCAATCCACGCTGTACATCGGCCTGCCGGTTGCGGGTCCCAATAGTCCCGACTACATTCCCCTGGATGTCATGAATACGCTTTTGGGGGGCTCGTTCGCGTCGCGTATTACCTCCAACATTCGCGAGCAGAAAGGCTACACGTATTCGCCCAGCAGCCAAATCTCGACTCGCACGCATCTGGCGTTCTGGGTCGAGAGGGCCGATGTGACCACGTCAGTGACCGGCCCCTCGATCAAGGAGATCCTGTTTGAGATCGACAGGTTGAGGAAGGAGCCGCCCTCCGAATCGGAGCTGAAAGGCATACAGACCTACCTCGCCGGGCTGTTTGTGCTGCGCAATACCATAAGCCCGGACGCGGTGATCGGCCAACTGCACTTTGTCGATTCGCAAGGCCTGAGCCGCTCCTACCTCTCCGAGTACGTGCAGAAAGTGATGGGCGTGCAACCCGCGGAGATCCAAGCGGTCACAGACAAGTACCTCCTTCCCGACCAGATGGAGTTTGTGATTGTAGGCGATAAGTCGAAGATCGCAGACCAAGTCAAGCCGTACGAGACATCTACTCCCTGAACGGCGCGTAGAGCATTAGGCTGGTCCGGAAAGTAAGGGCGTGATGCGCGGGGATAACGGCGTCTTTGCCTAAGCTGACCGGTCAACGGGGCAAACGAGCCCCACGTCCGCCCGAGGACCTCGTAAGGCGGCGAGTGGCCGCGGATGAGCGCAGTAGAGTGCGCAGAGCTTTGTTTACCGCTGCTGAGCCGCGGAAGGCCTTGGCCACGTCCGGGTCCAGATAAACTGGAATGTTCAGTTCTGCATCAGGACGGAAGAACTTCCCGCGTTCACCTTTCGAAAAGTCGTATTCTTTCTTCATGGCTGGTTTTCCTCGTACTGCTTGATTTCTCGCTTAGTCGCTCTCCGCGCCGAAATGATGCGCACCCTGCATTCTTGAGCCGAAACCTCCACGAACGTGTGAACTAGAATGAGGACGCTCCCTCGTTTATCTTTGCCGCTGGTCACCCAGCGTTCTTCAGCTTCGCCGTGCTCTACGTCAAGGACAGACACGGCCAGCGGATCCAAGATGACTTCCGCGGCACGGTCAAAGCTGATCCTGTGTTTTCTCAGGTTTGACCTGGCCTTGAATGGATTCCACTCGAAAGTGTACCGCACTATTCACCTACGGACTACGGACCGCCGACACTTCTTGATCCTTATACTGAAGCTGATAGAGCTTGAAGTAAATTCCGCGTTTCTGAAGCAATTCGTGATGCGTCCCCACCTCGCGAACTCGTCCTTTGTGCATGACCACGATTTTGCTGGCGTTCTGAATGGTGGAGAGGCGGTGCGCGATGACCAGGGAGGTGCGGTTCTCAATCAGGCAGCGCAGGCCTTCACGCAGCAGATGCTCCGTCTCAGGATCGACGCTCGAGGTGGCTTCGTCGAGGATCAGGATGCGCGGGTTGTGAGCGAGCGCTCGCGCGAAGGAGAGCAGTTGTTTCTGTCCCACCGAAAGTGTGGCGCCGCGCTCCTTGACGGGTTCCTGGAAACGTCCCGGCAGGCCCTCGATGAAATCCAGCAGCTTGACCTGGCGCGCCGCGTCGCGGATTTGCCGATCGGTGATCCAGCCGCTGCCCAAGCGGATATTGCTCGAGATCGTTCCCGAAAAGAGGAAGGGATCCTGGAGGACAATGCCGAAGTTTTTGCGCAGATCGCGTAGGCGCAGATGGCGGATGTCCACGCCGTCAAACAGCACTTGCCCGTCTTGTACGTCATAGAAGCGCAGCAGCAGATTGGTGAGCGTGGTCTTGCCGGCGCCCGTGTGACCCACAACCGCCACCGTTTCCCCGGTTCCGATCGAGAAGGAGACATTTTCCAGCACGCGGTGGTCGTCCTGATAGGCGAATCCGACCTGGCGGAATTCAACCAGCGGGGAGGGACGTCCGTCGTCAGTTGTCATTTGTCCGTGGTCCGTCGGGACGTGGGCACCCACAAGGGGCGCCCCTACAGCGGGGGAAGTCACAACGGACGACGGACCACGGACCACGGACATCGGAGCTTGAGGATCCGTGATCATCACCGGGGTGTCCAGCAGCTTGAAAATGCGCTCCGAACTCGCCATGGCCGCTTGCAGAAGGTTGTACTTATCGCTCAGATCCTGGATGGGGCGGAAGAAACGTTGCGAATACTGGATGAAGGCGATGGTGGTGCCGATCGTAACCAGGTTTCGCAGCGCCATGCCGCCGCCCAGGTAGAGAATGATGCCCACCGCGACGGTGCCCAGAAGATCGACCGCCGGATAAAACAACCCGTAAGCCAGAATCGAGTCCTTGTAGGCTTCCATGTGAGTGCGGTTGATCTTCTCAAATTCCCGGTAGCTGATATCCTCACGATTAAAGAGCTGGGAGACGGCCATTCCGGTGATGTTTTCCTGCAAGTAGGCATTGATCCGTGCAATGGCCACCCGAATGCGCCGGTAAGAATCGCGCACCGCCTTTCGGAAAGCTGCTGTGACCAGCACAATCACGGGCAGCACGGAGAAGGTGAGCAACGCCAGTTTCCAATCCAGCTTCAGCATCACCACCACAATGCTGAAAAGCGAGAAGACGTCGCCGATGAGGGCGACTACGCCGGAAGCGAAGAGGTCGTTCAACACGTCCACGTCGGTGGTCACGCGCGTCACCAGGCGGCCCACGGGGTTGCGGTCGAAGAAGCTCATTTGGAGGCGTTGCAGGTGCGCGAACAGTTGTTTGCGCATGTCGTACATCACCTGCTGCCCAACTATTTGCATCGCGAATGACTGCGCAAACTCCAGCACGAAGGTCAGCACCACGGTGGGCAGCAGAAGCACGAAGACGATTTGCGCGATGCCCGCTACCGGATTCTGACTGAGAAAACTCGCCAGAATTCCCGGAAGCTGGCCGCGGCCTGCGGGATCGAGATAGCGGTCCACCTCAACTTTAAGCAGATAGGGCGGAACCGCCTGCAAGACCCCAAACAGCAGGATCGCCACCAAGGCAAACAGCGTCATGCGCCAGTACGGACGCAGGTAGACGAGCAGGCGCCGCATCAGGTGCGCGTCGTACGCCTTGCCGAGGATTTCTTCGTCGTGAAAGGAGTCAGCCATCGTCAGTTGTCAGTTGTCCGTTGTCAGTTGTCCGTTGTCGTCAACCACGGCCGTCCCCTGGCGGCAACGGACAACGGACCACGGACGACGGACAGGCGGCGCAATACGCTGCCCTACGCCTCTCTCTCCAATTCCTCCTCAATCAACTGTTTGTTATACAAGTCCGTATAGTGTCCGTTGAGGGCCAGCAACTCGGCGTGGGTGCCGCGCTCGGCGATCTCGCCGCCGTGCAGGACCACGATCTCGTCGGCGTTCTGGATGGTGGACACCCGGTGGGAGATCAGGATGGTGGTTCGTCCCGCCATGACGCCGGTGAGCTGCCGGAGGATTTTCTCTTCCGTAAAGGTATCGACGCTGGAAAGCGCGTCGTCGAGAATCAGGATGCGCGGATCGCGGATGACGGCCCGCGAAATCGCAGTGCGTTGTTTCTGGCCGCCGGAAAGCGTCAACCCGCGCTCGCCAACCATGGTGTCGAAACCCTTTGGGAAGGCCCTGATTTCCGGCAAAATATTGGAAATCTCCGCCGCGCGCTCCACCTGCGAGTCGGTCGCTTCCGGCACTCCGAACTTGACGTTTTCGCGGATGCTTTCGCTGAAGAGAAAAGTCTCTTGGGGCACAAATCCAATGTGCCGGCGCAGGGTCTGAAGCGGAATCTCGCGGATGGGCACACCATCAACAAGCAACGAACCCTCCGGAGCATCGTAGAGCCGCGGGATCAGCCCCACCAAAGTGGACTTGCCGGAGCCCGTCGCACCCACGATGGCCACCGTCTTTCCCGCGGGTATCCGCAGGTCCAGGTTCTTCAACACGGGCGTGCCGTTGTAAGCAAACGTGAGGTTGCGGAACTCGATTTCTCCCCGCAGCGAAGTCAGGGGGTGCGCGGGAACGGCGCGGTCATCAATCTCGGGCTTCGCTTCGAAGATCTGCATCAGGCGTCCCAGCGAGGCCAGTCCGCGCTGCACCAGGTTGGTCACCCAGCCCAGCGCAATCATGGGCCAGATCAGATAAGTCAGGAAGACATTGAAGGCCGCGAAGGTTCCCACGCTGATCCTGTGGGTAAGCACGTGATGGCCGCCCACCACCATCAGCAGCAGGAACGACACCGCGAAGAGCAGTTCCATGCTGGGCCAGAGGAAACTGGAAATCCAGATCAGCCCCTTGTTTTTCACCACGAAGTCCAGGTTCATCGTGTCGAACTGCGCCATCTCCGCTTCCTCCTGGCAGAAGGCGCGGACCACCCGCACGCCGGAGAGGTTTTCGCGAACCCGCTCGGTGAGTTCCGAATAAAGCGCCTGGATCTTCTCAAAGCGTTCGTGAATCTGCTGGCCGAGGAACTTGACCCCCACGGACACGAGGGGCATGGGAATCAGGCAATAGAGCGTGAGGCGCCAGTCCAGATGCATCATCAGGGCAACCGTTGCCAGGCCCAACACCAGCGTGTTGGCGGAATACATGATGCCCGGCCCCACCATATTGCGCACCGCGTTCAGATCGTTGGTGAGCTTCGCCATCAGGTCGCCGGTGCGGTTCTCAGTGTAATAGCGCGGCGACAAGCGCATGAGATGCAGGAAACAATCGTTGCGTAAATCGTATTCGACATCCCTTGATATCCCGATCAGAATCCATCGCACCCAGAATCCCAAAACGGACTTGCCGACGGCCACGGCCACAAGCAGTCCGGCCACGCTGAGTAATGTTCGGACCGGGACTCCCCGGGTTAAATCATCGATGCCGGCCTTGATGATGAGAGGAACCAGCACACCCACCTGGGAGAACACTAGGCAGAGAAATCCCGCCAGATAGCGCGCTTTGTAGCGCACCAAGTAGGGCCAGATTGGACGAAAAGGACGCAGCATAGTCAGTGAATCACATGAAAGCCCGTAAGCCCGAACGTTCATTATAAAGGACGCAAAAGGAAGGCGGCAAGGTGCTGAGCAGGACCTGGCGTTCAGGATTGGGGATTCAGGAATCCAAGTCCGCTGACGTATATTTTCGGCCTTTCCAGGTTTTTCCTCGTACACCTATAAGATGTGTAGTTGGGGCATGCGAACTAACATCAATATAGACGACCGCTTGCTGTCTCAGGCCCGCAGGTTGACGCGCTTGCGCACGAAGCGCGAGATCGTGCATCGGGCGTTGGAGGTTCTGGTGCAAAGCGAAGGCCGCAAGGGCATTTTGCGCTTTCGCGGCACGGGGATCTGGGAAGGGGACTTGAAAAAGCTGCGACGGAACCGCCTGTGATTCTGGTGGACACCTCAGTCTGGGTAGACTTCCTCAACTCGGCGCGCAGCCCAGCCGGGGACGAATTGGAGCGTCTAATCGGTCTCAACGCTCCGGTGGTCCTTACAGGCTTGATCCTCACCGAAGTCTTGCACGGTCTAAAGCTCGTGAATGGCTGGCTGGATTTACTGCGGGCCGCGTCACGATAGGACACTGCGGAAGTGACGGCGGTTGTCTGGCGGGACGTCTGCTCTAAAACTCCACAAGCAAGCCTCGCGGGTCAGGCCGTTTCGAGGACCGGACCAGGCTGACGAATACCAGGGTGGCGAGGCAGGGGATGATGGCAGCGCCGACGATCACCGGGGCGAACGAGGTGACATCAGTGACGCGGCCGATGAGGTAAGTAGAGACCATGGTGCCGATGCCGGCTCCTGTGCCCGCCATACCGCTGACCGTGCCCACGGCGCGCGATTGAAAGACGTCGGTGGGCAAAGACAGGAACATCGTGGAACAGGCGGCGTAGGCAAACGCCGCGTAGGCGAAGATGAGGAGCGCCGCGAAGTAGCTCGAAGTCCGAAGCACCAGCAGCAGGGAGACCATGCTTGGCCCGAAGATGATCAGGACCGCCCGGCGCGCCTTGCCCACGGGCCAGCCGCGCGAGATCCAGTAACTCGACAGCCCGCCGCCCGCAAAGTTACCCAAATCAGCCCCCAGGAAGGGCATCCAAAAGCCAAGCACACTGGCCTCCAGGCGAAACCCTTTGCTGGAAAGGTAGAGCGCAAACCACTCGGCAATGAAGAACCAGAAGGGGTCGAGCAGGAACCTCCCCAGCACGATGCCCCAGGTCTGCCGGTAACGAAGCAGGTCTCGCCAGCGCGCGGGTTTGCCGGTGACGCCCGAAAGCGAGCGGCCTTCCTGGATGTAGCGCAGTTCCGCAGGCGAGACCGAAGGATGGTTTTGCGGCGCGTGGTAGAAACGCAGCCAGATGATCAGCCACGCGATTCCAAGGCAGCCGGTGAGAACGAAGGCGGGCCGCCACGTGCCAAAGAGCCGGTAGGTATAGAGCACAATGAAGGGAGCAACGGCGCCGCCGATGGACGTGCCGCTGTCAAATAGCGCCACGGCCCAGGCGCGCTCACGGTTTGGAAACCATTCCGCAACTGTCTTCGCAGCGCCTGGAAAGTTGGGGCCTTCGCCCAGCCCGAGTAGGAAGCGGAAGATCCGAAAGCTCGCCAACCCTTGGGCGAAGCTGGTGGCCATCGCGACCAGGGAATAAAACCCCACCACCAACGCGAACCCGATACGCGAGCCAACCTCGTCGAGCAGCCGGCCGCCCACGCCCTGCATGATCGTGTAAGCCAGACGAAAGGCGATCAGAAGAGAAGCAAAGTCGGTGTTGGTCCACCGAAACTGGGATTTCAAAATCGGGGCCAGCGCGCTGAGCGTCTGTCGATCCATGAAGTTGATGACCGTAGAAGCAGCCAGCAGAGCTCCCACCGACCAGCGGACCCGGGTTCGGTGTTCTTCGGGGGACTGTGGCGTCATGTGTCACCGGTTCCGGGAAACTGCGGGCCAGTTAGTGCGCAACCTTGGCGAGCTCGGGGACGACCCGTGTTCTCAGGGCTTGGATTCGCCGAGAATTGCCAGAACGTCTCGCCTACCGTGAAGAATCCGGATAATTCGAAGAGGGTCGCTCTCGGGATCATACACGAAGATGAAATTGGGAAAAGCTTGAATTGTCCAAAAGCGAAGTGGAAGCTTGGTTAGGTCCTCGCGGAGGCTGCCGCGGAGGCGACCTTCAGCCAGGAAGTCGCAAGCTTCGTAAACGGCATCTTCAACGCGATTGGCTGCCGCAGTGCTGTCGCGGGCGATGTAACTCCAGATTTCGAAGAGGTCGTCAGCCGCTTGAGGAGTGAACTTGTAGCGGATCATGCTTTACGCGGCCCAGCCAGCCAGCGCCGTTTATTCTGTTCCATCTGGGCCCGAACTTGGTCACTGTCTATAAGCTCGCCCCGCTGGGCGGCAGCATAGCCGTCAGCGATCTTAGCACGGCTTGCAGCGAGCCAAGCGTCCCGGTCGCAAAGCAGTTCAAGCGCCTGCTTGATCACTTCCTCGGAACTCTGATAGGCGCCGGAACGGAGGGCCTCCGCGATGAGTCGCTCGTGTTCCGCTTGCAAGGTAATGGTCATATCCTGTTCCCTCTCACACCACAACCGTACCTCTGCTCATGGGGGCAGTCAAGTATGGCCTAACCTCCGTGGCGCCCGCTCTTTCGCTCCGGCCGGTTCCGGATGGCCTGAACCGCACTCTCCAGGCGGCGGGCCCGGGTTTCGGGTTTCTTGGCGTCTGCCAACGCTTCGACATATTCGCGCTGGTGGGTGTAGCTCATCTCCTGCCATCGCTCCCAGGCCGGCGGGGCGGCTTTGAGCGCCTTAGCGAAATCGGCGGGCGGCTTCACTTCGCGCTTCTCGGTGTCAAGGTCGAGCCGGACCTCGAGCGTTTCGCCTCCCTCCAGCCCCGCCGCTTCGCGATTGCTGCGCCGCAACGGAATGAACGGTGGTCCGCCCATGGCAGCGATGGTGCTGCGATACGTGTACCCGTTGAGCGTCACTTTAACCGGGGCGCGGACTTTGCCAAACACGCTCTTGGGATCGAACGTCAAGGGAATGAAACACATTTGACCTTCGCGCACAATCTTTACTTCGAAGGTTTTGGAAATCATCAAAGGGACTCCCTTTACCATCTCTCGAATCATGAGAAGTCGGGACCGTCTATCAACCTTGAGCGCTAGAGATCATCCGTGACGCTGGCGCGAATCCCGGTGACCCGTCGAGGATGCAGTCGCTGGAGCATTGATGTTCCGCTTCCAATCTTCGAGGCCGGGGCCTTTAATGCCCTCGGCCCGCTTGCGAAGCGAATCCATTTCAACAGGCGTGAACGCCTTGAACTGCTGGGCGATGCGAACATCATCTTCCAACTGGCCGATGGTCGTGCAGCCAACGGTAACGCAGTTGACGGGAAGGCTTAAGGCGTAGCTCAGGCATTCTCGGGCGGTGAATTCCTGCAAGAGCTTGGCGTTGGCCAGAGACTTCATCCCTTGAATGGCCATCTTGCGGTCGGCGGCAACGGGCAAGGTGAGTTTCTCAAAACTCAGGTACCCGGGGTCGGCAACGTGTAACGGCATTAAGATGGAGTCAAACTTCTCATAAGCCTTGAGCATTTCCAAGTGAACGTAGGGATCGTGGTGGCCCGTAAAGCCGATGAAGCGGCACTTCCCTGCCCTCTGGGCGGCTTCGAAGGCTTCGATGGCGCCTCCTGGGCCGAAGATCTGCTCGACCTCGGCTTTCTCATCCACGGCATGAATCTGCCAGAGATCCACATAATCGGTCTTCAGGCGTTTCAGAGATTGGTCGAGTTCCTCCGCGGCGCCGGCGCGAGTCCGCTTGTTGGCCTTGGTTGTGATGAAGACATGCTTGCGGAAAGGCGGGAGAACGGCCCCATAGACTTCCTCCGACCGCCCGTCCCAGTAACCAACGGAATTATCAAAATAGTTGATCCCGAGGTCGTAGGCGCGCAAGGTAATTGCCTTCGCCTCTTCGAAGGTAATAAGGGGAAAACGGCCGCCGGCCTGGCCGATGATGGTGAGCCTTTCGCCCGTCTTGCCAAACGTCCGCATGGGGATATCGCCGGCCTTGGGCTTGGGCGGCTTCGCTCCAAACGCGGAGGCCGCTAACCCCGCGAAAACTCCCCCGAAGAACGTCCTACGCCGCATGTGACCTCCTTCGCTTTGATGAATTCGCCCTCTGGAAATGTAATGCAACAGCGGCCGAAAGGCAACGGGTGGCCGCAGACTCCTCGCCGCGGAAGTAACCCCTCACCCGGCCCGCGACGGCTGGTGAATGCGCCGCCGCGGTCCACCCTCCCCGATTTCTGGGGTCCGATGGACCCCATCGGGGTCCTGAAATCGGACTCCCCAAGGGAGAGGGCGATTAATTCCACATCTGCTCGCCGCGGCAAGGGCGCGGTACAGAGGCAAAAGCCCAAGAACTCTAACTCAGCCGGCCGGGCAGATACTGCCGCAGAAAGCGCGCGGCAAGGATGAACCCGTCTTTGCGTTCCTGCGCCATTTCGGGGCCCGCATCGCCGTGAGGAGCATCCCAGAAATTGTCTTCGTGTTCCACGGCCATGCCGCCTTGGAATCCCGCCTGCAAAAGCACCGTGATGAACTTGGGCCAGTCAATCAGCCCCTGTCCGGGAATGCGGTAACGCCACCAGCCTCGGCCGTGGATGCCGACTTTGGCAAGAACCGGCTGAATGATTTCCGTGTCCTTGGCGTGCACAGCGAGGATCCTGTCGCGAAAGTCCCAGGCCGTCTGGATGGGGTCGATGTATTGCCGCACCAAATGGGAAGGGTCGAATTCCAGCCCGAAGCGATGGTTCGGAACCAGGGCAAACACTTTCTCCCAACTGGCGGGCACGGTGGCGAAATTCTCGTCGCAGGGATAGTTCTCAGGGCCTATCCTCACGTCCAACTTTTCGCACACGGGCAGGTACTGCTCGTTGAGCACTTCGGCCAGTTCCTTCGCCTGCTCGTCCACCGATGCGCCCGGCTTGCCCCCGCTGAAAGTGCCCACGAACTTACACCCCAGCCGGTGGGCCAATTCGATGCAACGGACGAAGCGCGCGCGTATTTGGCGCCGTTCGGCAGGATCTGGGGCCAGATGGTTCACCATGCTTTCGATGCTGATGATGCGCACTCCGGCGTCCCGCGCGGCGGCCAGGACCTGATCAGTCTGACTGTCCGTGAGTTTGTCGGGATCGAAGTATTCGTTGACGTCGACAATCACGCCTTCGTAACCTGCCGACGCTGCGAACGCGAGCCTCTCGGGAGAATAGCGCGTCTTAATCGCCAGCTTCGGGTATTTGGTGCCGGCCGGAACGGACGCGGAAGCGCTGCTTTGCTCCGCAGTCGAGACGAGGGGCTTGCCCATGCTCGCCGCAGATACACCAGCCGCCTTAAGGAAATCGCGTCGTTGAATCATCGGATGTTGCCTCCCTCTTATCGCCTTTGCCAGGCAGCGTGGGAGCGAATGGTCTTGCGCCCCGCCCCTATAGCGGAAAGCAGCTTATCAATTCCCGTTGCTTCGCGCTAGTGCCTTGGCTCGTTCGATACTCCTGGGGTATGATGCTGGTCTGCCGCAAGACCAAGATTCAATTGCAGGATGCAGGGGTGAGCCCTGTGGACGCCTGAAGGCCGCCACTACGGCTCGCCTGCACGACTAAAGGATAAGCTTATGGAAACCATCTCCGAACAAGACCGCGCCATGGCCCAGAAATGCGTTGAGTGTCCTGTGTGTGGCCGCGCGCGCAAGAACCAGAAGGGGCTGGCGTTCTGGTTCGTTAAACGCATTGAAGGCGGCCTTTGTCCCTACTGCCAAGCCTACGAGCGGGTGTACGGCCGCAAAGCGCACGAACCGATCGAGACGACCGGAGGGATGAAGTGAGAAAACACCCGCACGAGCAGGCTTTACAAGCGCTTGTGGTGCTGGCAGCCGCAATCTGTATTTGCCCGTGTGCCGGGGGTGTTGCATCTCGCCGCGGCCGTCGGACTCCGAGCCGGGCCGACTCCCGCGGTCCTTCCAATGCCGTGTGGAGAATCGGCACCTTCAACCAGTCGCCGAGTGAATTCAATACCGGGAAACAAGGTCCGCCGCTCTTTGGCTCCCGCTATCCCGCTGGCGAGTTGGTTTACGTTGTGGGAAGGAGCCGGCCGGAGACCGATTGGCCTGCTTATCAAGAGGGTGCAGAAATCGAAAGGCCGGGGAGCCGCCCTCACCCCTATACCATTCAGTTCAATCTGCCCGGAAAACCCGGCGGCGTCTACACGCTCAAAGCGGGGCTGTTGTCGGAGACGGCGCGCGTGGCGCGATTGGAAGTTGAAATCAATGGGCACAAGGGTCTCTTTTACCAGCACCCCATGCTCAGCTACACGGGGGGCGATCGGGAAATGGTCGTCAGCCCGATCGCCGCTGCCGATATGATCGCTTGCGATCTCCCCGCGCAGTTTTTGCGGAAGGGGACCAACAGGCTCACCTTGACGGCCACCGACGCGCCCTCCACCAGCGACGTCGAACTCCACTCCGTGATTACCTACGATGCCTTGGAGCTTGACCAGAGTTCTCCTCAAAGACATCACGCCGAGGTGACGGCCGAAGTCGTGCCCACGGTTTTTTACATGCACCACGGCAATGACTTCGTGGAGTTGGTGGACATTTACGTGCGCCATGACCTGCAAGTACGACAAGGAGAGGTGAGCCTGCTGGTCGGCACGAACAAATACAGCGTGGACCTGGCCAAGCGGGAATTCGGCGAGCAGATGGTGGAGTTCTCGATTACCGAATGCACCAAGCCGGAGAAAGGCCTGATCACGGTCAAAATCAACGGGCGCTCGCACCGCTTCAGGGTGATCCTAACACCGGCGAAACGGTGGAACCTGCTGGTCGTCCCTCACGTGCACGTAGATGTGGGATACTCCGACTACCAGGAAAAGGTGGCCGAAATTCAAAGCCGTGAACTTGATGAAGCGATGGATTTGATCCGCGCGCATCCGGACTTTCGATTTAGCCCGGATGGCTATTGGAGCGTACGGCAGTATCTGGCGGGGCGCAGCGACGATCAACAGAAGCAGCTTTTCGAGATGGTAAGAGACAAAAAGATATTCGTCCCCACGGTCGAGGCCAGCCTGCTCACCGGCTTCCCAAGCCTCGAGACGCTTATCCGCTCTCTTTATCCCGCGTTCGAGTTTAATCAAAAATACGGGGGAGACGCCGACTACGCCAACATCACGGATGTGCCGTCCTACTCCTGGTCCTACGCTTCGGTCCTGGCGGCGGCAGGCCTGAACTATTTTATTTCCGGCTGCGACAACGACAATGGGCCGATACTGCTGTACGGCCGCCTGAACGAGAGATCGCCCTTTTGGTGGGAGGGACCCGACGGCGGTAGGATCTTAATGTGGTACTCGTGGGTCTATTCTCAACTCGCTGTGTTGTTCGGCGGGATACAAGGCGACGTCGTGGCGGGGCGCGACTCCATCCCGGTTTTCCTTCAAGCTTATACTCGCCCCGAATACAAGGCCGACTCGGTTTTGGTTTACGGCACGCAATGGGAAAATACCGATCTTAATCCCGGCCAGGCGAGCTTGGCCGCCAATTGGAACAAGATCTACGCCTATCCCCACTTGCAGTATTCGGGGTTCGCGGAGGCTATGGAGCAGATCGCGCGGCAATTCGGAAATACCATTCCGGTGATGCGCGGAGACGGCGGCCCGTACTGGGAATACGGTATTGCTTCAACAGCGCGATCCGCCGCTACGGAGCGCGAGACGGAGCAGCGAGCCCTTGCAGCGGAGAAATTCTCCACTCTCAGCAGCCTGGTTAATCCCGTTCGACAGCCCGATGCCGAAGCCCTGAAGCGGATGTGGAACAACATGGTTCTGTACGACGAGCACACCTGGGGAGCCGAACGCAGCGTATCGAATCCGAAAAGCCAGGAGGCTGTGGACCAGTTGGCGATCAAGGAAGGTTTTGCCGGCGAGGCGAAGCGAGGGGTCGACTATGTGCTCGAGCGCGGACTGGCCGGCCTGGCTGACTCTGTTTTCGACCCCTCGGGGACGCTGCTGGTATTCAATCCCCTGAGTTGGCCGCGTTCCGGAATGGTTGAAATGGACCTGGACAAAGGGCGGGAACTCGTCGACCTTGCCACGCACCGCACCATTCCCTACGAGATTCTTGCGACTGGACAATCCTACAACCACATTCGATTTCTAGCGCCGGACGTTCCATCCGTCGGTTACAAGGCCATCGCTGTGCAGGAAACCACCGCAGATTCCCCACCGGAACCGGCAGACCCGCGAGGAACGTTGGAGAATGCTTACTACCGCGTGGTGCTGGATGCCAAGAGCGGAGCCGTCAAGAGCATCGTGGATAAGGAACTGAAGAAGGAACTGGTGAACGCCTCAAGCCCCTACCGGTTCGATCAGTACTTGTATGTCAGGGGAGGAGACCAGACTCCCAACCGGCTTGTCGAATACAGTTCCGGATGGCCCGTGCCGGAGCTCACGATCCGTGGGGCCGGAGGCGGCCGCCTGGTTTCCGTGTCCGAACAGCCTTTTGGGCTGGTCGCACATCTCGAAAGCTCCGGTGTGAACACACCCCACATCGAGACGGAGATAATCCTGTTCAGCGGGCAGAAGAAGATCGAATTCATCAACCACGTGCACAAGACGGAGGTCTCTAGCAAAGAGGCGGTCTACTTTGCATTTCCGCTGGCCATGGGGCATCCCCAATTTCGTTACGAGACTCAGAACGGATCCGTGGACCCCAGCCGCGATCAATTGCCCGGCGCCGGTAAGGAATGGTTTTCGGTGCAGCACTGGGTGTCGGCGGAGCAGGACGGTGTGAGCGCGGCGCTGGTGCCCCAGGATGCCCCGTTGGTCTGCTTGGGCGATATCGTGCGAGGAACGTGGCCGGCGAAGTTCACGCCGCGCTCCGGCACAATCTTCTCCTACGTGATGAACAACTACTATTTCACCAACTACGCAGCGGGCCAGGGAGGCGATTTCAGTTTCCGCTATGTGTTCACGAGCGGCAAGGACCTGTCGCCTGCCAATCTCAGCCGGCTGGGCCGGGAAGAGATGTCGCCTCTGGAAACCGATCAGATCACTTCACAAGATAAGGCCATCAACTTTGCCAGGCCCCTCGATTCGGCCCAAGCGAGTTTCCTGCAAGTTCGGGAACCCGGCGTGGTGCTTGAAACCTGGAAGATGGCCGAGGATGGAAAGGGAACGATTCTGCGATTTCTGGAAGTGGCCGGCAAAGAAAGCGTGGTGGAAGTGGAAACTCCATTTCTCGACGTCAAGTCGGCATGGATGAGCGATGCTCTCGAAAGGAATCAAGGGCCTCTTCCGGTTTCTCCCCACGGAATCCAATTCCCCGTTAAGCCATTTCAGATCGTAACGGTGCGGCTGGAGGCGACGGCGAATCTGACCGAGCGTGCGAATTGACTCAGGGCGTTTCCGGTGAGATAATTGCCGCGAGTAAAGTGGACTGAAACGAGGGAGGGATCAATGGTTTCGAGAAGATTGGCTCTACTCCTTGTCGCAGCCTTCGCGATCGTTTTCAATTTCTTGCTACCCCAATTCGCCTCGGGGCAAATCCCCCGCCGCCCGCCGACGCTCCAAGAGATGACTCAACCGGAGGCAACCGCGCCCGAAGGAGCACTGGCCGGACCCGAGGCCCAATTCATCGCCACAACTGCGGAGCGGATCGACCGTGACCATGTGGGAATTCAGGTCTATCGAAATGGCAAGCCGGTCGATTTATTCTCTCATTTCCATGAATTAGTCACCGCCACGCCCGCCGGTCATCAGACGGGGCTCGACAAGCTGGTCGGAACGGCCGTAACGTTGGTCCCTTCGGAAAAGCAAGCGGAGCAGTGGGATGTCTATACCGGGGTGGGCGTCGCCGCCGGGAGGCTGGGCGTACCGAAACTGAAACCAAGCCAGTGGGATATCTTCACGGGAGTGGGCGGGACCGGCGAACTCGTTTTGGCCGATAATATCTTCAAAGTCCACCAAGTCCTGCTGTCTTCGCGCAAGAACCCCATCGAAATTCACATCGATGGTCAAATCCATCATTTAAAGCCGGGCCAGGCGCTGCTGGTGTTGTGACTTTTCAGTGTGCCCGTAATTCCTCGCGGATCACGCGCCGGAGTGTGTCTTCCAGAGTGGGCTTCTGACCACCCTCGATATAGGCGCGCAGCGCATTGTTGATAAAGGTCTGATAGTTGCCGCCGCCAGCACGATCGACCGCGTCCCGAAAATAATCCAGGATATCGGCGTCTAAACGGATGGTGATGCGCTCCTTGCCGGGAGGGACAGGCAGTACCGGACCGCGCTTTCCTTTCCTGAAATCGTAGGTCTTCATCATTGTGTCTCGTACTCCTTACGTTCATGAGGTTCGGCCAGCCGGGCCGAGATAGGCCGAACGTCCTCACCACGATAGGTGTAAGCTACCACTCGCACACGTCCTTGCGCGTCTGCACCTAGAGTCACCCATCTCATTTCCGAGGGCTCGGATTCATGGTCCGAAATGGTAACAGCGTACGGGTCCTCGAGATCCAGAATGGCATCCGCAAAACGGACGCCGTCTTTGCGGAGATTCTGCCGTGCCTTTTCCGGGTCCCAGGCAACCGCCATGTTGAGGGTGTACATCTGTATGTACGACAAGTCAAGCAGCCCGACACTTCCTCGCTGAACGCTGTGGGCAAGAGCCCACCGCGTGGGTTTTCACCCGTGAAAAAACATCGAGCTCAGAATGGCAAGCGGGCGGGGCCGGCACGACATGTCTTTACTGATCAGCCGGTTGATATGTTTTCGTCTTCCCATTCCGACCGTTGGTCACGGTGAAATGGCCGTCCGGTTCTGCAGCAAGCTTGATCCAATTTCCCTGGCAATGTTCTTCCAGATTGGCGATGAAGTCGTCCGGGGCGTTGTTCGCCTTGCCTGCTTCGAGCGCGTAATGCAGTTGCCAGATGCCCTCGAGTCCAGGCGCACTGTGCATGGTCTGCCACGCCTCAGGCGATCCGCCCTTCCGTGCGCCGTTGTTCATAATGGCCACAAGAGGATGCAGAGCATGTACCAGCGGCGGCGCACTGGATTGATCAAGGCCATGGTGGGTGCTCAAATACACATCGATCGTGCCGATCTTGTTGTCCGGGCAGGCGAGTTGCAGCTCCTTATTCCACGTCAAGTCCCCCAAGTCAATCATCCGAAACTTGCCGTAGGTAATCAGCATCCCGATGGACCGAGCATTTTCTGAAGGGTCCGGGTCCTTGCGCTTCGCGGCGGCGCAGAGCGGGTTAGGTGCGCCCGCTCCCGGGAGCGGACTGGAGATCACCTCCCCCGCGGCGGTCAGAACTTGCACCCTGATTCCCCGGATTGGAATTTCCTCACCGGGTTTCGCCAAAAGGTGCTTGCCTTTGTCGCGCACGTTCGTGTAGGCCGCAAAAAGCTGGTCGGCTTCGGCATCGTGCTCCACACTCGGCCCGTGATCCACAAAGGTGCGGATGGGGATGCGCGCCGCGAGTTGTGGCACGCCTCCCACGTGGTCCATGTGGTAATGCGTCACAACCAGGTAGTCAATCTGTTTGACGCCGGCCAGTCGGGCGGCGGCAACAATGCGCGCCGCATCGCGGCCTTGAGCATCCGGCCAGCCCGTGTCCACGAGCATCGACTCTCCCGACGGCGAGACGAAGAGCGTGGCCTGCCCGCCCTCGACATCGATGAAATACACTTCGAGCGTCCCGGCAGCGCGCACCGAGCCACAAAGAAGAACCAGGAGCAGAGTGGTAAGGGTTGTTCGCATACTAGTCGATAGTCGACAGTCAACAGTTGAAAGTCAAGAGCAAAGGACCGAAATTCGAAAAACGAAAATGGAAATTCGCAAATCGTGGCGGCGGAGCCGCTATTCCGGTCGCCTTGGCTGCCATTTTGACCTGCGTCGGGCAGCGCTTTTCCAAACAGAAAAGCGTCAGAAAGTCGTTGCGTCTGATTTCAGGCTACGTTATACTGACGTCGATGTTCAGAGCTTACGCCAACTGGTTTAGCTACCGCTTTTGGGGCTTTAGCCCCAAGTAGAGTGGCGTTGGCCTGAGCAGAGAACCAAATCCTAACGAAGCCAACCCACTCGAAAGAGTGGGTTTTTTGTTTTCAGGGAGGCGCACGGTGATTATTTCCATGAAACCACATGCCACAAAGGAAGAGATCGAGCACGTTTGCGAGCGCATCCGGGAGTTTGGTTACAAAGTTCACTCGATCGTGGGCGAAGAACGCGTGGTCATCGGCGCAGTGGGGGTCGGAGACGTTACCTCTTGTCTCGAATCCCTGGAAGCTGCCCCTGGCGTGGAGAGCGCCGTCCGCATCTCGGCGCCCTACAAGTTCGTGAGCCGGGAATTCAAGAAGGAGCGCACCGTTATCCCGGTGAATGGCGTCGCCGTGGGCGGAAACCATTTCGCCGTCATGGCCGGCCCGTGCTCGGTGGAAAGTGAAAAACAGATCATGGAAACTGCCCAGGCCGTGGCAGCGAGCGGCGCGAAGATTTTTCGTGGTGGCGCCTTCAAGCCTCGCACCTCTCCTTATGACTTCCAGGGGCTGGAGCTTGAGGGCCTGAGACTTCTGGCCAAAGTCCGCAAGGAGACGGGCCTGGCGATCGTCACCGAGGTGATGAGCGAGCAGGACGTGGAAGTCGTGGCCGAGCATGCGAACATCATGCAAGTGGGTGCTCGCAACATGCAGAATTTCGCTTTGCTCAAAGCTCTGGGCAAATGTTCCCGGCCTGTCCTCCTGAAGCGTGGCATGAGTTCCACCATCGTGGAACTCCTCATGTCCGCCGAATACCTCACCGCTCATGGAAACCCCAACGTCATACTCTGCGAGCGAGGCATAAGAACCTTCGAGACCGCCACGCGCAACACCTGTGATATTGCCGCCGTGCCCCTGCTCCACGAACTCACTCACCTGCCGGTGATTCTCGATCCCAGCCATGCCACAGGCAAGCGCAGCCTGGTGCCGGCGTTGGCGCGCGCTGCGGTGGCCGTCGGGGCAGACGGCCTGCTCGTTGAAGTGCATCCTTTCCCCGAAAAGGCTTTCAGCGACGGCGCGCAATCCCTCACCCTCGAGCAGTTCCGCAACCTGACCAATGACCTTAAACCCTATCTCGATTTGTGGATGGCAGCGCGCCTCCCCGCCGACGTAACGGTAGCAACCGCCCACTGAATCGCATCGCCCTTTGTGGGGGAGGCCCTTGTGGCCGCCCTCTCGGTATCGCCAGGGCGGCCACAAGGGCCGCCCCTACCTCCTCAAATCCTCTTGCCAAGCCTGGGTCGTTCGGAATACCGTTGGGATTCAGCAGTCAGCGGTAGAAAAGGAGAGACCATGAGTGCGCAACAAGCTGCCAAGAAAGACGATTTGATTGTTATCGGCGGGGCAGGCGGCTTCATCGCCGGAGCTCTTACGCGATACTTTCACGACCGCGGATTTACCCGGATCCGCGCCATTGATAAGAAACCGTTGCCGGACTGGTACCAGCGAGTGCCGGGCGTTGAAAGCCTCTGCATGGACCTGAGCGAAAGAAAGAATTGTGTGAGGGCCTGCGAGGGCGCAGTCGAGGTATACAATCTGGCCGCGGACATGGGAGGAATGGGCTTCATCGAGCGGTTCAGAATCGAGTGCCTGCGCAGCATCCTGATCAATACCAACTTCATCGAAGCGGCTTATCGGGCGGGCGTGGAAAGGTATTTCTTCTCCTCCTCGGCCTGTGCCTACAACACCGACTTGCAGAAGGACCCGCACTCCCGGGCGCTCAAAGAGTCAGACGCCTACCCGGCCATGGCGGAGCGGGGCTACGGCTGGGAAAAACTCATGTCCGAGATGTTTTGCCAGGAATATTGGGCGGAGCGCGGTTTGAAGACCTTTATCGCCCGGTTCCACAACGTCTACGGCCCCAACGGCACGTGGGATGGCGGGCGGGAAAAGGCTCCCGCAGCCATCTGCCGCAAGGTGATCGAAGCAAAGGACACGGGCGACAAGGAAATTGTGGTCTGGGGCGATGGCAATCAAACCCGCAGCTTCATGTATATCGACGACTGCACGCTGGGGATCGACAAGATCATGCACTGCGATGGCCTCATCGCAACTCCCCTTAACCTCGGTTCCAGCGAACTCATCGCGATCAACGAGTTGGTCACTATTGCGGAAGAAATTGGTGGGATCAAGTTGCACCGCAAGTACGATTTGAATGCCCCCAGGGGGGTTGCCGGCCGCAACAGCGACAACACGCTGATTCAAAAGATTCTGAATTGGGAACCTTCCACTCCCTTCCGCGAGGGACTCGCAAAAACCTATGCCTGGATCGAGCAGCAGTACCAGGATCGAAAAGCCGGCAAAGCCACGGTGCGAGAGAACATCTCGCACCACTGAGGCACAGAGGCGCTGAGAATCGAAGAGCGAAGGCCTTTTCTCCGTGTCTCAGCGCCTCTGTGGGGAGGACTGCCACGTGCAACTGGCTACGGAAATTACTTCGATCATCAGTGAAATTCCCTACCGCATGGCCTTTGCGGGCGGTTGGATTGATCAGCCGTTCGTTTCGAGACTCAATCCCACTCCGCCGGGGTCCATGGTGGTGGTCGGACTCGAGCCCACTTTCCGGTACATGGACCGCTGCGGGATGGCAACCAGCACGCGCGAGGTGGCGGCCAAGCTGTGGAATGGTAGACTGCCGGATCGAGATCCCAAGGAACTGACTAGGGAGCTTTACGAAGCCGAGAACCAGGGCAAGCCGGAGCCCTCAGGTTCGCAGGACATGGCGGGCTTGATTTATCCCGGAGTGAACCGGCTGGACTACGATTTTAGCTATGAGGGCGGTTACTTCCCTGTCCAAGTCGAATCCAACCATGATCCGGACGTCCAGCATTGGCTGGAGAGTGTGATTTACATGCTGCCGGTGGCGCAGCGCCCCGTCGGCTACAATCCCCTCGGGCAGAAAAACCTCGATCCGGAGTGGATCCGGAGGCTGGGCGAGACCGGCAAGCAATGCTTTAACGCCATCGTAAGGAAAGACAGCAAGGCGCTGGGCGTCTCAATGAACGAATGCATGCAGTGCTGGGAGCATATTCTACCCCACACCGTCCGCCACCCCACGATCACCGTGGACCTCGTGGGGATTCTGAGTTGTTACCAGTCGCGGTATGCGGGAGCGATGTATTCCGGCTGCGGCGGTGGATACCTTTACGTAGTTTCTGACGAGCCGGTGCCGGGGGGAATTCGCGTGAGGGTCAGGTCCTCGAAAAAGCATGGCTGACGCGAAGACCGTCGTAGTGACGGGAAGTTTTGACAATTTCGGGTCAGCGCACGTGCGTTTGCTGGAGGAGGCGTCTAAGCTCGGCAAGCTTCACGTGCTCCTCTGGCCGGACGAGATGGTTCGCGCCACGGAGGGCCGCCCTCCCAAGTTTCCTCAGGAGGAGCGGTTATATCTGCTCGATGCTGACCGGTATGTCAGCCTGGTAAGCCTGGCAGCGAGTCAGGCAGATGGCGATTCCATTCCTCAATCGGGCGGGATCAAACCGGATATTTGGGTTGTGGACGAAGGCAGCGATAATCCGCAGAAGCAGGCTTACTGCCGCCAACACGGCGTTGAGTATCGTGTTTTAACGAAAGACAACCTGAAGGGTTTTCCGGTTTTGCCCGCGACCCAACGGAACGAGGAACCTGAACGAAAGCGCGTGATCGTGACCGGCTGCTACGATTGGTTTCATTCCGGCCACGTCAGGTTTTTCGAGGAACTCGCCGCCCTGGGAGATCTCTATGTCGTCGTAGGGCACGATGCCAACATCCGGCTCCTGAAGGGCGAAGGGCATCCGATGTTTTCCCAGGACGAACGCCGCTACATGGTTCAGTCGGTGCGCTTCGTCCGGCAGGCTCTGATCTCCTCCGGGCACGGCTGGATGGATGCCGAGCCGGAAATCGCCGTCCTCAAGCCGGATATCTATGCCGTGAACGAAGATGGCGACGTGCCGGAAAAACGCGCCTTCTGTAAGAAACATAGTATCGAATACGTGGTCTTGAAGCGAATCCCCAAAGCAGGCTTGCCAAAACGCCAGAGCACCACTCTGCGCGGATTCTAATTCCGCTCCCCCGACAGTTGACAGCCCTCTCCCTTGGGGAGAAGGTGTCGCGCTCCGGCGCTTTCATCAGCCGGAGCGTGACGGGTGGGGGGTCCTCCGAGAACTGAGTTCTGAACCTGAGTTCTGAACCGAGCCGTCAGTCTGGTTTTGGTGTACAATCTCGCTGGCGTTTTGGCATCTTCGTTCAGCGTTTTTCAAAGAGGAGGAACTCGATGAGAAAGAAGGCTGTTACCATTGCGTGTTTAGCGGCCGCAATACTGATTGTCCTGTCGGCCATGATCAGCGTGAGCTGTTCTCAACAGGCTTCCCCGCCCCCGGCTCAACCGCAGGCCACCCCAACTCTGACGCTGCCACCGTGGGGCGCGCAGCACGACCGCAATGCGCCCCAACCCACCGTAGTCACCCCCGGTGAGCCAGGCACCCAAACCCAAGAGGGGAAGCCGCCGACTGACGCTGTGGTGCTCTTCAACGGCAAAGACCTCAGCAACTGGGAGTCGGAGAAAGGCGGGCCCGCCGACTGGAAAGTCGAAAAAGGGTACTTCGCGACGGTGCCGGGAAAGGGCGACATCAGGACGAAGCAGGCTTTCGGCGATTGCCAACTCCACGTTGAGTGGGCCACGCCCAATCCCCCGCACGGCGTGGATCAGGACCGCGGTAATAGCGGCGTATACCTTCAGAGCAATTACGAAATTCAGGTCCTGGACTCCTATCAGAGCAAAACCTATCCGGACGGCCAGGCCTCCGCGCTGTACGGTCAGTACGCTCCCTTGGTCAATGCCTGCCGCCCTCCCGGTCAGTGGCAGACTTACGACATCGTTTTCCACGGACCGCGATTTGACGCGGCGGGCAAACTGACGCGCGCCGCGACGGTCACAGTTTTTCACAACGGCGTGCTGGTCCAGGACCACGTCACCGTCCTCGGCCGCACCGATGGCGAACACGAGCCGTACCAGCCGACTCCAACCAAGCTGCCTTTGAAGCTGCAAGATCACAATCACCCGGTCCGGTACCGGAATATCTGGATTCGGGAATTTCCAGAGCCTCAAAGCTAAGAACGTAAGAAGAAAGCCCCCTAGGGGCACGCCATGGCGTGCCCCTACTCGAACTCCAACGCGTTACACGCGCCAACTGCGAAGGCGCGCTCGATTAGGAAGGACGTGTAGCGCAAAACCATGCAAAGACGTGATGTGCTGAAAATAATTCCTGCCTCGGTTGCCGCGCTGGCGGAGTATTCCGGAGCCGAAGCAGCGGGAGAGATGCCTGCGCGTGCGACGGCGACCCCACCGGTGGTCGCCGAGGTGAAGCTGCACACCGGAACCCCCACGCTTTTCTTGAATGGCAAACCGGCGTTTGGCGCAATGTGCTGGGTTAGCCCTCCCTCAACTGAAAACTGGCTTGATGCGGAATGTGCTGCGGCGGTGGCGAAGGCGGGTATCCACACCTACTCGTTCGATGCCGGCAAAGGCTACGAATGGGTCGAGCCCAAGCCGGGCTGCCCGGACGGTTTCGATTTTTCCGCCGTCGCGGCCCGCTACGAGCGCATCATCGCGGTCGATCCCGACGCCCGCTTTCATCTGCGCTTGAATTTCGAAGTGCAGCCGGGCGACTGGTGGATGAAGGCTTATCCCGGCGAATGCGAGATCACCTCTGAGGGCAAACCCTTCGGCCAATCCTTCGCCTCGGAGGTGTGGCGCCGGCAAGTCAAGGATTTCCTCAAAGCATTCATCGCCCACCTCAAGCGCACCGGGCTTATCGACCGAGTCACGGCTTTCCAAACCGGCGCGGGCCACACGGGCGAATGGGTGAAGGGCGAGACTTCCATGTCTGCGCTCTGTGGAGATTACAGTGAACCCATGCGCCGCCACTTTCGTTCCTGGCTTCGGCGCCACTATGGTGACAGTCTCTCGGCGCTCCGCGCCGCCTGGAATGATCCCGGCATAAGTTTTGACACCGCCGAAGTCCCTTCCGCTGAACAACAGCTTCAGGCCAAGCTTTACACTTTCCGCGATCCGGCGCGGGAAAGAAACGTCATTGATTACTACCGGTGCTTTGCGGATCTCAGCAGCGGCCTGCTGATCGATTTCTGTCGCACCGTCAAAGAAGCCGCCGGCGGCAAGAAACTGGCGGGGGCTTTCTACGGCTACCTGATGGAACTGGCCTGGAATGGCGGGTTCTTCGACGAGCGGCCGGACAGCGACTACTCAACTTATCAGCGCAGCGGGCATCTGGGATTAAGGCGGGTCCTGGAATCGCCCTACGTCGACTTTCTGGTCTGTCCCTACAGCTACGGCTATCGAGGCCTCGGGGGCGACGCGCCGGCGATGCAACCCACGGAGTCTGCCCGGTTACATGGAAAGTTGTGCATCCTTGAAGACGACACGCGCACCCACATCAGCCCCGACCCGAATTACGGTCACGTCAATTCGCTTGCGGAAAGCGTTGCGATCCTGCGCCGCAATTTTGCTCGCGCGGCCACGCAGGGCCAGGACATGTGGTGGTTGTCGCAGTCGATCAATCCGGCCAAAGAGCCGGCCTTCGCGCCATTGCTCGCAAGCTTTCGAGAGCTCGGCGAATTTCTGCTTCAAACGGACCGCACACCCTCCGCGGAAATTGCCGTCCTGTTGGATGACTTGAGCTTCTTCTATGAGTCGGACCGAAATTACCTGGACGTGCCGCTGATTTTCCAGCAGCGGCTCTGGGGCCTGCCGCGAATCGGCGCGCCTTTCGATACGTTCCTACTACAGGATTTCATCGAGGGCCGCCTGAGACCTTACAAGCTGTATGTCTTTCTTAACAGCTTTCAACTTGACCAAACTCGGCGCGAGTCGTTGAAGCGGGAACTCCGCAAGGATGGCCGCGTGGCGTTGTGGGTCTACGCGCCCGGTTATCTTGACGAGGGGCCCTCGCTCGAGTATATGCGCGACCTGACGGGCTTCAATTTTGGCCTGGGCGAGACGCCCTGGGGCCCGCTCATGCACATCGTGGACTTCGACCACCCCGTCACGGCCGGCCTGCCTCAAGACCTCTCTTGGGGCACCAACAGCAAGCTGAGTCCGATCTTCTACCTGAACGACCCTCGAGCTCGAGTGCTGGGGCAAGTGGTCTTTTCACAAGGAAACTGCAAACCCGGCATGGGAGTCAGGGCTTTTCCCGAATGGACCTCGATCTACGTCGCAGCCCCCAACCTGCCGGCCGCGCTGCTGCGTGGGATCGCACGTTTCTCAGGAGTTCACTTATACAACGAAGCGGGCGATGTCCTGTACGCAACTCGAGAACTCCTGGGCGTCCACACCGTTTCCGGGGGCGATCGAACCTTCACCCTGCCTCGAGAAGTGGAAGTCGTCTACGACCTGTTTGAGCGTCGAGCCATAGCCCACAATACGAACCAGTTCCGGGTGAAACTGCTTCCTGCCTCGACCGCGTCCTATTTCACCGGACGCGCACCCCTCGTCCACACGTTATAGCGGGGCGGCGGAGCCGCTCGCTAGCCGAGCAACCGCGCGACTGTCTTGGCGTAATAGGTCAGAATGATATCCGCGCCGGCCCGGCGAATCGAGGTGAGGGTTTCCAGGATCGTCCGTTCGTGGTCGATCCACCCCATCCTGGCCGCGGCCTCGATGAGAGAAAACTCGCCGCTCACCTGGTAAGCGGCGATCGGCACATCAAACTCGCGGCGAGCCAGCGCGATAATATCGAGGTACGGAAGCGCGGGTTTCACCATGATGATGTCTGCGCCCTCCTCGATATCCAAGGCAATCTCGCGCAGAGCCTCGCGTTGGTTGGCGGGATCCATTTGGTAGGACTTGCGGTCTCCGAATTTGGGCGCCGAGTCCGCAGCCTCACGGAACGGTCCGTAGAATGCCGAAGCGTACTTGGCGGAGTAGGCCAGAATCGGAGTCTGGGTCAAGCCGCGAGCGTCCAATTCCTGGCGAATGCTTGCCACGCGGCCGTCCATCATATCGGAGGGAGCCACGATGTCAGCCCCGGCCTCGACCTGGGTCACCGCGGTCTTGGCCAGCAGCGGCAGAGTCGAGTCGTTGTCCACTTCCCCGTCGCGAACGAGGCCGCAGTGACCGTGGCTCGTATATTCATCCAGGCAAACGTCGCAGATCACCAGCAAGTTCCCCAATTCTTTCTTGATCGCCCGCACCGCCCGCTGCACGATGCCGTCGGGGTCGTAAGCGCCGGAGCCAACGTCGTCCTTGCTCTCCGGAATGCCGAAGAGAATTACGGCGGGAATGCCCAGGTCATGCGCCGACTTGCACTCCTCCACCAGCAGGTCAACCGACCAGCGGTAGTTCCCGGGCATGGACTTGATTTCGTCCTTCACCTTCGATCCGGGACAGACAAACAACGGGTAAACAAGCGACCGCACACTGAGCTTACTCTCCCGCACCAGTGCGCGCAGGGTTTCAGTCCGCCGCAAGCGGCGGGGTCGATGAATCGGGAAGGACATCGGACCTCCTTTGACACCTTGCCCACCAGCACGCCCGCCCACCGTCATTCCCGCGAAAGCGGGAATCCACTGGGCCACCTTTCAGGCGTGCACAGTCCCCCCACTGGATTCCCGCGTTCGCGGGAATGACGGTGGTGGGGAATGGGATGCGAATCCAAACGAAGCCACTATTCGATCCATAAATAGCTAATACAGCCGGTCGCGTGGTTTAAAGTTCCCAAACGTCCCTACATTCGCGAGTGAGATGGCCACCCGGTAGATGTTCTCAACGCGCAGGGTGGTTAATGAATACCGCTGGTACTCGAGGTTGATCCCAAAACACCCGAAGTTATAGCTGAGCTGGCCGACTCCACCCGCCGCGATCTTCTGAACAAGATTGTAGTTCACGCCCAGCGCGCCGCTCAACCCTTTGCGGTTAAAGTCCCCGAAGGTCGCCAGGGCGTTCAAGAGATGGTAAGACGTCGTGGCCGTTGCAGGAGTGGTGCTTGGAGACCGAGGCGGCAAAAGGAGTTGCTCCGCCAGGGGCGTCGTGGCAGAACCGTTCCCGGCAGCCGCCTCAACGGAACTGTTCGTGCCACTCAGAAGGCTAATATAAGTATTTTTGTTAATATAGAAATCGGTAAATGCAAGCCCGTAAAACCCGTGCCGGACGTGAGAGGTAATGCCGGCGTCAAGAATACCCTGACCATTGGGACTTAAGTCCAGTTTCAGCTCGGTGTCGTAAAACGAGAAGGGGGCCACCTTCAGATCGGAGACAACCGGAGACAGACGCCTCCCCGGAATAAAGTGAAACCCCGTAAGGGAGAGGGTAGGTTCCCACACAAGGGGATTGTTCTGCCCCAGGACGCCGCCGAAGGTGGGGTCGAAATAGTACTTCTGCGCAATGCGCCAGGAGAATAGTTCCTGCGCCTGGGGTGGATCGGTTGTGCCCGCGGGAGCGTCTTTGCGAGCCAGAATAACATTGGTTACCGAGTATTCAATCTCGTTAGTCTGGCAAAGAATGTCCAGATCATCGTGCCGGACCACGTCCGCAAGCTCTTCGGGGTTCCTGGCTTTTACCAAACGATAGGTGATGTCCGGCTCGATCACATGCTTAAAGCGCCGATGCCGAAGAGATCTGGAGAAGACCTTCTCAAACGAAGGCGGACGCAAGTCGAGCGAGAATTCGCCCAGCAGCCTGTCCAGGGGTTCGCGGTTGGGGTCGAGGCTGATTCCGTAACGCGCGGCATCGACTCCTGCCGACGGAGTGAGGTGGAAGCCCCAGAATTCCGGCAGGCGCAGGGTCGCCTCGGGATGAACGTCCAATCGGCTCGAGAGTGAGGGGAGGTCAAGGCCTGGCTCACTACGTCCGACCTCCCCGGCAGAGGTCTGGAAAGAAAAGTAGAGAGGGCTATCGCCGGCTTGTTTATCCATCCCCTGCAACGAAAACTGGGGCGTTTGCCCGATGCTCACGGAGTTCTCCGGCACATATTGGCACTGGCTCCCCTGGCACTGATACAGCGGTTGCGCGGAGAGGAAATCCTGGTAGCGCGATGCGTAAACGTTGAGGCTGTAAGCCTGGAAGTCTTTGGTCACAAACCCGGCCTGGTGCGCCTCAGAATTGACCGCTTCCGTGAAACTAGGCGAATAAGTTTCACGGAAGGCCAGCGAGGAAACGTAATCGACATCCGCGACGCCGCGGAATCCCCAGGGAAGATCCAGCGTATCCCCCACCACTTTGAGGCTTTCGCCGGGCGCGCGGTTTTGGCGAACCTTGTCTTTGTCGTTGACCTCGAAAAAATCCGCCGTGAGTTTAGTGTCCTGGGTGGGGTGGGCGCGGAACTGTGCCCTTGGGGCAAGCCCCCGGAGGCTGTAATTCTGTAGACCGAGCAACAAGTCCATGCTGGGGCTGATCGCCCAGAAAAAGCCCGCGCCTATGATAGTCCCCTTGATGGAAGAATTGCTGAATTCCGGAAGCAGGAAGCCGGTGTGGCGAGGCCGGCGGGCGATGGAGGTAGCCACGAAAGGAAAGTAGAAAATTGGGACGCCCAGGAATCGGATCACGGAATCCCGCGCGATGGCCTTGTCGTCTAACTCCACCCTGGCCTCGCTGGCGGAAAACGACCATCCCTTGGTTTCGCAGTCGCAGGTCGTAAACCTTCCATGCCTCACCGTGTAAGTATCTTCGTCCACACGGTCCATTTCCTTGGCCTGGAAATACAGGGGGTTCTGCGAGTAGAGCACCTTCGACCGGTCCGCTTGAACGTAGTAGGGATTGTCGCTCGAGACCGGCCGCGGCCTCGGGCGTGTGCTGGTGTGAATATATCCGTTGGCGTTTGAGAACCACCCCACCTCGCTGCGCACGTTGTAATGAACCTCACCGGCAACAATGTGACTCCTCGCATCGATGAAGAGCACATGACCGGTGGCTACCACTTCTCCCGACGCTTCGTTGTAGGTCACTTCGTCCGCCGTCAGCTTCATGCCGCGATAGGTTACTTCCACGTGCCCGCGCAGGCGAGACACGTCTTTGCCTCGATCCTGGGAATCCGCGCGAATGCTGAGGGTTTTGTCGGAACCCTGCAACTTCGCAGATGCCGATGGCGGCTGTTGCGCGGAGGCGGCCCAAGGCGTGGCCAATGCGAGCAGCAAGAGCAGAACGACACGCGCGCTAGGCTTCCGCAAGGAAAATGAAAAGTTTCGAGTGTCCATGAGCGAGCACGGAGGCTTTATTCTACCCGAAGCAGCTTTGCCGGAACGAATCAATTTGCTAAGATGCGCTAGAGGGCGTATAACGCTGCCCAGAGGATTTTCAGCTCGTGGTGAAATGCTCTAAGTGCGGTGCATTCAGCTACCCTGAACTCACACAATGCAACATGTGCGGCGCCAGTCTTCTGCCCGCAGCGCCCGCCAAGATGCCGCCCGCCCCAGCCAGCCCGGCGACCGGAGGCGCGGAACAAGGCCTTGGACCCTCCCCGCCCGATGGCAAAGCCGCCGCGGAAATTCCAGACGAAACCGCGGTCAGGGACCCAGCTTCCGTCCCTTTGGACCCGGCTTTAAGCCCGGCTGAAGCTGCCCCAGGCAAAACGCCGGACGCTCGACCCGTGGCAGTCAATCTTGACCTGGGATTTGAACCCGAGCGTCGCGATGGCGCGGCGGCAGCATCTTCTGCGCGCTCGCCACAGCGGACGCCTTGGAGGCAGGAGGTTTCCGATCGTGTCCTGAGCTTTCGCGAGCGTCGTGCGAAATTGCGGAACGAGCCTCCTCCGGAGCAGAACCTGGATTTTGAATTCGAGCGGAGCGAGACGAAATCGGCCTACGAGCCGGATGTGGAGAGGTTTATCGAGTTCCCGCAGGACTCCCAGCGCATCGACGCTGAAATCGGTCCTGCGGCTGCGCTTGAGGACGACGCGCTCTATTCCGACAGAGAGACTCGGGAACCAGGTGACGAGGTATTTGAGATTCCCGGTTCACCGCGGCCTCGAGCTGAGGAGTTCGACCTCGAACCCGACTCCGGCGGCCGACTGGAGATCGTGGTCGAGCCCGCTGAGTCTGAAGCTCCATCGCCTGCCTCGCAACTCGAAGAGGAAGCTTTTCAAGTGGCTTCTTTGGGCCCCAGGTTTTTGGCCGGGCTGATAGACGGACTGCTTCTCCTGCTGAGTGCGGGACTGTTTGCTTTCATTTTTCGGTTCGCCGGCGGCCACCTCCGGCTGGGCCCTCTCAACCTCGCTGTCATGGCAGGCATTGCAACCATCTTTATTTGGTCGTATTTCGGGATGTTCACCGCACTGACCGCCTCCACACCAGGCCAGTCCTGGATGGGTATCGAAGCCCGGAACATGGAAGGCTGGCCACCCGACCGCCGCGAATCCTTATTACGCGCTTTTGGGTACCTGGTGTCGCTCTCGGCCTTCCTGCTGGGTTTCTTTTGGGCCTTGGTGGACGGCGAGAGTCTCACTTGGCATGACCGGATCTCGGGGACGTTTCTGACTCCTGCGAAGCAGGATGTCCCGGCAAAAGGTGTCGAATCAAAGCCATGAGCAAAGGACGCTTCCTAAATCAGAAGCTCGGCAAGCGGACCACGCGCAAAATCGCGCTGCTGAAATCCAGGATTCAGGGTCCAGGATTCAGGATTCAGGCGCCGAAAGGAAGAAGGATTCAGGATCCAGGATTCGGGATTCAGGGCAAAACCGCAAAGCATTAGCGTTCTAAAACGAGATTTCACGGCATGAGTCAAGCCCGACTGCGAGGTTACTTCTCTCCGCACCCGAGTAGGGGGCACGCTATCGCGTGTCCCGCCGCCGTCGAATATCACGTCATTCCCGCGTAAGCGGGAATCCATTGATTCGCGGACTGACAATAGACCCCCGCTTCCGCGGGGGTGGCGAATCCTGACTGTCATCTCTGTGGTTGGGCCGCCGCCCCGTTACGGCCTGAATCCCGAATCCTGAATCCTGACTCCTGTTTTTCGGGTGACTTCGGGACCCCGGAATGCATCCAATCAATTGCCGTGCTATACTTGGCGGAGTTGGGGTCCTTGTAACCCAACGGCTGAAGGAGTCTTTTAGGTAATGACTAACCGCATACGGATTACACTGGTTTCGATTTCGAGTCTTTTAGTCCTCTATGTCTTTCTCGGAGGATTGCTTGGCAAGAGTGACTCGAGCTCGGAGAAAACCTATCGCGATCTGGGTGTGTACAGCGAAGTCTTGAACCGCATTAACCTGGATTACGTGACCGAGCCCGACCTCAAAAAGGTAACGGACGGCGCGATTCGCGGCCTTCTCGAGGCCCTGGACCCTTACAGCACGTACTTCACGCCCGCCGAGTATAAAGCCTACCAGGAGCATCCGGACCCAGGCCCGGCCAGTGTCGGCATTTACCTCTCCAAACGAAGCGGCTACGTCACCGTGGTCTCCGTGTTGCCGGGCAGCCCGGCGGAGAAAGCCGGCATACGGGCTGGCGACTTAGTCGATCGTGTGGAAGCCAGCCCCACCCGTGAACTCTCCGTGTTGCAGATTGAGCGCCTGTTGGCCGGTGCGCCCGACACCACGGTCAAGGTTTTTGTGGTACGGGAAGCTCGGGGCGAGCCGGAGCCTATTTCCTTGACTCGCACCCTTCCGAATTATCCGCCCGTGGTGGCCAAGCTCTTGGAGGACGGCGACGGCTATCTGCGCGTTTCCACTTTTGAAAAAGGCAAAGCCAGGCAGATTGCGGCGAAGATCAAAGAACTCCAGTCGAACGGCGCGCATAAAATCATTCTGGACCTGAGAAACTGCGCCGGCGGCGACGTACAAGAAGCCATTGATACGGCCAGTCTCTTCCTCGGCAAAGGCCTGATCACCTATCTCTCCGGCCAGCGCTATCCTCGGCAGGATATTACTGCCCATGCCACCGACGGCGTGTGTGATCTCCCCTTGGCAGTGCTGATCAACCAATCCACCGCCGGGCCCGCGGAGCTTGTCGCTTCCGCCGTTTTGGGCAACAAGCGCGGCGAAGTGGTCGGCGTGCGCAGCTTTGGCGTGGGAGTCTTTCAGAAACTGATTCCGGTGGGCGACGGCTCAGCGCTCTTGCTGTCGGTGGCGAAGTACTACGGATCGGACGGGAAATCGATCAACGACAACGGCGTCACGCCCAGCGTTGTCCAGACCGCGGAGGTCGCCATGCCTGAAGCCGAAGGGGAAGAGGATCTGCAGAACCCCGAACACTTTGGCGGTAAGGACGATTTGCAGCTTCGTAAGGCGATCGAAATTCTGACGCATCCCTCGGCGCCTGCTAAGGCTGCTGACCTCGATCATTGTCAGGGCGGCCCCTGTGGCCGCCAGATAGGCGTAGGGACGGCTCTTGCGGCCGCCTGATAGTTGTAGGGGCGGCCCTTGTGGCCGCCCTGAAGCAACCGCAAAGGTTGCCACCACGATCTTCATTTAGCCTCTTCCCTTGAATCTCGTTCCTCACGGCAGACAAGCATCAAAACTGCAGCTTGCTGCTCTTCTGGTCGTCGCGGTCTGTGCCCTGAGCTGTAACCGCCAACCAAAACCTGTTTCCTCCCTCGGGCGCGAAGCGGACCATCAGCAACTGACACGAAAACTCGAGCGCTCCATCGAAACTGCCGGACGATCTCAAGTCTGGATCAGGCCATACATGGGTCGTTTTGCCGTAAGCCCTATGCCGCCTCCTGAGGCGCGAGCCGGGTCCGAGGTCTATTCCGCGGTGGTGGGCGCTCTCGAGCGTCAGGCTCGGGAAAACCACCTGGATGTCTCCGTCGATGAAACCAGGAGCAGGAAAGGATTGCGGGTCGCTGATATCCGTCTGTCACACAATCGGAAGCCGGTCTCGCGTTGGACGATTCGTGAGGTCCCGCGCCTCCTTCACGCCGCGATTATTATTGACGACCTCGGGGCCAATCTCGAGAACCCGCACCAATTGCTCGCCTTGCCGTATGCCCTCACCTTCTCGATTCTTCCGCATCTTAGCGACTCCGAGGAAACCGCACGGGAGGCCCGGCACGCCGGGCGCGAAGTGATGCTTCACCTGCCGATGGAGCCAGTCCCGAGTCCTCACGCCCCGCCCGGGACGGCAGATATCCGCGTAGGAATGAACCGCCTCGAGATCGAACATGTCATCGACTCGGACTTGGCTTCCGTCCCGCAGGCGGCCGGCGTCAACAACCACATGGGTTCGCGCGCCACCGCCGATCCCCGCTTGATGGCAGCGGTGATGAGGTCGCTCGCCGGGCGACACCTCTTCTTCATCGATAGCCGGACGACCGCCTCGAGCGTCGCATTCGACGCAGCCCGCCGGCAAGGCCTTCCGGCCTTTTATCGTTCCGTTTTCTTGGACGATACCCAGAGTGTGCCCTACACACTCGGCCAGCTCCGCGAGTTCCGGCGCGTCCTGGAGGAACAGGGAGCGGCGCTGGCCATCGGTCACCCCTACCCGACGACCATCGCCGCGCTCGCCAAGTTTTTGCCGGAAGTGGTCCGCGACGATGTGGAACTCGAGCCCGCCTCCCAACTCCTCCAGCTTCCCGAAGTCGCCCACCTGAAGCCGCGCCAGCGGAAACCATGAAGTACCCGGGAGCGCGGGCATCCTGCCCGCAGCGTGCGTGCAATTGCGGAGCGAGAGGCGGGCGAAGTTGCTCCTCCTCTGAGGCTCTTCCTCTTAAATCTCAAATTTGAAATGCCGCCCAGGCCCGCGCGCCTGGCGCATCGCTCTTCATGTATGATGCGCCACCCGCCCAGAGACCATGAAGTACCCGGGAGCGCGGGCATCCTGCTCGCAGCGTGCGTGTAATTGTGGCACGGAAGGCGGGCAGGATGCCCGCGCTCCCGGATATCTTCAAAGCAGGAGCCTGGATCCCGTGGTAAAGTTCTCAGCTCGACAATTCGTGGAATCAGGAGAAAGGCCAGGTGGTAGGGCAAAACGATTATCGATCCTCAGTCGAGCTTGGCGGGAGGCGGCATCTCCTCGGCGCGGCGCTCGTCGCTCTCTGGATCATAGCGTCCGTCAGTCTTCTGTGCGCGCAGTCGGACGCCACAGGGGCGCTGGGCGGGACCATCACCAGCGCGAACCAACCCGTGCCGGGCGCAACCGTCGTGCTCGCGAACAGCGCGACGAATCAGACTCTCACCATGATCTCGGGAGAGAATGGCAGCTATCGCTTCTCGTTGCTTCTCCCCGGGACGTACCGCGTGAGCTTTTCTGCACCCGGATTCAAGACCTCGCTAGTCTCCTCAATGACCGTGAGCGTTTCGGAAGCTCCCACGCTGGACGCGAACCTGGAAGCCGGCGACCCCCGTGAGAGGGTCGAGTGCAACTGCCGCCTAAGCTTGTCGGCCTCGTCCACAGGCACTCTGGTGGATCACAAGACGATCACCGGCGTGCCGCTGACCACCCGCAACTTTGCGCAGGTTCTCTCCATGTCTTCGGGCACCGTCGCGGACGTGAACAATGCCGGAACGCTGGGCAGAGGAACCCAGACGGTCAACGTGAACGGAAGCACGACCGCGGGCAGCTACGCCATCGAGGGCGCCTACGCCCCCAGCACCGTCCCCAATCCTGACACCATCGCCGAGTTCAAGATCCAGACCTCGCAGTTCGACGCCGGCTATGGCGCCATGGTCCCCAGCACCAACGTGATGACGCGGAGCGGCGAGAGGAAGTATCACGGCACCGCCTGGGAATTCGTGCGCAACGACATTTTCAATTCCAACGCCTTTTTTCGCAATGCCACCGGACAGCCTAAGCCGAATCTGAAGCAAAATCAGTTCGGACTTTCGCTGGGCGGCCCGGTGCTCCGGGACAAGTGGTTCTTTTTCGGCTCCTACCAGGGAACCCGGCAGGTGAACGGGCTCGACCCGACCTCCGTGGCCACGGTCATCCTTCCTCCTCTGACCAGCGACCGGTCGGCGTCGACCCTGGCGGCCGAGTTCTGCCCGGCCAATCATCTGCTGACCAGCGGCCCGGATGCGGGCCAACCGGACCCGCGCTATCTGACCTTCGCGGGCGGGAAGCAATTGGACTGCGCGAACCAGAATACCGCCACGACGGCTCCCATCAATCCGGTGGCGCTGCGCATTCTCCAAACCACGCTGCCCGATGGCTCATACTTGATGCCGGTCCCCCAGACGATCCTCCCGTCAGGCAGCAATGCGGGCATGGGTTTCTCGTCCTTCAGCTTTCCGTCTTATTACAACGAGGATCACCTCGTCGCCAACAGCGACGTTCTCGCCTCATCCGTCAACACCCTGTCAGGGCGCGGCTTTTTTTCACGAATTCACCAGCGTCGGTCTCTGGGAGCGCCGGGCGGGGCGACCGTCACCCCGGTGATTCCCGGCCCCGGCTCTCCCCAAGCGCTTCACGCGGAGGACGCGGCGCTCTCCTTGAAGCTGAACTCGGTGCTGACGTCCAAGGTGGCCAATGAAGCGCGGTTTGCCTACACGCGCACTCTTCAGACAGCCCGCGGCGTCGGCACGCCCGATGCGGATTCATTCGGCATGACCCCCGTGGATCCGTTTTTCCCTTTTCCCCCGGAAGTCACCATGCTGGGCCCCATGGGAACTTTCCGCTTTTTCGGCAATGGCGCGAACGATTTCTCCATGCTCACGAACACGCTCACCTGGGCAGACAATCTCTCCCTGATTCACGGACGGCACAATGCGCGGGTGGGCGGAGTTTTCCTCTTGCAACACAACGACCGGCTGGACACCGGCGCCGCGCGCGGCAAGATCACCTTCGAAACGTTTGAGGACTTGCTGGTGGGCCTGAGCGCCACAGACAATCAAAGCCCAGGCGGCCGCAGCAACATCGAAACCGTAAGAGCTAACGAAGGAGTGGGACCGAACGGCGAGGTGCAGTACCAATACCGGCACTATTACGGGGCGGGGTTCGCTCAGGACGATTTCAAGGTGGCGCCGCGCCTCGCGCTCAATGCCGGCCTGCGCTGGGAGTATGTGGGACCCTCGTCCGACAAGGCAGGAGAGATCGGCAATGTGTGGCCGTCTCTCTTGAAGCAGGCGCCGATTCCGCCGCTCGCGGGAACTCTGGCCGGCGACGTGGTGGCGGCCAATTACCATCCCGCCCTGCTCAATCCTTACACGGGCGAGCCGTTTGGGCCCCCGCCCACGGGTGTGTGGACCAGCGCCACTCGCAGTTTCTATCAGAACGGCACTCCGCTGGGGAAGTTCGCGCCCCGCATTGGTTTTGCGTGGCAGCCGTTCGGTGCCGCCGGGCGCGCCGCGGTGCGCGGCGGTTACGGCTGGTTTTACCAGGCGCCGGCATCGAGCGGCAACGCCGGAAACGCACCCCTCTTCACCGCGGCGCCGTTTGCGCAGGGATTCACCAATACCGACGCCGCCAACGGCCAGTCGGACCTCCGGAAGCCGTTTCCGACCACGACCCTCGGCTTTGTTCCCCGCACCCCATCTTCCCAGCTTTCTGACCGGATCGCCGGCCCGGAATACAAAATTCCGCGGCTCCAGCAATGGAACCTGAGCATCCAGACCCGGCTGCCCCGAGCTTTCACTTTCGACGTTGGCTACGTGGGATCGTATGGGGACAATCTATTGATCGGCGTGGGCCTCAACCAGCCCCTGCTCGCGAGTCCCTCTGGCCCCGTGAACTGCGGCTACACCGGCGCGCCCACAGGCTGTATTACAACCAATACCGCCGTCAACGCCGGGCAGCGCGTTCCGTACCTGGGAGAGACCCCCTCCGCATTGACGGACAGCGAGTTTGCCGGTCAGTCCTGGTATCACGGCCTCCAGGCGACTCTCCGCCGGCAGATGTCTCACGGCCTGACCTTTCAATCCGCCTATACTTTGTCGAAGGCCATGAACGACACGGCCATCTATAACGACCTGAATTATCTCGCCAGGAACTGGGCGCGCGCCACCTTTGACCGCACCCACAGGAGCGTCACCAACTTCGATTACCAGTTCCCCAATCGCATCTACAACGCCGGCGCGGCGGCAAAACTGTTGAACGGGTGGTTCACAACCGGAATCGTCATTCTGCAAAGCGGATTGCCGCTGACTCTGAGCGATCCGAATGGCGGCACGGTCTATGGTGAAGCTTCTCCCTCGACCGTCACTCTCTGCCCGGGTCGAACGCTCGCCTCCGTGGCCACCGCCGGCAGCCTGGAATCCAGGCTGGGCGCCTGGATCAATACGCCGGCCTTGTGTTCTCCCCCCGCCATCGGCTCCGATGGTGCAACCGGGTACGGCAACACCGGGCAGAGCTTCCTCGATGGCCCGCCGCAGATTAATACCGACTTTTCGCTGGGAAAGACAACCGTGGTGGGTGGCCTGCGGGAAGACGCCGAACTCGCCTTCCGCATTGAATTCTACAACTCCCTCAACCATCCCCAGTTCAGCAACCCCGGCACGACGCTGGGCACAGCAAACTTCGGGGTGATCACTCAAACCTCGGTGGCTCCTCGCCTCATCCAATTCGCCTTGAAGTACCTCTTCTGACGGTCACAGAGGTGTCCGCCCATTTACTGGCGCACGGTGATCCCAGTCTCGCGGCGAACAGCTGATGACGCTACCACTCCTAATCTTGTTCACCGAGAGTTTGGACGTACGATTTGTCGTACGGATAAAAGAGCTCCTTCCGGCCTTGCTGCCACGCCGCTTTGAGATCGGGGGTGGTAATGTCCCAATCTGGACGGCATTTCCTGGTAACGGCGCGGAGATCCTGGCGCAGCTCTTCCAGAGTGGGCCGGCCGAAGAACCAGTAGCCGTTGTAGATCTTGTAAACGACCAGACCGGGCTCGAGGACAATCACGTGGGGGATCATGGGATTGTGGACAGGATCAGTGTATTCGGCGATGTCAAGATCCTTTTGGATCACACGTCCTGCGTCGGAGAGGAAAGGCCAGTGGGCGCCGACACCGCTGCGATATTCATTCGTCTGGGTAATATTGTCGGTGCTGATTGTGACAAGCCGGCAATAGGCAACCTCCAGCTCACGATGGAGTTCCACCAGCCCTTCAGCCTGTCGGCGATCTTTGGGGCAGAAACCTCCGCGGCTGAGGACGAGAACCATGGGATGTTGTCCTTGCAGTTCGGAGAGCTTCCGGCGTTTCGCAGTATGGTCGGAAAGCTCATAGTCGGGGAAGATAGCCCCCGGAACAATGTCAGGTCGCATGTGGAGATCCTCAACCGTTGGATGCGCGCCGCCGGGTTCTGTTTCAATGGCTATTAGCCGGATGGCGTGCGCAGCTCTGCGGTCTCTGTTCATTCCGGCTCCACGCCACGCAGGGCTTCGCCCTGCGCCAGCCTCGAGGACCCGTGGGAACAATGGTAGGGGCGAGGCGGTGCCTCGCCCTTGCGCCCCTCCCGCGGGTAATCACGAATCCAGGCAGCGTTGCGCCGGTACGGGCGAGGCGCCGCCTCGCCCCTACGACGCTGGCCTCGGCAGGGGCGGTTCGCGAACCGCCCCTACCAACCCGGCACGAATTCCCTAAAGGTGTAAGTTTACTAGTTTGCTATTGACAATAGTTGTCCCGCGTGGTAACCTTTAGGGGCTGTGAAAGTCCGTCTCACCTCGCGTGGGGACGGCTCGCCTGCCGCCCCTGCTTCCAACCTTCCGATTCATGGAGTTACTATGTCCATACGCAAATCTACTTGTCTTACTTCCCAGCGGCTCGACGCCGCCAGGCACAATTCGCAGCGCTCCACCGGGCCCCGCAGCGAGGCCGGAAAAGAGCGCATGAAAATGAACGCCCTCAAGCACGGCTGCGATGCCGCGCCCGAAAACGAAGCCGCCGTCATGCGCGCGTTGGGCGAAGATCCCGAACGGTATGCAGCCTTGCAGCGGGAACTCGCCACCACCTACGGCCCGGGCGACGCCTTCTGGGACCACCAAGTCGCCGACCTGGGCAAGCTCTACTGGCGGC
>JBEKMN010000031.1:0-52803 GCA_050008495.1 Terriglobia bacterium | reverse complement strand
GGCTTCAACTTCTTCCGGTTGCTGATCACCTGTTGCAAGCGGGCCTTAACGTCGTCAAACTCCGACGTCGAAACCAAATACTGGTCCTTCTTGGGAAGAATCTGTTTGATTTCCTCTTCAGTCTTGATAATCCGGTCGCCCGTTGGCGGGTGGTCCATAAAGACCTGGGGCATGCTCCCCGGCATGCGGCGCTCCTCGTCCATGACTTTGCCGAAGAAGGCAACGTACGAGTTCGGGTCGTACCCTGCCTTGTACATATATTGGATCCCGAGATAATCCGCCTCCGCCTCGGCGCCACGGTTGAACTTCAGAAACATCAGCGGCACGCCGTTCATGTAAGCTTCCATTACGCCCATATAAACCGGGTAAGTCATGGGAACAAACATGAGCGGTATCATGGCGAATTGCGCGAAGGTCATCTTGGTCATCTGGCTTGCCCAGTGACGCGCGGCCACGTGCGCGATTTCGTGGGCCACCACTCCTGCCACCTGATCTTCCTCTTCCGCAGCCTGCAGCAAGCCCGTATTCACATAGAGAAAACCGCCCGGAAGTGCGAAGGCGTTGAGCGTTGGGTCGTCAATAACTTTCACCGTGAGCGGAATCTTGAGGTCCGAATTGCGCGCCACGTTCTGAGCCACTCGATTGACGTACTCGTTGATGACAGGGTCCGTGAGCAATTTCGCGGAACGCTCAACTTCCACGCTGTACTGCTTGCCGATGGCAATCTCCTTTTCTTCGGAGATGATGCTCTTGTGCGCAACTTTCCGATTGCCGATTTCGTCGACGTCGTCTTTCTTGTCGTCGCCGCGCACTGGAAGAGCCGCGAGACAGAATATTGCCAGAAGCGCCACCACTTGCATTCGCCGTGTGCCCATGGATTCACCTCTCACGCTGATTCTTCTCCATTATATCACCCTGGCTTCGCGAGATCACTGCTATTACTCGCTGCTCTATAGTCCGGCTGCGGCGGCTTTCCGCGTCTGCGAGATCACCACGGCACGGCGCAGATAGCGTCCCAAAATGTGGCTGAGACACAACACCTTTCCGCCACTCAGGCATTAGGATGCACATTAGGACCGAAAGTTGCATGGCGGCAGAAAGATATTCCAGGGAGTTGAACTCTATCTCCCTCGAAAACTGTACGAGACGCCGCGCTCACGAGGGGCGATGCAGTCCTGAACCTGACTTCGGATCAGCGTCGAGCCCGCCCGGAACCAGCGGGTTAATCCAAGAATGGAGAACCTGTTTCACGCGAAGCCGCAAAGGGCGGCAAGCTCGCCAAGGCAAACAATGACTTCCGCATTGCCTCCATTTGCGCCTTCGTCCGTCGGCTGACGGATGAGCTGTCTTGATATCCTCTTGCCCTCTTGTCCTCTCGCGCCGCAGGGCAGAGGGTGGCGCGCTGTCGAGGCCCGCCAAATCGAAACTTAAACTAATACTTTATGTATCGCAGGAATCCGACCCAGGCCAGTACCCGAACTAAGACTTGGGCGTTGACCAAATCGGGTCTTTCACCCCTTGAAGTGTTCTGCGCTCTCCCGGCTCGAGGTCGAGCACCACCACGGAGTTCGTTCCCTGATTAAGCCAGGTGGCCGGTAGAAACAGGCTTTGCTGCGGCCCAATCTTCCAGTAGCGGCCCAGATTGTGACCGTTCACCCACACATACCCTTTTGACCACCCGCGCATGTCCAGGAAGGTGTCCCCCAATGACGTCAATTCGAACTGTCCTCGAAAGAAGGTCTGGCCCTTCGGACCTGAAGTAGAGAAGCGCAAGTTCGAGAGGTCTGTCATCGGCAAGGAATAATTCTCCCAACCCGTCAAGATTGAGCCCGCAATCGTGACTGGCCCAACGATTCCCTTCCGATCCTCTACCAAGTGCGGGCCGAAATTGACGCGGCCCATATTCTCCACCAGAATATCCAGCGGAACCCCGCCTTCCAGTTCCACTTCAAGCGCATGCATCTTCAGGCGGCGATCCAGAACTCCTAGGCATCGGGCGCCCTGGGACACGATCGCATAGTCTCTTATCTCCTTTACTTCAAGTATTCCTTTAGATTTTTTAACCACCCGGGTGCGGTAGAGAATGAACCCATAATTCTGCCCCATTGCCTCCATGGAAAGCGGCTGGTCAGAGTGAACCGGCTTTCCCAGCAGGCCGTCCAACGCCGCTGCCTCTCTCAACTCAACGCGCGGAATCGCAATCATGGGCAGCGGATCAGGCAAGCCGGGCAGGCGCGCCCCTGGAGGCGAGTATTTCGCAATGACGCCACGAATCAGGGAGAACTTGCGGGTGGGCCGGCCCGCCTCGTCGATCGGCGCGTCGTAATCATAGCTGGAAATGTCCGGCTGATAGCTTCCGTCATAATTCGCCCCGCTCATGAAACCCCAGCTTGTGCCGCCGTGAACCATGTAAAGGTTGACGGAAATCCCGCGCGACAGCATCCACTCAACTCCCTGCGCGGCTTCCTCGGGGGAGGTCGCATGATGCTCTTCTCCCCAGTGGTCAAACCAACCGTCCCAGTACTCACCGCACATGCGGGTTGCGCCTTGCCTGAACTTGGCAAATCTCGCGAACTCCGGCGCGGGATCACCCTGCCCGAAATTGATCGCGACCGGTAGGTCCGGAAAAGCTCCCCCCTGCAACTCTGGTCGTGCCGACCCGTCTGACGTGTAGAGAGTGACCTCGAATCCGGCATCGTGAATGGCTTTCCGAATGGCGTTCATGTAATCGTGATCGTGCCCGAAAGATCCGTACTCGTTCTCCACTTGCGCCATGATGATGGGCCCGCCGCGCGAGATTTGTAGGGGCGCTAGTTGCTCGCCCACTTTGCGCAAGTACTTTGCCGCAGCCTCGACGAAACCCGTATCCGTGGTGCGAACTTTGAGACCCGGAGTTGACAGAAGCCAGGGCGGAAGGCCGCCAAAATCCCATTCCGAACAGATATAAGGTCCGGGCCGCAGCAACACCCATAACCCCTCTTCTTGCGCCGTACGAATGTAGGCGGCGACATCGAGATTGCCCGTAAAATCGAACTTGCCCGGCTGCGGCTCATGCAGGTCCCAGAAGACGTAAGTGCACAGCGTGTTCAAGCCCAGGGCGCGCATCTTGCGCATACGGTCCCGCCAGTATGGGCGCGGCACACGAGGATAGTGCATCGAACCGGAGATGATTAAGAACGGCTTCCCATCCAGGAGGAATTGCTCCCCCTGATAACCGAAGCTGTGCGGGCCCACTGGGCTGGCCCCGCCATCCCCAACGCAGAGGCCGGCGTCCTTACCGTTTCCCACGCTTCGCGCGAGACTCCATAAAGCTGCGGCGCCTGAGGCACCGATGAACCGCCGGCGGTCAACTGACTTCGCCGGCTGATTTTTCTTGGACATGGGATTATCTCCTGAAAGCGGCACGGTGCTGTAGTGAAACTGAAACACAATGAGTGGCGGGCAAAATTGCGAGGCCTGCATATACCGCAATGTCGACGCGTCGACACCTTGATCTGTTACGGGAGACCTGCGATGAGGCCATTACGATTTCATTACTTCAAGTAATACATCATATATATCTACTAACAATTTGATAATAAGCCTACAAGCAGGATTAAAGTTGAGTCATGGCTTGTCTCGGTCACAACCCAAGTTCTTTCCTGAGCAGCTCCCAAGGCGTGCCAGGCTTACCGTTGTTGCGTGCGATCGCTTCGTTAAGATCGCGCAGGTCTTCAAGGTCTTCCACCCGCTTGCGTAGGCGAATGACTTCTGCGCTCAGTCGGCGCAGCGTGACTTTCCGAGACTTTGTCGTCGGCTCGATTTTACCCATATGCATCTCGCCTCTGTTTGACAGCATACACAAAAATAGTCGAACCTCCCAATTGGAACAAGATACGATAAGTTCCCACCCGCAAGCGATACTTCTTTTCCTGAGCTGACAGTTTCTTCACATTTCCCGTCAGGTCCTCCTCAAGCAGCTCAAGCCGATGCCCGATGCTCCGACGCAATGCCTTGGGCAAGGCTCTTAACTGCTCTCTTGCTTCATCGCCGATCACCAGTTCGTAGCGCATACCCCGGCCGAAACACTACGCCGTCCGTTTCGCCGCAGGGCGGCCACGAGGGCCGCCCCTACAGCGACGGTTTGAGACCTGACACCCGCAACCTGACAACTGCTCTTACGCCGTTGAGTACCCCGCCTTCTCCTGCCTCTTCACAGCGGCCTGCGCAGCCGCCAGGCGCGCGATGGGCACGCGATAAGGCGAGCAGCTAACATAGTTCAACCCCGCCTCAGCGCACACCTCGATCGAGGCCGGATCGCCTCCGTGCTCGCCGCAGATGCCGACTTTGAGGTTGCTGCGAGTTGCCCGCCCCTCCGCGGTGGCGAGCTTCAACAACCTGCCCACGCGTTTCGGATCCAGCACCGCAAACGGGTCCGCAGGCCAAATCTTCTGCTTGACGTAGGCATTGATGATCTTGCCGCAATCGTCGCGTGAGAGCCCAAAAGTCGTTTGGGTCAGATCGTTCGTCCCGAAGCTGAAGAAGTCAGCCTGCTGGGCAATCTCGCCGGCGGAAAGAGCCGCCGCGGGCAACTCGATCATGGTGCCCACCAGGTAATCAACCTTGACTCCCTTCTTGGCGAAGACCTCCCCGGCCACGCGGTTCACGATCTCCTTTTGAAGCTCGAGTTCCTTCACATCGCCGACCAGCGGAATCATGACCTCGGGCATTGCCTCGATTCCCTTCTTCTTGCAATCGCAAGCCGCCTCGAAGATCGCTCGAGCCTGCATTTCGGTGATCTCGGGGTACATAATTCCCAGCCGGCAACCGCGCAGGCCGAGCATCGGATTAAATTCATGTAAAGATTCAACTACTTCCAGTAACTTCTTGGCCTTACTTAGTTTAGGACCTTTCTTTTTCAACGCCTCAAGTGTAGCGATTTCCACCATCAGCTCTTCCCGCTTGGGCAGGAATTCGTGCAAGGGAGGATCCAGGGTCCGGATGGTAACCGGCATCCCGGCCATGGCCTTGAATAGGCCGAAGAAATCTTTGCGTTGCATGGGAAGCAGCTCGGACAAGGCGGCGCGGCGCTCCTTGGCGTAGGCCGCGGCCTCCTTGGGATCCCCCGTCTCTTTGCACGCCATGATCATGCGCTGCACATGAGGCAGGCGCTCCTTGGCGAAGAACATGTGTTCGGTGCGGCAAAGCCCAATGCCCTCGGCGCCGAAATTGACGGCGGCCAGAGCGTCGCGCGGGATGTCGGCATTGGCGCGCACACCGAGTTCCCTTGCCTCGTCGGCCCACTTCATGAACTCGGCGAATACACCGCTCTTCGGATCCGGCGGCACCAGATCGCACTTGCCTTCGATCACTCGCCCCGTCGAGCCGTCCAGCGAAATCCAGTCACCCTCCTTGAGGAGAGTGCTGCCGATCTTGAGCTGCTTGGTCTTCTCGTCCACTTCCGCGGCCGCGCAGCCCGCCACGCACGGCTTGCCCATGCCGCGCGTGACCACCGCCGCGTGGGAGGTCATGCCACCGCGCGAAGTCAGAATCCCCACCGCCACTTCCATTCCATGGATATCGTCCGGGACGGTCTCGCCGCGCACCAGGATAACCGGCTGGGTCTTTCCTTGCACCACCGCCTCGTCGGCGGTGAACACGACGCGCCCCACTGCGGCGCCAGGTGATGCCGGCAAGCCTGTGGCCAGCGCTTTCAAGGGCTTGGATTCGTCCAGCACAGGGTGTAGCAACTGGTTGAGTTGCTCGGGTTCGACGCGCAACAGAGCTTCTTTAGTCGTGAGGATGCCTTCGTGCACCATCTCCACCGCAATCCGCACCGCCGCCGGGCCGGTGCGCTTGCCGTTGCGGGTCTGGAGCATGTAAAGCTTTCCATCCTGGATGGTGAACTCGAAATCCTGAACGTCCTTGTAGTGCTGTTCGAGCCGGGTGGTGAATTCATGAAGTTGGTGATAAACGTCCGGCATGATCTGCTCGAGTTCCTTGATGGGTATGGGTGTGCGAACTCCGGAGACCACGTCCTCGCCCTGGGCGTTCATCAGGAATTCGCCGTAGAACTCCTTGGCGCCTGTGGCCGGGTTGCGCGTGAAGCCGACGCCCGTCCCCGAGGTGTCGCCCATATTGCCGAAGACCATGGTCTGGACGTTCACCGCCGTCCCCAGGTCATCAGAAATCTTGTTTAAGCGCCGGTAGGTCTTGGCGCGGGGATTGTACCAGGAGCGGAATACGGCCTCGATGGCCATGTTCAGTTGAATCTGAGGATCCTGCGGGAAGTCCTTGCCGGCTACCTTGCGGACCACTTTCTTGTATTCCGCAATCACTTCCTTCAGATCCTCGGCGGTAAGTTCGGTGTCGAGTTTCACCTTCTTCTTCTTCTTTTGCCCGTCGAACACATGCTCGAACTTGTCTTTGGGGATTTCCATCACCACGTTGCCGAACATCTGGATGAACCGCCGGTAACTGTCGTAGGCAAAACGCGGGTTGTTGGTTTTCCCAGCGAACACCTCAACAACATCGTCGTTCATGCCGAGGTTCAGGACGGTGTCCATCATGCCGGGCATGGAGAACTTGGCTCCGGAACGCACCGACACCAGTAGGGGATTCTTCCGGTCGCCAAGTCTCTGTCCCAGCAGGCGCTCCAGCTTTGCCAGCGCCTCATCCTTCTGGGCCAGAATGAAATCGGGCGTCTTATTATCGTTCTGGAAGTAGAGGCGACAGCCCGAAGTGGCAATCGTGAAGCCGGGAGGAACAGGCAGCCCCGCGTTCGTCATTTCCGCCAGGCCGGCTCCCTTGCCGCCCAGCACGTCTTTCATGGCGCCGTTGCCGTCCGCCTTCCCGTCCCCGAAGAAATAAAGGTATTTTTCCATGAGTACTCCTTTGAGTTTTCAGTTTTCAGTTTCAGTCCTCAGCTTTCAGCTATCAGCTTTCAGGTTTCAGCTCACTGAAGGTTGATCGAGAGCCCTTAGCGTTCTCGTGGCGGCTGAGCGACCCACGATTTTGGCGCATTTGCTGGGATTTTGCAATGGAGAAGAACCATCGGCGGTGTCCTACATGTGTGTTGGCAGAATTACGATTTTGGGAACGAAACGTTAGACAGGTTGCTGGCCAACAGTACCTTTGTTACGTTCTTTAGGTACGGGGTGGGCGCGGAGGAAACAGGCATTTCGAAAACGCACTCATTAAAAACGCTGCCTCTCAGGTCCACTGCATTCTGAGTAAATATGACTCGGCAGTGGTCAAACATCGAATTAGGCATGCTGCCTCCATCCAGCAATATGGCTCTGTGTGAGGCCACGATGCAATGACCCGCAATGGAGGGACTACAATGGCTTTGACTGATTCTTATGTTTATGAACCCGGGAGGCGGAACATCCTGCGCTGGTGCCATCGCGGAGCTGGCGAACTGAATAAACTGTAGGACTGTCGGCCAATACTCTTCCGAAGATTCGTCGACACTTCTCAGATTATAGGTGACTTCACGTAGCTCGGGTATGCTTGGTTTTACCTGTCCGACGGGCAACTCTGCCACCCGGCGAAGGGCCGGTAGATTCTTGGCGAGTGCTCCTGCTTTCAGGTCTTTAATCTCATTGAGGACCTTAGCTGGAGACTTCACAGAGCGTAAAACGCGAAGCTCAGCATTGATGCTCTCAAGTTGGTCGGTTGTCCTCTTTTCAAAAGCCTCAATTCCCTCAGATAACCCCTGGGAATTTTTTTCGATTGTACTGACCTTCGTTTGGATCTGTGCCAACTGCCCATTGTGGTTGTAAGTTTCTACGCCAAGCCATGCTAAATAGGTGAGCAGACATAAAGCAACCGCTCCACCTCCAAAATAGAGAATGGTCTGCAACGTTGGTCGGTTTGAGTTGGCACCTTCAATCCTTGAAAGGCGCTCCCTGACCTTTATTAGCTGTTGAGCAAGATCCTCTACCCTATTTGCGAGTTTATCGAAACGTGCATCCGAGACGGCCATATCTTCGCAGGCAGGCTCAAGTAACTCTTGTATCGGGCACATTTCCTTGATGCCGTGGATTTAGCACCCCTACAGCATCAGAAATGGTCCGGCCGTAAATCGGGCCTCTTCTTGTCAGGTGAATACTACTCCGAAAGACCTGCGCAAGCAACTACTGAAGTGTCCGGTCGCGTTTCAGTTTGAGTTCGTAGCGGCGAGTTTACCTCGCCAAGCGGCGGCGTAAAGTCGCCTCTTAAGGACGGGAAACTGCGGCTCATGGGAGCGACACTTCGAGCAGTTTCGCGCCCTCGGCAGGTTTGATTTCGGAAGGTTCAAACCACAGTTCCAACGCTTCCCTGGCGTTGCGCACCGCTTCCTCCTCCGTATCGCCCGCAGAAGCGCAACCAGGCAGTTCGGGAAATACTGCTGACCACCGCTTAGTCTCGTTATCGAATTCGACTAGCAATCGCACTTTCATAGCTGATCCTTCTCACACTGAACACCATGCCACAACTCGCCTCCCGGCTACAAGCGAATCGCTCACTGGCTGTCGAAGCGTTTCTCTCATGTCGGCGCGTCGACATTGGCCTTCTCAATCAGGGATAAGTCCGCGTCTTCCGTGAAAAGCCTATCCAACGCAATCAATAACTGCAGCCTGTTTCTGCGCACCTCAGGGTCCTCGGCCATGACCAGCACCTTATCGAAAAAGAGGTCCACAGTAGCGCGCAGCGAAGCGACGGACTCGAGTGCAGCGTGGATATCGCCTGCCGAGCGCTTCTGCGCCGCGTCATCCCGAACTCGTTCGTACGCCGCGTACAGGTCGCGCTCCGGCCCCTCCTCAAGTCGCGCAGGGTCGAACTCCCGGCCTTCAAAATCGGACGGCTGGGCGGACTTATTCAGAATATTGCGAATGCGTTTGGCGGATTGCGAAAGACTGAGGAAATCATCGCTCGAACGGATCCGCTCAATGGCCCGCGCTCGCGCCAGAACCTGGGAGGGCTCGAACACAGCCTGACGAGCGCCCATCGCAGCGCGCACCGTGTCGTAGCGCAAACCGGCGACCGCCTCGAGATGGAAGGTCAGACGTTCCCGCATGAATTTCCGGATTGCTTCCGCGACTTCGACGGACGTAAAAGTCAGCCTTTCACCGAGAGAACTCAATTCAAATTCTATTTCTGAATCCAATTCGATAGAAGCCGATAATTCAAGTAGTACTTTAATAACGGCGTTGGCTTGGCGCCGGATCGCAAAGGGGTCGCTCGATCCGGTGGGTCCGTTACCAACTGCGAATCCGGCCACGACCGCATCGAGTTTGTCGGCCAGAGAGACCAGAGCGCCGAGGAGGGTTCGTGGGCACTTGTCTTCCGCTCCCTGCGGCAGGTAGTGGTCGTAGATCGCCGTCGCCACGGCTTCAGGTTCTCCTTGAGCTTTTGCGTAGAGTCCGCCCACCACGCCCTGCAGTTCCGCAAACTCCTGCACCATCTGGGTGGTCAGGTCGCACTTGCAGAGTTCGACAGCCCTCGACACCTGCTCGCACTGCCCTGCCTGCAGAATTCCCTGAGCTTCGAGTTTGCCGGAGAGGCGCGAGGCGATGGCGTGCATGCGCCGGACCTTGTCGGCGTAGCTGCCCAATTTCGCTTGATAGGTGACCTTCTCGAGACGAGGCGGCTGATCGCGCAGGGGCAGGCGCTGGTCCGCATCCCAGAAAAACTCCGCGTCGCTGAAGCGCGCCTCGAGAACCCTCTCGTGCCCCTGCCGGATCAGCCCGCGCTCATCGGAATCGACGTTGAGGATGGCAACGAAGTAAGGTTCAAGTTTTCCTTCACGGTTTTCCACGGCAAAGTACTTCTGGTGATCGCGCATCACCGTGGTCAGAATCTCCCGCGGCAAATAGAGAAACCGCTCGTCAAAGCCTGCGCGGATCGCCGAAGGCCACTCCGTGGAGTTTACCAGCCATTCTTCAAGGTCCGAGTCCTCAACAAGAACCAGGAAATCTTCAAGCAATACATTAGTTTCTGTTCGAAGCGTCTGGCGGCGGTTCTCCGGGTCGAACTCGACAAAGGCGCGGCGCAGCCTGGCGCCGTAATCGCGGAAACCCTTTACGGTGATTCTGCCCTTGCTGTAGACGCGGTGTCCGAAGGTGAAATCGCCGGAGTCAACGCCCAGGACTTCAAACCTCACCGCCTCAGCTCGCTTCCCTTCTCCGAGGATTGCCAGCACCCAGCGAATGGGCCGCACGAATCGCGGGTCGGACTTTTCCAGCCAGTACATGCTCTTGGGAAACCCCAGGCGCAGGATGGCGGCGGGCAAGATTTCCGGCAGCACCACAGAGGCCGGACGCCCCTGGGTAGTCTTCCGAAGCGCCAGGTATTCACCCTTCGGGGTGGTCGTGCGAACCAGATCCTCGAGGCGGACCGAGTTCTTTTGCGCAAAGCTCTCCGCAGCCCGCGTGTACTTGCCCTCCGCGTTCACTGCCACTTTAACCGGGGGACCCAGAATCTCTTCGACCCGGTCCGACTGCCGAGCTAACACGGCGGGCAGATGCACGACGAGGCGGCGCGGCGTCGAGTAGGTTCGAAGGGGCGGTTCGCGAACCGCCCCGCCGCTCGCGTCAAGCAGTAAGCGCGCTTCGCTGATGGCCGCTTGGACATTCTCGCCCAGGCCCCTTTCGGCATCGCGCAGGAAACGCGCGGGGATTTCCTCACACCCGATTTCGAGGAGCAACGGCAATGTCTCAGGGCCATTCCCCATCCTGCGTTTTGCGCCGCCCGTCTTACTTGAACTCCGCCCAGGCTGATCAGCCCCACCCACAGTCCTGGGTTGAGGCGGCTCGACACCTTCGCCCGGGTGATGATTATGCTGATTTACGTTGTCCTCTCTCACGCCGTCACCTCCTGCGCCGTCTGGCGCTCGACGTAGATGGCGGCGACTGAACAGGCTAGCTTTCGGACTCGGGCGATCAACGCCACGCGTTCGGTGACGCTGATGGCTCCGCGCGCGTCGAGGATGTTAAACAAGTGGGAACATTTCAGGGTTAGGTCATAGACCTTGCGCAACGGAAAGCATTGCACAGTTAAAGTATAACTTGAAATTTCCTCCCTACCGACAATAGGCGATGGCCTCGGGCCAATCTCGTCTGACACAATTGCAGAGCGGCGTTCCTGCTCGTACTCCGCCAGCAATCGTGTTGCCTCACCTTCATAGAGATCGAGAATCTTGCGGCAAACTTCGGGGTCCGCCTTCTCAAAATCGTATACGGAAAATTCCAGTTCTTCGGATTGCCGCATATCGCCATAGGTCACGGATTCGTTCCAGCGTATGTGGTAAACGTCCTCGACGTTTTGGAGGAACGCGGTGATGCGCTCGAGTCCGTACGTTAACTCGACGCTGATCGGTTCGAGGTCCAATCCGCCGGACTGTTGGAAGTAGGTGAATTGGGAGACCTCGAGGCCGTCCAGCACGACCTGCCAGCCAATGCCCCAGGCGCCCAGGGTGGGCGCCTCCCAGTTGTCCTCCTCGAAGCGAATATCATGGTGGCGGACTTCGATTCCGATCGCCTCCAAACTCGCGAGATACATATCCTGGACTTCCGCGGGTGGGGGTTTCAGGATGACCTGCATTTGGGTGTGTTTGAGCAGGCGATTGGGATTTTCACCGTAGCGGCCGTCGGCGGGCCGGCGTGAAGGCTGCACGTAAGCCACTCGCCAAGGCTGCGGCCCGAGGACACGAAAGAACGTCTCGGGGCACATCGTGCCCGCTCCGACCTCGAGGTCGTAGGGCAAAGCCACCACACATCCCAGCCCAGCCCAGAACTGGCTGAGCCGGAAAATCATCTCCTGGAAGGTAAGTGGGGCTTTATCTAAATTTGAAGTTTTACTTTGTCTAGTTGCCATTTCGTATTGATTTTAAATATCTTGTATAATTGACAGCTATCAGCTATCAGCTTTCAGGGGAAACCTAAGACCGCCAAATTGTCCTTTGACTGAGAACTGAAAACTGACAACTGAGAACTGTTTGCTGAAAGCTGATCGCTGACGGCTGACAGCTTTTTCCCCGACACCTGAAACCCGGCACCCGGCCCCTGCTCTACACCGCCTCTTCCATCATCGCACGTGTCACGAGTTTTCGCTCGGCGTGCGTTTCGATGAGATCCTCGAGGAAGCGGCGAGCCTCGCGGCAACCCGCCGGGGCCTTCTCTTCCGCGATCCAACGCTCGAGCGGCTTCTGGCACCCCGCTCGCACGGCGGGCGCGACGGAGACTCGCTGGCCCGCCACGCCGGTTCGGCAGTTGTCGCAGATCAGACCCTCCGACCCGGGAAGGTAGAACCCGCCGGTTTCGCCGAGCGCCCGCCCGCAGTTCTGGCAGAGATCGAAGTCAGGCAAAAAGCCCGCCAGGCGAACGAGCCAGTAGTCAAAGTAGAGCAGCGGACGCGTGACTTCACCGGAATGCTTCAAGCTCCGCAGCACGGCCAGGAACAGGCGAAACAGCCGGTCGTTGGGCTCTCTCTCCGGAATCATGCGCTCGGCCACTTCCGCGAGGTATTGGGCTGCCAACTGAACCCGGTAGTCCTTCTGCATATCGAAGAAGGACTCAATCAATTCCGCGGAATTCATGCGCAGCAAATCGCGGTTTTCGCGCTCGTAAATGAACGCCCGAACGTGGCTCAAGGGTTCCAGCGCGGCGCCATAACGGCTCTTGGTGCGGCGAGCCCCGGCGGCCACCGCCCGAAGGCGTCCCATCTGGCGTGTGAAGAGCGAAGCAATCTTGTCCGCTTCCGCCAGCCGGTAAGTCCTTAGTACGATCGCTTCCGTCTCACGAAGAGGCATGGCTATGTCGACGCGCCGACATGAGCCTTAAAGCTAACATATCCCGCGCAATGTGGGCAACCGGAGAAAGCGGAAACTGGAAAATGGAAACTGGAAAATGGCGTACAAGGATGCCTGTTGCGCAATCCGGCTTCGAACCCAGTTTCGATCTTCCAGTTTCTATTTTCCATTTTCCAGTTTCCATTTTCTATGTTTCCGCCGGTTCTGTGGAAATTCCGGAGGATTCTGCGGAAAAGATGTTATGTTAACTCGCAGCCATCGCGCTAAATATTATCAGACACGCCTGTGAATAACTTTAGGCTCTTCCCTGCCCCCGATCAAGAGGGCTCGAAACCGCGCGATTGGGCCGGCGCGACTGCAGTCGTACCGGCTGCGAGGTCCAGCCCAGAGGCGACGGCCCCCCCCGGTCCCTCCTCCCGCTGAGGAGGGGAGTCCTTTCTATGGCGGCGAAGGAATGCCCGCGCGGCGGATCTAAAAGCAGACGCTCGTGCCCGTCGACTGACGGGCGTCCGGAAACCATGAAAGCGATTCCCGGGTTTTGCTGGTGGGGGGACGGCTTGCCGTCCCCTCATGAGCCGGGTGGGGCAAGCCCTACCCCTACACGTTTTCAAGGCAGAGGGCATTCCCCTTCCCTGCAGGGTTGAAGCCCTCACAGGCCTCTGTTATAGTTTTCGTTTCAAAGGGGGACAACACAATGGCACCGCCGAAAATCTTCAAGAACTACATTAATGGTGAATGGGTACCATCGGCCAGCGGGCTCACATTTGATAACAGCAATCCAGCCGACCGCCGCGAACTGGTGGGAATGTTTCAGAAATCGAGCCGGCAGGACGTGAAAGATGCCATTCAAGCGGCCAAGGACGCGTACAAGACCTGGCGGCTGACTCCGCCTCCCAAACGAGGCGAAATTCTCTACCGCGCCGCGCGTCTGCTGAGCGAGAGGAAGGAAGAGTATGCGGAGCAGATGACTCGCGAAATGGGCAAGGTCCTGGAGGAGACCCGAGGCGACGTTCAGGAAGCCATCGACATGACGTATTACATGGCTGGGGAGGGCCGGCGCCTTTTCGGGCAAACCACCACTTCCGAACTGCCCAACAAGTTCTGCATGTGGGTACGCAGCCCGATCGGGGTGTGCTCGCTGGTGACGCCCTGGAATTTTCCCATGGCCATTCCGTCCTGGAAGATCATGCCGGCGCTCATTTGCGGCAACGCGGTAGTGATCAAGCCCGCCACCGACACTCCGCTTTCGACGTACAACCTCGTCCAGACGCTCGCGGAGGCGGGAGTCCCCCGCGGGGTGGTGAACCTGGTTACGGGGAGCGGTTCAGAGGTCGGCACTGCCTTGCTTTCCCACGACGATGTGCGAGTGGTTTCGTTCACGGGTTCGACCGAGGTGGGCCGAAAGGTGGCCGAGGCTTGCGCGGGCACTTTCAAGCACGCCTGCCTGGAGATGGGCGGCAAGAACATCATCATGGTTATGGAGGACGCAAACCTGGACTTGGCGGTGGATGGCGCAATTTGGGGCGGCTTCGGCACCACCGGGCAGCGTTGCACCGCTTCCAGCCGCATTGCCGTGCACAAGGACGTGTACCGGGAGTTCGTCGAGAAGTACGTGGCTCGCGCCCGCGCGCTGAAGGTGGGCAACGGGCTCGATCCCTCAGTGCAGATGGGCCCTGTCATTAACGAAAACCAACTGAAAACGGTCGAGGAATACGTAGAAATCGGCAAGGATGAGGGAGCCAGGCTGCTTTGCGGCGGCGAGCGCCTGACGGGCGGCGACTACGATTTTGGATGTTTCTACACGCCAACCCTATTCGGCGATTGCAAGCCAGAAATGCGAATTTGCCGCGAGGAGATCTTCGGCCCGGTGGTTTCCATCATCCCCTGTGCCGGCCTCGAGGAAGCCATTGAAATCGGCAATGGAGTCGTCTACGGGCTCTCCTCTTCCATCTACACCAGGAACGTTAACCGGGCATTCCAGGCCATGCGCGACATGGAGACCGGCATTTTCTACGTCAACGCTCCCACCATCGGCGCCGAAACTCATTTGCCTTTTGGCGGCACCAAGCAAACCGGCAACGGCCACCGCGAAGCAGCCACCGCGGCGCTGGATTTCTACTCCGAATGGAAAGCGGTCTACGTGGATTACAGCGACCGGCTGCAGCGTGCGCAGATCGATACTTAGAGGTGGAGCAAGGCAACAGGCAGACGGGCAGGTGGCACAGGCAAAAGTACCGGTGCTACCGGTCACGGCTGCGGAGAGGCCGGCGGGGGCGAACTCGGCTGGGGATTCGGCGTGGGGGATTCGGCTGGGGCGTTAGGGGCTGCAGCGGCGTTCCCGTTGGCGCCGGCTTTGGCGACGTTACTGGTATCGAGATCCGGAGGCAGCGGATGAGGACCCAAGCCGAGTTTCATCAGAGATTTTGCCTCAGGGAGGCCGGTCACCGGAAAGCCGTTATCAGCCTGATAGCGGCGCATCGCCTCGCGCGTCTGATCGTCCCAGCGGCCGGTAGGCTCCCCACTCAAGTAGCCTGACTTAACAAGGGCTTGTTGGATCTCTCCAATTCGATCCGACTCCGGACGCATCAGAGAGCGCCGCCGGCGCGCCGCGGCTGCGAGGGCAGCCTTAGAAGGCGGGCGATGCTTGGCCGAGCGGCGGACGGAAGTGTGTTGACTGGAAGAGGCTGAGGTCTTATGGGCGGGATTCTTGGAGACTGCCTGGGGCTTCTGCGGGCTCGTCGAGGGGCTTTTCTGTTGCGCGGTAGTATCGGCGCGAAGCGGAGCTGCGGCTAGGCAAGCAAGGGCGGCAAAGAGCGCCCACCCTGCGAATGATTTCTTCATCCAATAATTCAAACTCTGTTTCCTCGGTTCTGGAATAACGCGAGTTAGAGGTATCTCAAAGCTCAGATTCCAAAACGCCAATGCGAGCCCGATGCGATTTTACATTGCCGCCACCAGGACGGTCCGGGTGCATCGCATCAACGCAAACTTGCGGTCACGGCAGGCGGTCCGCCAGGAACAGCGTAGTGTACGCGTGCGGGCCGCTGCCCCGCGCGATCAGTAACAGCACATCATCTCCGGATTTCAGGGAAGATTGCAAGCGGTTAAACTCCTCGGCCGAAGTGACCGGATGATGGTTAATGCTCAGGATGATATCGCCATGATGAACGCCCAGGTCCAAAGCGAATCCGCTTGACTGGACGTTCATGACCAGGACTCCCTGCTGGCTGTCCAGATGGAGTTTGTCCGCCAGGTCCTGCGCCTGCTCATGAGTTAGACTCTTTACGGAAAGCCCGAACGTACCGGAGGCTTGCTCCTCCCGGGCTCCCGCGGACTGGACTGAGGCTGGGGCACCCTCGTATTCAGCCACGATCTTATTGCGGTCACCCACCTCGACGTCGGCGCTCAGCCGTTTTCCCTCGCGAAGGTACTCCATGCGAAGCTTCTTGCCGATTCCGGTTTCCGAGACGATGGCAACCAACTCGTCGGCACTCCGAATGGCTTTCCCATCGACGCTGAGGATAACATCTCCGAACTTTAAGCCGGCGCGCTCGGCAGGGCTACCGGGTTCAACGCCGTTGATCACAATGCCGTGATCTGTCCCGAAACTTCGCAGCATGGCGGGATTGCTGGCGCTATAGAACGAAACACCAATCGCCCCGCGGTGTACTGCGCCGGAGGTGATCAGAGCGTTATAGACCTTCCGCGCGGTATTGGAGGGGATGGCAAAGCCTACGCCGTCGTAGGTGCCCCGTTGGGTAGCGATTGCTGTATTGATTCCAATCACCTGCCCTGCCAGGTTGACCAGAGGTCCGCCGCTATTGCCGGGATTGATGGCCGCGTCGGTTTGAATAAAGCGTTTGAACTGACCCTCCACTCCGCCCTCGATGTCACGCCCTTTGGCGCTCACGATGCCGGCCGTAACGGTGGAATCCAAGCCAAAAGGACTTCCGATGGCCAGCACCCAATCACCCACCCGCATGGCATCCGAATCACCCAAAGAAGCAGTGGGCAGCGTCTGGTCCGCGGCGATCTTGACAATCGCGAGGTCTGTCTCCCTGTCAAAGCCCACGATATTGGCTGGATGCTTGGTGGAATCGTCACCGCGCAGGTAGACGATGATGCGATCCACAGGCTTATCTTCGCCGCTCTGGGTGACCACGTGATAGTTTGTCAGGATGTAGCCACTGGGACTCAAAATAACGCCGGAGCCCAGGCTCTGCTGCCGAAAGTCTCCTTGCGGCGCGCCCGGCGAGTCGAAGAACTTATCGAAGAAATCGCCGAAGGGCGAATCATCGGGCGCATGAAAGCGGCGGCGAGAGGCGCGAACCGTGCTTTCGGTATTAATATTTACGACCGTAGGGGAAAGTTGCTCCGCAACCTGGGCAAAGGAATTCGATAGCTCTGCCGGCGAGGGAGCGGGCAGCGGTTTAGCGTCCATAGCCGCTGGCGACGTCTTGGCGGCACGCACACCGTGAGAAACCACCGTGCCGATCAAGATTCCGATCCCCAGCGTCACCAAAATGACGAAAGCCGGGAGGACCTTGCGTCCCTTTGTGCTCATTCCTCGCTCTCCTCTCATTTGCTTCCCAGGCCCTCAACGGCCGCAGTGAATGATTATAGCATTACCTGGATACAGCCCTACTTGCATTTGACGCAACTCATCGGCCTCAGGTAACGGCGTAACACCTATTTCATTGGATGCTATTAACTCAATTCCAGTTGGTACCGGCATTCCTTCGCTGCGCTCCGGACAGGCTCTGCCCGTGCACGGTCACGAAGCGGCGGAGTTGGCGCGTCGCTTTCCGCTACCGGTGAATACGCGAGAACGGTGTAGGGGTAGGGCTTGCCCTACCCGCCGACCGTCCGCTTGGCGACGGGGACGGCAAGCCGTCCCCCTACACCGGCCGCCGTTACCGACGGATTGGCGATCGGATATATCAATTGATTACACTCACCGGCAAGGTTAGAATTGCCGGTCGCGAGGTAACGGATGAGCGAACCGGAGAGACTGTTATTGAGCGGGAACGAGGCCGTGGCTCTGGCGGCGCGCGACGGACGCGTCACCCTGGGCACGGGGTATCCGGGTACGCCTTCCACGGAGATTCTGGAGGCTTTTTCCCAGTTGGGAGGCCGTGCACAATGGGCGCCTAATGAGAAAGTCGCCCTGGAAGTGGGGCTCGGGGTCGGCTTTACCAATTCCAGAGCCCTGGTCACCATGAAACACGTTGGCCTGAACGTGGCTGCCGATCCCTTGTTCACGGCCACCTACACCGGCGTGAGTGGCGCATTGCTGGTGGTTTCGGCTGACGATCCCGGAATGGCATCGAGCCAGAACGAACAGGATAACCGCCGTTACGCCGTAGCGGCGGGGGTGCCAATGCTCGAGCCGGCAGACTCCCAGGAAGCTTACGACTTTACGTTGCTGGCCCTCGAGGTCTCCGAACGATGGGGAATTCCCGTGCTTCTCCGGCTCACGACCCGCGTATGTCACTCCAAGGCCGTGGTTCGCCCGGCGGGAAGGTCAGTGCCGCCCGACACCCCGGCGAGGTTCGTCCGTGATATGAAAGGCCGGGTGATGGTTCCCTCCAATGCGCGGCCGGCCCATCGCCGCCTGCGGGAAAAGCTGGCCCGCATCCTGGAATGGAACGAAGCCGAGGGGCCGAACCGGGAAACGGCTGGGGACCGCTCGTTGGGGATCATTACTTCCGGGATCTCGTTCATGCATGCTCGGGAAGCGGCGCCGGGGGCCGCGGTGCTGAGGCTGGGGATGACTTATCCGTTGCCCCTCGAGACCATCCGCCATTTTGTAACCAGGGTATCGCGTTGCGTCGTGATCGAAGAAGGGGATCCGTACCTCGTCGAAGCTATTCGCGCGGCGGGAATGGCGGTCGAAGGCAAGGCGGAGGCGTATCGTTTTGGCGAACTGAACGTGGATCGCGTCCGGCGCATCCTGGCTGGGGACAACTCTCCGGAGCCGATTCCTCCACCCGGAAAGCCGCCGCAATTGTGCCAGGGCTGCCCACACCACTCCGTCTTCAGCGCGCTCCACAACCTCGACTGCATTGTCGCCAGCGATATTGGGTGCTACACGCTGGCCGTGATGCCGCCCTTCGAGGCCACGGACTCGTGCGTCTGTATGGGCGCGAGCATTGGCGTGGGCCTCGGCCTGAGGCACGCGCTGCCGCCCGAGCAGGCACGCCGGGTCGTCAGCACCATCGGCGACAGCACCTTCATCCACAGCGGCATTACCGGCTTGGTGGAAATGCTCTACAATCCCCCGCCCACCGGCCACGTCGTCATTATCCTCGACAACGGCACCACGGCGATGACAGGGATGCAGGAGCATCCGGGAACCGGCCGAACCCTCGAACACCATCCCACCGGCAAAGTCGTCATTGAGGATTTGGTGCGTTCGCTCGGAATTCCCAGCGTGCAGGTGACCGATCCGACGGCCAATCCTGCCGCCTTTCAAGAGTTGGTGGCTGCCAGCCTCGCCGGCGGAAAGCTCACGGTGATCGTGGCGCGTCGGAACTGTTTGTTGGCGGCAGGCAAGATCAAGGAGTACGAACGGGCCGCGGCGGAATGTGAAACCTCTGCCGGGGATACTTAGCGATACAGGCGCGAATGAGTTGCCATCCCGAGCGCAATACGGTGTCATTCCGCGCCCAATACGCTGTCATTCCGAGCGGAGCGAGGAATCTCGCTCTGTGCTCTAACGACTTGGCCTCGTGCGGACCGCACCAGGATTCAGAGCGAGATTCCTCGCTCCGCTCGGAATGACAGCGGTCGGTGAATACTATGGTAACCAACATCGTGATTGCCGGCTTGGGGGGCGAAGGAGTTCTGAAGGCCTCCGACATCGTCGCCGAGGTGGCGTTCGAGGCCGGACTGGACGTGAAGAAGAGCGAAATCCACGGCATGAGCCAGCGCGGGGGATCCGTAACCAGCGATGTGCGGTTTGGTGAGAAAGTCTACAGTCCCATGGTGCCTCCGGGAGAAGCCGACTATCTTCTGGTCCTATCGCCCGACCAGGTCGATCCCAACCGCTGGAGATTGCGGGAAGGCGGCAGGCTGATCACGCCCGGCGCCGTTGCGGTAAGCAGCTTGCGCGACAAGCGTAGCCTCAACGTCGCCCTCATCGGCTGCTTGAGCGTGTGGCTGCCTTTCCCGGAGGAAGCCTGGACAGAGGCAATCCGGCGGAATCTGGCGGAAAAACTGCACGCTGCCAATCTGCACGCCTTGGCCGTGGGCCGGGAGGCAGGACGGAGTCTCCTGTCTTGAGAACCGTGGTGCGGGCGTCCCGCCCGCTGTCGGGGGGGCGTCTCGCCCCCGCGAGAGCTCGCGGGCAGGATGCCCGCGCCACAGCAGGCGGGACGCCCGCACCACATAACAACTTATGCGCGAAAACTCTTCCGACGTTCACCCTACCAGCGCGCCGGATTACATGCCGTCGGCTCAATTGCGCGATTTGCAGTTGGGCCGCCTCCAGGCTACCGCAGCCCGAGCTTACGAACGCGTCGAACTCTATCGCCGGCGGATGAACGAGCGAAATCTGCGGCCGAAAGATCTGCGAACCCTGGAAGACCTGGCCAATCTTCCCTTTACGGTGAAAGCGGATCTTCGCGACACCTACCCTTTCGGCCTGTTTGCCAGCCCCCTGGAAGAGATCGTCCGGCTGCACGCATCCAGCGGAACCACGGGCAAGCCAATCGTAGTCGGCTACACCCAACACGATGTGGGCGTTTGGACCGACGCCATGACGCGGACGTTTCTGGCGTGCGGTCTGGGTCGCCGCGACATCATTCAGAACGCCTACGGATACGGTCTGTTCACCGGTGGGCTGGGGGCGCATTACGGCGCCGAGGCGCTTGGGGCGACGGTGATTCCTATTTCCGGCGGCAATACCGATCGCCAGATCATGGTGATGAAAGACTTCCAGGTGACGGCCATCTGCTGCACGCCGTCTTACTTCCTCCACTTGCTGGACCGCGCCGCCCAGATGGAGGTGAACGTAGCCGAACTGCCGCTGCGCGTGGGAGTGTTCGGCGCGGAGCCCTGGACGGACTCCTTGCGCCGGCACATCGAAACCGCCGCCGGAATCAAGGCCTTCGATATTTACGGACTTACTGAAATCACGGGTCCCGGCGTGGGCATCGAATGCCCTTGCCAGGCGGGTCTGCACATCTTCGAAGACCACTTCTATCCGGAAATCATCGCTCCCGAAACCGGCCGGCTGGTTGCGGAGGGAGAGGAAGGCGAATTGGTTCTGACCACCCTCAGCAAGCAGGCCATGCCGATGATTCGCTATCGCACTCGCGACATCAGCGCCTTCGTGCCCGGCTCATGTCCTTGCGGCCGGACTCTGCGCCGCATTCGTCGCATCAGCCGGCGCAGCGATGACATGTTCATCATTCGCGGCGTCAACGTCTTCCCCTCGCAGGTGGAAACGGCTCTGCTGGCGGTGGAAGGCATGCTTCCGCATTACCAGATTATCCTGACGCGCGAGGCGGGGCTGGACCAGTTGGAGGTTCAAGTGGAGGTTACGCCCCCGGTGGCGAGTGACCGGGTGGCCGCGCTCGAGAACCTGCACAACAAGCTTGCTCATACTTTGAGCCAGACGTTGGGCCTGCGGGTTAAGGTCCGGCTCGTCGCGCCTCAGACTCTCAAGCGCAGCGAGGGAAAAGCGCAACGGGTCATCGATCGGCGGAATATATGAAGATTCATCAACTCTCGCTCTTCCTCGAAAACAAGCCGGGCCAGTTGACGGAACCGTGTCGTCTCCTGGCGCAAGCCGGGATCAACATTCGCACCCTCACCTTGGCCGACACCGAGCAATTCGGCATCCTGCGCCTCATCGTTTCCGACTGGCAAAAAGGCGACAGGCTTCTCGCGGAGGCCGGGTACGTGGTGAACGTCACTGAGGTGGTTGCCGTCGAGGTGCCCGACCGGCCAGGGGGCCTGGCTGAATTGCTGGCTGTCTTCGACAACGCCGACATCAACATCGAGTACATGTATGCGTTCACCTTCGGCCGCGGCGATACGGCGGTCATGATCTTCCGCTTCGATAAACCCGATGCGGCAATCGAACGACTGCAACTGGCCGGCAATATTATAGTGGGCAGCACGGAAGTTTATAGTCGCATCTCTCCATGAAGAACAGCCCTCGCCCCCTTGGGGGAGAGGGTGGCCGTCAGCCGGCGTTTTCATCAGCCGGGGAGGGCCGGGTGAGGGGGTCGCGAGCGTAGAAATCCAACATGAGCATCGGCAAAACCATTTCGGAACAGATGGAGCATTCTTCCTGGATCCGGCGCATGTTCGAGATCGGCGACCGGATGAAGCGGGAGCGCGGCGAAGAAAACGTCTTCGATTTTACCTTGGGAAATCCCGCCGGTGAGCCGCCGCAAGAAGTGATCTCCGCATTGCGGCGCGTGGTTGAGGCGAATCGGCCCCGCAGCCACGCCTACATGCCCAATGCAGGTTATCCTACCGTGCGGAGCGTGATTGCGCAGCAGCTCTCGAGGCGCACAGGGCTGGCTTACACGGCCGATCACATTCTCATGACGGTGGGATCATCCGGCGCCATTAACGTGGTGCTGAAATCCCTGCTCGACCCCGGCGACGAGGTCATCATCCTGGTGCCCTTCTTTCCTGAGTACCAGTTCTACATTCAGAACCACTCCGGGCGGATGGTCTTGGTAGAAACCGACGGCCAGTTTCGCCCAGATCTTGCCCGCATCGAGGCCGCCATCACCGCGCGCACCAAAGCAATTATTCTCAACTCGCCCAACAATCCCACCGGCGCCGTTTACTCCGGCGAATTCGTGCGCGACCTGGAAACGCTGATTTCCGGCCTCGATCACCCCGTGACCGTGATCGCTGACGACACGTATCGATCCCTCACCTTCGACGGTCTGACGTTGCCTGAGATTCCGGCCGTGGTCCGCCGCGCCGTAGTCACGTACTCATGGTCCAAGGCCCTGGCGATACCTGGGGAGCGGATTGGTTATCTGGCTCTCTCGCCCAGGCTCGAGGAAGTGGACGCGCTTCGCAACGCCTGCACGTTCGCCAATCGCACGCTGGGGTTCATCAATGCGCCCGCCATCTGGCAACAGGTCATGATGGAAGTGGCCGACCTCAGGATTGATCCTGGCTCGTACCAGGAGAAACGCGACCTGCTTTGGACCGGCTTGACCCGCATGGGCTATGAGGTCAACAAACCGCAGGGCGCCTTTTACATGTTTCCCAAGGCGCCCGTCCCGGATGACTTGGCCTTCGTGCGCAGCCTCATGGACGAAGGCATCCTCGCCGTACCGGGCGCGGGTTTTGGACGCGGCGGGTACATTCGCTTATCACTCACCGTCCCCCCCGGCACCATCGAGCGCGCTCTGCCCGGTTTCGAACGCGCCCTGCAGCGGGCGTGATTCGAAATTCGAAAATCGAAACTCGAAATTCGAAAATTCAACCGAGGGCTCGCCATGGCCCGCGAAGACGTGTTCTTCATCGTATCTTGGGAAAAAGGCTGCGCGCTTGCCTTGAGTGGGGTACATCCTGGAGAAAATCGCGGGTTTTGGGGTTCTCGAATTTCGAATTTCGATTTTCGAATTTCGAAGCTCGTCTATCCTTCCACCGGGCTCGCCACGCGCGCCCCCCAAATCTCCGAAACCACCATACCCGCCAGGATCAGGCCGGCGCCTGCCAGTGTTCTGCCTCGGAAGTGTTCTCCCACAACCAGCCAGGAGGAGATGGCGGCAAAGACCGGCTCGAGGGCGAAAAGCAGGGCCGTGTGCGCGGGAGGAGTGTATTGCTGCGCCCAATTCTGAACGGAAAAAGCCACTCCTGTGGCCAGCACCGCAGTCACCAGGATCGCCACTGCCAGGTGCGCGCTGAAATGCCACTTTTGCGCCGGAAAAACAACCATGGCGACTGAGGCAAGCAAGCCAACCGCTAAAATCTGCACAGGGACGAGATGCAGAAAGGAGAATCTCTTCGTATAGCGCCCCACCAGCACAATATGAACCGCGAATGAGGTTGCGCCTGCCAACGTGAGTAGGTCTCCCAGATTCACACCGCTCATCCCGGAGGGCGCCACCAGCAGGTAGATCCCGGCGAGTCCCAGGACTGCGCCGAGGAGGGTCGCCGGCCCCAATTTATGGCCCAACAGCATCATGATGATAGGAACCAGGATCACACTGAAGCCCGTCAGGAAGGCGCTTTTCGAAGGCGTGGTATACACCAAGCCCCAGGTTTGAAACAGGTAGCCCCCAAAGAGAAATAATCCCAGGATTGATCCGGGCAGGATTGTTCCCCGCCCCACGCGGCCTCGCCCCAATATCACCAGCAGGAGAAGCCCTGCCAGCATGAACCGCACGGCCAGAAAGGGCAAAGGAGATGCATCGGCGAGAGCACCTTTGACGATCACAAAGGTGAACCCCCAGATGGCGGTGATCAGCGCCAAAGAAAATTCAGCTTTTGTTCGGATGTTCAACGGCGGAACTCGAAACTCGAAATTCGAAAATCGCAACCAAAACAGCGTTGTCATCCTGAGCGCAGCGAAGGATCGCTGTAGTTTGTTAGGGTTTGTCTCGCGGGAGAGCGGTGTAGATGCTCTATTCCAGCCCGAACCAGGCCATTCGAAAAGCCCCAGAACGCCGCCCTTCGACTTTCGACTTTCGACTATTGACTTTCAACTCTCGACTATCGACTTTCGACTTTCGACTTCCCAAAAGCTCCCAGCAAATTCACCGGTCGCTGCTCGAATTTCTGCCCGGCTGTAGAATGGTCAGCGACGACCGGCCGGTAGATCGTATGGCAGCGCTCGCAGCGGTAAATCTCGGCGCCTGGGCCAAAATCCTTGACAGCTTCCTCTTCGTCCGCCGTGGAGGCGAGACGGTGGCGATCGTCGTAATTCCACCGCTTCAGGTGGCCCATACAGAACTCGCCCTTGGCGTCTTTCTGATCACAGGCCCGCTGGCCAGGTTTCTTCTCTTTGACTGTGAAAGCCACCGCGACCTCCTCGCTGCTCGCTTGCGATGCTCCTAAATCATTGCAGAGTCTACAGCCGACAGTCAACACAGAGTTAACAGTCGACAGTTCACAGTTCAAGCTTCAGTGTCCGTTGGGCTGCTGACGCGTTGCTGACGGCCCGGCTTGCATGCCATAATCTCGCCGCGATGACTAGCTATGAGGAGGTCGCATGAAACGACGGGAATTCATCAAAGGCTCGGCATTGGTCTCGAGCGCAGTGTTTTCCGCGCGCGGCCGGCAAGAGCGCGCAACGCAAGCAGCCTCGGGTCTTCAGGCTCCGATCCCAATCATCACGCCCCGAAAAAACTCGCTGCCCGATTTAAGGCCAGCACGCTGGATCTGGTATCCCTCCGAGCGCACTCTGCAAAACACCTTTGTGCTCTTCCGCCGCCAACTCGACTTGGCGGATCGGCCGCGCGGCGCTCAGGGATGGGTCGCCGCCGACAGCCGTTACCGGCTCGAGGTGAATGGCCGTCGGGTGCAATGGGGGTCGGCGCCCTGCGACCCGCGCTGGCTGGAAGCGGACCCCATGGACCTAACATCTCTTTTGCAATCAGGTGCTAACACCCTGGGAGTTCAAGTACTGTATTATGGTCAAGGGGACGGCACGTGGCCGGCCGGGAAGTGCGGGCTGCTGTTTTGGCTGGAGGTTGAAACGGCCGATGGCCGGAAGCAAACGATTGTGTCCGACGAGACCTGGCACGCCTTCCTCGCGCGCGCCTGGAACCCCGGCCACTACAAACGCTGGTATCTGCGCAGCCTGCAAGAAGAGTTCGACGCGCGCCTTTTCCCCGACGGCTGGTCAACGCCGGGCTTCGCACCGAACGCCGATTGGCTGCCCGCCATGCCCCTGGTGTGCGCGCCGGACAAGCCGCCGATCTGCTCCGACTATCCGGACTACCTGTTGGATGCTCAATCCGGGCCTGATATTTGTGAATTGCGCGCCCGGCCCATTCCTTTCATGCGCGAGACGCTGGTACCCGCAGCCCGCCTGGCGGAATCGTGTTGGATCGAATGGCTCCGGCCTGTCGAGGAGTACTTCGAATTCCTGCCGCCCAACAGTTTTCGAGCGGATCGCCGCCCTGCGGCCAAGGAGGCCGTGCCGGGTTCATGGGAAGTCGAACTCGACGGCCAGTTGGGCGCTGCTCTGACCTTTGAATTCAGCGAACAGGTGGTGGGGTGGCCTTATTTCACTATCGAGGCGCCGTCCGGGACCGCGGTCGAGCTTATGGTTCAGGAGGCGCATCAAGTCGGAGGCCCGGCGCTGTTGAACACGCACTTCCACAGTTGGGCTCGCTTCACTTGCCGCGAAGGTGTTAACCATTTTGAAACATTCGATTTCGAAAGCTGCCGCTGGGTGCAGCTCCACATTCACGGAGCCGCCGGCAAAGTGAAGGTGTCAAACGTGGGCGTGCGCCGCAGGGTTTTTCCTTGGCCTCAGGCGCCCGGCGTTCGAGTCTCCGATCCGGCCATTCAGCGATTGATCGATGCCACCACCAACACCATGAACAATTGCGCGCAGGAAACCATTATGGACGGCGGCGGACGCGAACGGCAGCAGTACAGCGGTGATTGCGGCCACCAGATCCACGTCGTGCATCTGAACCTGGGCGAAACGCGCCTGCCCGCGCGCTTTGTTTCCACTTACAGCCAGGGACTTACGGTGGATGGCTACTTCCTGGACACGTGGCCCGCTTTCGATCGCCTGGCCCGGCTGATGGAAAGGCAGCTACAACTTACAAACTGGGGGCCGCTTCTCGATCACGGCGTCGGTTTCAACTTCGATTGCTATTACCACTATCTCTACTCGGGCGACCTGTATGATCTGCGCGAGCCGTACCCGCGCCTGCTGAGGTTTGCACAGTATCTCGAGAGTATCGTCGATAGTGAAGGTCTTCTCCGGGTCGAGAATCTGGGCGTGCCTGCCGTGTGGATGGATCACATCGCTTACCAACGCCAGCGCCACAAACAATGCGCGTTCAACCTCTATGCCGCCGCCATGCTGCAAAATGCGCTGGCAGGCCTTTGCGAGGCATTCGGGGATCGTGCCCGTGCCCAGGCCGCGCGAGATTTCGGCCGCGCCCTTCAAACCTCCGCCGTGCGCCGTTTCTGGAGTCCGAGCCAAGGCTTGTTCATTAACAACCTGCCTTGGCTCGCGGAAGAAGGCGCGCCGCGCATGTGCGATCGTTCGCTGGCCACGGCGATTCTGTTCGATCAGTGCCCGGATGGGAAGACCGCGGCAGCATTGCGGGCACTCGTTGACTGCCCAAAGGAAATGGGCTTCTCCTACCCGGCGAACGCGGGCTGGCGGCTCTGGGCTTTGGGTAAAGGTCGACGCGCCGACATCATCGTGAAAGAATTCCGCGAACGGTGGACCAAAATGGAATCAGTAGAGCTGAATAATACCTTGCAGGAAAACTGGCGCGCCCAACCCGATTCGGGTGACGAATGGAGTCACTGCCCGGTGGCTCCGCTTTACGTCACAACCATGAGCTTAGCGGGAATTCGGCCCTTGCTGCCGGGATTCCAGCGCTGCGAAATCCGCCCGCAGCCGGACGATCTCGAGTTGCTTGAGCTGACGGTTCATTCGGTTCGGGGACCCATCGGGTTCAGCAGTCGTGGGAAGCCGGGCCGGCGCGAGCTGCGTTTGTCATTGCCGCCGGATTGCCAGGGCGAGTTGGTGGTAGATCAACGCGAAGCTTTAACGCTCGCGCCAGTTGCGGGCGCACGCGCCGCGCGAGGCCTGGCACGCTATCAACTACCCGCGGGGAAAACCACGGTTGTGGAACTGAAATTTACTTGAGCTAACCCTTGCACTTGTCATTCTGAGCGAAGCGAAGAATCCCGGCAGTTGCAGTTTCGACGAACTGCAGGGATTCTTCGCTTCGCTCAGAATGACACCGGTTCACAGTCCTTATGCAGCCTGTTTAGCCCCCCCCAATCATCTCCAATCGTACTTCGAAACGCAGGCTAATAATCAACTTTGACCAGGCAAAGCCCCTGCGCCGGAGCGCTGGGGCCAGCCAGCGTCCTGTCGCGAGCATGGAGAATTCGTGTGACGTCTACTGGTTCCAATTTCCCTCGCCCGACCTCGACCAGCGTGCCCACGATAGTGCGCACCATGTGGTGAAGAAAACCATTGCCAGTGACTTCGTAGATCAGCATACAAGTTCGGGCGCGGCGGAGAATGCGGGAGGTAAAGATCGTTCGCGTCAGAGTTGCCTCCGCGCTGCCCCGTGAAACGGAAGTAGTCGCAGAACGCTCTTCGCCTACCGTACCCTCGGCCGCCGCGAAGCTGGTGAAATCGTGCTCGCCTTTAAAGAGCTTCGCAGCCCGGGCCATGCGGACGACGTCCAAAGGGAACGGATAATGCCAAACGAACCGGTTCACAAAAGGAGAGGCGACCGGCGCCTGGAGAATTCGATAACGATAGGTTTTGGAACGCACATCATATCGAGCATGGAAGCGAAGCGGCACCTCCCTGACATCTTTAACGCGCACAGTAGGTTGCAGAGTATTATTCAAGGCCTTCAGGAGGTTTTCACAAGGGATTTTGCAGGCGGTTCTGAAGTTGGCGACCTGATTCAGGGCATGCACACCGGCGTCGGTTCTCCCCGACCCAGAGACTTGGACCTTCTCGCCCAGGATCCGCTCGATCGCCGATTCCAGGCACTCCTGCACCGTCGGCGCGTCTGGCTGTCTCTGCCAGCCATGAAAGTCGGTACCATCGTAGGAGATGATCAAACGGAGGTTGCGCATACACAGTCGTCAGTACTCAGTTGACAGTTTTCAGTCGTCCGCCGCCAACTTACACTAAATCGGTCCGGCAAACAACACCCGCAGCAAACAAGGAACTCCGATGCATGACCCCCAGCCGAGGTTATGAGGCTGTATACAAAAAGTTAAGGGCGGATCTCATGCGGAAATCCCAGTCGAGGCGTTATGCATCCAGAAGAATAGTGAAGCTGACAGAATCAAGACAATCCGTAGACCTTTTTGAAGCTCAGAAGCTGATTACCTGCGATGGTCTTGGAGGGCAGCGATATGCAAAGCGTTCGAACCATCCCGTCCTTAATTTTATTTCTCCTCTTGGTGTTCCCTTGGGCTTTCGCTCAGAGCCCATCACCGAAACTCGAGCTTTTCCTCGAAGGCGGCACCTCTTTCTCAAATAGTGGCAGCGGCACTGAGACCATTAGAAACCCTGTGCTCCCTTGTCCAACGTCCGGCTGCCCACCCTTATCTGTCCCCATGACTGGCTCCTTCCCCGAGACGCTACATCCTTTTGCCGGGACACGCTACCGTTTCACGCGGTTAAATGCTCTGGAAGCGAGTTATTCTTACAGCCTCTACCACTTCGTTGCTCAGCCGATAATAGGGATCGCGCAGCCGCCGCTCGCCGGCTACAATCGCGACGACCTGGTCTCCTTCAATTACGTCCGCTATCTCTCGGCAAAAGCGCGGGTCCAGCCGTTTCTCACTATCGGGTTAGGGATCAACCGCTTTAGCGGTCCGTCGAATGCCCCTGCGGTTGTCGGCGGATACATCAAAGCGGACAACGGGTGGCAATCCGCCTGGAATTATGGAGGCGGCGCCGACATTGTCTTCCAACGGCACTTCGCGGTGCGAATGGAACTCAGGGATTATATAACCGGCCAGCCCAGTATCATCACAGGGAAGAGTCACAATTTCGTTCCCAGCGTTGGCGTCGTTTTTCGCTTTAAGTAAGGCCCGGGCGATCCGTGATCTTCGTCCCGCACTCCCCGCAAAACTTCACAGGAAGGGGGTTCTCGAAGCCGCATTTGGGGCAAACATAATCCTGGGGAAGGCGGTCTTTCCGCGAGGCACGGCGCGCGGCGATTTCGTGTTCGAGCACAGCATCGATCTCTTTGAGTTGTTCAGCCTCTTGGGAGGCAGCCATGAGGGTAGCGGCTTCGCCAAGGTAGTTTTGCCTGAGGCTCTCGTAGTCGGGGGCGGCGAGTTTTCCGGCTTGGTACTCGAACTCCAGGTCCTTGAGGTTCTCATAGACCACCAACCGGCGCCGCTTCAAGTCGGCGAGCGGCGTGACATCCACCGGCAAGCTGGACGCCGCCGCGCCTTCGCGAGCCAGCAAAGGCATCGCCACGAATACCGCCATGCCGAGAGCAATTAGAACTGCAATAGAAGGAAACATGGGTTCATCAAACCCTTAGTCTCGCGCCCTCATCCCCGAAGCCTTCATTTCTTCTTCCACCGCCGCCAGCAGCTTCGGGTCCAGCGGTTTGGCATCGGCGCCGGCGAGAGCCGGCCGCGGTTTCCGCCAACGGCGCGCCACGGCAACCACCAGCGATAGCCCCGCCAGCAAACCCACGCTGGGCAGAATCCAGGCCGTCAGGCTGAATCCCCGCGCCGGGGGAGCCGCCAGCACTTGCACGCCATACCGTATAGCCAGGTCCTGGAGAATGGTGGTCTCGTCCTTGCCCGCAGCGATTTCCTGGGCGATGACAGGACGCATTTCCGCCACCGTCGCGCAATCGCGATGCGGGCAGTGATTCAAGGTCGCAACACATCCGCACAGGCACATCACCTGGTCGCCGATCGATTCGAGCGTCGGCTTTCTGGGGCTGTCGGCGCGGGTCATGGAAGCCACGCTGAGGCCGATAACCAGGACTGCCACCGTCGATGCGCATGCCGCGTGCCTAATTCCGTGCAAGTGATCCCCCAACTCGTCCCGCTCCGATTGCTAAAGGCGCCGAATCGGGACATCCCTTAGAAAGTGTGACTCGAATAGGAGAAACCTGTCATCCTGAGCGAAGCGAAGGATCTTTGCAGTGATTTGAAGTCGTCAAACCGAAAAACAACTACGGAGATCCTTCGCTTCGCTCAGGATGACAGCAGTTTATTTTCCTATCGCTCAGGATGACAGGCAGCTCATTTTCCTAAGCACCCAGCCTCACGCCGTCCCTGGGCGAGGAGCGTTGAATTCAAACCCTAGCCCCTAATCCCTAGCCCCTAGCCCCTAACCCGCATCGCCTGCTGACACGGCGATATCCTGAGTGCGGCGAATTTCCGCCATCTCGCGCTCCACCCGGCTGGGAAAGAGCGCCAGGAGGGTGCCAAGGAATACCACGACTCCACCGATCCATACCCACACCACCAAAGGATTCACAAAAACTTCGATGACCGCCTTGCCGGTGTCCTCGTCGATCCCTGTAAGAACCACGTAGAGGTCCTCGGCGAGCGTGGGGTGAATGGAGACGTAGCTCGTCGTCTCCTGGCTGGCTTTGTAAAATCGCTTCTCGGGATGCATCGAAGCGAACGCGTGGCCGTCCTTGGTAACGGTAAGAAGTGCGCGCGAGTATTCGTAATTGGGCGTATCTCCGCTGGTGAGCCCGTCGCAACGCAGCAGGTAGTCTTTAACGCGGAGCAGGTCTCCCTCTTGCATCAGGGCCTTAGCCTTGGTCTTGAAAGCCAAGCCGGCAAACCCGATAAAGAGCAGCACAATGCCCAGATGTGCCACGTATCCGCCGTACCGCCGTGTGTTGCGCATGGTGAGGTTATACATAGCCTGCGCAATGTTCTCGCCCCCGGTTTTCATGCGCGTCCGGGCGCCTTTCCAGAACTCGCCCAATACGCAAACCGCGACGAAGACCGAGAGGCACAAGGTCATCAAGGCGTAGAAATGCCGCATTCCCGCCAGCAGCAGAATCGCGCCTGTCGCTCCCGCCGCGATCAAGGGCGCGAGGAAGTTCCGCTTGAGGCTCTGGAAGGAAGTCTTTCTCCATGCCAGCAGCGGACCTGCGCCGGTCAAGAATAAGAGCAGCAGGCCGATGGGGATCGCCGTCTTGTTGAAGAACGGAGCGCTCACGGTAACGGTCACGCCTTGGACTGCTTTGGAAATCAGCGGGAACAACGTGCCCCAGAGGACGGCGAAGACCAGCGCCAACAAAATCCAGTTGTTGAAGAGGAAGCCGCTTTCCCTGGAAACCAGGGAGTCGAGCTTGTTCTCGCTCTTGAGATGATCGAGGCGCAGGAAAAGCAAGGTGACCGAGAAGAAGAGGATGATGCAGAGGAAAACCGAGAAGAAGGGGCCAATGCTGGACTGCGCGAAAGCATGGACCGAGGAGACAATTCCGCTACGGGTGAGGAAAGTCCCGAAGATGCTCAGGAAGAAAGTAGTGATGACCAGTACCACATTCCACACCTTCAACATCCCGCGCTTTTCCTGGATCATCACCGAGTGCAGAAAGGCGGTTCCGGAAAGCCAGGGCAGAAGTGAGGCGTTTTCGACCGGATCCCAGGCCCAGTAGCCGCCCCAGCCGAGGACAGCATAAGCCCAGTTGCCGCCCAGAAGAATGCCGAGGCCGAGAAGCGCCCAGGGGACCATGGTCCAGCGCCGGGTGGTGCGAATCCAGTTGTCGCCCAGTTGCCGCGTGATCAGCGCTGCCATAGCGAAGGCGAAGGGAACCACCATGCCCACATATCCCAGGTAGAGCATGGGAGGATGAATCACCATGGAGTGGTATTGCAGAACGGGATTCAGCCCGTTCCCGTCGGGCGGCGTAAAGGGCTGCGTCCCTGCGGCCGTCGAAAGTGAAAGCTCTTGAAAAGGGTTAGCAATGAAGAGCACCAGCGACGAAAAGAAGACTCCCGTCCCCATCAGCACAGCAACGACGTAAGGCATCAGTTGGCGATTCTTGTGGCGGTTCAGCAGGATGGCCAATGTGCTGTAAATGGAAAGCAGCCATGTCCAAAAAAGCAGCGAGCCTTCCTGCCCCGCCCAGAGCGCTGCCACTTTGTAGAAGGTGAATAGGTCGCGGTTGGAGTGCTCAGCAACGTAGGCGTTGTGAAAATCGTTGGTCAGGATCAGGTACTCGAGTGCGGCCACCGCCAGCGTCAGCATCACGAAGAACGAAAGGGCCGCCCGCTCCGCGCTCGTGGTCAGCCGCGAACTCCGCAACTTGCCGCCTACGGCTCCGGCGACGATCGCGTAGGCGGCGAACGCCAACGCAGCGATCAGGCCGACGCTTCCAAGTTGGTTCATAAACACCCTGCTGGCGGCGAAGAAGAACTTGCACCACAGAGAACACAGAGAACGCGGAGGAGAACAAATCGGTTTTTCGGTCTGGTCTCCGTGCCCTCTGTGCTCTCTGTGGTGAGCCCTTTACTTACGTTACAGACCCGCGACCTTGGCGTTGCCCGCTGGAGATACCGGCGCCGCCTGATACTTTGAGGCACACTTCGCCTGGATCTTCTCTGCTTGGAACTCGCCGCCGGAAAGATAATTTCCGTCAATAATCGCCTGTGCGCCGTCTTTGAACGTATCCGGCAGTGTGTCATTGCCCACGTAGACCACAGGGATGGAGTTCGCATCCTGGGCAAGCCGGAAAGTGACCTTCCCTGCCCTGCGTTCGACGGAGCCGGGCTGGACGGTACCACCCACGCGCACCCGCTGGCGCGCCGACCGCCCCTGCATCAGTTCGTTTACAGTGACGTAGTAAGTCTTGCTCTCCTGGAAGCCCGAGACAGCCTCCCAGCCCACGACAGCGAGAATAATACCCACACCAATGCCAAATTTAAGCTTGCGGTTTATCATGGTTCAGTCTGACTTGCGCCCCTAACCGACGCTTAGGCCCTGCGGCCATTCCCTAACCCCAGACTCAGATTCTGCACCCGCCTGGGCGCAGAGTCAACCGAGATTTGTCGGCAGGGGTGCAGGTCGTAAAAGTCGGGTGCATCTTGACAACCATGAGTGAACTATGGCGTGTGCGCCTCGTTCGCGCAAGCGGGGGCATCTTGCCCGCCACTCGGACATCCTGTCTCTTGACAAGGCAATGAGTATAGGCTACAATATGAGAATGGAACCGGACTGCTGGGATTGCATTACTAACGGAATGCTTCGTGGGCGATTGCAACCTACCGATTGCTCGCACAACGAGTCTGTCGAAGGGTCCTGGGAGTGCGGCGGATTGGTCTGGCCTGCCGGGCAATCTTGGCTGGTGACCCTCAAAATTGCCGGAACAAAGCGAGAATGTATATGAAAACAAAGGAGCAGGTCAAGAGACCGAGGAGTCAGGGAGTTCAAGGGTCGAGTGGCAGAAGCCAAGAGCCAACTGATAGACACAACCCTCTGAACTCCTCGAATTCTCGACTCTTCGACTGCAAAATTCAACGAACGATCCGGGAATGTGTATGAAATCAAAGGAGGAGGTCAAAAAGTCGAGTGGCAGATGGCGAGAGCCAGCTCACAGACACAGCCCCAATCCAGAGAATGGCCGTCGGCTTCTGAACTCCCCGACTTCTCGACTCTTCGACTCCAGAAATCAACGAACGATCCGGGAATGTCTATGAAAACAAAGAACAAGGTCAAAATGTCACGGCGTCCGCCGGGTCGAGTCTTTTTCCAACTGACGGCTCCCCCTGCGCGCTGCGACAATCCGGCGAGACCCGTGTTAGAATCACGCTTCGGTAACGACGGCAGACCAAAAGGAGGAACTTGATGAAACGCTATGCCATGCTGGTGGGCGTGATGCTCCTGTTCACTTTGATTGCGGAGTCACAGCAGAAGCCAAAGGTTGTGGCGGAGGGCGGCACGCCGGACGACCGTGCCTCAGCGCGGGTGCTTTACTGGAATGCTCAAACCAATTCCGCCGCCGGACAGGTGGCTATCGATTACGGCCGGCCGGTTTGGAAGAAGGAGTACAACGACACCGCCAAGTTCGATGCCATGACCCGTGGCAAAGTCTGGCGCATGGGCAGCAACTACTGGACAATTTTGGACACCAACCTTCCTCTCTCCATCAGCGGGAAAAAGATCGCGGTTGGTCTTTATTATCTCGGCCTGCACCGCTCTGACAACGGTTCAGAATGGAGCTTGGCCTTCATTGATCCGGCCAAGGCTCGCAAAATGCAGCTTGACGCGTTTCAAATTGAGCGTGCACCAGTGGAGTTCGAAGCCCACATGTCCAACGTCTCCAAGGCCGAGAACCAGGCGGAGAAGCTCACCATCACTCTCTCCTATCCGAAGGACGACATCAAGCACGTGACCATGCGGATCGGCTGGGGCAACTTGGTGCTCAGCACGCCGATTGAGGTAACGGTGCCGCAGTAATACGGACTTCAAGTACTGGCGGCCTTCTCGGTGGGCCGTCATTGGGGAGAGACAACGCACAGCTTCCCGGCTATAATGAGCACTTTGTTTCTTCATGGACCCCGCGGTGTGCTGCTGTCCGTGTTTCGCCAAAGTTGACGCAGCCGGGCGCCGGACCGCAGGCAGGTAGTCTGAAGCAAATCCGGCCTGAGGCGACAATGCCAATTCAGAGCGTTTACACACTCTCAAAGGATGACCCTGAAGCGCGTAATTGGCTTGGCTTCCTGCACCGGCGCGGCTACCCACAACTGAAGAATCTGGTCATCGAGCGAGTTTTTTGGCTGGAAGGATCGGTGAAGCTCGACCGCTTAATGCCTCTTTTAGTGAATCCACTTTATCAGTCCCCGGGAGAGCGGTCACAACTCGATCCGGGGCTTGGGCCGATTATTGAAATCGCGTATCGGCCTGCTGTGACCGACCCGGAGACGCCGTCCATCTTAGCGGGAGCGAGAGCGCTGGGCGAAGCCGGCTTGGAATTTGCACGCCTCAGCAGGCGCTACCAGTTCTGGGGGGTGGATGAAACCGAAGCGCGTGGAATCGCCGCCCGGTACCTTTACAATCATGTCGTGGAGCGCATCCGCGAGCCGCATGAAATCATCACTACGCTCCGCCCCACGGGTGAGCCCGATCCGGTATCCACGATTTCTTTTCGCGGGCTGAGTGATGAGGAATTGACTGCTCTTTCCGAGGTCCGTTCCTGGTACGCGCCTCTGTCCCAGATGAAAGTCCTCCAGGCGCACGAACTCATCCAGGGCAGGCCGCACACGGATGCCGAGATCGAAATCCTGGTGCAATCTTGGAGCGATCACTGCTACCACACCACCTGGAAAAGTCTCGGCTTGCTGAAAAGACTGAGTGAGGCGACGGCGCGCATCAATCATCCCCTGGTTGTTTCTTCTTTCAAGGACAACGCCGGGGGCATGGAGTTCTATGACGGCTGGGTAATAACCATCAAGGGTGAAACGCACAACTTTCCCAGCTCGATAGCTCCGTTCGGCGGCATTGCGACGAAGCACGGCGGCGTGATTCGCGATACGCTGGGATTCGGCAAGGGCGCCTACCCGATCGGCGGCACAACCGTGATGGGAACTATGGATCCTCGGATTTCGGAGGTTCCCCCCGGAGCGCTTCACCCGCAGTTGATCGTGTCGGAATCGATCCGGGCCACTTCCTATTACACGAACCCCATGGGCATTCCCATGATGCACCCGGTTTACCGCATCCATCCGGGCTACGCCAAGTGCTTCGCACTGGGGCATTCGGTGGGACTGATTCCCGGGAAATACGCCCTGAAAGACGCCCCGCGGCCCGGGGATGTGGCCCTGCTGATCGGCGGTGAGACGGGCCGCGACGGCATTCACGGGGCCACGGCCAGTTCGACGGGGATGACCGGCGAGACTCTGCAAAAGGAATCCGCCGCTGTCCAAATCGGGCATCCGATTACGGAGCGCAGGTTCACTTCGGCCATTCCAGTACTGCGCGATCAGGAGTGCATCCGCAGCATCACGGACCTTGGAGCCGGCGGCATCTCGTGCGCGGTGGGTGAGATGGGATCGGAGACGGGAGTGCGCATCGACCTCGGCGCGGCTCCCTTGAAGGACAAGAGCTTGACCGCCTGGGAAATCCTGCTTTCCGAATCGCAGGAGCGCATGCTGGTGGCGGTGCCGCCCGAGAAACTCGAGGAGGCGCGCGCGATTCTCGAGAAGTACGAGGTGGGTTACTCCATCCTCGGCCACTTTACCGCGACGGGGCGCCTGGAGGCCGATTGGCGCGGCCAGAAGGTTGTAGACCTCGAAATGGGCTTCCTTTGGGAAGGCTGCCCCATCGACCCCTTACAGGCGGCAGAACCCCGACGTCAACTCCAACCCTTGCGCATCCCCGAGCCGCGCACGCAAGCTGAGTGGTCGGCCGCAATTCATGGCGTGCTTGGACACTACCACTGCGGGGACCAAAGCGCTGCCGGCTGCCGCTTTGATACGACCGTGCAAGGACGGACTGCCCTGGGACCCTATGGCGGCAAGAACCATACGATGCCGACCAATGTCTATATCTCGGCGCCCTTGCGAGGCAAGCCGTACGGCGCCATCACGACTCTGGCCTTCAATCCTTTTTATGGCGAAATCGATCCGGCGGCGATGGCGCGCCTGATGACGATTGAGGCTATCACCAAGGCAGTGGCCGCGGGCGCAGACTACCGGGAGATGGTCCTGTGCGACAACTTCTACACGCCGCGGGTGCGTCCGGAAATAGCGTGGGATCTGCGCGCCATGGTCGAGACCATCGCCGACTTGTCGGTGGCGCTGGGAGTTCCCTTCATTTCAGGAAAAGATTCGAGCTCCGGAACATTCGTCACTGCCGGCCGTCGCATCGATGTGCCGCCTACGCTGGCAGTCGCGGCCATGGGGCGTCTTCCTGACGTCAGGAAGGCAGTGAGCAAGGAATTCAAGCGCCCCGGAAATCGCCTCGTGCTCGTGGGGCGTTGGGATTCTTCGGCGCTGGGCGGCAGTGTGTACGCCGATAGCTACGGGCAGCGCGGAGACCGGCTCTTCGATGCGTGCGATGCAAGTTCAATTCGGAAGGTATGGGACACGCTTCTGGAATTGCACAAGCGGGGCGGATACCTTTCAGCGTCGGCGATTGCCGAGGGCGGGATTCTGTTGCGCCTCTTTGAAGCGTCGTGGGGCTCCGGCTACGGCGCGCGCATTTCGCTCGACGCATTTTCTCCCTCCGCAGGGGAACGCAATGGCGTGCCCGTACAATCGCCCGCCAGGAAAGACGGCGCGATATTCGGAGAGTTCGTGGGATCGGTCCTTCTCGAGGCGCCCTCGGGACTTGATCTCGACCAACAACTGGGAGGCGTGCCTTACCTGGTCATCGGCGAGGTCTTGCCGGAACCACAATTGGTTCTCCAGGACGGCACGAACGTAGTCTGGCAGGACTCCACTGCGGCGCTTGGCGAGGTCTGGAGCAAAGCGTTTCGGGAGGTCATCGAATGAGTCGGGGCGTCACTGCCATTCTTTACAGCCCGGGCACCAATTGCCACGAGGAGACCGCGGCGGCTATTGAATTCGCAGGCGGGCGGACTCAGCTTGTACTGCTGCGGGATTTGCTCGACGGTCGCGCGCGGCTCAGTGACTACCAGGCGGCGGTCATCCCCGGCGGTTTCTCTTACGGCGACCACCTGGGAGCGGGCCGTATATTTGCCACCATGCTGGTGGCCTGTTTGCGGCAACAACTGGAGGAGTTCCTGGCGGCCCGCAAGCCCTTGCTGGGAATCTGCAATGGCTTCCAAGTTTTGACTGAGTCAGGGATTCTCCCCGGACGCACACCGGGGAACCGTGGCATGGCGCTGCTCGAGAACCAATCGGCACATTTCGAAGACCGGAAGATCTGGCTTCTCGTTTCAGGGGAGGGTTGCGCCTGGACTAGGGGCCTGGCGGGCGAGATTCTGGAGATGCCCACGGCCCACGGCGAAGGCCGCCCACTGGTTTGCGATGGCTCCGGGGTGGCCACACGGGTGGTCTTCCGCTATACCGACGCGCAGGGACGGCCTACAATGGAGTATCCGAGTAACCCCAATGGGGCTCCAGAATCAGTCGCCGGCGTTACGGACGAAACCGGCTTGGTCTTGGGACTGATGCCGCATCCGGAACGCGTTTCGTTGCCCGCCCATTACTCACAGGACGGGCTGAAATTATTCACGAACTTGGTGAAGTGGCTCAACCGGTAGGTGGCATGAGGTAGGTCGTAGGTGGGAAAGGACCAATGGGAAGTGATAGCGCGAACTTGACACGGGATGGGTATGCGGCTCCCTCCTCATGTTTAAGCGAGCCCCATCTACCTCCTACGAAATGCCACCTACCGATCTTGGACGGCCAATGAAAATTCTTCTCGTTGACGACGAACCGGACATCTGCAAACTGATCAAAACCTTGGTCGAGCCCTTGGGAGTGGAGGTGCGCACCTCGTCGGACAGTCAGGAAGCAGCATTAATCCTGGAGCGCGACAAGTTCGATGGGATCATGTTGGACGTCGCCATGCCTGGTTTGGATGGCTTCCAACTCGCCCGGCGAATTCGCTCCAGACCTCCTAACCAGCAGGCTCCCATCATCATGCTAACTGGCATGGATGACGTCGAAACCATGCGCCGGGCGTTCGAAGCCGGAGTGACCTTCTTCCTGGGGAAGCCAGTCTCTCGCGAAAAGATCTATGCCATCTTCCGCACTGCGCGCGGCGCTATGCTGGCGGAACGGCGGAGGACTGGGCGCCTTCCGTATCGCACTGCCGTGAACGTTTCGTGGGAAGCTCAGCGGTTCAATTCCACGAGCATAAACATCAGCGAAGGGGGCATGGCGCTCGAAGGCTCGGGCCCTGCGGTAGTCGGCGATGTGCTGAGTCTGGAATTCAGCATGCCCGAGGCAAAGCACTCCCTGAAAGTCACCGGCAAAATTCGAGGTAAAGATGCCTCGGGCCGGACCTCCATCGAGTTCATCGACCCCACAGAGGCCAGCCGCGAAATCATTCGAGAGTACATGTACGGCAAGATTACGGAGTGAAGACGGGGTGGTAGATGGTAGGTCGTAGGTGGTATGTGGGGAAAGCATACGCCAGCGTAGTCCCCATATACCACCTACGACCTACCGCCTACCAATCATCCTGCCATCCCCGACCAGCGGAAATAAGCCTCGAGAAGACGTTGGCCATCCAGGACCGCGTAAACAGCGGCGATCCCAAGAAAAGTCCCATAAGGCCAGGGATAATTACGGAACCGCGGCGCCGCGAGAGTAACTGACAAAGCGACGATCGACCCTGCAAACGATCCCAACAGGATGGTGAGCAGGGTCAGCGGGGCGCCCAGAAAGACCCCCACCATGAGCATCAGCATCACGTCGCCAAACCCCAGGTATTCCTTCGTCCGTCCACTTAAGATGAAAAAAGCCGTCCCGACAGCGTAGAACAACCCGCCTCCTATAAGCGCTCCGGCGAGAGCGCCCAGGACCGATAACAGCGTTCCGGGAAGAAGCACTCCCATTCGCTCAGCCAGCCATCCCAGTGGACGGCTGTCAACGTCGATGAACAGGCTCAACACCACGCCCAGACCGATTCCGAAAAAGGTCACTGCGTGCGGGATGAGCCGCTCTCGCAGATCCGTGAAAATGACGACGATGAGGAGCATTACGAGGGCGGAGTATTTCACGAATTCGGGGCTCAGGCCAAAGCGGCGAAACGTGGCCACCAGCAGAATCGCGGTGAGCGCTTCAACCATGGCATACTGCGGGGAGATTCGGGCGTGGCAGTCCCTGCACCGGCCTCTCAATAGAACGTAGCTCACCAGCGGGATGTTGTCGTACCAGCGAATAGTGTGTTTGCAGAGCGGGCAATGCGAGCGCGGCAGCAGGATCGATTGCTTGCGGGGAAGGCGCACAATGCACACATTCAAGAAGCTGCCAAAGAGCAATCCGAAGAGCGTGATTACAAAGTAGACCATGATTAACCGGCTGTTCTCCTCCAACACCTCGAATTACCGCTACCACCCCTCATCCCCTCCTTACAAAGGAGGGGAATTCGCGGCCCCCTCCTCTCTGGGGAGGGACTCGGCCAGCAGGCGCCGATAAAGCGCTTCGGTGCGCTGGACCATTATATCAATAGTGAACAGGCGTGCACGCTCCCGGCCGCTCAATCCCCATTGCTGAAGGCGCGCGCGGTCGGACGCCGCGGCCAATATTGCCTCCGCCAGCGCCGCAGGCGACCCTGGCTCAATCAACCATCCGGTGCGCCCGTCTTCGACCACCTCGGGAAGTCCGCCCACCCGGCTGGCCACGACGGGCAGGCCATACGACATTGCCATGAGAGCCGAGGATCCTAGTCCCTCGGACTTCGACGGCATGACGAACAGGTCCAATGCGGCGAAGAACTCGGCAGGGTCCTCGATCGTGCCGCAAAGACGCGCGCGTTCTCCGAGGGCAGCGTATCTCCGGGCAATCCCAGGATCGTTGAGGGTTGGCCCATCCCCCGCCAGCAGGAGCCGTGTTTGCGGCAAGCTTTCCTTCAAGATTTGCAGCGCTTGAAGGGCCACGTCCTGCCCTTTTTCGTGCGTGAAGGCCCCCAAGTGACCAATCAGGAATTCGTCCTCAGTGGCGCCCCAACGGGCGCGTGCTTTGGCTCGGGTCCCCGGCGATGGCATTTCCGGGGGCACTTCGATTCCGTCCGGAATCACCTCGATCATCGACTCGGGCAGGCCGCAACGTATGGCCCCTTGGCGGATGAAGTCTGAAACTGCGATCACCGCGTGGCAGGTGTGCGCATACTTGAGAGAATACGTCCAGCGCTGCCCTTCACTGGGGAGAAAAGCCACACGACGGCTGGCGACGCGGCGAACCCGCAACCCGACGGACGCCATCCAGGACACCGTCTGCCCGTGCCCGTCATGAGCATGAAGAACGTGGCACGGCACGGCGCGCAGCATTTGACGCAGTTGCAGAACTCCATACAGATGAAAGAGGTCCTGCCCGGGAAGCGGGAAGGTGGGAAACCCTTCGTCTCGGGCGCACGCCTCGAGATCACTCTCCTCCCGGCAAACCACGATCTGGCAGTAGCCCCGCTCGCGAAGTCCCCGCGCAAGGTTCAACAACTGCCGTTGACCGCCTCGCAGACTCTGGCCGATATCGACATGAGCGATTTTCCATGGTCTCGAGGAAGTCATCTGTGATACCCGTTGAGGGTTCAGGCTGTCATCCTGAGCGCCCGCGTCCCAGCTTCTCGTATTTCCGCCGAACGTAGCGCGCCGCCATGGCCGCGATCAGGAACCCCTGATGCCCGTCCAGCACTCCCAGGCCAAGGAAGTAAGTGTGCAAGAAAACCCAGAGAGGATCAAATGAGCGCCGCAGGAAGTTGACCCTCTGACCTCGCTCGCGCATTTCCTGCGCCGCCAAGTCGGTGTACAACTCGATCCTCTGTAGATGCTCTTCCAGCGTGTCGCAGGTGTAATGCAGGATTTCGCCCGGCAGGGTCGCGACGCGCCCATTCACCGTGACGGACTCATGAACGTACTTCCCTTCCCACTGGGCTTTGCGCCGGTCGAAAAGGCGGACCTTGTAGTCCGGATACCAGCCGCCATGCAGGATCCAGCGGCCGAGATAGCGGGCGCGGCGGGCAAAGCGATATGCGTCGGCCGTGGGCTGCAGGCGTTTCCAGGCGCCGATCTCGGCCTGGGCCAGCGAGTTAAGTTCCTCGTCCGCATCCAGGCTCAGAATCCAATCGTGCTGGGCCTGGCGAGTGGCAAAGTTCTTCTGGGTAGCGTAGCCGTGCCAGGGTTCCTTAATGACCCGCGCTCCCAATCCCGCCGCGATCGTGGCTGTTTCATCTGTCGAACCGGAGTCGACGAGCACGATTTCATCTGCACAGGCCAGCGAGCGCAGAGCGCGCGCAATCCTGCCGGCCTCGTTGCAGGCGACAATGGTCGCTGAAATATGAGGCATGGAAGAATCAACCCCGGAGCCGTTATTCCCAGTGTTTCGCTTTCCGAAATCGCCACTCGGCCTTGTCATTCCGAGCGAAGCGAGGAATCTCGCTCTGATTCCTGAGCTGCGATCCCTCTGGACGCAGAGCAAGATTCTTCGCTTCGCTCGGAATGACAGCGTTATTTCGTCGAGAGCAGAGCGGCGAAGGCGCCCTCGGAAACCAACTCCGCGACTCGCGCAATATCCTTATGCAAGGGTCTGTCTTTGGTTACCGGCGGTGAGACGGCACGGAGCGCCGCCTTGGCTTCTTCCGCCAAGTGACCGGTTCGGAGCGGAGCAAGCAGGTCAATGGCCTGGCAAGCCGCCAGCAACTCGATGGCGAAAATGGCAGCCAGGTTAGAAAGCAACGGGCGCAGCTTCAACGCGGCCGCCATGCCCATGCTCACGTAATCCTCTTTGTTGCCGGAGGTAGGAATAGAGTCCGCCGAGGCGGGATGGGCCAGAATCTTGTTCTCTGAGGCGAGAGCCGCCGCCGTCACCTGCGCGAGCATAAATCCGGATTCCAGTCCCGCCGACTTCGTCAGGAAAGGGGGCAACTCGGACGTCAGCGGATTCACCATGCGGTCGATTCGCCTTTCGGAAATGCCGCCAAGCTGCGTGAGCGCCAAAGCCATCAGGTCAAGCGCGGTGGCCAGGGGTTGGCCGTGAAAGTTGCCCCCTGAAATAACTTCGCCTGCCTCGGCGAACACCAGCGGATTATCCGTAGCGCTGTTCATTTCCCTGGTAAAAACCTGGCTCGCGTAATCGAGCGCATCGCGCACCGCACCATGCACCTGCGGCATGCAACGCAAACTGTAGGCATCCTGCACCCGCGAGCACCCCTGGTGCGACCTGTTGATCTCGCTTCCTTGCGTAAGCCGCCAGATGTTTCCGGCCGTTACCATCTGGCCGGGATGCGGGCGCGCCTGGTGCAGCCGCTGATCGAGAGCCTTGCGCGAGCCCCGCAAGGCATCCAGTGAGAGGGAGCCCGCCACATCCGCAGTGTTTACGAGAATCTCAGCGAGACGCAAAGCGAGAAGTCCGACCGAAAGCATCGCCTGGGTGCCGTTCACGAGCGAGAGGCCTTCCTTGGCTTCCAGCACTAGAGGCTCTATCCCGGCAGCCTTCAAAGCCTGCCGAGCCGGCCGGCGATGGCCTTGGTAAATCACCTCGCCCTCTCCCACCAACGTCAGCGCCACATGCGCCAAGGGAGCGAGGTCGCCGCTCGCTCCCACCGAGCCGCGCGCCGGCACAACCGGATGCACTCCGTGGTTGAGAAAATCGCCAAGTTGCTCCGCCACCGCCGGGCGCACGCCCGAGAGACCCATGGCCAGTGTGTTGGCTCGCAGCAAAAGCAGGCCGCGCGTCTCGGAAGCATCAAGGGGCTCGCCCACGCCGCAGGCGTGGCTGCGCACCACGTTCAACTGTAGTTCTCGCGCCTGCGCCGGCTCAATATGCTCCGTGGAGAGGCTGCCCACGCCGGTCGTAACCCCATAAACAACCTCTCGCGCGCGAATGATCTTTTCGATGAATCGGCGGGACTGCGTCATCGCCCGGCGTGCCTCAGGCGAGAGCCGGACCCGCCGGTTCTTTAGCACCACCTGGTAAAAGTCGCGGCGAGTCAAGCTGTGTCCCGTAAGCTGCAATGCGCCGGGCATCAAATCCTCACAAAGGCCGAAATTCGAAAGTCGAAGATCGAAATTGGAAAAGTGAAATTAGAAAATCGAAATTCGACTCGAAAAAACCATCCCGTCACATCCTGTCATTCTGAGCGAAGCGAAGAATCTCCGCAGTACCAGCGATAAAACAACTGCACAGATTCTTCGCTTCGCTCAGAATGACAGCAACACGCTTCCACTCTTCACTTTCGAGTTTCGAATTTCGCGTTTCGATTTTCGAATTTCCTAACTGCTGCTTTCGGCTTTCCCCAAGAGCAATCCCCGGTACTTGTCGGGCAGCGTGCGCGGGCGGCCATCGCGGTCCGTGATCACGTGCACGGTCTCGCCTTCGGCGATGAGTTCGTCCGTGCGCTGCCTGTAGATCTCGTAACCGAAGATCAACACCCGCTTCCGCATTCCCGTTACGCGCGTGCGGATCAGGATTTCGTCGTCGTAGCGCGCCGGGGCTTTATACCGGCAACGCGCCTCGGCCACCATAATGTAGAGGCCGTCCTCTTGCTCCATATCGCGATAAGCGAAGCCGTGCTGCAGGCAAAAGTCGGTGCGCCCGATCTCAAACCAAACCAGGTAATTCGCGTAGTAGACTACGCCCATCTGGTCCGTCTCGGCGTAGCGCACCCGGAGCGTCGATATAGTCCATTCGGTCGGCAGAATTTCTTCAGTCATAAAGTTCGCTAAAGTGAAGGAGTCAGGGAAAACAGTCTACTCCAAATTGGGAATTCCAAACAGGCTTCCGCCTTGAAAACGTGTAAGGGTAGGGCTTGCCCTGCCCGGTCGATCCGGGGACGGCAAGCCGTCCCCCTACAAGCAGGAGAAGGAGGGGAACCGTTTTCGTGGTTTCCGGTTGCCCGCCGGCCGACAGGCATGAGAGAGACTGCTTACAGCAAGCTTTCTCCAAACCCATCCACAGGATTCCGCAACACGTGGCCGAGATGGCCCAAAAAGCAGTGAAGCAAATTGCCGGCCAGCCTCCGTAATTCCACATTTCCAGTCAAGGTTAGAGCGGTCTGTGCGTCGCCGCGAACGGCCGACCCCGGCGATTGCCCCAGGCCGGCCGTAAGGGCCGCGCGCCTACGGTCATCGCTGGCGGCAAGGAAAAAGTCCGATGCAGTTTGCCAGTTGAAGATGAGGTCCGGATGCTTGGCAGGCCGACGTTCGAACTCCAACCCCCCGCGGTCGATGAATACGGTCCAAACCAAATCCCAGTCTTCCAGAATCCACAGCGTCGCAAAACGAGCCGAGCGGATTTGCTGTCGGAGGTGCCTGTCGCGCCCGGTAAGAACAAACGCGCGCTGAAGAATTCGGCGCGCGGCGCGCTTGGAAGGAGGAAGGAGGGGTTCGATGTTCTGGTCTGTCATGCTTCGGGCTTTGGAAACTGGAAAATGGAAACTGGAAAATGGAAAACAGTAGTTAGATGTTTCTCCTTCAGGAGACTTCGGTCGATTTTCCAGTTTCTATTTTCCAGTTTCTATTTTCCAGTTTCTATTTTCCAGTTTCTATTTTCCATTTTCCAGTTTCCAATTTCTATCTTCCAATTCCTATTTTCCACCATCGAATTTCGATTATCGAATTTCGACTTTCGTGCTCTTGACCGTCGCCAATTCCACCACGCGCACTTCCGTGTCACGGTCGCGCAAAACCTCCAGCACATTTCCGGTTGCGTCGGCCACAACGCTGGCCCCGCCGTACGTCCGTCCCTTCCATGGGCCATGCGTCATCTCTCCCACCAGGTCCGTGCCAATCGTCGGGCATTGCCACAATTTGGCCCGGCTGGAAACCAGGTGCTCGAGGTCCTTTTCGTGCGCCGGCCACTCTTCAAATTTAGCGGCCCATCCGTACGGGACGAGCATCAAGTCTGGTTTCAAGCTAGCCACTTTTTGCGCGTACTCATCCACGAAAGTGTCCGCGCAGATTATAACGCCAATGCGGCCGAACTCCGTCTCCACTACACCGATGTCATCCCGGGTACCGGTCGAGTACGGCGGCTCCATCAACTCCGGCAGGACATTCAACTTACGGTGCTTCCACAAAAGCTTCCCAGTCTTATCCATCAGAATCGCTGAGTCGTAAAGCCGGTCGCCGTCCTTTTCGTCGAGTCCGATCGCGATCATCAAGCTGTACTGGCGCGCCAGCGCCGCAAGGCGGTCGCTGTCGGCGCCCGGTATCGGCGTCGCCATAGTGTGCGCATCGGGGTTTTCCCAACCCAGGATCGCCGATTCCGGAAATGTCGCGATCTGAGCGTGTTGGGCGTGCGCGGTCTCAAGCGCATACTCAATGCGCCGGAAGTTCCCTTCCCGATCGCCGTCGATCACCAGAGTCTGGCAAACGGCGACACGCAGTTCAGCCGTTGCGACGGACGAAAGAAACAGCACGGCGATTGAGGCGGCAAGGAGCTTCGTTGGCGATCCCCAAGCCATCACCCCACACAAATGCCTCGCCTTTGCACCCCATGCCGCCAACACGTTACCTCCCTCCCACCCTGAATCCTGAATCCTATTGGCCTCCGGCTCTCCGTGCCGAAGCCTCCAGCAAATCTTGTGAAGGAGCCAACTCATCCACCAAGCCGAGCGTCAGGGCCTGGCTGGCCGGAACCCGTTCGGCGGTTAAGATGAGCTGGGTAGCCGCCGCCCTCCCGATCAACCGCGCCAGGCGCTGCGTTCCTCCCCAACCCGTGACGAGGCCAAGGGCGACACCTGGACAGCCGAAAGAAGCATCGTAGGTTGCGACTCGAGCCTGGCACGCCAGAGCCAGGTCGAGGCCCCCTCCCAGACAATACCCCCGGATCGCCGCCACAACCGGGAGGGGAAAGTGCTCAATCTCATCAAACACGGTTTGTCCTGCCTGTGCAAATTGCCGCGCCACCGCACCGCTCAAGGATGCAACCTCCTCGACGCTGGCGCCGGTCGCAAACGAGCGTGGACTTGCGGCGATCACAACGCCCAGGTAAAGGCCGGAGGCCCGGACGTCGCTCAGAAGCCCCGCCAATTCCGCAAGCACCGCGCGTGAAATCCGAGGATATCCCGGACCCTCAGAAAACGACAGCACCGCCACGGAATTGTGGCTGGTTAGTTCCATACCAGGATTCAAAATTCAGCAGAACATCCAACACTTGTCATTCTGAGCGGAGCGAAGAATCTGCATTAGTTCGCCTCGCACCGGAACAGCAGATCCTTCGCTTCGCTCAGGATGACAGCCCCTGAATCCTATCGCACGTGCCCTCGGATGAAATCCACGATCTGGACGGTCGAGGCTCCCGGCTGAAAGACCTCGGCGACGCCGGCCTTCTTGAGTTCCGTAATATCTTCGTCCGGAACGATGCCGCCCACGACCAGCAGAACATCCTCAAGCCCTTCGCCACGCAGCAGTTCGCAGATGCGCGGCACAATGGTGCGGTGCGCCCCGGAAAGAATCGAGATCCCGATCGCGTCCACATCTTCCTGGAGAGCGGCGTTCACAATCATCTCCGGGGTTTGCCGCAGACCGGTGTAGATGACTTCCATCCCCGCGTCGCGCAATGCACGCGCCACAATTTTCGCTCCCCGGTCGTGGCCGTCCAGGCCGGGTTTGGCTACCAGAACGCGGATTCGTTTGTCGGTCATAGCATTCCAGGCCTCAGAACACGCTTTTCAAATCAAGGGCGAAGCCCGGCAGCACCTCCGGCTCTTCTAACGTCTCGGATTCGCCACGCACGAAGATCGCCCCATCGGTACGAAAAACCTGAACCTCGCGAGGTTTGGGATAGAAAACCCAAACGTCCTTGGCCCCCGCCGCAAGGTGCTGCTTCACCTTCTGCGTCAAGTCTTCCGCCAGGTCAGTTGGCGAGACGACCTCGATGGCAAGCGCGGGCGCGCCTTGAATGCGCCTGTCCGGGTCGATCTCGCGCACCCTGTCCGCCGATACAAAGGAGACGTCAGGAATTCGCACGGTCTCGGGAGTGAGCTGATAACCAGTCTCCAAGAACACTTCGCCAAGCTTTCTCTCTTCGACAAAGTTCCCTAGCCGACGGGCGATTCTGTCGCGCACCCGATTATGCCTTGGCATTGGTTCGGTCATGGTGACGAGTTCCCCTTTATTCATTTCATACAGAACGCCTTCCTTAATCGGAAGTTCGTCGAACTGTTGAATGGTAAGCAGGGTTTCGGTTGCCATATCAGCCTCTCCAATCTGCGTTCCGGCGCGCTGTAGGTTCGACCCTTGCGGTTGTCCTCGCGTGGCCACAGGGATCGCCGTCAACAACTATCGGAACGCCGGTTCTTCGTAGGTACCGAAGATGCGCCGCAGCACGTCGCACATTTCGCCGAGGGTGGCATAAGCGCGCACTGCCTCGAGAATGTACGGCATCAAGTTGGCGTCAGTTGACGCGGCGCTACCCAGAGCCTCGAGGGCGGCCTGTACGCGGAGATTATCCCGCCGCTCCCGCAAATCCACTAACTTCTGCCGCTGAAGGCGGGCCACGTTCTCGTCGATCACCAGGAGGGTGATCGGTCGCTCCTCCTCGGTGACGAATTCGTTCACGCCCACGATGACCTCTTCTTTACGTTCCACGGCCTGCTGATAGGCGTAGGCGGCTTCGTGAATCTCTTTTTGGGGAAAGCCCTTTTCAACCGCCGCCACCATGCCTCCCAGCCCGTCAATCTTGTCGAAATAGCGGTAACAGGCGCGCTCGGTCTCAGTCGTCAACTTCTCCACAAAATAGGAGCCGGCCAGCGGGTCCACAGTGTTGGTTATGCCGCTCTCGTGCGCAATCACTTGCTGCGTTCGGAGCGCAATCGTAACGGCTTCCTCGGTGGGAAGAGCCCAGGCTTCGTCCAGAGAATTGGTGTGCAGCGACTGGGTTCCCCCCAACACGGCGGCGAGGGCCTGGAGGGTGGTGCGCACGACGTTGTTGTAAGGCTGCTGTGCGGTCAGCGAGCAGCCTGCCGTCTGCGTATGAAAACGGCAGAGCCAGGAGCGCGGGTCCTGCGCGCCCAGGCGCTCGCGCATTACACGGGCCCAAACTCGCCTCGCAGCACGATATTTGGCCACCTCCTCGAACAGGTCGTTGTGGGCGTTGAAGAAGAAGCTTAGCCGCGGCGCAAAGTCGTCCACGCTCATGCCGCTGCGCATCACCCACTCGACGTACTCGAGGCCGTCGCGCAAGGTGAAGGCAAGCTCCTGCACGGCAGTCGACCCCGCTTCGCGAATATGATAGCCGCTGATCGAGATCGGATTCCAGCGCGGCACTTCCTTCGCACCATACACAATGGTGTCCACCACCAGCCGCATCGAGGGTTTGGGGGGGAAGATATACTCCTTTTGGGCAATATACTCCTTCAGAATATCGTTCTGGGTTGTCCCTGAGATCTTTTTAAGGTCCGCGCCGCCCTTTTCCGCCACCACGAGGTACATCGCCCAGATAATCGCGGCGGGGGAATTAATGGTCATGGAGGTGGTTACCTGCTCGAGCGGCAACCCGGCAAGCAAGGTCTCCATGTCCGCGAGCGAGGAGACGGCCACGCCGCATTTGCCGACTTCTCCTTCGGCCAGAGCGTGGTCGCTGTCATAGCCCATTAATGTTGGTAAGTCAAAGGCGATGGAGAGCCCCGTTTGCCCCTGCTTCAGCAGGTAATGGAGGCGTTGGTTGGTGTCCTCCGGGCTGCCGAAGCCCGAGAATTGGCGCATCGTCCAGACCCTGCCGCGATACATGGTGCGATGAATGCCGCGCGTGAAGGGATATTCACCCGGGTCTCCGAGATCTCGCGCGTAATCAAAATCCGCCAAATCCGAGGGCGTGTACAACCTTTCCACAGGCACGCCCGAAAGCGTGGTGAACACGTTCTTGCGTTCGGCGGAGCGCGCCAGGGACGGCGCGAGCACGGACGTTTCCCAGCGGGCTTCAGCAGGGGAGGGTTTTCGCCCCGAATCTGCCTCGTGCTCTGTGCTGCTCTGCTTGGTGTCGGCCATGAAACGCTTCCCCGCTCTCTATGCGTCCGTCGAAGCGGCCTGGAAGTCATGTTAGTTCAGCGTCAAAAGCAAAGTCAAACTTGGGAAGGCGGACTGGTCTCCAGGAATTCAAGTCCCTCTCCCTGGGACTCTACGTGAGAACCTCGCTAAGTTCGATTTCAATCGCCTCTCCAATGCTTGGTCCCGCTTCAATCACAAATCGCAAATCACCAATTCCTCTAGCTCTGCGGGTTGGGAGGCGGAGTCTGCCGGGCAGGCTCTTCGGCGGCGCCGGGGATATTCGGCGCGCGCGTCACCTTGCCCTGAAGCGCGTCGCTCAACTCGATATGATAGTCAGCCAGAATGGTTCCGGTAGCCTGGCGAAATTGGGTCAAGGCCTTGGCGTAAGTCGAGCGCGCCTTCACTTCGTTGCCTTCCGCCGTCGCCAAGTCGCGTTGCGCCTGGATCACCAAGAACACCGTGGATTCCCCCAACTTGAACTTTCTTTGCTCCGCGTCAAGCGTCCTCTGGGCTAACACCACGGCCTTCACCGCCGCCGCAATTTGCGCCTTGGCCTGAATTACCCCGATTTCGGCGCTGCGCACGTCCTGCTCAACTTGGTTCTTCTGCTTCAGGACTTGTTCCCTGAGCTGCCGTTGCTCCAGCAACGCGCGTGCAACGTCCGCTTGCGCGGCGCGATTGCGAATGGGAAATTGCAGAGTGAAGCCGAAAGAATAGTCCGGGTAATTACCGTGAAACAATTGAGACAGCGATTGAGAGATCCCCTGGTAAGAAGCGACCAATGGCCGCGCGATTCCTCCCCCGCTGCTGGCCAGGCATTGGCTCCCACTTTCCGAGTAGCCCGCCGGGCATGCGTAGCTGAGTCCCGAAAGTCCACTGGGATTGTAACTGGCGAAGAGATCAAGCGTGGGCAGTAAGGCGTTGCGATTGGCTTTAACCACGATATCCGAGTAGCGTGCGTTGAGGTCTGCCTGTTCAACCTCGGGGCGGTTGCGCACGGCCAAATCCAAGGCTTTTTCCAGGGGCGGAATATCATCCGGGCTCGGCTCGGGAAGCTTGTCGGCCGCGTCCACTTGCGCGCCTCGCAGTTCCGCGTCTACGTGCCGGGAAAGCGCCGTCTTGATCAACTCCGCCTGTTGTTGCAAGCTGGTTTGTGCCACGATCAAGTTCTGCTCATCGGTGGCCACTTCGGATTCCGCCCTCACCACTTCGATGGGCGCCAAGGTGCCGACTGCCACCTGACGCTTGTTGTCAGAAAGCAGTCTTTGCGAGTAGGCCAGCGCTTGTTCCGCAACAGCCACATTCTCTTTGAAGGATAGGTAATCCCAATAGAGATTCAACACCTGGGCGACCGTGGTGATAACCTGCTGGCGGAATATGCTGTTTGATATCCTCAGGTCGTTTTGCGCGATGCGAATGAACTTGGCGTTGGCGCGATAGCCGAACCCGTTCAGTAGCTGCTGGTCAAATCCCACCGTGAGCCCGGTAGGCACCACGGGGTTGAAGAGCGTATTGAGCGATGTGGTAGACTGGCGATAACCCTGAATGGCGACGGCATAGCTGGTTCCCGTCAAGAAACCCTGGCCAAAGTACGCCACTCCATTGGTGGTTTGGGTTGTTACTACGGGCAGGCCGCTGACCAAGACGTAGTTGAGCGGCGAAGTTCTGCGGTCCCAGCCGAACTGGGCTCCTGTCACGGGGTCGCAGCAGCCGATCACTCCGACATTCGTAGCCCCGCCGGTGCCGGTGACTCCGCTGGCGCTGGTCGTGCTGCCGCTGCTGACCGCACTGACGCCGCTTCCTATAGCGCCCGAGAACAACGCCGAGGACTGGAAGGCGCCAGGCACGCCGCGGGTAGCGCCACCGCTTTTCGACCGTAAGAGGTCGGCCTGAGCGAAACCCAAGTTGTAGCGCGCGATGGAGATGTCGAGGTTGTTTTCGAGTGCCAGAGCAAGAACGTCCTCGATCGAAAGCCGCAGCTTATTGTCGCTGAGGAGCGAATGCAAACGCTCCGAGTTGCTCATCTTGGGCGCCGGAATATAGGGCGACCCATAGGGCCGCCAGAAATTAGGAAACCACTGGGTGTTCCCAATTTCCACCGTTGCCGGAGTGCCGGCTTCAGACACCTGGGCTTGCACGCCTTGGGCAAAGAGAAGCGTGCCCGGCAATAAAACGAGAACTGACACACGTGCGCACTTTAGCTTCATTGAGAGTTCTTCCCCCTCTACAGATTTGAAAAGCATCTAAAGGCCAGAGTATAGCGCCTCATGGGTGAGCGCGTCCCACATCTTTAGTTGAAGTGCGGGGATGGTGCAGAGCTGTCTCTCAGTTCTTCTTCGCGCGTTAGGGGATTGCCGCCGGGAGTTGAGTGTTCGCGGCCGCAGTGATTGCAACGGGCGGCATTCTCCTGATTTGATTCGCAGCTCTGGCGCTCGAGACCGGCATCTGCCGACCTGAAGGTCGGCGCTACCTTCAAATTGGGACATGGCTCGATCGTCGTTTTGCTTGACGGACGATCGTTTCGCGGGCACTACCATTAAAGTGGCGCTAGGGGCCTGTAGCTCAGTTGGGAGAGCACATGGTTTGCAACCAAGATTATGTCGTTGGCCCGGCGTCACTTAGTTCAGAAATAGCCCTTCTAATGTAAACGAACTAACTAAAGTGACATTCAATCCTAATTCTGCTACACTCTCGGGTCATGAAACCGTTAAGCATCGAGCGTTCCGATGTGACCCGGGAGAAGTTATTGGCGTTGGC
>JBEKMN010000030.1:0-53810 GCA_050008495.1 Terriglobia bacterium | reverse complement strand
CGCCCTACGGGCTCCTCCAGTTAGCCGCCAAAGAACGAAAAGCGGAACTTTCTACTTTGCTAAGAACAGGACATTTCTACTTTGCTGGGATTAGGACATTTCTACTTTGCCTTGACATGGCGGTTTCACCCCGGTCTTGGATTTGGAGGAGCATTTCCCGAATCAAGGCGCTCTTGCCCGCTCCCGTGTCACCCATAATCAGGAAGTGGCTCGACTCGCGCGCCAGGGGAACTCTCACCCGGCGATTCCATCCGAAGATTTTCTCTGTGGGGGTCCGCTCATAGTTTGAGAACCCTATGCCGCGTGAGCGGTTCCGGCCATTGAAGGTGCCGCCCGTGACGAGTTCAGGTCCCTTCAGGCGGCGCCCGTAGCGCAGTTCTCGCAAGCGGGCGGTATCCTTGGGGGCCGCGAAGGGCAAGCCTACCAGGAACACGCCGAGTCCTACCCACAGAGACCGCGCTGCCAAATCGGCAAGCGTCTGGCCGTGGTAAATCCATGTGCCAAGCAAAGCGTGGAGTTCCACGTTGTTGTACTGCTTCCTCAGCCAGGTGAGACGAAGGCCGCCCCTCCTCGCGGCGTCTTTCGAAAGCGTGAACGTGGTTACGCCGGAAGGGGTCTTGAAGGGTGCCACGTCCTCGTCTATGGCCAACCGGTAGTTCTTGCCAGTCATTACGGTTAGTACGTCGTATCGGTCGGTTTTAGCACCTAATCTCGGCATCAAGCCGGTGAGGAAGTACTCCCGCAGATAGTGCCTTTCGAGCGGCGTCCAGAGGAAGTAGTATCGGCAGTAGCCCGCAACAATCGCGCTCGCCAAAGCAATCATCAGCGCCGTAATCGTATGAACAGGTGCGCTGCTCGGCCATCCTCTGCTCTCTCTCCTTTCCCATACGGAATTCATTTCGTGCGTCCTTGAACCAGGAATTTCTCGGTTTCCTGAATTCTCGAAAGTGCCTTCTTCAATTTGTCGGCGTCCGCCCGCTCAATGAGTTGCTGCATCTCGTCGGCGGTGATGCGCTCGCCGCTGGCCGACTTGAAAAACAAGTTGAGCAAAGCCGCGCGCAACGCCAGCACCTCGGCGAGGATGGCCTGCTCGTACGTATGCGGGCTGGCTGCTCTAGACAGAGCATCGCGTGCCCACTCGCTGATCGGCCGCTCCCCGGCCAAGGCTTCGAACCTGGCGTACTCCTCCTCGGTGACTTTCGTGCTGACGGATTTCGTTCGAAGTGTCGCCACTGAATCCACCTATGAAATCAAGTGGTTCCCATAGGGGAACCTGTGACTGCTGCCGAGAGCCTCTTGGCGGAGCGATTCGTCGTTAGGCTGTGCATTTTCAAAACGTTCCCATACGGCAACCGGGGTTGCTATACAGCACCCTGCGGGGGGTGACGTGTCAAAGCTCACCCGGCGCGAAGCGCCGCACCCCCCGGCGAAGCTGCTCAGCGCCCCCTGTGGCGCGAAAAGCGCACGCGCCAAGCCAGCCGGCAAAGTGCAACAACAAGCTGCACCAGGCCCACGGCTAGAACCAGCAAGACGAGCAAGAGAACCCAAAAGCCCTCCGGCGACAGCAAAGCGCGGTAGAGGACCTACGTGCAGAAAACTACAAACAAGCCGTTGCCGAGAAAGTCGGGCCACTCCAAAGGCGGGTCCAGGTCGGGGTACGCCGCGATGAAAGACGGCCCGGTTTCAGGTTTCGGGGCTTCCAGAGAAAATGGGCGTGTGAAGGAATCTCCGATGACAGACTCCCAAGCCTTCTTGCATTCTTCCGCTGATGGCGAATAGCAGAACCCATAACGGGGGTCGTGAACAAAACGGAACAAGCGGCAAAAGCAACTTTTCAATGGGCGCCTCCTTGGTCCCGCCCTCTGTGGGCGGAGCCATATTTCGGAGGCTGCGGCCAAGAATCTTTTCCGTCAAATGAAGGGCACTCCGCAGTAGGGCATTTTCGATACCGTCCTGCTTCGCTGGTGCGAGATTCAGGGGGTCAAACAAGGTGTGAACAATATCTTGCTACGGTTCCCGTATTCGCGGTGCCGCCCCGCGAACTCGTCTGCAAGACACAAAGCAGCACGTTGCTTCAATTGGAATTGAGGCCCTGCCTTAACTTCCGGTTTCGATAGGTGCAATCCTCGAAAGACTCTCCCTCCTCTGGCTCCCGGCGTGAAACAGATCCAGAGAGCTTCTCAGGGAATATAGAGCTAAGTGACAGATAACACGTTGATTAGGGCTCCTTAGCCAACCCGGTTGACATCAACCTTTTGAGTTGCATGGTGAGCCCTGCCACCCTCATTTGACAGAAAAAAAAGTTCAAATTATCAATATCCTATGAAGTGGCAATCGGTGCTTGCGTGGGTCTTTTGGGGGCAAGCGGGTCGGTCGGTCGCCCGTTGTGTCAGTAGGAGGGCCGGGAGGCTTGATGCGAGGGGAAGAGGCAAGAAAGGGCTCAGCGGAGAACTGTGACGCCCCGCCGCTCGGCAAAAGGCCCTTGCAGGAAAGGCATTGAATGGGGGTTGCTTAGGGAGGTTATAAACTGCATGTCAGATGGAATTGAGACACTTCTTACCAGCCAAGAAGCATCACGGGTCCTAAAGATTCATCCGAAGGTTCTTGAGCGGATGGCGAAGCGGGGGGAGGTTCCCGCATTGAAGGTTGGCAAGTTCTGGCGGTATCGCGTATCGACGCTGGACGCCTGGATCAACTCAAGGCTACAATCAGGCAGCCAAGCGTGCCGCACGGCAACTTCATTCTGATTGGAGGAACCATGCAGGCACGATACCAGTACGGAGATTTAAGGATTCGGAAGCGGAACAAGGGGCCGGACGTTTGGCAGTTCCGCTATTTCGAGAACGGCAAACGGAAATCAGTGTTGATTGGAACGGTTGAAAAACTTCCGACCAAGGCAGACGCGGAACGGGGCGTGGAACACCATCGCATCCACGTCAACGCGCAGAATCCACAACAGCAATTCCACTCTGTCACCGTGGCGGCGCTGATCGAGCGCTTCATGGAAGAGTACGCTCCCAAACGATGTCGGAAGCTTACACAGAGCACCTACCGAAGCCTGTTCAAGAATCACATCCGGCCAAGGTGGGGCGACGAGTACGTCCATAACGTCAAGACAATGGCCGTGGAATCGTGGCTTGACGAGTACCCTTACTCCCGACAGATCAAGGCTCATGCTCGAAACCTCATGCACACACTTTTTCAGGCGGCGATCCGCTGGGAGATGTTGGAACGGAACCCCATTGACCTTGTAAGACAGTCAAGGAAGCGGCTGAAGGTCCCCCGCGTTCTCACTCCGGCAGAATTCAAGGCGCTTTTGGGGCAACTGTCGGAACCTCACAAAACGATGGTGACAACCGTCGCGTGTTTAGGCTTGCGGGTTTGCGAATTGCTCGGCTTACAGTGGGGTGACATTGACTTTGAAAACCTCACCGTCAAGATTCAGCGGAGCCTTGTTGAGGGAGAAGTGAACGAAACCAAAACTGAAGCCTCAGCAAGCGCCCTGCCGCTTGACCCGGATTTGGCCGAAGTCTTGTTAGCTCACAAGGAGACAAGTCATTACTCGGCTGATTCTGATTATGTGTTTGCGGGTGAAAACGGAAGGCCACCTTGGCCGGATGGCATACTTACAGATCACCTAAAGCCTGCGGCGGTCAAGGCGGGAATCGGAAACATCGGCTGGCACACCTTCAGGCACACGTACTCGACACTCCTACACGCCCTGGGCACGACCCCGGCAGTCCAAAAGGAACTGCTACGTCATGCCGACATTCAAACCACGTTGAATATTTACACTCAAGCTGTTTCGGCAGAGAAGCGGGAAGCAGCATCAAAGGTGGTCAACGCTCTATGGAAGAAGTGACAGTGGTACGAACTGGTACTTTTCGAGAAACCGCTTTGGGCTCTAAGCCCTTTGGGATGTTGGTCGGGGCGCGCGGATTCGAACCGCGGACCTCTTGCGCCCAAGATAAGTCCAACCACCGTAAACCCCTGTGTTTCCACCGCCCCTTCTGCAAAAACACCCCCCAAGCCGGGGGATTTTGTTCCCATTTGTTCCCAAAATCCGTCCCCTGAATGGCAGCCGATCCGCGAGCAAGTCGAGAGCTTTGCCCAACGACTCGCCCGGCGATTCCCGCAAGCCTTCGCCGATGGAAACGGCAGCGACACCAAAAAGCAGGTTATCGGGTGGATCAGAGCGGCGCTGCCCCCACACGCCGGACGCCCGCGCAATGCGACGATAACCCTTGCTTGGCGACTCAGACGCCAGGGTGTCCCTTGGCCCGAGATATACACCCAGTGCATCGAAAATCTTGCGGCTCTCCCTTGGCGAGAACGGCGCCAGCGAATCCGCCGCCTTCGTAACGCCTACCGTGGCCGCCGTCGGCTCACCTGCAAGCCAGAGAGCAAAAATCCCCAAGCCATTTCCAGCCCGGAAAAAAACTGAACGGCTTTATTTGTGCCCACGGCTCACAGTAGGGTGACACTGTGAGGCGTTGCCGTGAAAGCCTTGACTCGTGAGCAACTCCAAAAACGCAAGGAAAAAGCCGTCCGTTTCGCCCGCGAGGTCCGCGAAGATGACGAGCTGGCAGACCAGATCGAGAACGAAAGTCTTGAAGAGTACGCGGAGCATAGGCGTATCAAGCTGTTAAATCCAACCAGGAAGGTGACCCCAATGGCAGCAGCGACCAGACGTGAACTGATGGAACGCATCCAGGAATTAGAATCGGAAAATGAGGACTTGCAAGAGCGCCTTGACGAAATCAGCGACTTGGCCGCCAGCGAAGAGGAAGAAGAGCCGGGGGAATGAGTTCAGCCGCACCCGAGTGCGGCGCGAATTGGCGAAAGTCGGTTGACCAGATCAGCGACCGGGCAATGCGATACCGGGCGCAGGCCCCGGAGTGCCGACCGCCGGGACCACCCATCTGCGCCTTTTGCGGCTCAACATCCAACGTCGAAGTCCATCACGTTGACGGGTTCGAGGATCATTTAGAGCCAGAAAACGTAATTTGGAGTTGCCGCCGCTGCAACGTGCGCATTGGCATAGTCATGGCGCGTGCCGGGATTGGCCGGCGCACACGACAAGCTAATCCCCAGGACCAGGGCGCAAAGTCTCTGGGCCAATGGCTTACTGCTGTACTCTCCATGAAGGGGGAGTCAGACAGGATGGACCCTTCCGTCGCTGTCGAGATGATCCGTGCGACCCCACCGGAAAGGCGTTCAGAATTTGCTCGGGAGATTTGGGAGATCAGGCGCAAGCGCGGCACTGACCACAGTTGAATCCGGTGGGTAGATTCTCAAGGCTAAAGAAGAACGATCATTGACTTGACCGGACGGTGAGCTAGTGCCAGAATTCCTCCCTCGAAAGAGGGGGGAAGATGAAATGGCTCGGAGAGAGTTGGAAACTTATCCTCGCTCTGCCAGCCTTTGCAGCTGGTATCGGAATACTATACAAGATGTGTCAATGGCTGTGGCAATGGCTTATGAGTTGGCGCGACAAGCCAGTCTTGGGGTTTTTCCAAGATCGCGCGCGACGTTGCCGACTGATGGACAATCCGAAGCCCGCGTATCCCTTACCGCCTAGTATCTCCGAAGTTGCCACTCAGCTAGGGAGAAGTGACAAGTCTGTGCGGAAGTCCTTGCTACGTTTGGAACGCAAACACAAACTCGTAGAAACAAGAAGGGGATGGGAACTGCCAGAGTATAGGCTTCCATTTTAGGCGTCGTCTTCCGTTACTAATGCCTGGAACATGCTATCCTCATGGACCCAGCCGACACAATTCAGCGGGAAAAGTCTCTCGCCGCCAGTCATCACGGCACACCCGCAAATAGCGCTAAAAACCGCGAAAAATCGGCTGCACTCACACGGCCGATCCTAGAAAAATCCCAAAAAACTGGTATCAAAAACCATGAAAAATATCAGCAAAAATCGCACTGACCTTGAATCATACAGCGTGAGTAAGGCCGCCGCCGTCCTTGGAGTCTCCGCGCCCACAGTCAAGCGCATGGTCGATCAGCGCCGACTCAAAGCATACCGCACGCCCGGCGAGCATCTGCGGATTCTCGCGGAGAGCGTGAATGCCGTGCGTGAAGGAGAGAGGCTCAGCCGTCGATCCGCTGGCGACGTGTCTCCCGCTCTCCAAATTCGCCGCGAGCACTTGCAGGAGCTTACCCTTGAAGTCGAGGAGCACCGAACGCGCCGCGAACTAGACAGGCTGCGCAGTGAGGAACAGGACAAATTAGACCACCGCCGAGCCGAGGCGGAAGCACGCCAGCGGGAGGCCGCACAGCGGCAAGAGGAGATCGAATTGGAGCGGGAGCGCTTGCAGCGGCAGGAAGCCGAAGACCAGCGCCAGCGTGAAGCCGAGCGGGAGTTGGCCGCTTTCCGGTCCCGGTGGCTTCAGGTTGCGACCCACTTCGTCAAGAAGCCGGAGTACGCTTGGCTGAGCGCCGCGCAGCGCAAGGAAGTACTGGAGTCCCTGGAAGGGGTAATCGAGTCCCGCCAGCCGACAGATGACCCCCACTATATAGCCACCGTTATCTTTCGCACCCTCCAGGCCGCCCTGGAACCCTTCGAAGCCGAGCGCAAAGCACAGGAGAGGCGTCAGCGCCTCACAGAACGGGTATTGTGGAGGCTGCCGGGTTCGGCGACCGAGGCCGAGCGAGTGGGGGCAATCACCGCCGTCCGAGAGGCCCTCAAGTGCTTCGACGCAACCGCAGACGAATCCGAAATGCGGGTAGCGGCGCAACAGGCTATTGAGCCGATCTCTCGAGCCGTCGAGAGACGCCTACTTGATGAACGAGTCATCAACTGGGCGATATTCAAACTCCCGTGGCGCGCGACGGACTATGACAAAGCGCGTGTGCGCCGGGAGTGCGCCGAGATTCTGGCTGAACAGCCCCAAGACATTTCAGAAGTCGAAGCACAGGAAGCCCTGGAGCCGACCGTCCAGGAAGCGCGATTGGACATCGAAAAGCGCCAGGCCGAAGCGCAACCTGCCAGCCTAAAGCAGACCGCCAAGCCTGCAAGCCATTTCCAATCCAGACCGCTGGCGACCGTCTCACGGAAGTAAATAAGTCAGCGTAATCTCGCCAGTCACCTCTTTTCGGCTGAAGGCCGAGAAGCGATTGTCGAACGCGAGCACATACTGGCCGGGTTGAAGCCGCCCAGCGATCACCCCATTGGTTACCTTGCCGGAGTTATAAAAGAGCTGCGTCTCGTGGTTGTTCTTCCAGTTCTCGAATTGGACAGGGTCTGTGAGGATCACCCAAATATCGTTCCCTCCGCCGCCGAAAGCGTGAAACGTGCCATTGATCTGCACATTCGTGGCGTTGGAAGGAATGGAGAAATTCAGCCAGCGAATCTGCTTTGCTTCCACCTGCAGGTTTTCCGAAAGTAGCTTTAGGGCTACCGGTGTCGCCGGTGGCGGAGCTTCAGCCGCAGGTACTTGCGCCGGGGCCTCAGCGGACGAGACCCGCCTTGGTAGCGGTCGGCGAGTTCCGGTGTGCTGAGAATGCATATATAACCAAAAACCAAAGAGCAAGATTGCGAAGAGCGCCGTGATTGAGAGTATCGCTCTCCATGGGTTCTTCGCGACAACGGCAATCAGCGGCCCCGCTTCGGCAGGGGGGGGCGGTCCGCCGACGGTCCGGTTGCAGTATCGGCACACCGTAGCCGCCTCGCGAATAGCCTCAGCACAGTAAGGGCAAGCCTTGAATCCCGGCTCCATTGGTTTCACTCCGTAAGAAAATCAGGCTGAATGGTACCAAAGGTACTATGAGTATCGTTGCGTAGCAAGAGAAATTCCCGGATATAGGAGGGATGAAGAGAACCGTTCAGGTAAACGTGAAAATGACCGAGGAAGACTTCAAGACCCTCAAGCGGGCCGCTGACAAGCGCTGGCCTGACGCAGTGATGACCAACTCCGGGATTGTTCTAGCCTTGGCCCGTATCGCGGCAAAAGAGACCCTCGGAAAGCCCAATTCAAGGAAGTAAACCCAACTCGTGGTAGGATGTTCGGGACCGGCTAGCCCGATCAGCGAAAAGCACGCCTTCCCCGTGCCTGCCGGTCCGCAAGCCAGGGAAGGAAATTGAAGCCGAAGGGAAGCGGCTATGTCCACCCTTATCGACTTTCGGAATGATGTCAAAGAGTTGCTCCGCAGACTCGAAGACCCCGGAAGCTACATGCTGCCCGAGGATCGGGATAGTCCTGATATCAGGCTGCTCGCCCTTTTCAATCTTCTGCGAAGTACCCTTGAAGATGGCGGCCTGTTGGCGAGGACGCCTGTCGAGCCTCCGCGATTGCGCGAAGTAGCCGACGACATTCGCCGATTGCCACTGGTGCACGCCGCACTTCTTACCGGGAAAGGACCTGTCGAAATCCCCGACGAGTTTGTCTTCCGCCGCGACGTTGCAATCCTTAAGGTGAAGCTCCGAGAGATGCTGGAGTACCCGAATGTGCCTACATCGGTCCCTGCTGTTCAGCCTGCCGGATCACACCAGCAAGGGGAGACAACGCGACGTTTACGCCGCTCCCACTATTCCGACCGGGACGACCAACTTTGCCAGCGTATCGGCCTTGATGATGTAAAGAGGCTGACCGTTGCCGCACTCTGGAAGCAGTACCATACAACCTGGAACGAATTAAGACCGGGTGCAAAGCAAAGCGCTTTCAGAGCATGCATATATCGAATCCGAAACTACCACCATTGGCTTTCCGTCCAACGTTCAAAAAAAGTCGTTCAATGAACTTCTGCGGAACTGTCCAAGCTGCAGGCTGTCGGTCTGTGCAAAGCCCAATAAACTAGCGTCCACGATGAAACTCGACGCGCCCGCAGACTCACTCCTAGACCCTCCTCGTCAACCCCTTGAATAGCTTGTGTTCATGCGGTGTTCAAAGTGTTCAAAATTTCGAACAAAAGTTTACAAGTAACATAAACCTCAGCATGGAGGTAAGGAATCCGATGATCAAAGAAATCGCACTCCAGATGAAGCTGATCGAGAAGCCTAGCAACGCAGTTAAGGCAGTCTGCGACGTGAGCATTCACTTTCAGGAATTGGGCGTTATCGAAGTCTGCGGCTTTCGTGTGATCGAACGAGATGAAAAAACGCCCTGGGTCTCTGCTCCATCACGCCAAGGCGAAAGAACGTGGTTTGATGTAGTCAAGCTGCGGGGGCCGATAAAATCCGCCGTGGAGGAAGCGATTCTGCGCGAGTTTGATCGCCGCAGAAGAGAGTCTCAGAAAAACTAGTCTCTGAGGCTCGGGCATCGACGGCGGTCCAGGCGAGGCACCAAGCGCGGGCAACGAGCTTCCCCTTCTCTCGACCCGCGACGCACACGGGCACGCCTGGGCCGCCCTGGGTGCCTGAATGCCCGGAGCGGACACAGAGAAGGGGGCATGACCGCGTGGGGTCGGTCGTGGCTTCGTGGCGCCTTTCCCATCCTTGTAACCCGGAGTGTGTCCAGTTGGAGCGCAGGCATGTTGAACGATGATTACAAGATGCTGGCTGACCACAGGCGGGAAATCGAAAGCTGGGCACTGAGATGTCATCAACGCCGGGAATTGCCGGGAGCCTTCGGCGAGTTCATCGCACACCTTTGTGTCTGGGATTGGTTTCTTACCATCACTTTTCGCGACCGCCGCAGGGATTGGGAGTGGCGACCGCAGGCCCAGCACAATTTGTGGAGCGGCCAAAAAAGGCGTGTCACCTATCGCCGAGTACTCTCGGAATCCTCTCCGAAGGAAAGGGACGTCAGTCCGCCCACGCACGATGAGGCTATGCATGAGCTTAGCACGTACTTCGATGACATCCAGCAGGAGGCCGGAATGCCTATCCAGTGGATGCTGGCGGAAGAATTCGGGAAGGCGGGCGGACGGTTTCACTGCCATGGAGCGGTGGGCGGTGTCAAGCGCCTTAACCGTCGCTTCTGGTGGGCCGAAGCCTTCAGGCGATTCGGACGGACGCGGATCGAACCTTTTGATCCTGAGCGAGGGGCTGCATTCTATGCGGCTAAATACGCCGCGAAGCAACTCGGAGCCATTCACTTCGGAGGAACGATAGCGGGAGTTGTGTTATCTGATTGTGAACTACCTTCATCCGCAGGCGGAAAGCAGACTGTCATGTATTCGGCTGATCTAGAGAAGCAGTATTACGGGCCGCGCCTGGGGCGTTGGCATCGGTGATTTTGCGATGGGCCAAGTAGCTGATACAATGCGGCCAGCAGAAGGGGCGTGGGCTAACACGGGAGACAGGGGAATTCCCGTGAGACCACGATATCAGAAGGGCTGTGTTTTTCAGCGGGGGAAGGTCTACGTGCTGCGCTACCGTGAGGATTACTTGAAGCCGGACGGAACAATAGGCAGGCGGCAGCCTTCCCTCGTACTCGGTCCGTTCGTAAGAAAGAAAGAGGCACTAAGGGCGGCGGATGTTTTCCTGCGGCCATTCAACAGTGGGGCCGTACGTCCGCAATCCGCAATCACTCTCGATGATTTCTGGCATCTCTACTTCGTGCCGGAAATCCTTCCCACTTTGAAAGTCTCGACTCGCAGGCTTTACGTCTCGCTTGCCGATAAACACTTGCTTCCTTACTTTGGCGAACAGAGAATATCCGACTTACAACGTGTACAAGTTCAACATTTCGTAATCGAAAAACAGAAACAAGCCTACTCCGTCCAAACGCTCGGGCATCTAAGGGACTTGCTGAGCAAGACTCTGGAAATCGCCAAGTCCTGGGGATGGCTCCAGGACAACGTGGCTCGTGGCGTCAAGCTGCCTCCCATGGAGCGGGTTCGCAAGGCGCGGGTCCTGGCCGTGGCTGAAATCGCGAAGCTATGGGACGCGTTGGCGGAGCCAGTGCGAACGATGTTTATCCTTGGTCTGGGTCTTGGCCTTCGCATCGGGGAGTTGTTGCCGTTGCGAATCGAGGATCTGGATCTCAGCGCGGGGTGGCTCTACATCCGCCGGGACTACTACCGGGGCCACGTGCAGACGCCTAAGACGGCGCGGAGTGAACGGCGGTTTAAGCTGCCCGACTTGTTGGTAAACGTGCTCAGACAATATCTCGAAATCCGAAAGGGTCAGTCAGACTTGCTTTTCCCCAATAGCGCCGGGTCGTTCTTTGATGATCGGAACCTGATGCGGCGGGAGATTGAGCCGGTCTGCGACCGCCTGAAAATGGCTCGTTTCAGTTGGCACGCTCTGCGGCACACCTTCTCAACGATCGCGGAAAATAACCGCGTGCCGATCTCCGTTGTGCAATCGCTCTTGGGCCATACAAGCCCATCGACTACGATGCTCTACACGCACGCCCAAGACGACGCGAAGCAGTCAGCCCTTGAGACAGTTTCAGCGGTTTTGTTCCCGAATGTTCCCAAATTGAGGCCGATGGAGGCATCGGCATCAGAAAAGAAAATTCTAATTCAGTGAAAACAAAAGGTACATCTTGGTCGGGGCGCGCGGATTCGAACCGCGGACCTCTTGCGCCCAAGGCAAGCGCGCTACCAGGCTGCGCCACGCCCCGAATGGGAAGATGCCTCCATTTTGCCAAGCTTCCTCAGGCGTGTCCAGTCCGAATCTTGAGGCCGGATACGACCTCCGGATATCACTGGTGCCTTCTCAGCTCTAGCGTTACACTATGGCGGCCAAGGCGGCAGAGGCAAAAACTCCTGTGCTGCGGCGAGGATAATCGCGCGGAGGGGGTGTAGCGATGAAAAACGAGATGGATCGCCGAGACTTTCTGAAGTATGGGGCGGCAAGTACGGCAGCGATGAGTTCTGTCAGCCACAGTTTCGGACTTGCACCAGCGTCGTCGGAGAAACCGCTGCGGCTCGGTATCGTCGGGGTCGGAAACCGCGGCACGAGCCACGTGGAAACATTGCTAGCCATGGGCAGCGTTCAAATCCCTGCGCTCTGCGACATCAACCAGGAGCACCTGGAGCGCGCGCAGGCCATGGTCGAGAAAGCAGGGCAGAAGCGCCCGGAGGGATACGGGCGCGATGTGGAAGACTACCAGCGACTGATGTATCGTGATGACCTGGACGCCGTCCTCATCGCGACCTACTGGGAATGGCACACCCCCATGGCCGTCTGCGCGATGAAGTCCGGGAAGTATGCGGCGGTGGAAGTCCCGGCCGCCCTCACCGTGGACGAATGCTGGGATCTTGTGAACACGAGCGAAGAGACCAGCGTGCCCTGCATGATGCTCGAGAACTGGAGCTTCCGGCGCGACAACCTCGCCGTGTTGAAGATGATCCGCGCCGGCTTGATCGGGGAGATCGTGCATTGCCACTGTGCGCATTCGCACAACTGCATCGATCACTGGTTTTTCGACTCGGAAGGGAACATGCGGTGGAGCGCGGAGTATCTGGTGAAGCGCAATGCCAGCCAGTACACCACGCATGCGCTCGGGCCGGTACTCAGTTGGATGGACCTGGGGTGCGGCGACTACTTCGATAAAGTGGCGTCCTTCGCCAATCGTTCCCTGGGGATCAATCACTATTTCGCGACCAAGTTCGGCCCTGACCATCCCAATGCGAAGCGGAAATATGCCCAGAGCGATATTGTTACGACGCTGGTCAGAACGAAGAAAGGCAATACCGTTGTTATTAACTACGACATGCAGTTGCCTCGGCCTTACGACAATCGCTGGGAGATCCAGGGCACGGAAGGCGTTTACAACGAACAGCGCAATGCGGTTTACCTCCATAACCGCAGTCCCAAATACGAAGAATGGGAGCCCTTTGACCCCTACCAGGAGAGATACGAGCACGAGTGGTGGAAGCCTCTCGAGGCCCGTTCGCGTTCCGCCCCCGCTGGGAAGGACGTGATCGAAAAGCAGCTTGCACTGGGGCATGGCGGGACCGACTACCTGGAACTCGAATTGTTTCTGAACGCCGTGCGGAACAAAACGCAGACCCCGGTGGACGTATACGATTCGGTGCTGATGAGCGTTCTCTGTCCGCTGTCGGAGAAGTCGATCGCGGAGGGCGGTTCGACCGTCGAGTGCCCCGACTTCACCCGAGGAAAATGGAGCGAGAGGAAGCCGGCGTTTGCCCTTGAGATATCGTAAAACGAGAAAATCACGTCATTCCCGCGAAAGCGGCAATCCATAGTGTTTCGGACCAACGATGGGCCCCCGCTTTCGCGGGGGCGACGACGGTTGTGATTTTCATTCACTCCGCTGGAGGTCCTGGTTCACAGTTACATCGTTACGGACTTGGCGCTGCTTGTGGTCATGCTGGCGCGCGAGCCGTTGTCGTGGCGGCAGTTGGCCTCCCTGGGTCTCCCGGTGTGGCTGAGCCTGGGGATGATTGCTTTCTTGTGCCTGACCTCAGCGATGCTGCTGTTCTTCTGGGTCATTCAGCGGGTCGACTTGACCCACGCGGCGCTGTCCATTTAGCTGCTGCCGGTTTTTGGCGTGCGCATCTCTACTGTCACGCTTCATGAGAAGATCAGGTGGCAGTTGCTGGCGGGCGGATTTCTGGTGTTTCTCGGGGCCTTCCTGGCTACTAAGTACGGCGGGTGCGAAACGGCCCGGTGAATCCGCAGGGAGACGGCCTGCTGTCCCCCGGGTGTTGTATCATTCATCGAAACGGGTGGGGCGCGCCCTACCACGGAGAGGAAGGAAGGGCCATAACATGAAACCGGGAAATCGAGAGACGATAGCGACAGTTTCAATTCTGCTAGCGGTTGCGGCGGCTCTTTCGCTGGCGACTTCGGGGACGGCGCAAACTTCCAAGAAGGTCTTCATGATTACGGATATGGAAGGTGTATCCGGCATCTACGACTCGGAACTGCAAGTTGAGCCGTTTCAGAGTCCGCGTTGGGAGGAGTCTCGCAAGCTGCTCACGGGCGAGGTGAATGCTGCGGTCGAAGGCCTGCTCGCGGGCGGCGCCACGGACGTGGTGGTCTGGGACGGGCACGACTCCGGCCGTACACTCTCCGTGCTGGATATTCATCCCAAGGCGCGCTTGCTGACCGGCAGGCCCATCTCTCGCACGCTCGAACTCGATTCTTCTTACTGCGCCGTGATCTTCATCGGGCAGCATGCTATGGCCGGCGCCGACAAGGGAATCCTCAGCCACTCCTATGATTCGCACAACATTCAGAACATGTGGGTGAACGGCAAGCCCACGGGAGAGATCGGCGGACGAGTGCTGCTGGCGGGCGCCATGAATATTCCCGCCATCATGCTCTCCGGCGACACTGCGGCGTGCAAGGAGATCCACGACCTTGTCCCCGAGGCCGAATGCGCCGAGGTGAAGAGCGGAGTCAGTCGCAACGCCGGATTTATGCTTTCCCACGCAGCGGCCTGCGCGCTCATTCGCGAAAAGGCTCAGCGAGCCATCGAGCGCTTGGGCGAGTTCCGGCCGTACAAGATTTCGGGCCCCGTGGAAGTTAAAGTCGAGTTCACCACGGCGGCGGGCAGAGTCTTCGAACTGCGCGAGGGAGTGGAAAGAGTGAACGAGCGCACTTGGGCATTTCGGGGAAAAGATATTATGGACGCCTGGCTGAAATATGGCTCGTTCTGATTAGGTGCAGTGGCTGGTGGTTAGTGGCTAGTGGTTAGAAGGTGTTTTTTTCCAGGTCGGCCTGACTACTAGCCACTAACCACCAGCCACTAGCCACTGCCTTTAAGGAGGAAAAGCATGGCTCGAAAGAAGATCCTGATGTTGGTAGGCGATTACGTTGAAGACTATGAGGTCATGGTGCCGTTTCAGGCCTTGCAGATGGTTGGGCACACCGTTCATGCGGTCTGCCCGGATAAGAAGGCCGGGGCAACGGTGCGGACGGCCATTCATGACTTCGAAGGGGATCAAACTTACAGCGAAAAGCGAGGGCATAACTTCGCCTTGAATGCCAGTTTCGACGAAGTGAAGCCGGAATCCTACGATGCTCTGGTAATACCTGGCGGGCGCGCCCCGGAATACCTGCGCTTGAACCCAAAGGTGATGGAGATGGTTCGGCACTTCAGCGATACCGGCAAACCCATTGCGGCGATTTGCCACGGCGCCCAGATTCTTGCTGCCGCCGGCGCCCTGAAAAACCGGACTTGCAGTGCCTATCCCGCCGTGTCGCCAGAGGTGAAGGCGTCAGGTGGCGCCTACGCAGATCTGCATATGGATGAGACGCACGTCGATGGGAACCTTGTCTCGGCGCCCGCATGGCCTGCCCATCCAGCCTGGCTCGCCGCATTCCTGCGAGTCTTGGGTACGGTCATCGAACCGTGAGGGCAGTGACGAGTGACAAGCGACGAGTGAAGAGCGGGAAAACTGCCCTTCTCTTGCGAGTCACTTGCCGCGCATCCGACAGGTCAAGAGCCGAAGAACCTTTTTCCCCTGCTCGTCACTCGTCACTGCTTCAATACGCTTCCCCTCCGGTTGCTGCCTCACGCAACGTCCCGAACTTCTGCGCCACCGGCTTTAGCGTGGGATAGAACTGCACATACGTGCTATCGACCCCGCCATGATCGTGATGGCATTGCCAGCACGCGGCCTTCGGATTGGCGTGTGCGGTCTTGGCGGAGGAATCGAAGCTGTAGTAGGCCCACTTGTCCGGGAATCGGGCAGCGTCTTTCACCTTAACGCTGATTCCCGCCAAATCGGTTTGAAACTGAGCCGCCTTATTGAGGGACCCTTTGTTTGACGATGTCCTCTTTTCCTCAACCAACACGGTTTGGTCCGGCCAATTCCCGGTTGTCAGAAACTGTTTATAAGCGGAAGGATTGACAAAGACGTTCGTGAACGTCGCTCCCTCGGCAGGCGATGCATTGTTGCTCAGACGGAAGCCGGAGGAGATGAATACCCACTCCCGGTAATTCTGCGGGCGCACGAGTTCATCGCCGTTTGTGTATTGAGGCAGATCTGTGGGTGGCGCTGGGTTAGAGACCACGAGCGAAGCCGCGCAAATCGAAATGAGACCTAAGCCTACGAGTAAGATGAAGCTCTTCACTTTATCCTCCCGAGTGACAAGCGACACTGGCGCTGGAAAGATTATCCTTCCCCAGCCCACACTGCAAGCCGCTTTTTGCTGCTCCCAATCCGTCGATAACCGTCCCGCTGTAGGGGGACGGCTTGCCGTCCCCGCATTTCCGCTGGCCCAGACGGGGGTAGGGCAAGCCCTGCCCCTACACCGGCCAGAGTGCGCAGGTTGGAACAGTTATGCCACAATAACATTCGAATTCCCTGTTTTACTGGCATCTCAGGAGGTGGCGGATGACCTTGGGTGATGGGTTGATTTCCGTGTGGCAACAGGCATTGGGCGAGAGGCGCGACGAGGTTGAACTGGAAGGCAAGACCTATCGAGTGACCGTCTTGAGGTCGAAAGGACTTCGCATGGTGGAATTTGAGTTCGGCCCCGACGCTATCGTGGGCATCGAACAGAATCCCAAGACGGCGTCACGCTGGGCGGAGTTGGCCCGTCAAGGTAATCGGATCATGCAGTTCCGGTGCAGCGGGCGTTACGTGGCAAACGTATGCGAAGGGAAACTGCTGCGCTACCCCGCTTGGAAGGCCTTGGAACTGCCGGAATGACGAGAAGTGCTGAGGGCGCGGCTCATGGCTGGGAGCCGGCGCCGGGGCTGGGGGTTGACGGCAGCCGTGCGCCACCCGGATTGGTAGTGGGCGCCTGAGACCCGGCGGGCGGGTTAGCCGTTGAGGGCGGAGGACCGCCGCCTGGGATAGAGGTTGAAGGCTGAGATTCAGCGTCCGGGCTCAAACTGACTGTCACGGGATTCTTCAAAGTGAAGCTCAGTTTGGTTTCGGATGGAATCTTCACCTGCTCGCCGTGGGTGCGAGCTTCCACTGCGGCTCCTGTTCCCGCGCCCGCAACGGAGCCGATGGCAGCGCCGCGCCCTCGCCCGGCGATTGCGCCGATCAACGCGCCAAGCACCGCCCCTCCTCCCACGGACTCCGCCGTGCGCGTGTTGCGAGAGGCCCCAGCTTGCTCGTGGTAGTCGGTCTCGAGTGGATAAGTCTTCCCGTCCGCAGTGACGCTCACCAACTCAACCTTGAGCTCAGAGCGGCCGCTCAGGCGGCCTGCGCTCGAGGCCTGCACCAATCGGACCTTCGCATCGGAATTGCGGGGTACAACCACGCGGTTTCCCACGCGCACGGGGGTTTCGACGCTGGCCGCGAACTCATCGCCTGCCTTGTTCCGAGATGAGTCGATACTTTCAATCATGCGGACGGAAAGGAAGGAGCCCGCGGGAATGGTGATCTGTTCGGGTGGTTTGACCACAGGAGGAGCCGGAGCAGCCGTGGCCGGTGGGGGCGCAACAGGTGCTGGTGGCGCCGCCTGCGCTGCCGTCTCCGGCGGATTGTCAGCGGGAGTTTCCGGCACAGAAGCTTGCTCGGCGGGCGCTTCGTTGTTGCTTGAGCTGTGAGCCTGACGCTGAGTCCGGAAGGATCGCCAGCGCCCCGTTTGCGCCGCAGTTTTGGCCGGCGGCTTCGGCGTTGCCGGCTTGGCGCCTTCGGTGGGTTGCGCCGCCGCAGACTGCTCCGCCATGGGCGCCGGGGATACCACGAGTTGATTGACGACGCTCTTGACGCCCTCGGCGCGGCCGGCAACGCGCTCTGCCGCGGCTTTCTCCAAATCCGTGTTGACTGTCCCGGTAAGCGTAACCGTGCCTTTATCGGAAGCCACATGGATATCGCGCATTTTCAAAACCGAGTCGTCAAAAAGCTTCGCCTGGATCTGGGTTGTGATGGCTTTATCGTCCGGAGACGAGCCGAGCTTTAAGCGGTTGCACCCGGCGAAGAGAAGTGCGCCCGCCATAAGGATAATGCCCACGAATAAGCGCGGCCTCGGTGCTTCTATCCTCTGCATCAGTATCCTCCCCAACCCTCTCTTATAGCGCGTCAATCTGCTAGGATTCAACTCCCTCCATTTAGGATGCACGGATTGGAGTAAGGAAGCGTAGCCTGCCGCGCTGTCGCGTTGGAATGCCGGTTTTTCTTGCCCGGGTTGACGAGCTGCGGAACGCAAAGCCGGGCGCGCGCACCTTGAGTTGCCGGTTGCCCAATGACCCAAAAACCGCGTCTGGGCTGTCTGAGCATGCTAAGATTACACAGTCCGATGGTGGAAAGTACCGAATTGAGTGTCGTCATTCCCGTTTATAACGAAGCGGAGAATATCCCACCGCTCGTGGAGCGATTAGTGCGGGCTCTACGCGACGTTGCCGGCCCGGTCGAGGTGCTGTTCGTGGACGACGGAAGCACCGATCTGACCCTGGCGCTGCTCAAAGAAGCCCAGGAGAAGGATGCCCGCATCCGAATCGCGCACTTCCGCCACAACCTCGGCCAAACCGCTGCTATGGCTGCGGGCTTCCAACTGGCGCGAGGGAAAGCGGTGGTGACGATCGACGGAGACCTGCAGAACGATCCTGCGGAAATACCGCGCCTGGCAGCAATGCTCGGCGAATGGGACGCCGTCTGTGGCATTCGCGTTCGCCGCCAGGACGCGCTCTGGAAGCGCATCTCCTCACGCATCGCGAACGGTTTTCGAAACTGGACGACAGGTGACGACATCGTTGATACGGGATGCACGCTGAAGGCCTACCGCCGTGAATGTTTGGAGCGGCTGGAGCTTTATCAGGGCATGCACCGGTTTTTGCCCACTCTCCTTAAGATGCGCGGCTTCCGAATCACGCAAGTGCCCGTAAGTCACCATCCGCGGCTGGGCGGGAGAACCAAGTACGGGACGTGGGGCAGGCTCAAGAAGGGTCTGGCGGACGTCTGGGCGGTGCGCTGGATGAAGAAGAACTGGATTGATTATCGAGATGTCCTCGAGGTGGTTGAGCCCGGTGTCATCTGCCCCGCTCAGAAGGACCACAGACGGCCTCGGAATGACAGCATCGCGTGAATTTCGGACATTGCGGCTATCCTTGCCCCTTCTCTTGCTTCTTTTGTTGGCGGGCGCTCTTTTCTTCGCCGGCCTGGGAAGCTTGCCTTTGCTGGAGCCGGACGAGGGGCGGAACGCTGAAGTGGCGCGGGAGATGCTTGCCTCCGGCGACTGGATCGTTCCGCATTACGACGGCTTGGCCTACCTAGATAAGCCAGCGGTCTTCTTCTGCATGGTCGCGCTTTCGTTGAAGGTTGGGGGACTGCATGAGTGGGCGGCGCGAGCGCCCTCCGCCGTGATGGGGTTGTGCCTGCTGATTCTTGCCTGGATCCTCACGCGCCGGATGTTCGACAATTCCGCAGCGTTGCGCGCCGTGGTCGTCATTGCCACTGCGCCGCTGGTCGTCGTCTTTTCCCGATTAGTCATTTTCGATATGACGCTTGCCTTCCTCATCACCCTCGCCATGGTGTGCTTCTGGTTCGCGGAGGCAACAGAGTTTCAGCATCCCGGTCTGGACATCCTCATGTTCGTCGCCATGGGACTGGCGACCATCACCAAGGGTCCCATCGGTTTCCTGCTTCCGCTGCTTTCGGTCACTGTTTATGAGGCGGTGCGTGGTGAGTGGCGGGAATTGAAACGCCTGCGTTGGGGCCTCGGATGCGGAGTGTTTCTCGCCACCGTGCTACCGTGGTTTATCTCCGTTTCTATTCGGCATCCGGATTTCCCTCGTTACGCGCTTCTGGAGGAGAGCCTCGCCAGGTTTTCAGGAGGGCTGGCGCATCGCCAGGGTGGATTCCTCTACTATGTTCCGGTGTACCTGGCGGGTTTTTTTCCGTGGAGCATCTTTCTGCTGTGGGCGGGATGGAGTCGGCATAAGCGCTGGAGGGAACTTCGTGTCCGGTCATTCTCAGCGACCTTGTATCTTCTCACGTGGTCGGCGGTGACTTTTGTCTTGTTTTCGCTTTCGCGCTCACAGTTGCCAGGCTATCTCCTTCCAGCCCTCGTGCCTTTGGGCATTTTGATGGCAAAGATCTGGGATGATGCTGGTGAGCCGGGGCTGACGCGAGCCCCGGATTGGCTGACGGCAGGTTTCGCCACGCTGCTGGGAGCAGGACTTATTGTTGCTGCTTGCTCACAGTTGACGATGTTTAGCTCCGTCCGTTCCCATCTGGCGAGCAAGCTCCATCCGGATGTCTTCGCAATGTTAAAGCCCTCGGTCCTCTACACGGGACTGATTTTGGGGGCCCTGGCTGTGGTGGGCAGGAACGTGGCAGCCCGGGCGCGCGGAAAATGGCTTTCGGTCGCCACTCTGGGGCTTCTGGCGCTGGCCACGCCTGCGCTTCTGGCGCGCTGGATTGGCCCAATGAAGGCTTATGCGGACGTTAATTCCAGCCGCCGTTTGGCGAGCACAATTCTCTCGAGCCCACAGAAGGACCTTCCGCTTTACGGGTATTACTATTTCCGTACCAGCCTGCCATTTTATCTTCGGCGGCCTGTGCGACTGGTGACTACGGACGCGAACGAGTTGACCAGCAACTACCTGGCGTGGCGAGTGGCCAAGATTCGGCGCGGGTTATCACCGGAGGCATTGCCAAGCGCCCTGTCGCGCACCTTCCAGGATCTCGATCCCATCCCGGTTGACCAACGACGCTTGCTGGAGATTACCCAGTTCGTAGGCTTGGTCCATGCTTCGCCTCAGCCTCGGCTGGTTTTAGTTCCCAACACGCATGTAAGCCTGTTGGCTAACGACGTGGGCCGCGTCGAGCCGTTGTGGACGGGCTGGGGGTTTTCGGTGTGGAAAATCCCGGGAGGGCAGTGAAGAGTGACAAGTGGCGAGTGACGAGCGGGAAAAGCCAGTAGCGCGAGCGTGCATTTTAGGTTTGCGGTTCGTGCGGGCATGCAGGGAGAAACCGCAGACATCTGAGGCCAGTCCTGGTCGGCCTGCTCGTCACTTGTCACTCGTCACTTGTCAGTGATTTACCATGTGCGGCATTTGCGGTCTCCTGAATCTGAAACTCGAGCCTGTGGCTGGTCGCGAAAGGATCGACCAGATGTCGGCTTGCCTCGAGCATCGCGGCCCCGACAGCCATGGCAAGTTCGAGCTGCCTCACGTGGCTCTGGCCATCCGGCGACTCAGCATCATTGACCTCCAGACCGGAGACCAACCGCTCTCGAACGAAACCGGCGATATCACCCTCGTCTTTAACGGCGAAATCTACAACTTCCGGGAAATCCGCCGGCGCCTGGAACCCAGGCACGCATTCAAAACCCACTCGGACGGGGAAGTGATCGTTCACCTCTACGAAGAGCTGGGGCCTGATTTCGTCAGTGAACTGAACGGGATGTTCGCCCTGGCGCTTTGGGACGACCGCCGGAAGCAGCTTACGCTGGCGCGCGACCGGGCGGGCGAGAAGCCCCTTTTTTATTGGCATCGGGACAACACTCTGGTTTTTGCTTCGGAAATCAAATCACTGCTTGCCTATCCCGCGATTGGCCGCGAAATCGATCGAACGGCCCTAGCCCAATATTTCCTGCACGGCTACTTCCCCTCGCCCCGCAGCGTTTTTGCCGAGATCCGGAAACTGCCGGCAGCCCATCGCATGGTGATCCGGGACGGCAAGGTGCAAATCGACGCCTATTGGCGGCTTCAGGACCATCTTCTGCCGCCCGGCAAGCCCAGGGTCACGGCCAGGCAGGAAGAGCATCTCGTCGACGAACTTTCCCAAAAGCTACACGAGGCTTGCGTTTCGAGGCTGGTCAGCGACGTCCCCCTGGGCGTCTTCCTGAGCGGCGGAATCGATTCCTCCACTCTCGTGGCGATGATGAGCCAGTTGACGCCCGGGAACGTCAACAGCTTCTCGGTGGCGTTTGAAGAGAAGTCATTTAACGAGGAGCCTTATGCGGATTATGTGGCCCGGCATTTTCATACGCAGCACCACGTGACTACGGCTAACGAGCCGAGCCTGCGCGAGGCCCTGAAGACTCTCGCCAACCACCTCGACGAGCCCCTGGCCGACCCGGCGGTCCTCCCAACCTACCTGTTGTCGCGCTTTGCTCGCCAGCACATCAAAGTGGCTTTGAGCGGAGAGGGCAGCGACGAGCTTTTTGGCGGCTACCCGACCTACATCGGAGCCTGGCTGGCAGGCCATTATCTGCGCCTTCCGCGTTTCCTCCGCCATCAATTCTTCACGCGCCTCAAGCGGTTTCTGCCCTTGTCTACGGGTGCGGTGCCGCTGGGTTGGTACCTCCGGCAGTTCTTCGATTACGTGGAATTGGCGCCTGCTGAGCGGCACGCGATCTGGTTCGGCATGACAAGTCCCGAGGGGCTGGATCAGCTTTTTGCTCCAGACTGGTGCGGTCCGAAATCCCCCAGCCGGGAAGCCTTGGCGCCGCTCGAGCGCATATTGGACGGAGCCACTTTCGAATGCGACTTGGCGGAAATGCCTTACCTCGATTTCCGGCTCTATCTCGAAGATAATCTCCTGGTGAAGGTTGACCGTGCCAGCATGGCCTGTTCCCTTGAAATGCGGACGCCGTTCCTCGATCACCGCCTGATTGAATTCGCGGCCGGCCTGCCGGCGGAGTTGAAAGTCCGCGGGTTCAGACTTAAGTACCTTCTTAAGAAAGCAGCCGTGAAGTGGTTGCCGCGCAAAATCGTTTACCGCCAGAAGCGCGGTTTCTCCGTGCCCATCAGCCGTTGGATGCGGAGAGAATTGCGTCCCTGGCTGGACGAAGCGCTAGGAGAAGAGAGGTTGAAGCGGCAGGGGCTGTTCAACGCCCCCTATGTCCGCAGGCTGCTCGAAGAACACTGGGGCGAACTGGCGGACCACCGGAAATTGCTGTGGGCGCTCTTCTGCTTTCAGCTCTGGTACGACCGTTGGGGAATCGGGTGATCCGGTGATCGGGTGATCGGGTGAACACAAGTCCGATAATCAGGAAGACGCGGGGCCGGGAGGGTAGGAGAAAAGGCACACATCGGCCGGGCAGTGTTGGCCGTTCACCCGATCACCAGATCTCCCGATCACCCGATTACGTTTACCCGATTACCAGATTTAACGCCAAGGAGCGGGCGGTGGTTCAGAAGTGCCGAACCCCTCGCCAGGTTCAAGCATTTCTTCGCGACCTGCCTTATAACTGGGAGAAGGGCGGGGAGACGCTCCGGACATTCCGCGGCGTGGTGGGGCATTGGAGCGCTCATTGTCTGGAGGGCGCCCTTTCGGCGGCGGCCATTCTCGAGCAGCATGGCTACCCGCCCTTGCTCCTCGATCTCGAGTCCCAAGACAAGTTAGACCACGTTCTGTTCCTATTCCGGCGGCGGGGACTGTGGGGAACGGTGGCGCGCTCCCGCGACGCCGGCCTGCACGGGCGCAAGCCGGTCTTCCGTACCGTTCGCCAGTTGGTGATGAGCTACGTTGATCCTTACGTGGACGGGTCGGGCCGAATCACCGGCTACGGAGTCGCCGACCTGCGGACCTTGGTGAAAGGCGACTGGCGGCTCTCCGAAAGGAACGTCTGGGAAGTGGAGCGAGCCCTTATCAAGATGCCTCACAAAAAGCTCAGAACCTCCGACCGCAGATACGCCTCAATCTTGAAGCAGTTTCGCGCCTACAAAGCGAAACACCCCGAGGGGCCGGTCACGTTTTACTCCAACAAACACCTGTGGCTGTAAAAGCAGGAGTCGGAAGTCAGGAGTCAGGAGATAACGAAATGGGAGGGGATCCCGTCTCCCTCTTCGACCCCTCAGCATGGGCGCTTGGCGGTTCTGATTCCGCGCTGCGCACGAAGCAGGAGCCCTCTTAACGGGTCCTCAATCCGATGAATGGCCGGAGGTAGGTTACCCGGCCACGACGCATACCGACGCCTCTGAGTGTGGCGCCAGCGACGCATCGCCCCGAAGCCACATGCCGTTGCCGAAGCCTGGGGCGGGGTAGATCCGCGTTCGTCTCCTCGCGCACGAAAGGCAAGGCGGGCGCTCGGACGCAGCGCCCGCCGAAAACAATCCGCCGCCTACTTGCACCCGACCAACGCCGTGCCAGACGGATTGATGGTGAACGAAGGTTGGGGGAAGTACGTCGTGTTCCACGTAGAATAGGCGCTCAGAGTGTAGCACGTGCTCGGCCCAGTCGTCTTAGCGGCGAGCGTTACATTGGAAAATGACGGAAACAGAGTCGAACCAGACTGGTGCGCACGCACAGGGTACGCGCTGGCGTTGTTAATCTGGCTCCAGAGCGAGGTAGCCAGGGTTAGAGCGTTACTGTACTGACCGTAGCTTACGGTGATCGTCGACCCATTCACAACCAGATTGATGGTCCCGCTGTCATACACGGTGACGTACTGGCCGTTCTGGTACACTACCCTCGAGTTTTCGAACCCCGACACCATCCCGGCACCGGTTCCCGGGCAGGCCAGCGACGCCGCGTACACGGAGTTCTCAGCGTTCACTCGGCCGCCGGTAATTGTTTTACCTGTCAGGGCCGCAGTCTTGATGACATTGTTTAGGATGTTGGGCACCAGCCACTGCGTGTCTCCTCGGCACACGCTAAGCGAGAGCGCCCCCGTTCCCGTGACGTGGGGAGCCGCCGCGGATGTGCCGTTAGCGGCGCCGTAGAAACTGCCGAGGTATGTTGTGTACTCGTAGACTCCCGGTCCCCCGAGGTGCACGGTGCCGGGCCCGTAATTCGAGCTAATGGGATCAGGAGGATTGAGCCCCAAGCTCGCCAAGAGATCGCGGTTGTCGAATGCGGCGACGGAAATGACGTTGCCTACGCTGTAGTTGGCCGGGTAAACCGGCGTGCTGTCGTTGTCGGTGCCGTTATTCCCGACTGAGGCTACAAAGAGCATATCCGCCTTGTACACATTGCCGATCTCCGTGAAGAGTGGTTGGGAGTAGGCGCCGACGCTATAGCTGTTGTTGAGCACCCGGATGTTGGAGGCAGCGGAGCCGGCGTTCCCACTGAACGCAGCTTTCACCCCTTCCATGTACTGCAGGGCATTGATGACGTTGGAAGCGTAGCAGTTGCCCTGCGAGTCACACGCCTTGGCGGTGATGATCGTCGTGGTCCAGTTAACGCCCGCCACGCCCGTGCCGTTATTGCCCACCGCTCCCATCATTCCAGCCACCTGCGTGCCGTGGCCGTACGGTGTGTTGTCGTCCATGGGATCGCACGTGTTAGTGAACGTGTTCCAGCCATGCGTACCAGCGGCGCAGGTGTACTGCGTGGTGCCCTGCAAAAAGCTGAATTGAGCGGGCGCCGACCACACGTTTGCAGCCAGGTCAGGATGTGTGTACTGGATGCCAGTATCGATCAGCCCTTGCAGAACGGCTGACGAACCCTTTGTCACACTCCACGCCGGGACCGCGCCGATGTCCGCGCCTGTGGTTCCGACTACGCCGAAAATCGTCTGCCCAGTGTTCTGCAGGCCCCACTGGTAGGGGAAGTCCGGATCGTTTGGCGCACTATCCACGTGATAAACCCAGTTGGGTTCGACGTAGGAGACGCTGCTCGCCCCCGTGAGCAGGCTCATCAACGTGGTCACGTCCCTTGAGGCTGAGTGGAACAGGAGCCAGCCGGCGCTGCCGACTGTCCGTACGGACTCGGTGTCGGCCGTGACTTCGGCCTGCTGAATATCGGCGGCGACCTGGGCCTGTCCCTGGGCGTCGTCAGGTGCTGGTTGTTCAAACTTGATCAGGACCTCGTTTGCCACCGCATCGTATCCCTGGTAGGTCTGGTTAGTTGTCTGCGCGGAGGCCATTACCGTGCTGATCATAACCGGAACGATGAAGAGCTCGAGTGAACGTACCAATCTGTTTCTCATCGTGGGACCTCCTTAGGTCGAGGAGAATGGATATTTTTCTGAACACTACGCTTGCGCCGATTTTACTTCTTTACTTTTTTTTTTTGTCAAGCCTAAAATTCGGCGGTGCTGGTGCAAGGTCGACCGGCGTCTATGGGGTGGCGGCGATGAAAAAACGGTTCGGTCTTTTGCTCCTTGTGGCGCTGCTGGGATTCGGATGCGGGGGAGGCACCACCAATGTACCGCGTTGCTTCGAATGTCCACCTAACGCGGGCTGCCTCGACCGGGATGCGATTTTCGTTGCTAATACGGGCTCAAGCAGCGTTTCGGCGTTTCAAGCTGTGGACTTTTCGCCCGGGTACTCTGAGGGCGGTGTTTGCGGGTCGCCGTTCGCGGTGAACGCCCCACCTTCGGCATCGGGCGGCGGGTTTCTCTTCGCTTGGCTGCTCGTCCTCAGCCAAGCACAGAAATCCATCTCAATGTACTCCGTGGACCTAGTGACGAGCGTGCTCACAGGACCTCTGTGCACAGTCACGACCCATTACACGCCCGTCGCGGTGGCCGGCTCCGGAGGCTTTTTCTACGTGGCAAATGCCGAGGGGAACATCTCTGCCTATGAAGTTTCCGGAAACGGAACTGTGGCGACCGAACTTGCGGGCTCGCCGTTTCCCGCGGGCTCCGGGCCTGTGGCCCTCGCCGCCAGCGGTGAGCCAGCGCTTCTCTACGTCGCGAACTCGCAGTCGAACAACGTTTCCGGATACAGCCTTGATGATAGCACGGGCGTACCAACGCCCTTGCCGGGCTCGCCCTACGCCGCCGGACAAGGGCCGACATCGATTGTGATAGCCCCGGCCCCGCTTCCGAACTTCATGGGCCCCACCTTGGTGATGGTTGCCAACAGGGTCTCGAACAGTGTTTCCGTTTTCTCGATCTCTGGCAACGGAAGCCTGAGTCCTGTTCCCGGCTCTCCCTTTCCGGTGAGTGGCGTGCCCTCGTCGGTGACCACCGACACCAACGTGGTTCCCCTGAAGTTCGCTTACGTGACGATCCCGGCGTCGAACGAAATCGCGGGATATAGCATTGACCAGACGAGCGGCGCACTTACCCCGCTGGCAGGCTCACCTTTTCCAGCGGGGGTGGGTCCTTCGTCGGCGGCGACCCGCGCGACGTTGCTCTACGTCGCGAATACTGGCTCCAACAGCATGTCAGTATATACAATCAACCAAGGCAGTGGCGCGATTGCGCCCGTGTCGGGCTCGCCGTTCCCCGTGGGGCAGGCGCCCGGCGCCATCCTGTACTTCGAGGTCCCGCAATAGCTCGCGCGTGCGGCGTTTTTCACCCCAAGCCCGGGGCTCCGCGTTGAGCATCCCATGTCGCTTTATGTGTTACTCTTCCAGCGGGAGAGCGGCATGATTCTACCTCGGGCGGCGTTTCGACAAAAGGAGCGGTCCGTTATTCAGAAGTACCGGACCCCTCGTCAAGTCCAGGCTTTTCTTCGGAACCTGCCATATAACTGGGAGAAGGGCGGGGAGACCCTGCGCACGTTTCGCGGAGTGGTGCGGCACTGGAGCGCTCACTGCTTGGAGGGCGCGCTTTCTGCGGCAACCATGCTCGAGCAGCACGGCTACCCGCCGTTGCTCCTTGACCTCGAATCCCAGGACAAGTTGGACCACGTTCTTTTCCTATTCCGGCGGCGCGGCAACTGGGGAACGGTGGCACGCTCGCGCGACGCCGGCCTTCACGGGCGCAAGCCGGTCTTCCGTACCGTCCGCCAATTGGTGATGAGCTACGTTGATCCTTACGTGGACGGCTCGGGCCGAATCACCGGCTACGGCGTGGCTGACTTGCGGACCTTGGTGAAAGGCGACTGGCGGCTCTCCGAAAGGAACGTCTGGGAAGTGGAGCGAGCCCTTATCGAGATGCCTCACAAAAAGCTCAGAACCTCCGACCGCAGATACGCCTCAATCTTGAAGCAGTTTCGCGCCTACAAAGCAAGACATCCCGAGGGGCCGGTCACGTTTTACTCCAACAAACACCTGTGGCTGTGAAAGTGGAAGGCAGAAAAGCAGTTCTTCCGTAAGACATGTCGATTTCTGGTGGTACAGTTTGATAAGGTCACATGCCCACCAGGCTGGCGACGACCCACACGAACATTGTTGCCGCGGTCGAGTCGCCGCTCAGACTCCCTTCCTGAATCGCGGGTCGCCGTTCTGGCGCAGGCGTACCGTCAACGAACCGTCGGGATTGAGGGCCTCGTGGCATGCCCAGCGAACCGGGCGGCTTACTCCCTTCACTTCGATCTCGGCGCGCAGGCGCAATTCCTTGCCATCGAATCCGGGTGGGAGTAGGAGCGAGGCCTGGCGAACTTTCCCGGCGTACGGTTGGCCGGCGTCCAGGTTTCCACCGACCCTTACTTTTCCATCCGGAGTTTCCGCGTACACGCCCAGGACGCCCGGCACGCCCGCGACGCCATCGTTGGCGATGCCCAGGACGAGTTCCGCCGTGCCGTAACGCTTGCGCTGCCATATCCACGAGGGGCGAACGCGATAGCCCAGCCTGCGCTGCAGCATCTCGAGCGAACGCGGATATTTTTCGTAGTAGCGCTGGATGTTGTCCGCTTCTGTCCACAGCGCAAAGTAGTTGGCCCCGAGGTCGAGGGCATGCAGACCTACGACTTCGCGATAGCGCTCGTCGATGCGATAACCCATGTCGTCCTCGTTCTCTTTTGACGCGCCGGAAAGGAGGTATTGCCGGCCGGCGCCGTCCTCGAGAATCGCCGCGAGCCAGGGAGGGCGATTGCCCAGCGCTTCGATCTGGATGGGTTCGTCCACAACGACGCTGTCGGACCTCAGCCAGCCGCCCGCCCGCACCACCCTATCCTGCACCTCGCGATTACCCACGCTACTGATATCCGGCTGAGTATTAACTGCAATTGGAACTCGCTGGAAGGCCTCAAGCTGCAGTTGTGTCATCCCGACGAAGGTCCGCTCCGCGGTCAGGTAGTCGCGGAAGGGCGTCGGCTGGTGATCGCTGGTGTGGCCTTCTCCCCAGAAACCGTACATCATGAGGTCCATGAACTCCACCCACGGATGGTTGTCGAACTCCGCGGCTAACAGCTCGGTGAGTTCACGGAAGGCCTTTTGGAATTCCGGGTGGTCATATTGAGGTTCGTAAAAGTCGAAATCGCTGTTGCCCTCCTTGGATTTTCTTCCGATGTTGAAGAGCGGCACCTTCTCCCGGACGAAGTCAGGCATGGAGACCCGATTGGGTTGGATATTGGGGCTGGAGAGTTGCACCCGGAATGCGACGCGCAGGTGGTAGGCTCTGGCCGCCTCAAACGCCAGCCTCCAGATGGGCATCGGGTCAAGCCTGCCGGGCCGTTTCTGCACGTCGCGCCAGTCGCAGCGGATGTAGAGCACGTCGACAAAAGGCAGCGCCGCCAGCTTCTCAACGTGTTGTTCTAGCGTCTCCTTCCCCTGCCGAGCGGCAACGGAAGGGCCGCCTTCTTCCCACGCGTAGCCCACCAGTCCCAGTCCGAAGTTCTTGACTTGCCGGTCCGAAGGCGTGGTCGTCGCGAGGGTCAGCCAGCCTTCGTCCTGGTCAATCCCAAAGGGCCCCTGGTTGAGCCGATTTCGCACGGGAGGACCTGCCCCGAAATCGTACCGGTCCCAATTGTGGTCAGATACGTCGGCACGTGTAAGACTGGGTCTGGGAACGCTCAGCGCACCGGCCAGCGCCGCTCCGGCTTTGATGAAACTTCGTCTTTGCATTTCGGCTCTCCTAGGCTCGAGTGGTGCAACCAAAACTCACAGCCTGAGCCGCGACGTTCCGGGACGGCGTCAATGCAAGTCTCAAGCTTGTCTAGCCGACTACTTGTCACCGTCCCGGCCTCGCGTTGCAGCTTCAATCTTCGCTTCGTTTTCGCAGAATGTGGTCTCTTTTGTTCCTTAGTCAGGCTCTATTTCGAGCTAATTTGTGCGCAAAACACGCATAATTTGCACCCTTCAAAAAAGTGATGTGCTTTGTTTTCAGGCACTTCTTAGCTTCGTTCCCACTATTTTTCATTTTTTGTAGTTCCCTACATTCCTCCATAGCCGGGACCCGTCCGCTTTCCCTTGCGCCTTGACGCGCCTCGGCGCCCGCCTGCGACAATGTGTCCAGAAAAACACCACCATGGTAGGCTATCACAGGTCCGTGAGGTTGTCAAGCGGGAAATGCAAAAAGCGAGCGGACTTTCACGAAATTCCTCGCCCTGCCTGCCCAGACTCCGGCCTTACGGTTGACTCGGTCCAAATGTCGTCGAGCGGCGCGCGTGCTGCCTGAAAAGCCACCCTGGCCCTTCCCCCGGAATCCTGGTTGCGTCGGCAAGGCCACTTCCACGGTTTCGACTACACGCCAAAGTGAGTTCCACACCAGACAGATCGCCATGTTTGCCGTCAGGGAAGGGCGCTTTTCAGGCGTGATCCTCAGGGCCCGAGGGAGTCGTAATAACCCCGCATAGGATTAGAGTCCGCCGCTAACCGGCCGCATGTGCAACCTACACCGTTGCGGGAGCCTCGCCTACCGAGGGTCGCTCAGATGCTGTGCCGCCTGCCACTCACGCCAGGTAACACAACTCAATTGTCACCTTAAAACTTGTTTCAAAAACCTCTCAAGAATAAGATCGGGCTGAATCACTTTTTCACCACCCGATGCTTTGCTGTTCCTCCCGCCAGCCGCGTCCGCGCGTCTTTAACGAACCCACAGAAGCGGTGTGCGAGTTCTTGGATTCGCTCCACTTGCCGTCGCGCGATGGCATCCGGCGGTATCAGGTCCAACCCGACCCCCAGGGCAGCAGCGCCGGCTAGAATGAACCCGGTTGCCGTATGTTGCGTCACACCCCCCGATGCCACCAGGGGAATCTGCGGCAACGCCTTCTTCAATGCTTTGATATATTTCTCGCCGCCCACCTGCGAGCAGGGAAACACCTTCACGAAGTCCGCGCCCAGTCTCCATGCCGTGTGCACTTCCGTCGGAGTGAGTGCGCCCGGAATTAACGCGATGTCTCGCTCGGTCGCAAATTCCGCAATCGAGTAGTTGAACACCGGCGCCGTCAGGAAGCCTGCCCCGGCGTCGAACGCCCGCTTGGCCGTTTCCGTATCTAATACCGTGCCGGCGCCCACAATCATTCCTTCATGGGAGCGGACGAGGTGTGCGATCAAGGCAATCGTTTCGAGCGACTCGACGCTAACTTCCAATATGGGGATGCCGGCGCCTGCCAGCGAACCGGCGGCAAAACTGGCGTCTTCCCTGGAAGACACCCATACCGCCGGGATAATGGCTATTTCCTGGATGCGCGCGCAGATTTCTTTCTTAGTCATGGCTCCTACACCTCCCTCTCCATATCCGCCTCTGGAAGTTGGTCCCCCTCACGTGCAAACCAGGAATAGAGGGTCGGCAGGAGGAAGATGCTGACTACCAGATCGGAGATCAGGCCGCCAACGATCACGATAGCAAAGGGGCGCTGAGAGTCGGATCCAATTCCATGGGAAAGCGCGGCGGGAAGCAAGCCCAGCGTTGCGACAAGCATCGTCATCATAATGGGCCGCAGTCTCAGTACCGCTCCTTCCACCGCGGACTGTTCAATAGTGAAACCCCGGGCTCGAAGCTGGTTGATGTATTCGAGCATAATCACTCCGGTCTGCACCGAGACGCCAAAAAGCGCCAGAAAACCCACGCCGGAGGAGACGCTGAAATTCGTGTGGGTCACCAGCAAAGCCAACAGGCCCCCGAGGCGGGCCATGGCCACGTTGGTCAGAATCAACAGCGACCATTTGACGGAACCAAACATCGTGTACAGGATGATGAAGATCACCAAGATCGTGATCGGCAGCACTATCATCAGACGACGTTCCGATCGCTGCTGGCTTTCATATTCGCCCGCCCAATCGATCGAATAGCCGGGCGGCAACTTGACGGAGGCATTGACCTTCCTTATGGCTTCCTCGACCGTACTCCCCAGGTCCCGACTCCGCACGCTGAATTTAACCGCGACATAACGGGAATTCCCTTCGCGATAAATCTCCGAGCCGCCGTCTGTCTCGCTCACCTTCGTTAATTGCGCAAGCGAAACCCGCTCACCGCTGGGGGAAAGTATGCGAATTCTCTCGATGGCCTCCTTGGTATCGCGGTACTCCGGCGAATAGCGCAGGACCAGGTCATACCGCTGCTCGCCAATCAGCACCTGGTTGAGGGCATTGCCTCCCACGGCAGTTTGAACGGCATCTTGAACGTCCGAAACACTGATCCCAAAACGCGCGGCCTGATCGCGGTCGACCTCAAAATTCAGGTTGGGCTGGCCAAGGACCCGGAACAATCCTAGATCCTCGACGCCCCGGATGTCCCGCATGGCGGCGACAATTTCGTCGCCTTTCGCTTCCAGAGTCTTGAGGTCATCGCCATAGATTTTCACGGCCAGGGCGCCTTTAACACCGCTCACGGCCTCTTCCAGGTTATCTGCAATCGGCTGGGAGAATCCCCAGAAGACGCCGGGTATCTTCTCTAGTTCGCGGTCCATCGCTGCGATGAGTTGGTCCTTATCTTCGTGAAAAACGGGCCGCCACTTTTCTTTGGGCAGTAGATCCACAAAAAACTCCATGTTAAAGAAGCCGGTGGTGTCCGTGCCATCGTCCGGACGGCCGATCTGGTTAACCACTTGGGGAACTTCCGGGAAAGAGCAAAGCACCTCACGGGCCCTCTGCGCTACTCGCGCGCTCTCCGTGGGGCCGGTGCTGGGGGCCAAGGTGCCGCGCACCCAAATGGCGCCTTCGTCCAAGTGCGGGAGAAATTCCGACCCGATCACTCCGCCGAAAGCCAGGTATATAGTGAATGCAAACATAACGATGGCGGCCCCCAGCGTAAACGAGCGATGATGGACCGCCCAAGTCACACTTTTTCGGTAGAGGATGGTCAGAAAAACCATCACGGGATTCTTCCATTCCTTGACGCCCGAGCGGAAAAGCACACTGGCGAGGGCAGGAGCCACCAACATTGAGAAAATCAATGCGCCGAGCAAAGCAAAGGCCACCGTCCACGCCATGGGCCTGAACAACTTTCCTTCCACCCGTTGCAAGGTAAAAATTGGCATATAGGCGGTAATGATGATGGCGATAGCGTAGAAGACCGGCCGCTGTACCTCATGCGCAGCTTCCCGGATCCTTTCCATAGGGGTTCGTAGGTCTGTCGCAGGGCGACTCAGATGGCGAACGATATTTTCGATCATTACCACCGCACCATCTACGACCATGCCAAAATCCAGCGCCCCCAGGGAAAGCAAGTTAGCGGAGATGTGCCTCAGATCGAGACAGATGGAGGCAAAGAGCAGGGAAAACGGTATGGTGATGGAGACGATTAAGGCGCCGCGGAGATCGCCCAGAAAAATGAAGAGAACAACCACCACCAGGATCATTCCCTCAAACAGATTGTGCAGCACCGTATGCGTCGTGTAGTGCACCAAGTCATCCCGGTCCAAGTAGGGAACGATTTTCACGCCGGGCGGCAGGATGCGGTCATTGATCCTGCGTACAGCGGCGTGGATGCCCTGCATTGTGGCCTCCGTCTCCGCCGCTTTGCGCATGAAGATGATTCCCTCCACAACGTCGTTGTTGTCAACCACTACGCCATCCGCCCTATGAATCGCCTTCCCGATCTGGCCCAGGCGAATCTTCGGCCCCTGCGTGACCACCGCAATGTCCTTCATGCGGATGGCCGTCCCCTTCTGCGTTTTGAGCAATGTCCTTTCGATGTCAGAAACATGCCCGACTAACCCCACTTCGCGCACATTGATCTGCTGAGCGCCTTGCTCGATAAAACTGCCCCCACCATTGGCATTGGCGCTGCTGAGTTGCTGCTCGACCTGAGCGAGGCTCAAGCCGTAGGAAACCAACTTGTCCGGGTCGACGCGAATCTGATACTCCTTCGTAATGCCTCCAAAAGAGGAGTCGTCTACGACATCCGGCGCGGCCCGCATGTATTTGCTCACCACCCAGTCCTGCAGCGATTTGAGCTCCATGAGGTCGTAGTTAGGATTGGTGCTTTCCAGCGTGTACCAGTAGACCGAGCCGATGGGGCTGAAGTCCGGCCCGATCTGCGCTGAAACATTAGGAGGCAACGTCACTTGCGACAGGCGCTCCAGTACTTTCTGGCGGTCCCAATCGTTATCGGAATTATCATCGAAAATCAGGTTGACCACCGAGAGTCCCGCCAGTGAAGACGAGCGCACGTGCAGAAGGTAGGGTATTCCGTTCATCTGAATCTCGATGGGGATGGTGATCTGCTGCTCGACCTCTTCGGCCGCCCGTCCGGGCCACTGGGTGATCACCTGAACCCAGGTGTTCGCAACATCCGGGTAGGCTTCTACGGGCAGGTTCTTAAACGAGACGACGCCGCGCGAAAGCAGTAGCAGTGCGATGCCCAGGACCACGAAACGGTTCTTGAGAGCGAAATCGACCAGGGACTGGATCATTGCTGTTCCACCGAGTTCTGAAATTCCAGAGCATTAGCCACCACCTGCTGGCCTGGGGCAATTCCCAAAAGGATTTCCTGCATGCTGCCGGCGAGCATGTCGCCTGCTTTGACTTCCACCCGCCGGAATTTGTTTCCCCCGGCGGGCAAGTAAACCCAATCGCGGTCGTGCAAATGCAAGACAGCCGTGGCGGGCACGGCGGCGTATTTGTTGCGATCGAGTCCATGAAAGGTGACCGTCGCAAACATGCCCGGGCGCATCAGGCCGGGATTATTGACTTCGATCCGCACCTTTGCCGTCCGCATATTCGGATCCAGCACCGGACCAATATTGCTGATGGTTCCGGTGAATATTTTACCGGGGTAGGCGTTCAGCCGAATGTCGGCCGTGTCCCCGATGCGCACATTGGGAAGATCGTTTTCGTAGACGTCGCAGAGTATCCATACATGAGTGAGGTCGGAGATTGTAAACGGATTCGGTGAATTTAGGCCCTGCACTCCGCCGGCATTAGTGATCTCCTGGTCGGTAATCACTCCCGATATCGGAGCACGAATTTCGACGACTCCCGAGGGTTGGTCAACCTCCGGGACGCCTAAGACGCGAAGTTTCTCGGCCGTAGTCTTAACGTCTACTTGTGCCTTCGAATCTGCATCTTCCGCAACCTGAAGATCGTTGAGAGACATAGCGCCTTTTCCAAAGAGGAGTTGGGCGCGTTCGAGCTGCGTGTGCACCAGCTTTTCATCCGCGACTGCCTTCTGGTAATCAGAAAACGCGCCGGAAATGTCCGGGCTTTGCACGCGCAAAAGGACCTGTCCCTTCTGTACCTTGTCGCCCAATCGCGCTTTGATCTCCACCACCCGGCCGGTGGCCAGGGTGACGACGGGAACGTTTCGCGAAACGTCCGGATTCACCGTTGCTGTGACCCTCAATTCAGTGGAAGAGATATGCTCGGTGGCCACGGTCAATGGGAACTTGTCGGGACGATCGACCGGAAAGACACCTGTTTCCTCCACGTGCTCGACTTTCAACGGCGGCGGGGCGCCGGCATTCGGACCTTCTGGGGAATTCTTACAGCCCACGAAAAGCGCCTGAACCCACAAAAACGGAATCAGGGCTGTTAATCGTGCAGCTCTCATAGCAGCACCTCGCGTCCAAGAACAAGGTTCAATTGGTTCGCAGCCTCAGGATATCCTCTTCATTATAATGTGGCGCAAGTGTGAGAACTATGGGTTAGTTGGAGGGAAGATTAAACGAATTGATTGACTCAGCACCTTCTTCGGAACCAATCGGGCGATCTATCCCCGAGCAACCCATTTTCTTGAGGTTTCTTATCTGTGCTAAATCACCATCAGGCAACGACAGCCAAAGACAGGGGAAATCAACCTTATGAATCAGGGTCCAAATGCGGCGAGAAGGCAGGGAATAGCAGCAGCAGCCGCAGAGGCTTAGTTCTAGTCGCGCACTTGGAAATTACTTTCAAAGGGTCGCAGAAGGATTTACTCGCTCGTCGCACTGCAAGTTGTGGCCGCCGAGATAGTTCCGGCGCTTTTGGGGATTGGGAATGATAAGTCGGCCTCTCGTCCATTGAGGGGCGGATCACTCGGCCGCATAACGGCTTACCCGTAGAAGTGCAGCGCTCCTGACTCCCCGGAAAGTCAAGGCCCCTTCCCGGAAGCTTGTCGCGGCAGAGCACTTTAAAGTCTTGGCCGTGGCAATCTTCCGGCTTCCGCGATCGAGGTTTCACTCGTCGGCAAAAGGCAGTATAGTAGCTTTAACCTACCTTGACCGGGGATGACATGCCGGGAGTTTTCATCAGCTATCGCCGTGAAGACAGCAGCGGATATGCGGGTCGTCTCTTCGACATCCTCAGCGTCCACTTCGGCAGAGAGAACACGTACATGGACGTCGACACGATCATGGGCGGCGACAATTTTCCGGCGGTGATCGAGGAGAAGATCAGTCAGTGCGATGCGCTGCTTGCTGTAATCGGTGAGAGGTGGCTGACATGCACCGCAGCGAAGGGAGGCCGGCGGCTCGACATGGCAGGTGATTTCGTGCGCCTGGAGATTGCGAAGGCGCTCGAACGCGGAGTGCGAGTGATTCCCGTCCTCGTGGGCGGAGCAACCATGCCGCAGCAAGGCGACTTACCTGATCAATTGCGTCCACTGTGCGCCCGCGAGGCGATGGATCTCAGGGACGCACATTTCCAGGCGGATGCGGAACGACTGATCGACACGCTAAAGAAGACTGTTCCCGGCATCGCCAATCGGCGGTGGGAGGCGAAATCAAAGCGATTCCTTCTTTCGGTTTCACTGGTCCTGGTGGTTGCGGCAGTTGTGGGTGGAATTCTGCTCTCTCGGCAACCGAAGAAGCCGGCCGCTGGCGCGAATTCCGATTCCGCTTCCCAGAAACAGATCGCACCCGCTAATGGGTCCGTAGCGCCGGTCCGAGCCAACCCGGTGGAGGCTGATAAGTCAAAGAGCCCGGCCAAGGAACCTACGGACGTCGCAGGCAAGTGGACGGCGACGGTTAAATACTGGGACGAAGCCACCCACCGAGAGACGTTCAAGTTTGAAGTTGCCGGTACGGAATTATCCGGCACCGCCTCATTTCTTGAAGAAAGTCTTAACATCTTTGATGGCAAAATCGAGGGAGACCGGATCAGCTTCATGACCAAGTCCTTGACTGGGATGGATGGTAAGACTTACGTAGACAAGCAGTATTACAAGGGCACAGTGGAAGGGGACACGATCCGATTTTCGATGATGGTCGATAGCAGCATCTCTCAGCAGCCTCCCTACCATTTCACGGCGACGCGGTCCGGCGTGAAGTAACGATTAGACGAACGCACCCGTCGGAAGAATCTGGGTTAATCACACACACTAAGGGCATCACGCACGGCGACTTCGGCCTTCAAGCATGAGCGATGAAGCTCTACGATCTACTTTTCGGCAAGCCGCTGCGTTCTTCGGAAGTAGCGGAAGAGAAGCTGGGGCCGGTGGGAGGCCTTTCCGTCTTTGGATTGGACGCCCTCAGCTCCGCTGCTTACGGGCCGGAGGCGGCGCTCACGCTGCTGATCCCTCTGGCCGCCGCGGGAATTGCTTACATTGTACCGATCATGGCCAGCATTATCATCCTGCCGGTGATCGTCCATTTCTCCTATCGCCAAACCATCGTAGCTTACCCGAGCGGAGGCGGCTCGTACACGGTGGCTCGCCAGATTGTGTGCGACTTGACACAATTTCACATTAGACTTAATCTAAGTTCTTCATGGGCGCCGAGGCGATTAAGAAATCCCTGGAGGGCAGCGGGTTGCGGTGCACGCCGCAGCGCTTCGCCGTGATGGCTTTCTTGACGAAACACACCGGTCATCCCACGGCTGCCGAAATCTTTGCAGCCGTGAATCGCGCCGATCCGCGCTCGTCGAGGGCCACGACTTATAACAATCTGCGAGACTTGGTGCAGGCGGGCCTGGTGCGGGAAGTGGCCGTGGAGGGGCGCGCCGCGCGCTTTGATGCGAAGGGCATGCGGCATCACCACTTCATCTGCGACCGCTGCGGCAAAGTTGAGGACATGGAGTGGTACGACGTGCCCAGGCCTGCCTCGGGCAGCCTCGGCAAGCGGATGGTTCGCGAGTGTGAACTTATTTTCCGGGGGCTCTGCGCGAAGTGCGCTCCGCCGCGCGCTTCCCCTTCAGTGTCGCCGGCGTGTAGTACAGACCGTATTAATGGCACGCGTAGCCGGCGCGGCCAAGGGCGATTACTCAAATAAAAAAGCGAGGAGGATGCATACATGGATAATGAACTCACCACTACGGCGGGGACACCTGTTCCCGCTCATCAGGAGCAAACCTCATCAACCGAAAGCAAGTGCCCGGTAACGGGCGGTGCTCACAGACACACGGCGGCCGGAGCCGCGACGAATGCGGACTGGTGGCCGAATCAACTCAACCTGAAGATCCTGCACCAGCACTCTCCCTTGTCCAATCCTATGGAGAAGGAGTTCAATTATGCCAAGGAATTCAAGAGCCTCGACCTGGATGCCGTGATCAAGGACCTCCATGCCTTGATGACGGCGTCGCAGGAATGGTGGCCGGCAGACTATGGCCACTATGGGCCGTTTATGATTCGTATGGCGTGGCACAGCGCAGGTACGTACCGCATCGCCGACGGCCGGGGCGGGGCGGGCTCCGGCAACCAGCGATTTGCGCCCCTCAATAGCTGGCCGGACAATGTGAGCCTCGACAAGGCGCGCCGGCTGCTCTGGCCGATCAAGCAGAAGTATGGCCGGAAAATCTCCTGGGGCGACCTTATGGTACTCGCCGGTAACGTTGCATTGGAGTCGATGGGGTTCAAGACCTTCGGTTTCGGCGGCGGGCGCGTAGACGTTTGGGAGCCCGAAGAGGACATTTACTGGGGGCCGGAGGGCGAGTGGCTGGCGGACAAACGCTACAAAGGCGAACGGGAGCTGGAGAATCCTCTCGGCGCCGTTCAGATGGGCCTGATTTACGTGAATCCGGAAGGGCCCAATGGCAAGCCGGATCCAATCGCTGCGGCAGTGGATATCCGCGAGACGTTCGCCCGCATGGCGATGAATGACTATGAGACCGTGGCGCTGATTGCCGGCGGGCACACATTCGGCAAGGCCCACGGGGCTGCCGATCCGAAAAAGTATGTCGGCCCAGAGCCCGAGGGCGCACCCATCGAGGAACAAGGCCTCGGCTGGAAGAGCACTTATGGCAGCGGCAGCGGTGGCGATGCGATCGGCAGCGGGCTCGAGGGCGCGTGGAGCAACAAACCCGTGCAGTGGAGCAACCGCTACCTGGAAAACCTGTTCGGCTATGAGTGGGAGCTGGGGAAGAGCCCGGCCGGTGCGTACCAGTGGTTTCCCAAGAAGGGGGCTGGAGCGGGCACCGTTCCTGACGCCCACGATCCCGAGAAGCGGCACCCCCCGATCATGTTCACGACCGACCTCTCCCTGAGGCTGGACCCGATCTATGCGCCGATCACGAAGCGCTTCCTGGAGCGTCCGAAGGAGTTCGCCGAGGCGTTCGCCAAGGCGTGGTTCAAGCTAACGCACCGCGACATGGGGCCTCTCTCGCGGTACCTTGGCCCGCTCGTTCCCAAGGAGCCTCAGTTGTGGCAAGACCCCGTTCCCGCCGTGGATCATAAACTCATCGGGAAGCAGGATATTGCAGCTCTGAAGGCCAAGATCCTCGCTTCCGGGCTCGCGATTTCCGATTTGGTCACGACGGCCTGGGCTTCGGCGTCGACGTTCCGCGGCTCCGACAAGCGCGGTGGGGCGAACGGCGCGCGCATTCGCCTCGAGCCGCAAAAGAATTGGGAAGTGAACCAGCCGGCCGCACTGGCGAAGGTTCTGAAGAAGCTGACGGCAATTCAAAAGGAATTTAACAGCGCGCAGTCCGGCGGGAAGAAGGTCTCGCTGGCTGACCTGATCGTTCTGGGCGGCAGCGCAGCCGTCGAGGAAGCGGCGAAAAAGGCCGGGCACAAGGTGAACGTTCCTTTCGCGCCGGGGCGCACGGATGCCTCGCAGAAGCAGACCGATGCGCACTCCTTCGCCGTACTTGAGCCGACCGCAGACGGTTTCCGCAACTACCTGCGGAATGGAGACCCAAGAAGCGCGGAGGAGCGGCTGGTGGATCGCGCGCAGTTGCTGACGCTGACGGCCCCCGAGATGACGGTTCTCGTCGGCGGTCTGCGCGCCTTGAATGCGAACTTCGGGCAGTCCAAACACGGCGTCTTCACCAAACGGCCCGGGACGCTGACCAATGATTTCTTCGTCAACCTGCTCGACATGAAAACGAAGTGGCAGCCCTCCTCTGCATCCGAAGGCGTGTACGAGGGGCGCGACCGCGCCACGGGCGAAATGAAGTGGACCGGCACCCGTGTCGACCTCATCTTCGGCTCGAATTCCCAGCTCCGAGCCATCGCGGAAGTCTATGCGGGCGACGACGCGAAGGAGACGTTTGTGAAGGACTTCGTGGCGGCGTGGAATAAGGTGATGAATCTTGATCGCTACGAGCTGGCCTAACCGTGTAGGGGCGAGGCGCCGCCTCGCCCCTACGTACAAGTTGCGCGTCGGGTGGCACGGCTGGCGCAGAGCGAGGCTCTGCGGTCTTGAGCCATTACCACTCAGCGAAACTCAGAGCTTCGCTCTGCGCCAGCCGCGTGGCCGAGGGCGACCCGGAAAACGTACGTGACACATTTTTTCAAGGAAGGAGGAATCCTTCGTTGAGGCGGTGGCTGAAGGTTGCTCTTCAAAGTCTAACAGTCTTGATAGCGATAGTCCTGGTTGCGGGGATCGTCTGCGAGCAAATAGGTCGCAGGCGTGACCGATCCCGGCTCCCGCAAATTGGAAGGTCGGTGAACATCGGGGGCCGCAGTCTCAATATCTTCTGCTCGGGAGCGGGTGAGCCGCCCGTTATCTTCGAGTCTGGCGGAGCCGGCCCGGGCCTCGGATGGGAGCAGTTTCAAGCGGAAGCCGCTCAGTTCACACAGGCCTGCTGGTACGACAGAGCCGGCGAGGGTTGGAGCGATTTGGGGCCTTTCCCTCGAACCAGCGTGGCGATTGCCAACGATCTTCATGAGCTCCTGAAACGAGCAGGCGTGCCGGCGCCATACGTGTTCGCAGGTGGGTCCATTGGCGGTCTAAACTCGCGCATATATGGGGGCCTTTACCCGAATGAAGTAGCTGGGATGATACTCATTGACTCCGCGCACGAAGACGAACTAAAGCGCGCACCCAAGTTCTTTCTGGGCCGCACCGCGCCGCGATTCCTCTGGCATCCACTTCAGCTTGCATACGAGGCGGCGGCTTTCGTTGGCTTGGTGCGACTTATGCAGTCTTCTCCTGCACGAGGCAAGGGTCCTTCGCAAATGACGCGCGAAGAGATCGTTGCGGCCCTGAGGCAACAGCCAAAGTCGATTGTGGGAAACGTCTCAGCAGGTATCGTCTTGCCTGAGACCTTTGCCGAGGCAGCGTTAGTGACGAGGCTGGGCGATTTTCCCTTAATTGTGATGACGGCCGGCCAGTCACTCGATTTTGGAAATGCCGAACTGAACAAAGAGGCTGCGGCGTATCAGCAAGTGTGGATTCACGAGATACAACCGAAGCTCGTCCGGCTTTCTACACGCGGACGCCAGGTCGTCTTCCCCAATGCCAACCACGGCACGATCCCGCAAGAAGCCGTCATTAGCGCGATCCGCGAGGTCGTAACAGAAGCCCGCGGCGCAGCCCCAAGCAAGTAGCACGGACCTCCGCCTTCGCGGTCCGCGTCCCTTGTCCTGAAGGTGTGCTGGTAGTCGAAGTTGGGTGCAGGGATCCCATTAACCCACACCCTGCGCGGGTGGAAAATGAACTTCCGTATAGCTGCCGGGCGTGGCGGCGTCTACGGCTGCCGCGATCTTTTCGCCGTATAAGCGTACTACCGGCCATTGAGGAGTTCCCAAGACCACAAGGGCTATTCTGCGCCCTCGAAGGTCTTGTTGATAGCGCATGCTCTTATCTGCGGTGAGAACTACATCGAAATCGGCTCGTTCCGCTTCCGCCAGCAAGTCTCCGTTGGCGAGCGTGTCCCAACCAAGCTCCCGCGCCTTGGTTACCGTGTGCCCTCGAAGAAACCGGGCAACGCCGCTGGGCGTTACATGGTCAAAGAGAATGCGCATCGACAAGGGGTTCTGCCGCAGGGTGTGGCGGCGGGTCAAGGCTGCGTGCGGCAAATTTCAGTACGGTCTGAATCTGTTCCCGCGTCAGGTCAAACTGCTCGATGATTTCGTCGATGGTGGCCCCCGCCTCAAGATTCTCAAATACGGCAGACACGGGCATTCGCGTGTTGCGGAACACCCACGCGCCGCTTAATCGACCCGGCACGCTTTCCACGGCGGGGCATTGGGACCAATCGAGCACAGCCATCTCGTTACCATCCTCTTCCAAACACTCTTTTATCATACTCCTGCGGCCCTGTCATTTGCGATCCCCCCAAGCAAGCAGCAGCAGGTAACGCGCACAGTCCATCGGAAAACGTGATCGGAAAACGTGGTAGTTGCATTGAGAAGCTGCCGGAAGTATTCTGGAAGACAGGGCTGAAGAATCAATGGGGAATCCAGACAAGTTCCAGACCGACAGCCGGACGGCGGTGGCGGGCCATGAGACGGGCGACGCCCCGCCTATCTCCGCTCCGGTGCAATTCTCGGGGACCAAGGGGCGCGCCGCGGGTACAGATTCGCCGAGGCTGGAAATCCGGCACACGGCTTTGGTTCGCGTCACGCATTGGCTGACCACCATAGCCTTCCTGGCGCTGCTCGTTACCGGAGTGGAGATTCTCATCTCGCACCCGCGCTTTTATTGGGGTGAAACCGGCAACGTAAACACTCGACCCCTTTTCACTCTCCGGATTCCATCCTCGCGAGGCACCGTTCCCACCGGCTACGGCTACGTGCTTCCCGACCAGAACGGCTGGAGCCGGTACCTGCACTTCGAATCTGCCTGGCTAGCGGTGTTGACCGGATTACTTTACTTCGCCTTTGGATTCTGGAAAGGGCATTTCAGGCGAAACCTGCTTCCCGCATTCTCCGACGTCTCCCCGAAGGGGCTCGCGACCGCCATTTTCCGGCATTTGCGTTTCCGGCGGCCGAGTGAGGAAGAAGCCTGGTCGTATAACGTCGTGCAGCGCCTCACCTATTTGCTGGTCGTCTTTGTTCTCTTTCCCTTGATCATCTGGACGGGCCTGGCCATGTCCCCAGGCTTCACTTCGGTGGTTCCGAGCGCCGTCACGCTATTGGGCGGCCGCCAATCCGCGCGCACGATACACTTCTTTGTTTCCGGACTCCTGGTCCTCTTCCTTTTGGTTCACGTCTTCATGGTTTGTCTTGCCGGATTCCGAAACCGGGTAGGAGCCATGATCACCGGTCGCATAACCCCAGGTAAGGAGTGAGTATGAGCGGGATGTCTCGACGGAAACTGATTACGGCGGGCCTGGCAACCGTCGCGGGCGCCTCCGGGCTGGCCGTGGCGGCGAAGCTCGCGGCGCATTACGGACTCATCCCGCCCGATGCGGGTACCCTCTACGGGGCGGGCGAGACCCTGACCTATGCTGCGCAGCGGTTATTGGGCCGCCACGCGCTGGCGCGCGAGTTTGCACCCAGCCAGATCTCGACCTATCCCTTCGCTAACGCCGTTGACCGCCTGGGAGATCAGTTCCAGCGGCTTCAGCAGGGAGCGTTTGCGGACTGGCGTCTTGCCGTCGATGGGATGGTCGCTCGCCCGGCATTGTTCTCGCCGGCGGAGCTGAAGAGCTTCCCCTCGCGCACGCAGATCACGGAAATCGCGTGCGAGGAAGGCTGGTCTTATATCGCCGAATGGAAGGGCGTGCCGCTCTCGCACCTCATGGACCTCGTGGGGGTGCTCCCCCAGGTGCGTTACGTGTTCTATCGCTCGTTCCAATCCGACTGGTATGAGAGCATCGACATGGCCGATGCCTTGCACCCCCAAACGCTCGTCACTTACGGCATGAACGGCGGCGAGCTCCCCGTCGGCTTTGGCGGACCGCTTCGCCTGCGGGTTCCCCGGCAGCTCGGCTATAAGAGCGTCAAATACATCACCCGTCTCACCCTGACGGATAGCCTGAAAAGCTTCGGTCACGGCATGGGCTCAGCGGCGGCAGAAGGCGGGTACGCGTGGTACGCCGGGATCTGACACGCGTAGCGTCCCCAGGCCGGAAGCCCGCACTCGCCACTCGAAGCCCCGGATAGACCTCCATGCTGCACTCACCCTTCGGAAGACGGCCGTCTCGGATTCAGATCAGTGGTTCTTTGTCCCACCCCAAACGCGTCAGTTTGATCTGGGTGGGGTCACTGGTGCCGAGGTGGTAGAGAGAGTCTGCGGCGGCTAAGCTGCGAGGCGGAGGGGTGATGGGCCATTCCTCACCTTTGAAGAGGTTGCGCTTCTTCTGACAAATGCTCAGACAGACCGTATCGATCGCCACGGGATCGGTGCCTACGAGGATAGCTTTATAATCCCACTGATGCAGGGGATTGATTTGCGGGCCGGGGCCAAAGTAGGGGCGCAGCATATCGACCACAATGAGACGGGTCTTGCCTTTCACCTCAGGCAACAACCAAGTTTCTCCGAGCTTCGAACTGCCCTCGAAGTGATAGGAACTTCGGTTCCCGGTAAAGTTGATATAGTTCTTGATGGAAACGGCGATGCCGGTGAGGGCGTGGACTTTCACCGTGGGCACGTTGATGAGCGCTGTACAGTCTTTCACCGGAAGACCGAAGTCATTGGCAGCGACCCGGCTCCGAGCGATGCCGCTGGAGATCAAACGCTCCGTAATGGCGTCCAGCACCGCCTGGTTGACGTGGATACGATGCCAGGAGCAGCGCGTGTATTTGATCCCCACATTGTCTTCCGGGCGGAAGTAGCGCTGCCACGCCTTGGCAATCTCGCTTTCGCCGGTGAAGCTTTTCATGGCCGTGTTGAGCATCTCCACCACGACGGCCGAGTTGACTTGGTGGCCTGCATCCACGGCGGCCTCGTGCCGCACCAGCACCACCTCAGCGAGAGGCTTCTCCGCGGCAAAGGCGGAGCCTTGCCCGGCGCGTGCCAAACCCTCGAGCCCCATCGCCAGACCCAGCGAGCCGTAAGCCGCGCCGCGCAAGAAATCCCTTCGAGTGACCCTATCGAACTTGTCATGCGGATTCAAGGTGTGACTCCTTTCATTTTCGAGGCCGCAAGCTCGAGCAGCTTCTCCGCGCTCGCGCGTGACCCGGCCTCGAAGACAAGCAGGAGGACACCTTGCTCCCAACGTCCTCCTGCGAACTGTCCCTTCTCCAGTTTCCGAAAAATCGCATTTCCCGCCGGCGTTTCCCGAAGATAAGCCCTGCTGAATTGCTCGAAGGCCGCCCGGGCGTCGCGGGGTTTCGGATAACGGACGATGAGCAAGTACGGCTTGTCGCTGCTCTGCTGGTATCGAGCCAAAATCCCCTCGGTCCTGGAGTTCAGATCGAGCAGATTCGAGTCATCGAGAAAATAGTGAATGTTGAGTGATACCGAAGTATGAAAGTAATGAACACTGGGTTCAATGAGGCCCTGCGACGGCAAGGCCATAAGCAGCGAGGGCGTCTTTCCGCTCTGCGGGATTTCCGAGGCAATTTGGCGACCCAGGGTCATCAGGGCGGTCTTCACTTCCGGCGTCTCGTCCTCCGCCTGCAAGCGGACGAAGAACCGATCCTTCCAGAACCGCAGCAGGCCTGCAGAGTAAAGCGCCATTTGGCCCACGGAAACAGGTTGCCCATCCGTGTCGTGGGTGAAGACACCATAGGCATCCCTGGAAGAAGCCATCTCGTAGACTTCCGCGGCGATGCGCGGGGCGTTGGGCCTCGCATACTCGCGAGCCAGAAGCTGTTGGAAGTCGTAGGCAAGGTAGATTTCGCCACCGCCGTCCATGTAGTCGAAGATGGTCTTCCGCGTGAACGCCTTGTCCGGGCCGTCCGTTTTCCAGCCCCGAACCTCCTCTGGGAGCCGTAACATGTTCTCACCTGCGCGCGCCCCGCCGGGCGCAAAAAGGCTCAAACCTAGCAGAATCAGAAGAACTCTCGACAACTTTCCTCCCAGCTAACTCGTGCCTATCGTCCGCCTTGCTGATGTGGGGGAGATTGTACCACTTTCTATGTGGGGCGGGGGGTGGCCTGCGCCGCGACCGGTAAAGTCGGGTGCTTTGCTGGCGCCTGGTACTTCAGGTACAATCCCTTCGCCCGCGAGGCGAGGTGTTTCCACCATCTCTTGTGAAGGCGCTGCTGAAGGTGAATCATGCGCTGCATTTATCTGCTTTGTCTCTGTTCCACTATTGCTTGGGCTCAACAGCCCGTTCAAGTACGGATCCATATAGCGGCCGGCGCTCCGGTCTCTACCATGCGCGGCGGGATCGGCGCCTCCTTTCATGTCATGGCGACGGAATTACCCGGCAGGAAAGGAAACGGCGATTCCTGGTCAGGGAGCGGTTGGGGCGGCAATCCGAACCCTGGCGACGAGCGGCACTGGCAGGAGTTGTTCAAACATGCGGAATGGCTCGGCTTGGATTGGTGCCGCGTGGAGCTTGAACAGCGCGTTTACGAACCGAGGCGCGGCGTCTTCGACTGGGACAATCCTGAGATGCAGGTGTTGTATCGCATCCTGGATTGGGCTGACCGGCGTGGCGTGGATGTCTTCCTCCAGCAGATGTGGGGCGACGTCGCCTGGAACGCTTATCCCGGCAATGCGGAAGACGCCGTCAAGCGGCTCCGCAGCGCGCCTTATTCGATTCCGGATTGGGCTCAAGGAATCGGAGACTTGGTCCAGCACCTGGTACGAGTGAAGGGCTATAAGTGCATCCGTTGGGTCTCGGTCTCGAACGAGCCGGGCCACGACGATTTCTCCTGGTGGCAGGATTCCAACATGAAGTCGGCGCCCTTTACCCCGGGGTTGAAAGCGGTTCGGGAGGAGTTCGATCGCCGCGGTCTGGCCCTACCTATTTCCGGACCCGACTGGACCGATCTGCCGGACCTCAAGCCTGCCGAAGTGGACTTCGACGCCTATATCGGCGCTTACGACCTGCACTCCTACAACGCGGTAATGGACTCCATGGACGGCAGCTACAATCTTACCGAGGCGGAGCAGCGGATGGCCCACTGGGCTAACTGGGCGCACGCCAGGAACAAGCCGTTCTTTCTTTCCGAATTCGGTACCATGGCGTTCGGATGGGGCAACGAGGATGCCGGTCCGGCCTGCTACCAATCCGGCTTGAAGAACGCATCTCTGATTGTGCGCGGCATCAATGCCGGGGTGGACGGATTCAATCGCTGGAGCTTCGCCAACCGCGGGGATCTGGACGGGCAGTGGCAATTGGTGCGTACCTGGGACATCGACCACAACAAGCTGCTCGATGCCTTCACACCCCAGCCCAACGCGTACTACCAGTTCGCCATGCTTACACGCTTCCTGCCCAAGCATTCGAGCGTGCTCGCCACCCACGTCGAGGCGCCCTTCACTGCAAGGGACCGGAAGCTGGTGGCTACCGCTCTGCGCACGCCCAAAGGCAACCTCACGGTGGTGGTGGTGAACGAAAGCCATCGGGCCGCCGACGCCGGCATCGAACTTGAGCACCTGACGGCCCCGGTGCGCCTCGCGCGCTACTCGCTCAGCAGGGATGCGGAGGACAAGGCCGAAGTGAAACTTCGACCGGAGCGCACACTGGAAGTCAGGAAGGATCTGTCCGACCGCATTCCACCCATGAGCATTGTCGTCTACTCGACGTACCGCCTGAATCCTGACGACCCGGGCGTAATCACGGAAGAGTAGACATCCTGTGTAGGAGACCAGAATGAAAACTCGTGATAAGAGTGCAGAACCGAACGGCCGCGGCCCCGAAGGTTTAAGCCGGCGCGATGCGTTGAAATCATTTGCTGCCGGATTCGCACTACCCCTCGTGGATGGGCCGGCTCGTGGCCGACAGAGCGATCAGGTGGCCGAGGCAGAACCCGAGGTAGCAAACAAGCGCAATCAGTCGTTTGACGGAGGGTGGCGCTTCTTCCGCGGAGATGCTCCCGGCGCCGAACTTCCCGAGTTTGATGACACTGCCTGGCGCCCGGTCGATCTGCCCCATGATTGGAGCGTCGAAGATCTTCCGCATCTTTCAGAATCAAGCGGGGAGGGAGCGATCTGGGACGGTACAGTGGTGCCATTCCGCAGCGGTCCTTTCGACAGGTACCGGAGCGAAGGTAAGCGGGATACAGGCTGGTTCGTGGGAGGAACGGGCTGGTACCGCAAACGGTTCACGGCACCAGGACTTGATGTCGGCAGCCACATTGAGATCGTATTTGACGGTGTGTACATGAACAGCGACGCCTGGCTGAACGGCCGGCACTTGGGCAATCACCCCTACGGCTACACGTCGTTTGCCTTTGACCTGACGCCCCATCTTCACCGCCAAGGCGAGAACGTCCTGGCGGTGCGCGTGCGCAACGAAGGACGAAACAGCAGGTGGTATTCCGGTTCCGGTATTTACCGCCATGTCTGGCTGAACGTTACGGGCGACGTGCGCGTGCCCCTTTGGGGTGTGCACGTCACGACACCCGAAGTCAGCAAGGACTCAGCGAATGTCAAAGTCAACGTGACGCTGGAGAACGGTGGAAGCGCTGCGCAAGATGTAACGGTCAGGGTGCGGCTCTTGGGCCCGGAGAACTCTCCCGGCGGATATCACGAAGCGACCCAGCAGGTGGGGGTGGGCAGCAGCGTCCAGCAGGACCACTCCTTTGCGATCCAAGCGCCCCAACTGTGGTCGACGGCAACCCCGCAACTCTATCTTGCTGAAGTCGAACTGGTGGTGGGAGGCAGCACGATAGATCGCACCATGACCTCATTTGGAATACGGAAGATTGAGGTCGATGCTGAGCGCGGGCTGCTGATCAACGGCGAGGCAATCAAGCTCAGAGGCGGCTGTGTACACCACGACAATGGTCTGCTCGGTGCAGCAGCCATTGATCGAGCTGAGCAGCGGCGAGTTGAATTGCTGAAGTCGTATGGGTTTAACGCCGTCCGTTGCAGTCACAATCCCCCCTCGCCTGTGTTTCTCCACGCTTGCGATCGTCTTGGCATGGTGGTGATCGACGAGGCTTTTGACCACTGGACTATTCAGAAGAATCCCCAGGACTATCATCTTTACTTCAAAGAATGGTGGAAGCGCGACATCGACGCGATGGTGCTGCGCGACCGGAATCATCCCAGCGTCGTTTTCTGGAGCATCGGCAACGAGATTCCCGAACGGGCCGATGCCGCCGGGGTGGCGATTGCCAAGCAGATTGTCGACGAGATCAAGCGGTTGGACACATCTCGTCCGATTACCGCCGCCGTCCCGTTTTTCTTTGAGTCGGGCGGAACCCGGCCCTGGATTGAGAGCGATCCGGCGTTTCAGTATCTCGATGTGGGAGGCTACAACTATCAGTGGAGCGTGTACGAGAAGGATCACGCGCGCCTGCCCCATCGCGTGATTATGGGGACCGAATCCTTCCCGCTCCAGGCTTTCGAAAACTGGCAACTGGTTGAGAAGCACCCATATGTGCTCGGCGACTTCGTTTGGACCGGAATGGATTACCTGGGAGAGTCGGGCATCGGCAACGCCCAACTGAATTCTCCGAACCCATTCCCCCAGGGAGGAGCCGCTGCGCCGCCGGGCGAACTTGGAGGCATGCCTATTTCCAGTTTCGTGTTGATCTCTCCAGACTACCCGTGGTTCAACTCTTATTGCGGAGACATCGACCTGATCGGTGAAGCGAAGCCTCAGTTGTATTACAAGCGCGTGTTGTGGGGAGAAAGCAAATTGGAGATGGCCGTGCAGCGTCCGCTTCCGGAAGGACGCAGCGAGGTCGTCAGCGCCTGGGGTTGGTCGGATGAGCTCCAAAGCTGGACTTGGCCCGGCCACGAAGGCAAGGCGTTGAAGGTGCGAGTGTACTCGTGCGGCGATCAGGTTCGCCTCATGCTGAACGGCAAGGAAATCGGCGTGAAGCCGGTCTCGGTCGAGACCCGGTTTAAGGCCGAGTTCGATGTGTCTTATGCCCCCGGCGAACTGAGGGCAATTGCTCTGGCTCACGGCAGTCAGATCGCCGAACTCGCATTTGTGACGACCGGCAAGCCAGCGAGACTTCGGCTGAAGGTAGACCGGCAGTCCATACGCAGCGACCGCAACGATCTTGCTTATGTGATATTAGAGGTTTTGGACGAAGCCGGACAAGCGGTGCCCGACGCCGACGTGCCGGTTGCGTTCACGATCAGCGGGCCAGGCGTGCTGGCCGCCGCCGGAACGGCAAACCCGAAAGATATCCGGAGCTTCCGCCGGCACACCCCCAGAACGTTTCATGGCAAATGCCTGGCCATCATCAGACCCACTGGCTCTGCCGGAAGCGTCACCGTGCGAGTAGAGGCTCAGGGACTCGGGTCTGGCGAGGTTGTGCTGAAGGTTGGGTAACGGTTAATCGCAACTGCGGGTGGTACTTTAGGGTGTTGCAATTCGTCGCGCACAGGAGTATGAAGGAAGCATGCTGACCGAAGGAGCTAAGACTCCGCCGGGCACGCAGAGGTTAGTCGATAAATCACACCGCTCTTGCGGTGCGCACCGTTGGTAACGCCCCGCGGACGCTGCCACGGCATTAACGACGAATACCTGAGACGGGGAGCCGTAAGCGGTTCCCCGTTCTCGTTTTTGGCGGAGGAATTCCTGACCCGTGCGCACGCACTCCGCGACAATCGGATTGCCGCCCCGACGTAAGCGGACGGCTACGGTGCTTCCCAGTCTAGGGCGTAGATGTCCTGGGATCCGGTGTCGCGGAGTAACAGGGGCGAATCATCGGGGGTGACGCCGAGCCAAATGTTGAAGTAACCGGTAATTCGAAGATTCTTCAGATCGGCAACGCGCTCCACCTTGCGGTCGCTGGCACGGACCCGCAGCACTGCCGGATTCTCGGGCCAACGCAAAAAGTAAACATACCGCCCATCCGCTGACCAGTTCGGAAAACCACCGCTACCCTTCATGATTTCGGACCACTTCTCGGTTTGGAAGTCAAATAAGACCATGCTCAGCGAGTTTACAGGCATGGCGAGAATGTATCGTCCATCCGGCGACCAGCGTGGCGAAAAGAGTCCTTGAGATCCAGGCAGTGTGGAAATCTGGTGGTTGCTCAGGTCAAGAACCTTGATGTCTGAATGAGGGTCGGTAACGCGACGCGAGAAGACAATCTTGCCACCATCCGGCGACCAGTTCGGGTCCGTTTGAGGCTTAGGATCGCCCGGCATCAATTGCTGAGGGCTTCCGCCCTCGGACGAGATCAAGTAAACCTTTTCAGGTTCCCCCCACCGCGGGGAACTATAGAAAACGATCTGCTTGCCGTCGGGGGACCAGTGCGGCATGATGGGACGCAAGGGCGGGTAGGAAAGTTGTACGCGCTCGCTCCCGTCAGGCTTGCTTCGCCAGAGGGCGTAGTCGGGATAAGTAACATAGGCAATCCACTGGCCGTCCTTGGAAAAGGTGACATCTCCCGCCGAGATGCCGGAGACGTAGGGAAGGAATTGGCCGGCCTTTGAGTCGTAGCGAATCAGCTCACCACGAAAAGTCTGACCTACCACGAACAGTTTTTTGCCGTCTTTGCTGGGAAGGGGCGAGGACAATCTGAGCGGGCTGGAGGTTAACCGAACGGGTGTGCCGCTGGGCTTGCGGAGAAATCCCCCTTTTTCGGGAAGAACCCAGATCTGGCCCTGCGACTGGAAGACAAAGTACCTTCCATCGGGTGTCCACCTGCCCCACGATTCGGAAGGAGGATTGTGCCAGCCGGCAAGCAACTGGTGCAGATTCGATCCTTGGGCCGAAACTTCCCACAGCGACCGCGCGGGGGTATTGAGGCCCTGCACAGTCAACCGCAGTTCACTTCCATCCGGCGACCACGCAGGCAAAAACGGCAAGCCCGGCATGGACACTAGCTTGTGGGACTCAGTACCGTCACCCTTGGCCAGGAATAGGTCGCTTCCATTGGTGTAAACAAGAGTCTTGCCGTCGGGAGACCAAGCTCCGTCCCCTCCCACGGTGTCTCCCAGGCGGCGGGGCGAACCTCCGAGAACGGGAAGACTCCAGAGCGGCCCGGTGGAGGCCGTACCTGTCGCGTCCACGACAAGAATGGCAGAGCCATCCGGCGAGATGCTGAGTGGGTGCAGGGTTGCGGAAGGCATCTCGATCCGCACCGGCACCCCGCCAGAGACGGATACCTGGGCGACGCCCTCGGGGGTGCCGCCGCCCACAAAAGTACCGCCGCCCACGCCGAGGTAAAGGCGCGAACCATCAGTCCCCACGAATTGCTTCGGCTCACCGTCGTAGGTAAGCTGGACGTAGTTTGAGACCTTCGGCACGGGCAAGGGGCGCGTCCAGAGATAGGCCAGAATGGCCCCAACGGCGACTACGATCCCTGCCGCGATTGCCAGCCAGCGCCGTCGCAGCGCCGGCGTTTCGCCGACAGTGACGTGGGCTTCCTGCACGCGGTCTTCGGCTCCTGTGCTGGGGCGGGATACACCAGCCACGGCGGCCGAGACGCCCGCGCTACGTCCGGAATCGGTGTCACGCTTCAGACGCTTCAAGTCCGCGCGCAGATCACCGGCACCGTGATAGCGCAAGTCGCGGTCCTTCTCTAGAGCCTTGTTGATTATTCGTTCAAGTTCGGGGGCACACTCGGGATTCAGCCGAACCGGGGGCACGGGCGTACGGTTCAGAATGGCCTCAAAGATGACGCCTGAGCTGTCACCGCGAAAGGGCAACGTCCCCGTCGCCATTTCGTACAGCACCACACCAAAGGAGAACAAATCACTGCGTGCATCCAGCTCCTTGGCCCGCACCTGCTCTGGCGACATATAGGCTATCGTCCCCAGCGTTGTCCCCGGGCTGGTCAGATGCGGCTCGTCCACCGTGGCGGCGGTTAGACCATTCAAGGTTGCACCCTGACCGGAAGCGCTGCCCACCGTTGTGGCCTTAGCCAAGCCGAAGTCCAGCACCTTGGCGTGTCCCCGTTTGGTTATGAAGATGTTTGCCGGTTTGATGTCCCGATGGACGATGCCCTGGCTGTGAGCCGCATCAAGGGCATCCGTGACCTCGATGGCGATCTCCAGCAGTCGATCCAACTCAATGGGGCGGCCCTGAATCTGGTGCTTCAGCGTCACGCCATCCAGGTACTCCATGGCGATGAACGCCTGGCCTTCGTATTCGCCTACGTCGTAGATCGTGCAGATATTGGGATGATTCAGGGCGGAGGCCGATTGCGCTTCGCGCTGGAAACGCGCCAGTGCCTGGGGATCTTGAGCGACGGCTTCCGGCAGGAATTTTAGTGCGACAAACCGGTGGAGGCGAGTATCTTCAGCCTTGTAAACCACACCCATCCCTCCGCCCCCGAGCTTCTCCAGAATGCGATAGTGGGAAATCGTCTGACCGATCATGGGTGAATGACTATTTATGATTGGCAATCTCGACGTAATAGAAACGATTATAGCACGCACAGCTAAGGCAAAGGGTCAGAACAATGGATCCTGCCAGGCTGTGCTGAAACAGTTTGCTGTGGGCTTACACGGAAAGAGTTGACCAGAACTGCAATCAGAGGGGCATGGGGAAGTTGGAGTCTGTCTAGCGAATGATTCCGCGCGTGGCGCCTACGTCCCGACGGTTTGAAGCTGTGAAAAAATCGCCAAGCCTGTCATTCCGAGCCCTTCGCTGTCATCCCGAGCCCCTCGCTTGCCATTCCGAGCCCCTCGCTTGTCATTCTGAGCGGAGCGAAGAATCTCGCTCTGCCGCTCAGGCTAAACTCCGCGAGGAATCTCGCCCTGGTCCTTGTTCAGTGAACCACTCGGCGCAGAACAACATTCCTCGCTCCGCTCGGAATGACATTTCATGGTTTCCGCGCGTTCGTCGGCGGACGAACAAGAGCGACTGCTCTGGAATCGGCATTTTCACCCCTTCCACGTCTACACCGAAATGAAGCGCCGAGAGAAACTGAACTACCTGCATAACAACCCGGTGAAGCGAGGGTGGGTGAAGGAGCCCGGCGATTGGCCGTGGCCGAGTTGGAGGTTTTATTTCCTGAGGGACGCTTCACT
>JBEKMN010000003.1:0-176923 GCA_050008495.1 Terriglobia bacterium | reverse complement strand
TGGATGAGCGTGCGCGAGACGCTGGATTACCTCGCTTCATTTCGCGCCCATTTGAACCGGCAGACGGAGCAAGAGTTGCTTGAGCGTTTCCAGCTCGATCCGGCGCAGCGCACCGGAAATCTGTCGAAGGGCCAACGGACGCAGGTCGCGCTCGTCGCCGCGGTGTGCCCGGAGACGGACCTGCTGGTGCTCGACGAGCCAACCTCGGGCCTGGACCCCATCGTTCGCCGCGAGTTCATCGAGGCGGTGATCGGCGCGTACCAGCAAGGCGTTCCGGGCAAGCGCACGATCCTGGTTTCCACCCACCTCATCAGCGAATTCGAGGGATTGATTGACGAGTTCACGCTCATCGATCACGGCCGTAGCGTGTTGACGCTCGACGCCGACCAGGCGCGCGAGCGTTATCAGAAGATTCGCGCCCGCTTTGCACAAGCGCCGCCGGAAATCGATCTGCAAACAGCATTGCGCGTGCGCCGCGACGGCCGCGAACTGGAATTGATTGCAAATGGCTCGGGCCCCGAATTGATGGAGGGCTTGCGAGGGCATAATCCTGAGGCGCTCACGACGGAGTCGCTGACACTCGAGGAGATCTTCGTCGCGACCTTGAAAGCGTAGGAGGCGAGCATGAACGCCAAAACCACGAGAATCCTTAAGGAAGCACGCCCCCTGCTCTTGCCGTGGTGCGCAGTAAATTTTGTCGGCGCGCTGCCGCTCGTTCATAAGTCAGATTGGACTCAGGGGCTCACTTTCATATGGTTCATCTTCGGCATTCCGCTGCTGGCGACTATCTCGCTAGGCAGCGAATTCCAACACCGAACGCTTACCCTCCTGCTCACTCAACCCGTCCGCCGGATGGAGATTTGGAGCGTGAAGTTGAGCGTCACCCTGGTTGCCGTCCTGTCGGCGGTTCTGGTTGGTTCCCTTGGCTCGCGGGCCCCGCTTGCGGAGTTCTTTTCCTTTGGCTCGCGGACCGCGTTTTCGCAGGACCAGAAGCTTTGGGTGGTTGCAGGAGCGTGGATCCTCGCCGCGATCGCTTCGGCGACATTTTGGACACTTTTTGCAAGATCAACGATCGGTGGCCTCGCCCTGAACACTTTGGTCCTCGGAGCCTTCAATGTTCCCGGAGCGTTCCTGGTGCATTGGATTCGCGCAACCAGACATGGATCGCCAGCAGAAATCAATATCGCCGTTTGGATCGCCGGGTGCATCTTCTTGTGCTACGGAGGTGTAATGCTCTGGCTTGGCCGGCGAACGCTGGCGCGGTATCAGGTGACGGGAGGCATGGCCGGCGATGATCTGCTTATGGCAGGACCGGATGTGTTGCCGGGAGCATTGGCCGGCTGGCTTCGCTGCCGTCCCAGCGGGGTGGTTCTGAACTTAATCCGCAAGGAGATTCGTTTGCTGCGGCCGGTCTGGATAATCACCCTGTTGTACGTCCTGGGCGAGACTTGCATAACCATGTTCAGGTTGGTGCCGGAGCGCGGATCAACCAGGGAATCCACGGCGGCGGTGGTCATGTTGGGTGGGTTCAGCACATTGATTGCGGTTCTCGCCGGATGCCTGTCGCTGGGGGAAGAAAGAGCGTCGGGGACGCACTCCTGGCACATGACCTTGCCGATGCCGGCCCTCCGCCAGTGGCTCATCAAGCTGTTCATGGCCCTGTTCGCAGGTATTCTTTGCGCGGCGCTGCTCCCCGTCTTGGTGTTGATCGCGGGTGGATTCCGATTCGGATCGCCCTTCATGTTTGTGGATGTGCATACCGGAATGGTTTGGCTGATCGCGGCGTCACTCCTGACCTTTGCCTCATTCTGGTGCGCGTGCGCGGTGAACGGGACGGTGCCTGCTGCGCTCTGGGTTCTTCCGGTGATGATCGCCCTCAATTTCGCCGGTGAGCTCGGCAAGTGGGCGGGACCCGCACTCACGAACCTCTTTCTTTCACGGTTCGATCCCTTCGCAAATGTGAAATTCGCCGATGCTGTTTCGCACTTCGGTTCCAAAGCATTTTTCAAACTCATCCAGGCTGCGTCGACCAACATGACAGACAGCGTACAAGCAGCGCTCGCGCTAACGACACTAATATTGGTTCCGCCGCTGCTCTACGCGGTCATCCAAAGTTACCGGCTGTTTCGGGCGCAGCTCCAGGACCGAGCGTTGTCTGTGCTCAGGAGTCTGCTGCCTTTGGCCATGACGGCGTTTCTGTGCAGCTTCTTTTCGCTGGCCTTCTACACCTTTGTGAGCCAAGCAGCCCAGGACTCAAAATGGACAGCGCTCTTTCAGATCGTTGAAGCAATCCAGAAAGTCCAATCCGGCGTTGCGAAGCTGGATGCGGCGCATCCGGCGCAACTCACGGTGGAGGATCTGGCCAAGGCTTCCACGCTCTCGAAAAGTACGCGGCGCTTTCTGGGCGATTCTCACATCACGCTCGCTCTCGATGAGCCTCCTCATCACGGCCAATTCGGCTGCGGTGAAAACCCCCAGCCCCATGGCCTTTCTCCCCTGGGCTATTCCTGGTACTCGGCCATCATCCCTCTTGCAGACGGTTCCCGCTTTGTCGTGGCATTCGATCCCGTGACCCACTCCGTCATTTCCGTCGGAATCTGTGGAGGCCAACTCCCGCCTTTCCCGGGTCGCGTCCCTTGATAAGGCTGAGCGGCCAATCATCTTCTCTGGTTGCAACGCGGTCCGCCCGGCAGGGTATAATCGCGGGATAAAACGATTGCGACCTTTCAGGGAAGGGATTCAGGCTATGGAGATCAAAAGAAGCGGCTCGCAGCCTTCCGGCAAAGGATCGGAGGACTATTTTACGGGCACGGTGCGCATCGACCCGCTGTTTACCGCGCCCGATCCCGCTCGCGCTGTGGTGGCCAGCGTCACATTCGAGCCCGGAGCGCGAACGGCATGGCATACCCATCCGCTCGGTCAGACTCTCATCGTCACGGCTGGCTGCGGCCTCGCGCAGCGCTGGGGCGGCCCGGTCGAGCAAATCCGGCCCGGCGATGTGGTCTGGTTCCCGCCCGGCGAGAAGCATTGGCATGGCGCTACCCCCACCACGGCCGTGACGCACATCGCCATTCAGGAAAAGCTCGATGGCAAGACTGTCGACTGGCTGGAGAAGGTCACGGAGGAACAATACCAAGCCTGAATTTCAGCCCGCGAAGCGGGCGACATCGCGTACGCCGTATAGTCGCTAACCTAAGGCGAGACGATCTCCAGAGCCGCGGAGCGGCGGCAGAAAGTAGCCCACGGCGTGAGCCGTGGGACCGGGTGCGGCGTTAATTTTCACAGCCCCGGAAGGGGCGACAGATAGGGTGCGAGAGCCTCTTCCGCCCCTCCGGGGCTGCGATCACCAAGGGTTGCTCCTCGATCCCACGGCTCACGCCGTGGGCTACTCTCTGGCGGCCCTCCGGGCCTGTACGAGTGGTGATCCGGACCTACATCGCCACCACTCGTGGCGTTAAGTTAACGCTTATAGGGCTTGCGCCCCGGGCTAAGTTATTACGCCCGTCATGGGGCTACAAACTGCCGCCTATCCAATGAAGAATCATTCAGCGAACTTCCAACTCAGGACATCAGGGAGGAAGAGCATGCGAATTGGCATTCTGGGCTCGGGGTTGATAGGCAGCAAGCTCGGGACGATCTTTGCACGAGCCGGGCATGGGGCTCGGGAAATAGGATGACGGGCCCAAAAACGGTGCGCAATGCGCGATTTTTCTGTATGATCCATGTCGGAAAACGAAACTGTGCAGAACGACTTGAATAATTGCGCATCCCTTCGTGGCACGGCCGTCCCGGCCGTGATCACGGGCGGGACGCCCGTGCCACAATTTATGTCGCTCTGCATAGGAGGATGGAATGAAACCTAATTTCTCTCGTCGCGATTTTCTGGCGGCTGGCCTGGCTCTTCCCGCCGCCGGCGTTCGCACTTCTACTCTTCCCTTTGCCATCGGCCAAGCCAAGCCCGAACCCGCCCGGCTGGACTATCGCATGTTGGGCACGACCGGCTTAAAAGTGACGACGCTTGCTTTCGGCTGCATGACGACTTCCGATCCGTCGGTGATCGAGCGCGCCGCGGATTTTGGCATCAATCACTTCGACACGGCCCGCGGCTACCAAGGCGGAAACAACGAGCGGATGGTCGGCGCGGCGCTCAAGAGATTTCGGCCGAAAGTCATCATCTCGAGCAAGAGTCCGGCCAGGACCAAGCCGGAAGTTCTTGCCGACCTCGACACCAGCCTGCGCGAACTGGGCACCGACTATCTGGATATCTGGTATCTCCACATGAAGAACCAGCCGGAGCAGGTGACCGACGACCTGCTAGAGGCGCAGCGTCTTGCAAAGCAAAGCGGCAAAATCCGCTTTGCAGGCGTGAGCACGCATTTCAACATGGATAAGATGCTGGCGCACCTGGCGAAGCTCGGCCAGACGGACGTGGTGTTGACGACCTACAATTTCGCCATGCGCTCCGTGGATGCGGGCGCCAACGCCAATCCGGACGCGCCGAAGACGGACATGACGGCGGCCATCCAGGCGGCGCGGAAGGCCGGTCTCGGGATCGTGGTGATGAAGGTGCTGGCGGGCGGCGTCGGCCGCGTGCAGCGCGGCGACCGGCTCTACGGAGCCAATCCGCAGGCGTTGAGCAAGCGGCTCAGCCAGGAGGGCGCCGCGGTTGCGGCGATCAAATGGGCCCTCAAGAACCCGTCGGTCGACACCGCGATCGTCTGCATGACGAGTCACGATGAGTTCGAAGAAAACCTGCGCGCCATGGCGGGTACCTTCACCGAGAAGGACGAGCAGTTACTCACCGCGCGACTCAAGGACATCGGCCCGCTGTACTGCCGCATGTGCGGCGCCTGCGGCGGTGTCTGCGAGCGCGGCGTGCCGGTCGCGGCGGTGCTTCGCTTCTTGACTTACGCCGAAGGCTACGGCCAGTTTGCCCTGGGCCGCGAGAACTTCTTGCAGCTCGGGCCCCAAGTCGCTGCGGTACGCTGCGCCGATTGCGAGCGCTGCACGGTCGAGTGCCCCTACGGCGTCCAAGTCGCGGCCCGGCTCCGCCGCGCGCAGGAGTTGTTTGCATGACAGGGCTCGCGGGATGGGAGAATTTTTACGTCATCGTGGGCTCGTCTGCCGGCGCTCTGATCGGATTGCAGTTCGTCGTCATGGCCCTCGTCGCCAGCCGACCCCGCGGGCCCGGTGCCGCTCAGGCGGGCGCCGCGTTTGGCACACCGAACATCGTTCATTTCGGATGCGCGCTGCTGCTGTCAGCAGTTCTGTGCGCGCCATGGCACGGCATCGGCGGGCCCGCGATTCTCTTGGGCTTGCTCGGCCTCCATGGGGTCGCGTACGAAATCATCGTGGCTCGGCGCATGCGAAAACAAAGCGCCTACCGGCCGGAGTTTGAGGACTGGCTATTTCACGTTCTGCTGCCCCTCGCAGCATACTTCGTGTTGGCCGTATCGGCTTACGCCGCTCTCTCCCATGCGCGCCAGGCTTTGTTTGGCGTGGCTGCGGCGGCCCTCCTGCTGCTCTTCGCCGGCATCCATAACGCCTGGGACGCCGCGACGTACCATATCTTCGTCGTGAGTTCGGGACCACCGAAGACCGACGGGCGTCCTTGAGTGGCCGCCATGCATGAACCCGCTTCCGCTGAGGTGACGCGTGCGCGCTGACTTGTGCCCTTCCGTAATCCAGGCGATCGGCGAAACCCCGCTCGTCGAGCTCGCCCGCGTAACTCGAAACATGGACGGCAGGATCCTCGCCAAGCTCGAAAACCTGAACCCCGGGTGTTCAAAGAAAGACCGGATCGCGCGGCAGATCATCGAAGACGCCGAAGACGCCGGGGCGCTGGCGCCGGGGCAGACGGTGGTCGAGCTCACCAGCGGAAACACCGGGACGGGACTCGCCATCGTGTGCGGAGTCCGCGGATATCCGTTTGTGGCGGTGATGTCCAAGGGCAATTCCCCGGAGCGCGCGCGGATGATGGCGGCGCTGGGCGCGGACGTGGTGCTGGTTGACCAACTCCCAAGCTCAGTGCCGGGCCAGGTCTCGGGGGGAGATCTGGAACAAGTCGAGTTGGAAACGCAGCGCATCGTGCGGGAGCGCCACGCTTTCCGCGCCGACCAATTCAATCTCGAAGGAAACTTCCGCGCTCACTATCTTCACACAGGACCCGAGATTCTGCGGCAGGCCAAGAACCAGATTCACGCTTTTTGCGATTTTGTGGGATCGGGCGGTTCGTTCGGAGGGTGCGCGACAGCCTTCAAGGAAGCGGTTCCGCAGATCAAGTGCTATGTTGTCGAGCCCCGAGGCGCCGCGGTGCTGGCCGGGGAACCCTCTCGCCGTCCCAACCACCGCATCCAGGGCGGCGGATATTCGATGGCCGCTCTCAAGTTCGTTCAACGTGACATTGTCGATGGCTACCTGCAAGTGAGCGACGACAAGGCGATGGAGGCAGCGCGGCGCTTGGCAAAAGAAGAGGGAATCTTCGCCGGCTTCTCCTCGGGCGCAAACCTGGCCGCGGCCCTGGAGCTTCTCGCGGGGCCGCACCGGGGCCGGACCATCGTCATCATCATTTGCGACTCCGGCCTGAAATACCTGACCACCGACCTGTGGGAATGAGATAACAAACCGCCCGTCATCCTGAGCGCAGCGGGAACAAACCCCTCACCCGGCTCGCTACTCTCGCCACCCTCTCCCCAAGGGAGAGGGCTGAATCAATCATGGTTGACGGCCCTCTCCCTTGGGGAGAGGGTGGCACGCCGCGCGGGCATCTCATTCAGCTTCTGCTGGACCGGTGGGCAACTCAATTCCGGAAAAATGCTGGCAGGCCTCGAGTAGTTTTTCCTGAGTCCCGATATCGTGACACGCAGGGTGCGGTGTGCGAGGACGCTGGTGGTAGAAATACCCGCCCGTGACCATCGCCGCAGGCTCTTGACTCGTTACAAGCCATACTTGAGTGACGTGCCCGGCCTGAAGGTCGTCCGGCGCTCCCGGGCCTCCCATCTTGGTCGCTACCCAGCCCGGCTCAACAGCGTTTGAAAGAACCTTCGGCCAGCGGCGCGCGACTGCGAAAGCCAAGAGCGCGTCATGGAATTTAGAATCGGAGTACGCCTGCTGTCCCTGCCAGGGACGCCGCTCCCAGGCAAGATCCTTCAGCGTTGCATCACCCCTCTGATGAAGCGCGGAGATGAGGTAGACAAGGCGCTTTGGCCTCTGAATCAGCGCGGTGAGTATATAGGGCGCCAGGGTGTTGACGGCGAACACATGCGGCAAACCGTCTTCGGTTGCGATTCGCCGGGGCTCCCGATAGCCGACGGCGGCATTGTGAATTATGCCGTCGAATGCGCCGAGCCGATTGACCTGATCCGCCACGCTGCGACTCTGGGCCATGCTGGACAGGTCGCCGATGACAACGGTCTCCGCCCCAGGTACGGCCGCGAGCGCCTCCTCCCCCCGCGCTTCATTGCGAGCGTGCAGAACCACCCTGTGCCCCTGCTCGATAAGCAACTGGGCAGCCATTCGGCCAAGTCCATCGGAAGAACCGGTAATGAACACACGCGCCACGGTTTCTCACCTCCCTGCCCAATAAGCTTAACAGAGAGTCCATTCGTGATCCTATGGGTACGAAAGGTTCCATGAGGGTTGACGAGCGCTTCTCGGCGAAGCGATGACCAATTTCGTGCAGTGGCCCAAAAGCACCACCCTGCGGTGCTTTTCGGTCAGGGGTCGACACTTGCTTACCTTTATAAATCAAGGACTTCGGGCGACTCGAGTTGGCACGTCAATTGCCCAAACACCACTTGGCAGCTCCCTCCCAGAGGAGCAGCACAAGTTCGGGCAGGAGGCGTGACGTGAAAAGCTTGATTATGACGTTGGTGGTCGCTTTGGCTCTGTCCATGACCGGCTTCGCCCAGCGAGGCGGCGGGGGGCACGGCGGCGGAGGTGGGGGCGGACACAGTTTCAGCGGGGGAGGCTCAAGCCACGGCGGCGGAGGCTATGGCGGCAGTTATCGCGGCGGCGGAAGTTATGGCGGCGGTTATCGCGGTTACGGAGGCTACGGGGGCGGGTATCGCGGTTACGGAGGCTACGGAGGCCGCGGCTATGGCTACGGCGGATACGGCTACGGCCGTGGATGGGGCTATGGCGGCTGGGGTTGGGGCGGTTGGGGGTTCGGCTTCTCCTGGCCTTATTGGGGAGGCTACGATTATCCGTACTACCCCGATTACGGCTATGGCCCCGGGTACAACCCATACTACTATCCCTACGGGTATTACCCATATTATGGACCCGGATTCGGCTTAGGATTCTATGGCGGTGGCTATTGGGGCGGCCGGGGGTATGGCCGTGGCTATTGGGGCGGCCGAGGGTATGGCGGTGCAGGCGGCGGTTGGCATCGTTTTGCAAGGTAAGACCTGAGCTAGATTCTATAACACGATTGTTCCTGACTCCCTTTCAGCCCACGGCAAAAGGCAGATCGCCGTGGGCTTTTTCTTTTTCCCTCGATCTTCCACCATCGAACTCCGCGTGCAGTGCCGGCCTTTTGAGCCTTTTCTGAGCGGATCGTAAGCATCGAAAGCGTTTTCAATTGCATTCCCCCGCCGCGAACTGTCATTCTGAGCGAAGCGAAGAATCCCTGCAGTTTGCTTTGAGAAGTTCGCGCGTGACTGCGGGGATTCTTCGCTTCGCTCAGAATGACAGCGAGCGTAAGGAAGCTGATAGCTGACGGCTGTAAGCTGACCGCTCATATGAAAACCGCCTACTCCATTCACATTCGCGGCGTAGTGCAGGGTGTTGGCTTTCGGCCGTTCGTCTACCGACTGGCGCGCGCCCACGGCCTTTCCGGCTGGGTGATCAACGCCGAAGCAGGCGTCGAAATCCACGTCGAAGGAAAGCAGGCAGCGCTACAGGCATTCATACACGAACTCGAGACCAAGCCTCCGCCTGCTGCGCAGATTACGTCGCTTGATGTGCAGGTGGAAGAGCCGCAGGGCCTGAGCGAATTCACGATTCGGGAGAGCCTGCGGCGCGATCGTCCGACCGTCCGCATCTCGCCGGACTTGCCGGTCTGCGAAGCCTGCCTTACCGAGCTCTTCAACCCTCAGGACCGCCGATACCTCTACCCTTACATTAACTGCACAAACTGCGGGCCGCGCTACACCGTAATTCTGGGCCTGCCCTACGACCGGCCGCTCACCACCATGAAGCGCTGGCCCCTGGATGAATACTGCGCCGCAGAGTATCACGATCCCGCCAATCGGCGTTTCCACGCGCAACCGGTGGCCTGTCCGGCTTGTGGGCCGCACTACGAACTTCGCGTGGGCGGTGAAACCGTGCAATGCGATCAAGCAAGCGTGCGCAGGACTGCGGAACTGCTGGTGTCGGGAAAGATTGTGGCCATTAAAGGTCTGGGCGGCTATCACCTGGCTTGCGACGCCAAGAATTCCGGCGCCGTGCTGGCGCTCCGGGAGCGGAAATACCGCAAGGAGAAGCCCTTCGCCCTGATGGTGAAGGATCTCGAAGCAGCCCGCAAACTGATCCAACTCTCGCCGGAAGCCGAGCAGGCTCTCACCTCCGTGGCGCGGCCGGTTGTGCTGGCTCCGGCACAGGTGGAATTGCCCGCGGTCGCGCCCGACTGCGACGAACTCGGTGTGATGCTTCCTTACACCCCGCTTCATTATCAGCTCTTCGCGGCCGGCGCACCCCAGGTGCTGGTCATGACCAGCGCCAACCGTTCGAGCGAGCCCATTTGCTATGAAGATGAAGACGCGCTCGATCGACTGGCGGGCCTGGCCGATGCCTTCCTGATCGGCGAGCGCCCCATCGCGCGGCGCGTGGATGATTCCGTCGTTCGGGCTTTGCCGTCTGGACCTGTAATCCTGCGCCGGGCGCGCGGTTATGCTCCCGGCGCAGTTGCAACTCTGCCGGCGCGCCGGCCGGTTCTGGCTGTGGGCGCCGATTTGAAAAACTCCATCACTCTCGTCGTCGACGGCCAGGCATTTGTTAGCCAGCACGTGGGCGACCTCGATCATTACGAGTCTTTCCGAGCCTTTAACGAAACCATCCAGGACCTCGTCAGCATGTACGGGGTTCGCTGGGAAGATCTCCTGGTGGCCTATGATGCTCACCCCGAATACGCTTCCAGCCAGTATGCGCTGGGACTGCCCGCGGCGGAAATGCTGGCGGTCCAGCATCACCGCGCCCACGTGGCGTCGGTGCTGGCGGAGCTTGGTCAGTTTGAGAGAGAAGTGGTAGGTGTGAGTTTCGACGGCACGGGTTACGGCGATGACGGCGCCATCTGGGGCGGCGAGATCTTTCGGGGCAGCGTGGCAGGAGGCTTCGAGCGAGTCGCACACCTGCGTCCCGCCGCGCTGGCCGGCGGCGACGCCGCGGCACGCCACCCCGTGCAAGCCGCAGCCGGCTTCCTCGCCCAAGTCAGCGACGCTTACGGTTTGCCCGATCTTGCCGCGCCGCCTTTCGATTTCCCGCCGCGTTATCGCCGCGCCTTGGAACTGGTCCGGAAAAACGTGCGCACCTTCGCAACAACCTCGGTAGGACGCTTGTTCGACGCGGCGGCTGCGCTCCTCGGATTTGCTCGCGAGGTGACCTTCGAGGGCCAGGCCGCAATGTGGCTCGAGCACCTCGCGCGCTCCGTCCCAACGGTCGAGCCTTATCCCTTTCCGTTTGCAGACTGCGAACTGGATTTCCGGCCTCTGCTGTTTGCCCTGGCCGCCGACCGGTTGCGAGAGCGCGATCCCCATGAGGCGGCGCGCGCTTTTCAATTGGGAGTCGCGCAGGGTGTTGCCGGCGCCGTGCAAGACCTCAACCGGGTCAGGCGGGCCGGCGCCGTCGTTCTTTCCGGCGGCGTCTTTCAAAATGCGCTTCTGCTCAGCGATCTCGGCCTGCTCCTCGGCGGCACGGGCATCGAGGTGTTGACGAATCGTAGGGTGCCGCCCAATGACGGCGGAATCAGTTTGGGACAGGCGGCGCTGGCAGCGTTTCGTGCCACCGGCTCTTAGGCGACGAGGAATCCTAACGTGCGATGGGCCAACAACCAAGCGTTGCACTGACGTTCGACGTTCAATCCTCGCGACCGCACCGGTCCTCTTGCCTCATTCCCTTTTTTTGCCATCACCACAACGGCGCGAAGTGGGTATAATAAGCGTTGAGACGGGGGGCAGATGGCTGAGACCGAAATCATCTTCAGCGTGCAAGAATCACCGGAAGGCGGGTATGAAGCCCGGGCTCTAGGTTACCCGATCTTTACCCAAGCCGACACTTTAGATGAACTGAAGACCATGATGCAGGATGCTGTCCGCTGTCACTTCGAGCCGCAAGACGCACCCCGTCTCATTCGCGTCCATCTCGTGAAGGACGAGGTAATTCCTGCTTGAAGCTTCCCCGCGACCTCGAGGGAATAAAACTCGCCGCTCTTCTGCATGGCCTAGGATATGAAATCACCCGTCAGACTGGTGGCCACATTCGCTTGACGTGCTCCAAGGAAGGCAGACAGCATCACATCACCGTCCCCGCACATAGAGAACTGCGTGTCGGGACACTGCACTCGATTCTTCGCGAAGTCGCCGCCTTTCTTCACACCGAACAAGCGCAGTTGTTGGAACAATTATTCGGCCCTTAGCGTGACAGTGTCGGGATCGCGGAACGAACCGGGAATGTCTATGAAAACAAAGGAGCGGCTCCGAAATCGACCACCCCTAACCCCTCCTTATCCAAGGAAGGGAAGTACGAACTCCCCTCCTCAGATGAGGAGGGGGTGGGGGTGGTGCGACTTTGCGGGCTTCGAGTGCCTTGCGCCTGGGCGTGAAACCGGGTTTTGGTTGCAGAATCGACAGCCCTCTCCCTTGGGGAGAGGGCTGTTCATTGGTTAGTATATTATTATATATAATACTAGTAGAGATATTATATCTATATCTATGATCGGAGGACAAGATGGGGCCACTCGCAGCCATATTGCTGCTCGCAAACCTGGCGGCGGCTCGCCTGAACTTCTGGGCGCCTGTCATCCCGCCGCGGGCGCACTACGCAATCGAGGCCAAGTTCATTGCCGACGCTTCACGTCTGGAAGGCACCGAGACGATTCGATTTCGCAACCTTAACCGGCAGCCAATTGGCCGCGTTGCACTAGGATGGTACGGAGACGTGCTGCACGTGCGGGCCAACGGCGAGCCTGTCGCGGCCGCACCGGCGAATTCGAGCGTCGCGCTTTTCGATCTGCCTCGCGCTGTACCGCCCGGCGGCCAGATCGAGCTTGTCGTTTCTTTTGGCGCGCCCTTCAAGCTCAATCCACACACTGAAAATGGCCTCACGTCAACGCTCGCTCCGCATCTGTGGTGGGGCTTCGGCACGCTCGACGATTACGAAGTCCGGCTCCAAATCCCCGATGGTTATACAGTGGCAACCAGCGGACGCTACGACTCGCGCGCCGGTCTGTACAAAGGCGACGGCATTCGCGAGTTCGGCATGTTCATTGGAAAGGGATACGAGAGCGCCGAGGCAGACGCGGGCGACGTTCGCGTTCGCGCCGTCTTCACCAGCAAAGGCCGGCCCTGCGCGGAGCTGCTTTTGAAGACCGCAATGGATGCGATCAGCTTCTATCGCCAACAGTTCGGCTTCTATCCCCACCGCTCGCTCTCGATCGTGCCGGGTATGGATTATCCGGCAGGAGGTTATCCGCCTGCTACGGCCTTGGTCGCCATTCATGGCGAAGAGCGGATGTCAGAACGTCCGGAGGCCCATTGGCGCTGGATCACCGCTCACGAGATCGGCCACATGTACTGGTCCAACTACGTCCTGGCGCAGGGTTCGAACGATTTGAACTGGCTGATGGTCGGACTCGGCATTCACGCGGATCGCGAGTACAGGCGGGCCCGCGGCATCAAGAGCGACGCTATTCAATTGGAGCAGGTCTACGTCAGCGGGGCGAAGCAGGGGCTGGACACAACCATGGATGTGACCGACGAGCAGTTGGAAGCGATCCACTGGGACTTCAACAATACCGTCGAGCATGGCAAAAGCACGGCAATGCTCAACGCTCTCGAGTCCGTCCTCGGAGCTGAGACATTCGCACGCATCTACAGCCGCTGCCTGAAAGAATACGCCGGGAAGCAACTCGGCTGGCGGGAATTTCAGCGCGTCTGCGAGAATGAGGGCGGACAGGATCTGGACTGGTTCTTCGAGCAGTGGGTGCGCTCCTCGGGCAGCGCAAACTACCGCGTGGCCGGACAGGAATGCTCGCCGGCCGGCGGTCTCTTCAACTGCACGGTGCGCGTGGAGCGGCTTGGCCTGATGCGGATGCCGGTGGCGGTCTCGGCCCGCTTCGAAGATGGCTCCGAGCAAATCGCCCAAACCGAGCGCCTGGCCGATCTCGACGAGTTGAAGTTCCAAGCGAAGTCGGCGCTCAAGGAAGTCGTGCTCGAGCCGAATGCGGTAGTGGCTATGATCGATTCTCCACTCGACCGCCGGCGGGCATTGGCCGCAAAGATCAACGAAATGCACTGGACAGGTGTCGGAGATGCCGCAGTGGACGCCTATCGCCAGGCGTGCGACTCAGGAATCGAAGATCAGTTCACCTGGTTCAAGTTGGGACTGCTGCTCTACGACGGCCGCCATTATCCGGAAGCGCTCGAGGCGCTGAGTCGCGTGGGCGGGAGCGATCCTGATTGGGGTTTCGCTGCGCTCGTGTGGCAGGGCCATTTGCTCGATTTGCTGGGACGGCGGGCAGAGGCCGTGACGCGCTACCAGGAAGCCCTGAAAGTTCCCGGTTCGCCAAAAATGCGGCACAGCCAGTACGACTTGATCATCGACAAGACCTGGGTCGAGGAGCGGCTGAAAACACCGTTCGAAAGAAAGTAATAGCGCGCCTGTGGAGTGCGGCAGCGAAGCTGCCGCCTTGGAAGCGAAAAAGGTGCGCAGCGCCTGCTGTGATTGCCTTCGAACGGGTTCCAAGGCGGCAGCTTCGCTGCCGCACTCCAAAGCTTTCAGGGTGCAGCTTCTCTTGGTTTCGCTTCCGGTTCTTGCAGGGCCGCCCATTGCGAATTCTCCTGTGAGACCAAAGACTCAACCCTTTCCGCAAGTTTGGCGTGAGCGTGCACCCGGTCTTCAGTTGCGTAAGCGCCCGCCGCAGCCAGGTAGAGGTACTTCTCGTGTTTCAGGGCCTCGCACGTCGCACGATAACTGATGCCGTTCTGATGATATTGATTGAGCTGCAGCAAACCCTCGAGCACCGCAATCAATACCCCCAGGCTTCCTGTCAGCGCCGCAGGAAAGCGGAGGCCGGAGGACAAGGGCACAAGGGCCGCCGCGATGATTTCAACGCCCTTCAGCCATTTGTACATCCGGCGATTGTAGCTGCTCTTGCGATCGTACCAATTGATCTGGTCTTCCAACCTTTCCAGGGTTGGGTCGGTCTCACCCATGTGTGCACCTCATGTCGGGCTCGTAGCGAATCTGGCCTCAACTGGAAATTCCATCACGGTCCTAAGAACCTGACTCTTGAGAGAACTGCAGCCCGTCCTACCCGCCGCCTTGAGCGGCGCTGAGCAGCGAGACGATCTTGCCCAAGGTCTCAGGAAACTGCGCGCCGAGCAGAGCCAGGAGAGGCGCGCCGATATAGAGGAAGCTCCGCAACACCAACTCACGGCTGATATTGATCTGACCAGGCTTGCCGCCGTTCAGGATGCTCAAGACGGTGTCGCGGTCCATCTGCACGAAGATCCAGAAGATGGTCCCCATGAAAGACAAGATCACCACCCAATTGAAGAACAGGAATTCATTCCTGGGCTGAAAAGGGTAAGAAGTGACAGCCAAGAGCATCAGCAACAAACCGACTAAAACGAAGTAGCCGAGATTCTGCAGGCACGGAAAGACAAGGGCGAGGAAGTTCACGACCCGCGTGACGATGAACTCCTCCGCTTGCTCGAAGAATTTGGTGACGGCCGCGCTTTCCTCATGGCCGGCTGACCAGTGCTTTTCCAAAGGGTCGGTCAGCGATTGCATGAGCAGCAACAGGGCGTGGTGGGCCTGCCAACGAGAAGCGAGCGATTGCCTCCAATTCCCGTGCAAGCGTGTGGCGCGTTTCTTACGGACGGGCTCCGGCGACGAATGACCTTCGCCCGGCGTTGCGTCGGTCCATTGGAATCGCAGAGCCTTGTAAAGCTCGGACTCTGCAGTTTGCACTTGAGATTCCCATTCGGGAATCAATTGCCGCACCTGTTCGCGCAGGTCCGGATCGGTAACGGCTGCCTGAGCCAGAGTCCTGCCAGCCTGCAACAGGCGGCCGGCCTGCTCCACGGACGCCTCGAGCGCCGCAAAGCTGGAGGGTGGATGCGTCAGATTCATCCTCGCGTGAGTCGGAAAACGCTCGTGATATCGCTTAAAGGCAGCGCGCAGCGGGTGCCAGGAAAGCCGTAGCAGGAGAACGTGCAAGCTCCGCCAGACAAGGACCAAGCGAATGCACTCCATGAGCAGGGCCCAATAAACAATGAAGAAGGAGGCCTCAAAAACCCAATAGAAAGGCCGCGCCTCGAGGGCACGAACCAGTCGCTCGCTAAAGAAATAGTAGCCCACCACCCCCGCGAGGGCCAGCAGAGCCGTGTACCCCCGCACCGAGATTACGGACGCGCATTCCAGATTCTGTTCGATGTTGTTCTCGAGTTCCTGGACGCCGGTAAACGAGCGTCCTTCGAGCGAAAGGAAACTCAGCCAGGAGTTTCCCTTCTCGACGCTCCCGGACGCCCTGAGGATGTCGATCAGATGCAGCCGGCGGAGAGAACAAAGCCCCCACAAGCACGCCCCGACGGCGACGCAGGCGAGCGGCAGGAGAGGCGAGAGGCCACCTCGAAGATCAAACGAGCGTAGAAAGCTGAAGAGGCCACTGGCAGGGTATTCCCTCACGGTCTTGCACCAGGAAACCCCAAGAAACACGACAAGAACGAAGACGAACGCGCAACTCAGAAGCGCAAAGATCGTCACCTCGCGTGCAGACCCGCGCTGCCCGGCAGGCGCCGAGCGGAATGCCGACGCCAGCGTTTGGGTGGCGAACACCAGAAGGAGAATCGTGATCCCCCCGAAGACGATCGCCACTTTGGGTGTTAGAGAAGTCTGCACGCTCCTGCCCAGCTCTCTGCCTGCAATGAAGGGTAGGCAGAAATCCACCATCACCACAACGTAGAAAGTGAGCAGGCTCGCGCAACAACATAGAAGGTAAAGGCGTCCCTCCGACCAATAAGCTGGAGAAGCGGTATCCCCCAACAGGGCGGAGATACGGCCCGAACTCCTCTTCTGAGCGGAGGTTTGGTATTGACTGATCATCAGCACCGAAAAGGCGGAAAGGAGCAGACTGAGGACGATAACCACCACCACGGCATTCTCGTTGTAGAGACCGCGGCCCACGTTGGGCTTTTCCTCCCCCTCGGCTTGCGCTTCGCCCGGAACCGCCGCTGGAGCCGGCGAATAGGTATACCCGCTGCGATCTTCCCACCTCAGCAAGCTGATCGGGAGAGTCTCTCCGTTCCCGATCGCTGTGACCCAAAGCGCGGGTTTGTGCACCGTAGGCGAGGGGACGCCGGCTGGCCTCGACAAGGGGCCGCCGTAGTCGACCAGCTTTCCATCCTGCCCAAGGAGCGCCATGGTCGCGTTGTAAACCCCTTCCGCAGCCTGGCTCGAAAACTGCAGGCGTGATTGACCGCCGCGATAAGGGTAAGTCCACAACTGCTCGAGGTTAAAGAGCGGATAAGGAGTAATGACGAGCATGCCGCGCGTATAGCGGTTTACCGAGGGGTAGGCGTAAAGAAGATCGGAGTTGAAGGTGAAGAGCACGGTGGCAGGGGCGCGCCACTTCACTTCCTGAGCCAGAAACGTGGCATCGCGGACATCGGTGGCTAGAATCCCCACGTAGGTGTACCGCTCGCGCCCAATCGTGGAGAGTAGGTTCGAGAGCGTCAACTCCGCCGACTGAACGGTCAGCTCCGAAAACGGCGGAAGGACCTCCGGAGGCACAACGGTGTCGCCGGATGCGAGCGGCTCCGCGGCGGGCTTGGCGCTCTCGCTTCCGGATCCCGTCTGCTGTGACGCGGTAGTCTTTTGAACCGAGGCTTCCCGCAGCTCCGAAATGTGCAACGGAAACGGAAGGTCCAGTATCTCCGGGACCTGGTTTGTATCCCGGCAGAGCATTTGAGCTTTACCACTTCCCTTCTCGCCTTCGGTGATGTCATGGGCCAGGTTCTGGCCATAGGCGGTGTTGCTTTCCGTGAGAATTGCAATCCGGGGGTAGCCGAGGTGCTCAATGTAGCAGGCGGCGGCCTGAAGTGTTTCACGGTCAGGCGGCACGGTAGCATGGAAGGAAACCTGGTCATGACCGACCGGCGAGAAGCTGCTGGGGTCGATGGCCGTGGCGCTTCCCGAAATGATTTGAAAGCGCAAATTCGGATTGTTTCCGCGCGACTTGAGCCAACTGTCCAGCACGAAGCGCAGCGAGACCGCTGAGCCCGAGAACGCCGGACCCATTACGCGCAGCGCGTCGGACGAGCTCAGATTCTTGATCGTCGGAAATTCCGGCGGGAGTTCCGCGTGATGCGGGTCCCAAGGGTAGAACTGCGCCATCTGATCGAGGGCTGAGAACAGCGCTTGCTTGTGGATTCCGGTGGTGGGAGTTTCCCCGACCACGAAGACCAGAAGGAGTTCGTGCCGGCGGGGATTGCGAAAAAGAATCAGGCCGGGATCAGAATCGTAAATCGCTTGGCGCCAGAGCGGCTGGTTCTTTTGACCTGTGACATCCGCTTCGGTCCAGGGGAAAGCAAACCGATCCAAAGTGTAACCCGAGGCTTCCGCCGCGCTGGAGATGGATTCCACGAAGCTGTCGAAGAAATTGGGCAAGCGGGAATCGATGGGGTCAGGTACGGTGGCAAGGAGAAGTTCAATGCTGTATTGCGGTGTGCCGGCCTTCTCCGCAGGATTCGCCGGGCCGGCTGCCTGGCTGAAGAGAAAACGAGAGACAATGTCCTTGGCGTTGGGGAATTCCTGCTTCCCGGATCCGCTCTCCGCAGTTACCGAAATGCCCTTCAACGACTTTGATGCAATTGCGTAATTGCCTTGGGATGTCCGGACACCCAAGACCGGATAGACGATCGCCAGTGCGGCGAAGAGCGATATGAATAGTGGCGCGGGATTGCGAGTTTGCATGCTTCACGTCACGCGCCCAGCAGGTCACGGAAGAAGCCGTTCAGGAGGCGGTTTTGAGGGTCATAGGTTGTGCGTGTCTTGGCGAAGACCTTCAACCGGTCCCCCAGGCCCTTCTGGCCTTGCGCCGCCGTGACTCGAGCTGTCTGATTAAATAGAGGAGTCCCGCCTTGGCTGCTGGAGAGCTCGTTGTAGGCATCGAGGAATTCTTCCCAGCCGGGATTGGCCGTGGAAACCGGGTCCACCGTCATGGCATTGCCGTCGTAGGAATAGGAGAACAGGGATTTTTGATCCTGGGCCACACGGTATCCAACGCTGAGCATGTTGTTGCGATAGCTCTTTTGCTGGTAATAGTCCCGGCAAAATTTGAAATACCCCGTGAGAATGTCGGTAAATCGGGATTCGGGAAATGCCCAGAAGCTGAACGTGTAACTGCTGTTGGTGGCGGGATTGGGATAGCGGATCATCTGTTCGCTGGCGATCGTGTAATCGCTGCGGATTATGTTCGTCAGCTTGAAACGCCACATGGCGCAGAAACCATCGATCACGCCGTAGCGAATCTTTGTATCGGCGATGTCGGCGGTCACCTGGCGGCAGAAGGCCGGTCCTGTCGTTCCCCACAGATAATTGCGCAGCGGCCAGATGACGCGGTTGGCAGTTCCCGAAGCACCGGGATTGTATTTTCGGAATTCCACCGTGATCTGATTGTCGAAGGGGAAAACGTAGTACATCATGGACTCGTTGCGGGCGAACAGGCTGGGAAGTTTCTGCACGAAATCTTCCAGCGTAAAGGATTCGTGGTAGACCGCCATGGGGAGAATCGGACGAACTTTGAATGTAGCCGCGGTCACGATGCCCAGCAAACCGTAGCTGGATCGAATCTGTGCCAGCAATTCGGGCTGGCTCTCGTCCACCTCGAGGATGTCGCCGGAAGGAAGCACCAGCTCGACCTGGGTCAGATAAGAGCCCACCTGTCCATATTCTCCCGGCATGGACCCGTCCTTGGTTCCGCAGCACGCCGCGCTGCCCATCGAGAGGTTGCCGATCTCGGTGTTCACATAAAACTGCAAATTCTTCTTCTGGAGTTCCTGGGCCACGTCGATGTAAATCGCCCCAGCCTGGGCTGTCACCGCGTCGTCAGTAATCTGCACGATCTGGTTCATCGAGGACATCAGCACGAGCGTCCCGCCCTCCACCACCCCGCAAGGCGCCGTCGAATGGTTTTGGCCGATGGCGCGTACGGGCGAAGGATATTTCACCGGGTCCTTCAGAATCGCAACAACGTCCTGCGCGGAGTGGGCTTCGACGACGACCTGCGGGTGTGAGACCAAGTCTCCAAACCAGTTTGTGACGGTGAGCGGTGGCATATGATTTTCTCCTTGTGGTGCGGGCGTCTCGCCCGCTGTTACGTAGTGGCCTGTCTCCCGGCGCCCGAGACCTGTGAAAGACTGGAAAACTGTCATCCTGAGCGAAGCGAAGGATCTCCGCAGTTATTCGCAGGTCCTCCGACCTAAACATGAACTGCTGAGATCCTTCGCTTCGCTCAGGATGACAGCAGTTGATGCTTCCGCACTTTCTCAGTCGCGGCTTTCCTCAGGGGCAACCGGGTTGGCCGACGCGGGCGAGACGCCCGCGCCACAACTAAGTGGCAGTCGGCAACGCCAGCGGATCGTACTCGACTTGCACGAACTGCGCGGTGAAGGCAATAAATCGCATCCGAGCCTGAAGCTGGAGAAGCGGATCGTTGGTGCCCGTCACCTGGAACGAGGCCAGGAAACCAACCAGGTTCCCCGCCGCGGCGAGATCTTCGAAGGTCCGAAACTTTAGGTAGCCCAGACCCACTTGCGTGTCGGGCTGGCCGTCCTTGCGCTCATAGATATGCGCATAAAGCGTCGTGTAGTCCTGAAGCACATCCGCCAGACCGCGCAACTTCCCGGTGGGATCTCTCTGCATGTACTTTATTCCGTCGAGGTAGAAATGCCGCCCCGCGGGAGTGGAAAACTCCAGGTGGTACCTCATTTCCGCCTCGCCTGTCGCGGGGTTGACCTCAAGGTAATTGAACCGGCTGTTTTGTGCATCCACCGCATAAGTCACCTGGCTTGCGCCCAGGAACTGGCCGAAGGTGATGGTGCCTTCGAGCGCGGCCTCGTGCTCGAGCCCGTCAATGAACTCGTTCACATCACGGACGGTCATGTTCACGTCGAACTTGCAATCCACCCCGCCGGCAGGCGTGCCGGTTTGGGGAATGCGCTGCGCAATCGTCAAGTCGCCCGCACGGCCGGGAGCAGGAGTCGTGGCGCCCTCGAAGTACCAGCCAACCATTTCTTCACTGAAAGTCATGCCCAGCCCGTCGGGAAGATACACGTCGAGGAACGGGCTCAAAACGGTGGTCGTGGGGAGTGTTGGCTTATCCGTCTTCGTCAACATGTAATAGAAGCCAAACTGGCCACCGGCGGCGGTGTGAAAGATTCCCAGCGATAAATCGTCGTTCAGCGAGGCCAAGGCGGGTGGAATGCTGGTAATGTACTTCCCCACCAGAAAGTTATCGGTGACCTTGCGGATCTCGTCGTGGAAAGGCGTGAAGTCGTTCAGTTGGAAGTGGTCCTTGAGGAAACCGGGCGTCACCAACCCCTCCATCAAACCCATCAGGAGATAGCGCGCTTCGAACGTCCCGTCAGGCTTGGAATCGAAGCTCAGGTAGGCCACGCCGGTGGCATGGTTGGCGTTCGAGATACAGTCCATTCTCCACACGCCTTGAAGATCCTGGGCCGTGAGCACGGAGCCGCCGGCATAAAGCGCCGCATGGTCGTCCACCGTCATCTGGTCAAAGCTGTGGACGCGGGTCATGGGAAAGGTGATTTGCCGGATGCCGTTCGGGTACCCGCCCAGGTAGACGCGGCCGATAATAAGGTCTTGGTTGATGATCTTGAAGATGTCGTAGAAACCTTGCCAGGGCGGGTCGAGGTATTTAAGCAGAATGTACTTTCCTGCCTCGAGGGTACCTTTGGGCTTGTCGAGGTTGATTTCCTCCAGGCTGTTTCGCGCGTGGATGCGATCGTCCGTGTCACTGGTGATGCCGGTGTAGTGGCCGTCCTGCTTTTGGAACTCTTTTTTGAAACCCGTGAACAGCGCGGAGGACATCGAATTCAGGATGTTGTCGTGCGGGAAAAACCCCTTCCAGTATTGGTCGTTGCGAATGGTGCGGGCTGCGACGTCGATCTGAGGTGCGCCGCCTTGATTGACCAGCGTGTCGATGCCCATCGATACGCAACGACGGAAGAGAGGTTCCAACTGATCCTCGCTGTAGGTTGAGACTGTAATCGGGTCGATCGTCGAGAGGCTGACGGATTTATTGGGTTGGGGATAGGTATCTCCCTGCTCCACTTTGATTCTCTTTTCGACAATTCGCTCCGTCAGGGCGGAGATGGTCAGGAGGGGATTCACATTGAGCGCCGAAGGGATCAGCGAGCCGTCGGTGACGAAGAGGCCGTCGTGGACGCTGCCGTCTCCGGCAAAGAGCCTGCCGTATTCATCGACCGCGCCGTGGAGGTAATCTTCTCCGAGCGTGCATCCGCCTAAAGGATGCGCGGTGATCAGGTGCCGGGTTTTGAAGATGTCCCAGAGGGGATTGGAAATGAAGTTGGCCTGTTGTGCGCGCGCGTGACGGCGCAGTTCCTCATTGATGCGCGTGAAAATAATCTCCCGGCCTGCCCCGTCCCACTGAATGGACATGCGGCCGTCGGGCTCGTACCAGGGGGCGTCGAAAACCATCGTGCCGCGCGAGTCGTCGTGAGCCATCACCAGGTAGAACATGGTGGAATTCAGAGCGCCGTCGATTCGGTAGGGATGAGCGAGGTCGCCATCGTTGAGCGTGCGCTGCTTCTGCGCGGCCTCGTTCCCGGCGTAAGTTGGGTCGCCCTGCAACAACGCAAAGCCGGCCTTCGCGCCCATGACGTAAGCGCTGGGAAAGGAAAGGTCTTCGACCGTGATACGATCTTCGACAGGCCTGCTCCCGTCGTAGGAAATCGCGCTCACGATGGTAGGACCGGGCGGAACAGCCCCTCCCGAAACGGGAGGCTTCAAGCCATAGCCCAGGACGTTCGTAACGTAGGACCCGTTATAAGCAAGTCCGAAGAAATCTCCGTTGCCGCTGAACCCCGTCCCCAGAACCGGCGACACAGAGAGTCCGTGCATTTCAGACCGTAGAAGGATCTCAGGCGAATTGATGGCCCCGGCCGAGAGAACAACATTTCGGGCGTCCAAAGTGAACGAGGTGCTCGATTTGTCGTCGGCAACATGCGACCCGTGAATTCTCCAGCCTCCGGTCGCAAGCTTTTCCACCCATTCGACCTTGGTCTGGGTGTAGATCTCCGCCCCGGCGCTGCGCGCCATGGGCAGGAAATTCATGTAAAGAGTATTCTTCGCACCCACGTTGCAGCCCGTAACGCAGTCACCGCAGTCTGTGCAAGGTTTCTGCTCGACGCCGTAAGGGTTCTTTCCATCAATGGTGAAGTTCACGTTGATGTTGAGAGCATAAGCGTCCAGCCCGATTTCCGCGGCGCGGCGCTCCATGGCCTGCACTTTCGCCAGAGCCATCGCCTTCGGATGTGGGGTTGAAGCCAGCACCTGGCGGGCCCGCAGGTAATAGGGCATCAGGGCATCGCGCGTAATCGTGCGCGGCCAATCCGGTTCCCCGAACACCTCGGCGTCCGGGATGATTGCGACGTTGGCGTTCACCAGCGACGTTCCCCCCAGGCCGGACCCCTTGATGACGGAAATGTCCGGATAGTTCAGAAACTCGTAGAGTCCCAACGGGTTGCCGTCACCACGCGTGGCCGCGAGAAAATCTGTGATTTCGCTGGGAAAAGTCCCCACTGGCCATTCGCGGCCGCGCTCCAATAGGCATATGGAGGGCTTGGGATTGAGATTCGCGGAAGCCAGGCGCGCGGCAAAAATGGAGCCACCGTATCCGGAACCCACAATGATGTAGTCGTAAGAACTCTTCCGACTGCCAAAATCGAGTCCTAGCATGTTCCGACCTCCTAAGCTGAGTAGAAGAGCCGCCGTGAAGGACGCAGAGAGTTCATAGGGCAAATGTGTCTGCTTCTCTCCGTGAACTCTGTGCTCTCTGTGGTGAGCCGTTTTTCACCAGAGCACCGCCAACCAGGCGAGACTCAACGTCGCGCCTTTTCAAAAACGTGAATTATAGGAATCGCCCTTAGGCTTCGACCACCGAAGCAACTGTATGGTACATAACCATCTAATAAGAGTCAACAGAATTGTGAAGCTTGCAATCGTGCCCTTCGGAACGGCAGCACTTCAGAATCTGCAACCTTCTTCAGTCTGTCATTCTGAGCGCAGCGAAGAATCTCGCTCTGCCCCGCTGCAACCCTGCGCCCGCCCCCGCCCACTGTCATTCTGAGCGCAGCGAAGAATCTCGCTCTGACTCCCTCGGAGTCTGTGTGAAAACGCTTCCATGCTGTCATTCCGAGCGCAGCGAAGAATCTCGCTCTGCCCCGCTGCAATCCTGCGCCCGCCCCCGCCCACTGTCATTCTGAGCGCCGCGAAGAATCTCGCTCTGAGTGTTTTCAAGACAGTCGGTCACACCCGTCTGCCGACGGTCACCCGGAAACCATGAAATTGACTCCGCGGGTGCGCATCGACGGCGAGTCCGATCTACCTCCTCCGAGCTCTGTTCATAAGCCATATCTCGAGACTAGTCTTCGAAGCCTTTGAAGGCTTCGCGCACGATGGCCTCGATGGAAGCCACTTCATCGTCAGTCAAGCCGTCCGGCCGCAGGCGCGGAGGGCGTTTGAGCTGGTGCAAAGACTCTTGGACTTAATCCAGGCCTGCGTCCCAGGCGCGCTGACGGTATGCCAGGTAGGTACAAGCCAAGGTCACTCTGCTCGTTCCCGTGGGCCTTCGGGTAACAGGGTCGGCATCCCGATTTACGGTTTTCGCAGCTCCATACCCTGCCCGCTGATGCCTCTGTCTACGCTTCGACGGCAGCCTCGCGACTGCCTCCGCAAGACTCGAGGCCAGGCGGTTCGCTAGTCCTTTCCTGTAAGACTCTTTCATCCTCGACTGCATGCCGGTTTATCCCGGCGCTCTACCTGACCGTTTCCACTCAGAACTGTGGAGCACCAGCACCAAATCAGGCGAGAAGATGTAATCTACGTTGAGGATCTTCCGCGGCTATTTTCGCTGAGTGAGAATTGAGGCAACTGAGATCGTAGCTGAAACCGACGTGGGCTGGTGGCATTATTCCGGCAACTGCAAGCGGTCGGTGATGTCCCACTTGGCGGAGATTGCAACCTCGTGGAGCGGTGTGGAGCGCACGGTTACTAGTGACGAGGCCCCGGAAGGCGGAAGGAACTAAGGAGAGTAGAGGATATGCCTGGAAAACGCGTTGATCACTACGATCCTGGTGTTTTGGGAAAATACCGCGGACATTCAATTATTCACGATGACGGTACGGTGGAACACTTCACGAACAACGGAAGTCTTGCCGACGGCGTCACCGACGGAAGGTACGTGGGGCGCTCCGTCATAAGGAAAGGCGAGAGCCGGGTACAGCGCACGCGGCAGGGTGGGGGGAGTTCCGGAGGCGGGGGTCTCGGCGAGGCGCTTGGAGGAGGGCTGCTATTGTTACTCCTCCTGGGCCCGTTCTATGCGGCATACCTTTTGCTCAAGGGGCTTGTCCTGTCAGTTCTCAATCGAAGCGTTGCGCCGCTCCTTGAATGGACCACGGGAGCATGCGGGGTTATGGCTCTTTGGAGCGGCGTGTATGCCCTCCTATGGTACGCCGGCCTTCGACTTGGGGAAGATGTCCACGCGCAACCGCAGGTCGTGCAAGCTCGGGGGTGGTGTTACTTTTTCGGAAAAATACTGCTCATTTCGGGTCTCCTTACAGTCATTTTCTCCATCGTTCTCCGATATTTCGACCGGGACGAGGAGTAGCACACGGGCGAGTACCTTCCAACCATGGTAGGAAAGCGAGCGCAGACCTGCTTTTTTTGAAGTTCTGAGGCTCTTCCGGTTCTCAGATGTGCGTGTTCTCATCGGCGGCCAGACGCACCCCGTCGAGGCGGGCGCGGGACATAGCGATTATTTACCCGCTGTCGTACCGGCGTGCAATGCTCTCCGAAAAACCGCAGACTTTGGAAAGCAGGTGTGCGCTACTCGCTTTGGTCCGAAAGACTCTCTTGCGGAAGTCGGCGCCAGCCGATAGTATTACTGATGCTGGAGCAAATGGCATTACATTATTTGACAGACGTCGAGCCGATGGCAACGGCACCCATCTCGCGAAACACGGGGATACCCCTCAAAAAGAGACGTAAATCCCCTGCTGGAATCTCCACGAACAACCTGATTTTCACTGCTCATCAAGGTACAAACGAGGGGCTTTTCAGAGATGTGGTTTCCCTTTATGTGGCCGCACAGAGCACGGTGGCTGACGTAACCTTTGGCAAGGGAGTTTTTTGGAAGGAGATTCCCAAAGATAGATATAAGCTACTACCAACAGACCTGAAGGACGGGGTTGACTGCCGTAGCCTTCCGTACAAGGACGACGAGATAGACTGCGTTGTCTTTGACCCTCCTTATATGCACACGCCGGGCGGGACAGCCCACGTCAACCATCAGAATTATGAGTCGTATTACGGAAATAATGCTGCTCGCGACGGGTCGGGGAAAAAATATCACGAGGCGGTTCTGGACCTATATTTTGAGTCTGCGCATGAAGCGCATCGGGTCCTAAGAGATGAGGGCATATACATCGTCAAGTGTGGAGATGAGGTCTGCGCCAACCAACAGCGGTTGACGCACGTGGAAATTATCAACGAACTTACCCAGAATGGATTCGTTGTGGAGGATTTGTTTGTGCTCTTGCGAAACAACCGTCCTGGGGTGAGCCGGGTGATCCGGCAGGTTCACGCTCGCAAGAATCACTCGTACTTTCTGGTCTTCCGAAAGTCCAAGAAGAAGAGGCGTACCTAAACTCGCAAAAGCGCTGGAAGCTCTGCTATGACCTTCCCAAACGACTTAACCTCCAGACGCTGCAGTTCCTCACCGCCGGACAAATCTAAATACGTTTGGGGCGGATCTAGGTAGTAAATGCGGCTAATCTTCGCAACCCTCGACTGGAACATCTGGAACTGTTGTGGAACGCAGATTTCTGTTATCACGCCTGTCTTGGTGGCGCGCTTTGTTTCTGCTGCCACAACGAGAACCCCTCTATAAACGTCATCTCCGAAAATTCGATCCAATACCAATTGATGAACCCAAGCCTGCACTCCACGCTCGCGCGTAGAGGTCTTGATCGGAAGATGGATCTTTCGTCTCCTGCTGCCAGGGTCGAAAACATAGTCAGTCGTAAGGTCTGCTCCGGTTTCGGGAACCTTGACCTTTTTGCGCGGCGATACGCCCAAGACGCGAGCCACTATGTGACCTACGAGAATCTCGAAAAAGGTAGCAGAGGCCTTGCGGCCAACTTCGTTCACGTCATTAGCTGCGAAGACGCTATAGGCTATTGTGTAGACTGATTTCACAATCTCATTTGCCGAGGTTCCCGAGAGATTCTTCTGGAAAGACCGAAGGAGGCGAGCAAATTCGGCATCATCTTCAACGTAGAGGGCTTCATTGATCGGCCTTGAATCAACTATTCCTGTGAATCCGAAATACTTCTTGCCCGCGACAGCGGACGTGTATACGCGGCGCTCGACGCCTGCAAGGATCTCCCGGGAGTGCGATGCCATCTCGGAAATAAGACTAGCAACGGGTACGCCTCCAAGATTCTTGGAGGCCATCCCCCTTAATCGCCGGTATTGCTCGTCGAGAAGGTGCGGCACGACGGGCGGATGATATCACAGCGGGGAAAAGCTGTCAGGCACCTTTTGTTCCCGGGGATGGCTATGGAACGCCGTCGAGCGTGAGGCGTAACGCGGAAAGATTACTCAGGAATGCCCGGGTTTGGTCGGGGGAGATACGTCCTTTCCTCTCGCCGACAAGCAAAGAATTGAGGACCTCGGAGCACCAGAAGGCCGGCACCAGGGCTTGGCCCCCCGCCTTCAGCATGTCGAGGACGTTCATGGAAGCTGGGGTTTGCTCATCAGGGAAACACCAGGAGAGCGTGACCGAGGCGTCCAGGACAATCCAACTCACGGGCGCGCCTCATCGCAGAGCTGCTTGATGGTGATGCCGCGGAGGGAAAGGTGGTGTGTCTTGCCGAAATTCTTGAGCCGCTCAATGGCCGCTTGCCGGTCATCTTGACTCGGCTCAGCCGCCGGGTGCCTCGCCTGCCACACGGAGACGGCTTCCGAAAGCACCTCTTCGGCAGAGCGGTATTCGCCGGAGCGGACAGCATCTTCGACGATGCGCTCGATCCGGGGGGAAGATGGACAGCCACCAGGAACCGTTTCAACTTTCTGACATCGTTTCTCCATCCTTGAACTCAACTGTCAATTCCCTTGAGAGAATAACTTGTACTCCGCCCGCCGGCAGGGTTTTTGACCAGAACATCCTTCTCGATCAGATATTGGATATCACGCAGCGCGGTGTCATGTGAGCACTTCCCGATCTTCGCCCATTTCGTGGAGGTCAGCTTTCCCTCGAATTCGCCGAGCATTCGGTTGAGGACCAGGCGTTGCCGCTCATTGATCGGCGTACCGGCAAGCCTCTCCCAGAACCGCGCCTTGCGCAGCACGCTGGCCAGGGTTGTTTCAGTCGCGTCAAAAGCGCGGTCGAGGCAGCCCAAAAACCATTCCATCCAGGGCGTGATGTCGAGCGTTCCTTTCTGCGTCCTTTCGAGGATGTCGTAATAGGCTTTCCGCTCCTGCCGGATTTGCGCCGACATGCTGTAAAACCGCTGCGCGCTGTTCTCTGATCTTGCCAAAAGCCAGTCAGCAACCGCCCGCGCCATGCGGCCGTTGCCGTCGTCGAAGGGGTGAATGGTCACAAACCACAAATGCGCGAGTGCGGACCTCAGAACCGGATCCGTGCTGCCGGTCTCATTCGCCCACTCTATGAACCGTGTCATTTCACGGTCGAGAAGAGCGGCAGACGGGGCTTCATAGTGAACTCTCTCTTTGCCTACCGGACCGGATACGACCTGCATCGGACCTTCCGCATCAGTGCGCCAGGCGCCCACCGTAATCTTGCGCAGGCCGCTGCGGCCTGCGGGAAACAAGGCCGCATGCCAGCCGCACAGACGCTCCTTGGTGAGGGGCTTGTCGAAGTTTTGCGTGGCGTCCAGCATCATCTCCACGACGCCTTCCACATCACGCTCGGCCGGGACCGCTCCGGCGATGTCCATGCCCAGCCGTCGCGCGATCGAAGAACGCACCTGTTCGGCATTGAGTTTTTCACCTTCGATTTCGCTGGATTTCAAAACGTCAAGGGTCAGAGTCTCAAGCTCCGCCTCCTTCTGTAAGGAAAAGCCAAGCGCCTCCATGCGCCCAAGCAGGCGTCCCTGCTTGTGGCGGACGCCGGCGAGAGGCGCTGCCAGAGCTTCCGGATTCCAGTAGAATCGCGGCCATTCCGGCAATTGGTGGAAATACCGGCTCATTCTTCGCACCTCATGCGTAGATTATAGCACGTAATCTACGCATCGCAAGCATCGATATACGCATGCCGTGCGTACATTATGCACCGCATTCTACGCACGGCGCCAGATAGACAAACTTCGCGGGAGGGACGGAGTTTTGACTTTCACCTGAATGGGTGGGGCGAAGGCCTATGACCGCTCGGAATGGCAACTGAAAGGGTCCGGCAGCCTGTTCAGGAAGGGGGCGAGCCTGTTGCGCGCCTTTCTTGCATTTTTCGCTTGACAAACCCCGGGACATATGATAGCCTACAATTATGGTTGTTTTATGGACACATTGTCGCAGGCGGGGGCCGGTTCGACACGCGGCGCAAGGGAAAGCGGAAGGGTCCCGGATATGGGGGAATGTAGGGAACTACAAAAAATGAAAAATAGTGGGAACGAAGCTAAGAAGTACCTGAAAACAAAGCACATCACTTTTTTAAGTGCTGCAAATTATGCGCGTTTTGCGCGCAAATTGGCACAAATTATGCGCTGAATGGAGCAAAAACCGCACAATCTGCACAAACCCACCGAAGCTCCCGAGGGGTAAGCCGAGCCCGTAAGGGGACACACTGTCGGCTACAAACGCTTTGGGTTTATCCCATCCTGCCTGTCGGCAACCAACCGGACAATTGACAAAATGTCGAAAGCTGTACTAGAGTGCATATGCGAGCATTACCTCTTCGCTTACACGACAATCTGTCTGGGAGTGCATACATGCCAACTCTTGAGATTGCGGATGGCTTCGGGCTTGACCTCGAAGCCGCTCTGAATCCGAATTCGGCATTTGCCAAGTATTTCCAAAAACTTCCGAGTCTCTCCGTCGTCGAACAGAACCTTGCTTCGCTCCAGAATGTCCCTCTCACTTCGTTTCCTTTGAAATCCACGCAAATTGGCCTGTCGTTCAAGGACCCTGCGACCCTCTCATCCACCAGCCCTCAATTCACAGGCTGCGCCGCGGTCTCCGGCTCGTTGTGCGTGGTTCCGGCGGGGAAGCTTTTTGACCCAGACCCCTTCGCGAGTCCCATCGAGATTCCCGGTGGGCATGCCTACCTGGGTTTAGGCATTCAGGCTTCAGCCGCGCCCGGTATGAATATTCCTGTCGGTGAGGCAGCGTACGGCTTCACAGTTGGGACCGCAGTGTCCCTGACGCACTACAAGTCCTTTCAAACCACCAGTACTACACCCACCTTTGTAGCCGCGCTGGAAGCGTCGCTGCAGAGTTTTGTGATCCCCTTGGGTCTGGATGACCTGGCATCTTTGGGGGTGGGGGACGTTGCGACGATGGAAGGAAGCTGCAGCCTGAAGCTCTGCGGAACCGTGAATCTGTTGGCCGCTGTGAACCCACTCGCAAGTCTCTCCACGCCGGCGCTGCCTGGGGTCGCCGTGAAGGCGGGGGCTGCGATTGACTTCACAGCCACGTTCACCATCGAGGGCGATTTCCAGGTGCGCATTCACAAGGTTGCCGGCACGATCATGAGAATCGGGTTTTACGGGAAGCGCGGGGCAGACTTCACCGCGCAGGTCAGCCCTTCGATTGGCGTTACAGCGGGCACAACGAAAACGGATTTCATCTCCGCAGTCCTGGGAGCCGTTACTCCCTCACCCTTCCCTACCAGCCAACAGCTTGAAGCAGCGGGCCTTACAGAAGAGAAACAAGACGTCATACTGGGCGCTCTAAAAGCCGCTGTGCAGCGCCAACTCGAGCTTGCCGTCCAGGAGGAAGTTCAGGCGCTTGCATCTGACGAATCGGCATTCCTCTATGAGGTCGATATGCAGGCCCTCGAAGCGGAGGGCAAGGCCGCCCTCGAAGACGCCTTGCGCTTGGACCTCACGACCCTGCTGGGGTCGCCGGGAGCCCTGCCCCACGGCTTCTCCGAGATTCAGAACCTTCTCACCGGCACCCGGAAAACAGGACACACTCTCAGCATCAACATCCTGGGACTTTACAACTACGCTTCGATCAATGATCTTCTGCTGAAAGGAACGGTCCTGACCGACGCGGCGAGTGGCGCAGTCCTCATCACCGATGAGGCCAACGCAACCCGCGTGAGCGGAGCGGTAAACTTCCTCGCCGACTCCGATAAACTGCGCAAGGTTCTGGCGCAATCCTTCCTGATCACCGCAGCTTACCGATGCAGCGGCTTGATCGCGCACGGGCCGGCCCTGAAAGCCTCCTACTGGCATTTCGCATCTCATGCAAAAACTGATCTCCAAACCATGGGCACTTACCTGGACGCCCTCCTTGCCCTAGGCTTGATTTCAGAGGCCGACAAAGAGACAAGGCTCTCGAACCTGACCGATTTTGGAAGCTCAACGTGTTACATCGGCACCGATTACGACGATACCCTGAGCCAGAGCCTTTACCTTCGGGCTGACGGCCAGCCACGCGGAAGCGATGAATTCGAGCAGATCGGCCGCCAGGCGCTTCGAGAGCTCCTGCATGCGGATGATGATGACGGGTTTCGGCTGCGCAGCCTGGAAAACGACGCCGTCTGGCAGCAGGTCAAGGACACCGGTGGCACGGCAACCAATCTTGCCATGGTGTTTCCAGACCTCCGACCCGACTCGCAGATTCCCATCATTGCCGGAGACTATCTCCTCATCGAGTGGTGGGCCAACACCATGTCCAAGCTGGCCGTGACGCTGAGTGCTGCCAGGCGCTTCTTTGCTCAAGATCCTCCACCCGCGACCAATAGTCCCGCCTTCAAGCAAGCACAAAACGACTTGTGGCATCGCATGGCTGAGGTGGCAAGCAACACTCACGACAGGTTTGGCGACCCTTGGGGTCTCATCGCTATGGACCTCGCTTCGGGACAACGCTCGCAGGCAAGTGCGCGGATCGTATCGCCCCATCTCACGTTGCGAGTCGCCAGGTCGCCGGCACAGCCGTAGGGGCGGGCTCTGTCGACGCCCTCGGGCATCCACAAGTGTTGCCCCCGCCGGGGTAGTTGTGTTATAAACAATACGCATCTAGCAACATTCGTCGTCACAGTTCAGGGCATAACAATCAACAGGCGAGGCACCGTATGGGGAATAAGACCCATCGCCCCAGCATGAAGAAATTCGTGATAGCTCGTTCCATCCAGAATGAGATGGACGCGCAACAGGGGCAGGAACGGCAACGCATTCCGGTAATTATTTCACTGAGGGATCCCGGCGCGGCTTCCTTGGCGGGAATCCAGGAATCGAAATCGCAAGTCAAAGAGTTTCTGCGCGACAAGACCGATCAGGTGAGCGAAAGCGACTTCTACGTGTTCGCCTCGCTTTTCCCCGAGGATATCCAGAAACTTGCCCAGTTGCGGCAATATGTCTATCAGATTTGGAAAGACGAGACGACCTACGGCCACCTGCTCAGTTCTGTCGATACCGTGAAGGCCACGTCGTGCTGGCGAACCTTTGAGGCCCGCGGCAAGGGGATCACGTGGGCGGTGCTGGACACTGGAATCAACGCCGCTCATCCCCATTTTGCCGCTCTGAACACCGTCGACGGCACTCTCAGCAAGAACTTCTCGAGTTCCGACACGCTCGAAGACCGCGAAGGCCACGGCACGCACGTTGCCGGCATTATTGCCGGCGTTGCCCCAACCTGGCCGGAAGGCAAGCCCTACCACGCCGCCACCTACCAGGAAGAGCAGGGCGACGCGCCGCAGTTGACCGAACTCGAAGCCTGCCCCTCCGGCGTAGCGCCGCTGGCCAAACTCCTGAACATCAAGGTTCTCAGTGACGATGGGACGGGTTCAGCCTCGGCAGCGATCCGCGGCCTGGAATACTTGCGCAAACTGAACGATTCCAGCCTCGCTATCCGCGTCGATGGCGCCAACATGAGCCTTGGCTACCCTTTCGACCCGCAAAGCTACGGCTGCGGGTACAGCCCGTTGTGCCAGGAAGTAACGCGGGCGGTGGACTCCGGGCTGATTGTGGTCATTTCCTGCGGCAACTGGGGCTACGGCAAGACAATCATGAGCACTGGAGAGCCGGAGCCGGTAACTGTGGTCTCCTCGATTACCGATCCCGCCAACACGGAAGCGGCCATCTCGGTCGGCTCGGTCCACAAGAGCGCTCCGCATCGTTATGGAGTTTCTTACTTTTCGTCGAAGGGACCAACGGCGGATGGCAGGATGAAGCCCGACTTGGTGGCGCCGGGCGAGAAGATCATCTCTTGCCATGCCCATCCTGAGCAGGGTTACGAATACAAGGAAGCGAGCGGCACCAGCGCCGCCGCGCCGCACGTTTCAGGAGTCATCGCGGCATTTCTTTCCGGACACCGCGAATACCGGGGAGATCCGGAGAACGTAAAACGAATCTTCATAAAGACGGCCACGGACCTGGGGCGCGACCGCGCCTACCAAGGCGCGGGTATGGTGGATTTGCTGCGGGCGATGATGTCGGTTTAACGCTGTGGTGCGGGCGTCTCGCCCGCTGTCCCGGGAGCGTCCCGCTCCCGCTCAGGGCGAGCTTAGCCATGGTATGACACAGCAGGTCCGCCGCCGCAGATGACTGGCGCGGGCAAGATGCCCGCGCGACAGCGGGCGGGACGCCCGCACCACGATGAGAAAAAAGGAGCTAACTCATGTCGCGTTTCAAGCAGTTTCACGATCCCGAGCTTTCAATATGGCAGGCCGCAGTTGGTGAAGTTGAAGCTCAAGCTGCCGCCGGTACGCAGGTCGAGGACGTAGGCGCAGCGCAGGTCGCCGCAGGGCGACCCGAGGATCTCGACTCGATGTCCTCCGAAGCCATCGCCTATTGCACGCAAGTTGACACGGGTGCGCCCGTTTCAGCCGCCACCGCGGAACATCCGGCCACCGAGGGGCTGGCCCAAACCGCCGGCTTCTGTTCCCTCACGGCGCTCAAACTGGCGAAGGCGAAGATTGTGGGAAACCAAGCCGACGAGGAGCGATACAAAGAAGAGCTTGCCAAGTTCGGCGACTGCGACCCCAGATATTCAGAAGCCGCCGCCAAGTACGCCGAGTATTTCGTCGCCCAGCAAAAACAGATTCCGTACATCGTTTATAAGAACCTGAGCGATTTTGTCATCGACGGCAAGCTGCCGGACAAAGCCAGGGTGGCGATTGTCGGCGACTGGGGGACCGGTCAAGACGCCGCCAGGCTGGTGCTGCGGCAGATTGCTGACAAGAAGCCGGACGTGGTCATCCACCTCGGCGACATCTACTATGCCGGTACCCAGTTCGAGATAAGCAGTTACTTTCTGACCATCTGGCAACAGGTTCTAAACCTCGGCGACAAGCTCGACCGCATTCCCACCTTCACACTTGCGGGCAATCACGACATGTACTCCGGCGGCGTTGCTTATTACCAACTGATTCAGCAGCTCGGCCAGCCTGCCAGCTACTTTTGCCTTCGCAACGCCAATTGGCAGTTCATTGCCATCGATACGGGTTACCACGACCACAATCCGGCAGGCGGAGGGGCTGGGGCAACGTATTTACAGGACACCGAGGTCACGTGGCTCACCGACAAGGTGAACAATGCCGGCGGCCGCAAGACCGCGCTGCTTTCACACCATCAGCTCTTTACTGCCTTCGACAGCATCGACGGACAGGAAGTAAACATGCGTCTGGCGTCTCAACTCGGTCCCCTGTTGCCGAAGTTGACTCACTGGATCTGGGGTCATGAGCACGACTTCGTGCTTTACGACTCTTACATGAACCTGGCGCGGAGCTGCTGCCTCGGCCATGGAGCGTTCCCGGTGGGGATCGACGAGGTCGTCAAGGTGCCGAAGCACCCTGACGTTCCCTTGATCAAGGGCGACGACGGCAATCCCATTAGACTGGACACCACCGGTGGGATCTGCAACCACGGTTACGCTATCATCGATCTCGACGGCACCTCAGGCAAGGTCTCGTACTACCAGGACAGCGACGAAGACACGCCGATGTACGAGCAGTCGATGTAGCGCCGGCGTCTCGTCCGCCGGGGCGGGAGCGTCTGGCTCCCGAGGGTGGCGCAGACGTGCCGAGACGTGCCGTACTCTGGCACGTCTGCGCCACCCGTGAACGCGACTCCTCGACTCTTGACTTTTGACTCTCGACTTTCCGGAGGGCTGCATGGCTCGATTGGCGTCACCCCTAGAAACCCTCAAAGAATACTACCAGGTGGTTGTGATCGGGTCCGGATATGGGGCCGCAATCGCCGCCTCGCGGTTGGCCCGGGCGGGCAAGCTGGTGTGCGTGCTCGAACGCGGGCGGGAATTCCAGCCCGGTGAATATCCGAACCGATCGACGGAAGCCGTCGGCGAAATGCAGTCGCACACGCCGGAGGTCCCGCAAGTGGGTTCGCGAACCGGACTCTACGACTTTCACATTCATCCGGACATCAACGTGTTTGTGGGCTGCGGCCTGGGCGGGACATCTCTGGTCAATGCCAATGTAGCTCTGCGCGCGGAGCCTCGAGTCTTCGACAACCCGCGCTGGCCGCGCGAGCTTCGCAACCCGAAACCTGTGGACCAGACGCTTGAGATCGACCACGCCACGCCGCTCGAGAAAGCATACGCGCTGGCCGAAGAGATGCTCAAACCCAATCCCTATCCTCAGGACGGGCCGGAACTGCCGAAGCTGAGCGCGCTCGAAAAGTCGGCGCAGCATTTGGGCCAGAAGTTTTACCGCCCGCCGGTTAACGTCAACTTCACGCTGGAGGGCCCGAACCATGTGGGCGTGGAACAGCACAAATGCGCGAATTGTGGAGATTGCGTTACAGGATGCAACTTTGCGGCCAAGAACACCCTGATCATGAACTACCTGCCTGATGCGGTCAATCATGGCGCGGAAATCTTTACCGGAGTTTCCGTGCGTTGGCTCGAGCGCAAGAACCACCAATGGCTCGTGCAATGCGAACTGTTGGGAGTGGGGCGGGAGAAGTTCAAAGCTCCGAATGTCGCAGTCACTGCTGACCTCGTTGTGCTAGGCGCGGGCACGCTCGGCTCCACTGAGATTCTGCTCCGTTCGGCGCAGCACGGCCTTTCGTTGTCAAATCGGCTGGGCGAAAACTTTACTGGGAATGGAGACGTACTCGGCTTCGGATACGACACCGCGCAGGTGATCAACGGAGTGGGTTGGGGGCATCATCAGGCCGGCGAGATACCCCCCGTGGGGCCATGCATCACGGGGATTATCGACATGCGGCATCGGCCGGTCCTCACCGACGGGATGGTCGCTGAAGAAGGATCGCCTCCCGGAGCGCTGGGCGCGTTCCTCCCGGCTGCATTTGCAGCCGCCGCGGCCGTCGCCGGCACGGTTGAGCCGGTGGCAGGCACGGAACTCATCGAGGAAAGGGAGCGGGAACTTTTGGCGGAATTCGAGGGACCTTACCAGGGCGCCGTCAATCACTCTCAGACTTACCTGGTGATGACCCACGACAATGGTGCCGGACGCATGAGCCTCGATGCGAAAGGCAACCTTGCGCTGAGCTGGCCCGGCGTCGGCAGCCAGCCCATCTTTGAGAAAGTGAACGCCCGCTTGAAACAGGCCACGGAGGCTCTGGGCGGTGTGTTTGTTCACAATCCGCTTTGGAACAAGCTGCTTCACAAAAACCTGACCACCGTGCATCCGTTGGGAGGATGCGTGATGGCGGACGACGCGGGCGGCGGAGTCGTGAACCACAAAGGGCAGGTGTTTTCAGGGACCGCGGGCACAGGCGTTTATGACAATCTTTACGTGGCCGATGGTTCCGTAATTCCCACCCCGCTGGGCGTCAATCCGCTGCTCACCATTTCGGCAGTAGCGGAGCGCTCTATGGCGCTACTGGCGCAGGACCGAGGCTGGCAGATCGACTACCGCCTGCCGTCTGCCGCCAAGGCGGCCGCGGCCGCCAAGGCCGGAGTCGAGTTCACGGAGACAATGAAGGGTTATTTCTCGACGCAAGCGAAGACGCCTACCCCATCGCTGCAACTCGACCCCATTTACCAGCGCGGATACGAACAAGGCCAAACTGACAACTCGCCCTTCCAGTTCACGCTCACCATTGCGAGTGAAGACCTGGACGACATGATCTCCAATCCCGCGCACGAAGCTCGCATGGCGGGGACAGTGCTGGCGCCGGCAATTTGCCCTCAACCGCTCACTGTAGCCGAGGGGCGCTTCAACCTTTTCACCGTCGACGCGAATAACGTGGACACCCACAACATGCGTTACCGCATGAAGATGGCTAGCAAAGACGGGCGCACCTTTTATTTCGAAGGATTCAAGGTGACGCATCCCGACTCCGTCTTTCAGGTCTGGCCCGCAACCTCCACCCTTTACAGCACGATTTACGACGGCGAGAGTGCGGCCAGCCCGATTTTGGGCAAAGGGATACTCCACATCGCGCCGGAGGACTTCGCGCGCCAACTGACCACCATGAAAATAATCAATGCGGGCAGCCTGGAAGAGCGCGTTACTGCGGGAGCGCGGTTTGCGCGGTTCTTTCTGGGTCCGTTGTTCGACACCTATGCAGATGTATTCGTCCAGCCCGGCGTGTTCAATGCGAATGCGCCGCCCCGCCAAAAGCGTCCGTTGCGGGTGGGCGTGCCGCAAGTCGCGTTCTTTAAGACTGAAGATGGCGTGGGGCTTCGCCTGACTCGCTATCAGGGGGGCGCCAAGGGTCCAGTCATCCTCGCGCATGGGCTGGGCGTCTCGAGCCTGATCTTCTCCATCGACACCATTGAGACCAATCTGCTCGAATACCTTTTCGCTCGCGGCTACGACGTCTGGCTGCTCGATTACCGTTCCAGCATCGCGCTGCCGGCCGCCACGCTTCAAGCGAGCGGCGACGACGTGGCGACCAGGGACTATCCCGCCGCGGTGGCCAAGGTCCTGGAACTTACCGGCGCGAAGAGTGTTCAGATGGTGGTCCATTGCTGGGGCTCCACCACCTTCTTCATGGCCATGCTGGCGGGGCTCAAGGGTGTGCGTTCCGCCGTGGCCTCGCAGATCGCCACCCGGTTCCGCACCCCTCTGGCCACGCGCCTCAAGACCGGCCTGCACTTGCCGTCTTTCCTCAAAGACGTGGGGATCGAAAGCCTCACGGCTTATGTAGACAGCCACGAGAGCTTGCTGGCCAAGGTCTATGACGAAGGCCTGAAGCTTTACCCGTTGGACCTCAAGAATCGCTGTACCAGCGCTACGTGCCATCGCATCACCTTCATGTACGCCCCGCTCTACGAACATGCCAACCTGAATGAACCGACGCATGACGCGCTGCACGAAATGTTCGGCGTGGCCAACATGAAGTCTTTTATCCACCTTGCCCGCCTGGCCAACACCGGCCACCTGGTGGACTTCGACGGCAAGAATGTTTACCTGCCTCACCTTGACCGGCTGGCCATTCCCATCACCTTTATCCATGGGGCCGAGAACGAATGCTTTTTACCGGAAAGCACCGAGATCACCGTGCATGACCTGGCCGCGGCAAATGGCGGCAGCCTCTACAAGCGGCAGGTGATACCGGGCTATGGGCACATCGACTGCATCTTCGGCAAGAACGCCGTGAATGATGTTTATCCGTTCATCGTGGAGCACTTGGAGGCGACCCTGTAGGGGCAGCCCTTGTGGTTGTCCAGGGCGGCCACGGGGGCCGCCCCTACAACAAACCCTATGAGCACTCGAATCGCAGTTCTGGGTGGTGGCGTGGGAGGCCTGAGCGCGGCGCAGGAACTTGCCGAGCGAGGGTTCGAGGTGGTGGTCTATGAGCGTCGGCCCGACTTCGGCGGCAAGGCGCGAAGCATCCCGGTGCCGAACTCGGCCACACCCGGCCGAAGTCCCTTGCCCGGCGAGCACGGGTTCCGTTTTTTCCCGAGCTTCTACAAACACCTACCGGACTCCATGAAGCGCATTCCGTCTGCCGACAAATCGGTTTTTGACAACCTGGTTTTTTCGACGCGCGTGCAGATCGCGCGCACGGGGCAAGTCGCCTTCCTCGATCCCACGCGCTTCCCTCAAACCCTCGACGACTGGACGACCGTCTTCAAGTCTCTCTTCGCCAACCTGGGGATACCGGATGACGAACTCCTGTTCTTTACCGATCGCCTGCTGGTGCTGCTAACCAGTTGCCAGGAGCGGCGGCTCGCCGAATATGAAAACATTGCCTGGTGGGATTTCATCGCTGCCAAGGATAAGTCCGTGAGTTATCAGAAGTATCTTGGCGAGGGCATGACGCGATCGCTGGTGGCGATGAAGGCGGAAATCAGCAGCACGCGGACCGTGGGCTACATCGACCTGCAACTCATGCTCGGGTTGATGTGTAGCCCGGGAGGATTCGACCGCGTTCTGAACGGCCCCACCAACCAAGCCTGGATCGACCCGTGGATCGCGTACCTCCAGTCGCTGGGAGTCAGTTTGCAGGGAAACTCCCTGGTGCGCTCGCTGGAGATCGAGGGCGGCCGCATCGGCAAAGTGCTCGTCGAACAAGGCGGAATATCTTCCACGGTGACGGCCGACTACTACGTGAGCGCGCTTCCTGTGGAGATCATGACGGGGCTCGTGACCGATGGCATCAAGAGCGCCGCGCCGTCTCTCGCCCATCTCGACAAGCTCGAAACGCGCTGGATGAACGGAATCCAATTCTATTTGAAAGACGATGTTCCTCTGGTGCATGGCCATTCCAACTATCTCGACTCTCCTTGGGCGCTCACTTCGATCTCTCAAAGGCAGTTCTGGCCGGGAATTGATTTCGCCGGTCTCGGTGACGGCAACGTGCGCGGCATCCTCTCCGTCGATATTTCAGATTGGGACACGCCGGGGATTGTTTACGGCAAGCCAGCCACGAGTTGCACCGCCGCGGAGATTAAAACCGAGGCGTGGGCCCAGCTCAAGACGCACTTGAATACCGGTGGTCGTGAGTCGCTCAGCGACGGCAACCTGGTCACGTGGTTTCTCGATCCTGATATCCAGTTTCCGAATCCCAGTTCCGCTACCAACGCGGAGCCTCTGCTGATCAATCCCGCCGGTTCGCTTCAGTACCGCCCCGACGCTTCATCGGAAATACCGAACCTTTTCCTGGCGTCGGACTACGTACGCACCTATACGGACCTGGCAACTATGGAAGGAGCCAACGAAGCGGCTCGCCGGGCCGTGAACGGCATCCTCGACGCTTCGGGGTCAAACGCCGCCAAGGCTCAACTGTGGCCATTTCAGGAGCCGGAAATCTTCAAGCCGATGCGCGAGTATGACTTGCTCCGATTCAAGCTGGGATTGCCGCATGGCGATGGGGTTTAGCGCGGGCGAGACGCCCGCGCCACAGGCCGCCATGACTGGTTCTCGGAGCATCTAACTTAATAAAGCAGCAAGCACTCTGAGAGATCGAAAAAGGGGGAAGGATGCCAACTAACGAATATGTCGAAGTAGCCGGTAGTGCGCGCGAGCCGATGCCTGGCGCGAGCCAGTCGGGTTCGTGTAATCCCAATGAGGAAGTGTATGTCACTGTGGTGATCCGACCACGGCCGCTCGGCAAGAACGTCAAGCCTTTGGCGGAGGTGGTAGCCAGTGGTGAGCGCCTGACTCGACTCGAGTATGAAGAACGATACGGAGCGGACTCCAAGGACGTCGAGGAGGTCCGGAAGTTTGCGCACGCCCACAGTCTCACCGTTTCCGAAGTGAGTCTGGCGGCGAGGACTCTGAAACTCACGGGAACTGCCGCCGCTTGCGCGAAGGCCTTTCGAGTGGATTTGAACATGTATCAGGGACCGCAGGCGACCTATCGCGGGCGGGTTGGACCTGTGTACGTTCCGGCAAGCCTGAAGGACATTATTGTCAGCGTTCACGGCCTCGACAACCGGCCTCAGGCGCAGGCACACTTCCGCGTCGCTTCAAAGGCAGCCTCCACCCACGTGCGCGCCAATGCCTCTTCATCCGTTTCGTACACCGCGCCCCAAGTTGGTGCGCTTTATGATTTTCCTTCCAGCGCCACCGGCCAGGGCCAGACGATCGGCATCATCGAGCTGGGCGGAGGCTACACGCAATCCGACTTGAATGCCTATTTCAGCACGCTGGGCATTTCCCCGGCACCTACGGTTACGGCGGTGTCCGTCGACGGTGCGTCGAATCAGCCTACAGGGGACAGCGGCGGCCCCGACGCGGAAGTCATGCTGGATATCGAAGTTGCGGGAGCTGTGGCTCCGGGAGCAAAGATCGCGGTCTATTTCGCTCCCAACACCGATTCAGGCTTTCTGGACGCAATTAACCAGGCAGTGAACGATAAGACAAACAACCCGGCGGTAATCTCCATCAGTTGGGGCGGGCCGGAATCCACCTGGACCTCGCAATCGCTACAGTCATACAACAGCGCCCTTCAGGCGGCGTCGGCGGTCGGCGTCACGGTCTGCATCGCCGCGGGTGATAACGGCGCCACGGACGGAGTCGACGATGGCCTGGACCACGTCGACTTTCCCGCTTCCAGTCCCTACGCCTTGGCTTGCGGCGGGACGCACCTGGTAGGCAGCGGGACTACAATCACCAGCGAAGTGGTGTGGAATGACCTTCCTAATAACGGCGCGACCGGCGGGGGTGTGAGCGCAACGTTCCCGCTTCCCACCTGGCAGGCCAACGCGAATGTGCCTTCTTCCGTGAACCCCGGGAACTTCGTGGGCCGAGGCGTGCCGGACGTGGCCGGGGATGCCGATCCTTTTACCGGCTATCAGATCGATGTGGACGGCAGCGACATTGTTGTGGGAGGAACCAGCGCAGTCGCGCCACTCTGGGCAGGTTTGATCGCCGGTTTCAATTCCAGTTTGAAAACTTCGGTGGGGTACCTGAATCCCACCCTCTACCAAACCGTCGCCGTGGCGGCCGGGACGTTCCACGACATCACTTCCGGCAATAACGACGGCTATTCGGCGGGACCAGGATGGGATGCCTGCAGCGGTTGGGGCAGCCCCAACGGCGCGGCGATCTTGCAGTCGCTGGCCGGGACGCCGACGAGCACGCCGCCGACGGGCACAACACCGGCGCCGCAGCCCTCGCCATCGAAGAAGCGGAAGAGGAAGAAAAGCAGTGGTTAGTGGCTAGTTTTCAGGCTTTTCCTTGAAATGACTCCCATCAGCAGGTAGAATGCCGCGGCATGGACAGCAAGGCAGGACAATCGAGAGTGGAGGGGAAACAAGCCCAGATCAGAACTGTTGTGTCCGCGGTGAGGATCGTCGTGGGCGTCTTCATGATTGCTCTGTTCCTGACGGCCGCCAGTCGAACCACCCGCGACTGCACAGTTGGCCTGTATCTTTACGATATCTGTGCCTGGGTTTGGGTGCGCGAGTATTTGGGCCTTCCCGCCAGCAAGTTCCTGCGCGCGGCGTTTCTTGAGCTCATCGGGATAACCCTGGCCCTGGGGATTTTCTTGACCATCCGGTTCGTGTTTCCGTTTTGGGGAACCCGCAAAGCAACCGAACAGGAAAGGGAGACTAAGCCGCCTCAGGCCACTGTGACGTAAGGTGGTTTTATGCTCCCAAGTGATTCCGCCTGCCGTCCGGGGCGGTTCGCCAGCCACGGTTGTCCAGATTCGCAGTTGACGCCCTGTCTTTTGCGGCCCTGCTCCTGTGATTTGCGGGAAGTCGGAACCCTTTGGACCGGTGGAGCCTACATTCGCATCCATCCCAAGACGCCCGACGATCGACTGATTCAGTTACTGTAGTTGATCCGCCCGGACGCTCTCGTCGTGGACTGAGCCGGTCTCGGGCGGCTCCGGGGCGGGTTGGCCAGGGCCTGTCCCCGGCTGGTGCTGGCGGGGGATCCGCCGCCAGGGCCGAAGGCCGCCGCGGCATCGGCCGGTCTGCCGGTATCCGAATATAACGATCGGCCCAGGTTCGACCCGTCCGATCGGCCGGCGGTTGTAGGTGAGGGACAGCTAGCTTACATGATCTTCACGTCCGGCACGACCGGCGTGCCCAAGGGTGTAAACAGCAGATTGCAAATCTGTTACATGTATGTTACCCTCACGCATCGCTGAATTTTCGGGGACATTATAACTTGACTATGTTGACGAACGCCTTCGAGGTGGGGTCACGTCCTGAGGCTGGTCAGGCGGCTTCACTGGGCCGGGTTTATTGGATTACAGGGTTATCCGGTGCAGGCAAGACGACTCTGGGTCGAGAGTTGTGGGGCCGGCTGCGCGCCGCGGGGCGTCAGGTCATCTTCCTCGACGGCGACGTGCTTCGCGCTGTGATCGCGGAAGACCTTGGCCATGGAGTGAGTGATCGGCGGCATTCCGCCATGCGCAATGCGCGGTTGTCTCAGTTGTTGGCCGGGCAGGGTGTCGATGTCGTCTGTGCGACCATCTCCTTGTTTCATGAGGTGCAGCGTTGGAACCGCGAGAACATTCCCGGGTATCGTGAGATTTACCTCCGGGTGCCGCTCGAGGAACTACGCCGTCGAGATAGCAAGGGAATCTATGCGCAGTCTGAGCGAGCCGAAACGTGCGACGTAGTTGGCATCGACGTGCCGGCGGAGCCCCCCGAGGCGCCGGACTTGGTTCTCGACAATTATGGGGAACTCGACGTCGCCACGGCAGTCGACCGCATCCTTGCGGTATGCGCGAGGCAGAACGGCGGCAGTGCGATGGAGACGGCCCGCGCGGTCTCCTTCAAGACAAAGGCGGAATCGCTAGAAGCCGTGGCGCCGCTGCTGCGACATGGGCGGGTCCTGCCCCAAGTTCGTTTTTCGGTCCGCGAATGGCTCTCGGACCCCGCGGGCGTACTCGCCACGCTCGCGTCGGCACCGTGGGGTTCAGGCCTGGTCATCGTACGCAGCAGTGCACGGAGTGAGGATGGTGCGGTGCGGAGTCAGGCGGGAAAGTACGATTCCGTACTCGGCGTAACCGGCAGCTCAGACGTGGCACAGGCAATCGAGCACGTAATCGCCTCGTTCGAGAGTGATCGCGGCGACGACGATCAGATCTTCGTGCAGCCTATGCTCGAACGCGTGGCGATGGCCGGAGTGGCATTCTCGCGCAGTCCCAGTGGAGGCCCTTATTTCATTGTCAATTACGACGACCGTTCGGGCAGAACCGATCGCGTAACCGGCGGCGCCGGAGACGATCTCAAAACTTTTTATTGCCTCAAATCGCGGCCTGATGCTTGCCCGGAATCGCTGGCTCCGGTCATCGCCCTGGTCAGCGAGCTCGAAACTCTTCTGGGCTGTGACGCCATTGACGTGGAATTTGCTATCGGCGAGGATGGGCAACTCTGTCTCCTACAAGTCCGCCCGCTTGCGGTGGACCGGCCAGGGACGGCCATGGACGCCAAGGTCGACGCCACGCTGGCTGAGATCGCGCGCAAGGTCGAACTTCTCAGCCGTCCGCACCCTTACCTGCACGGCAACCGGGCGATCTTCGGGGTCATGCCTGATTGGAACCCGGCGGAGATGATCGGCTTGCGGCCCTGGCCGCTCTCCTTATCGCTCTATCGCGAACTCATCACCGACGCCATCTGGGCCTACCAACGGGACAATTACGGATACAAGAATCTGCGCAGTTTTCCGCTCCTGGTCAGCTTCCACGGGCTGCCCTACATCGATGTGCGTGTCGACTTTAACTCCTTCATCCCGCGCGACGTATCTGACGATCTTGCCGGGCGCCTGGTAAATTATTACATCGATCGCCTGCTGGCCGAACCGCATCTCCATGACAAGGTCGAGTTTGAGATCATCTTCTCCTGCTACACCCTCGATCTGCCCAAGCGGATGATCAGGCTGGCCGAGAACGGGTTTTCTCAAGAGGACTTGACCGAGCTTTCCCGCGCTCTGCGCCGCCTCACCAATCGCATCATGTATGGTGAAACCGCACTATGGAGGCACGACCGCGAGAAGATCGACCGGTTGGCGCGGCGGTTGCCGGTTATTTGGGATGCACAGATCGACAAGATCAGCCGCATTTATTGGCTGTTGGAGGACTGCAAGCGATATGGCACGCTGCCCTTTGCCGGTCTGGCGCGGGCGGGGTTTATCGCGGTCCAGATGCTTCAGTCCCTGGTGGAGGTGGGCGTTCTCACGTCGGAGGAGAAGGCGACGTTCATGGCGAGCGTCGATGCCATCGGATCGAGCATTGGGAGAGATTTTGCGGAACTTTCCAAGGCTGAGTTCTTGGCGCGCTACGGCCATCTCCGGCCGGGGACTTACGACATTCTTTCGCCGCGCTATGATGAGGCGCCCGATCTCTATTTCGACTGGTCGAGCCCCCGGCGGACGGCCGCCCCGCCCCCGCGCTTCGCGCTCTCGATCGAGCAGCTACGCCACATTGAGCGGCTGCTCAAAGAACATGAGCTCGAGATCGACGCCATAGGCTTGATCGAGTTCATCAAGGCAGGCATCGAGGGCCGCGAACACGCGAAATTCGTGTTCACGCGAAGCCTGAGCGACGCTCTGAGGCTGGTCAGACAATTGGGCGAGGACCACGGTCTTTCCGCCGAAGATTGTGCGTTTCTAGACTGCGAAGTCATCCGAAAGCTCTATAGTGAGAGTGGCTCGGTTCGCGATGTTTTCCGGGAGAGCGTGGCGCGGGGCAGAGAGCGTCACGCCCTCAGCCGCCATCTCGTGCTGCCGCCCGTCATCGTGTCGCCCGATGAGACCTTCGCATTTCACCTGCCGCCCAGTCGGCCGAATTTCGTTACCCACAAAAGCGTCACCGCTCCAGTTGCCTCCGTTGACGAGCCGCCGGAGAGCTTTGCCGGACGGATTCTGTTCGTGCCCAGCGCGGACCCTGGCTTCGACTGGATATTCAGCCGGAATATCAGCGGCTTCGTCACCCAGTTTGGTGGCGCCAATTCACACATGGCGATCCGGGCCGGCGAACTCGGCATACCTGCTGTCATCGGCGCCGGGGAAGACCTGTTCCGGCGGTGGCGGACGGCGCGCAAGCTCTGCCTCGATTGCACGAACCAAAAGGTCTTGATGATCTCGTGAATATTGCCGCCCGGCACGAAGACACAATCACCGAACATCCGAGTTGAGGGAGGATATCGATGGGTCCCACCACTGCCCAACAAACAGTCACTTGGGATTATACCGAGCATGCGTCCCATTACGATAAGAGGGCGGATTACTCCGTCGACGCCCTCGAGAAACTGCTGAAGGCCATTGGCTACGACACTTACTGGCCTGTCGCCGACATTGGCGCGGGCACAGGCAAGCTCACCAAAGAACTGCTGAAGCATGGGTTGACAGTCAGGTCCGTCGAGCCCAACGACGCAATGCGAAACATCGGAATTCAAAATACAAAAGCGTTGCCGGTTACTTGGTCTGTGGGGACGGGCGAAGCAACGGGCCTGCCGCCAGGTAGCGTTTACGCGGTCTTTTTTGGCAGCTCATTCAATGTCGTTGATCAACGCGCTGCTCTCGCTGAAGCATCCAGAATACTTTTCCCTAATGGCTGGTTCGCCTGTATGTGGAACCATCGGGACTTGGACGATCCGGTTCAGAACCGGATCGAGTCGATTATCAAGTCTGCGATTCCAAGTTACTCGTACGGATCGAGACGCGAAGATCCGACGAACGTCATCAACTCCAGCGGCTACTTCTCGGATACGAAATCGATAGCAAGCCGTTTCGTGTGGAAAATGTCGAAAGAAGACGTCATTATTGCCTGGAAATCACATGCCACTCTAAAGCGTCAGGCGGCAAGCGACGAGGTGTTCGACGGCATCATTCGGCAAATTGCAAGCTACCTGGACGGACTGCCGGAAGTCATCGACGTGCCTTACACGACTCGGATTTACTTCGCACAGAAGATCAACTCGCGTCCTGAGTCAGAAGTTCGTTAACTAAGAAGCGCACAGCTTCGCACCAGCCTCAAGCCTCGGAGCACGGGTTCAGCTCAGTTATGAAAGTGGTTGCCATTACTCAACGGGTGGTCATCGTGCCGGAGTACGGTGAGCGGCGCGATTGTCTCGACCAGGCCTGGCCGAGATTCCTGGCGGCGTGCGGGCTCACGCCGTTGCCGCTTCCGAATGTACTCGAGGTGGCCCTGGAGCTATGGGCAGGAGCGGACGTTAGCGGGTTGGTGCTAACCGGCGGGAACGACCTTGTGGAGTGCGGCGGCGATGCACCGGAACGCGACGCTGTGGAGTTTGCTCTGCTCGATTGGGCACAGCGGCGCGGGCTTCCGGTGCTGGGTGTCTGCCGCGGCATGCAAGTGATTCAGCAGCGTTTCGGGATTGGTTTGCACCGCGTAGAGGGGCACGTACTGCGACGCCAACTCATCCGTATCGAGGGCGAGCCACGCGAGGTCAACAGCTTTCATCACTTTGCCGCCTTCGAATCGCAGCCCCCGCTTGACGTCTGGGCGGTCGCTGAGGACGGCGTCGTCAAGGCCATTCGCCACTCGACGCAGCCCATCACGGGGATTATGTGGCACCCCGAACGGTGCTTCCCGTTTTCACCCGCCGACGTGGCATTATTCCGGAAAGTCTTCAAGGTTGAATGATGCGCGCAGTCATTCTTGCCGCCGGTCGCGGCTCCCGCCTGGGGAATCTCGGCGCGGACCGCCCCAAATGCCTGGTCAAACTCGCTGGCAAGCCGCTCATCGAGCGACAGATCGCGGCGCTCCGGCGCGGTGGGGTGGACGAAATTGGGATTGTGCGCGGCTACCGCGCTGAGATGCTTGATTTTCCGGACCTGACCTTTTTCACCAATGAACGCTGGGCCGAAACCAATATGGTGATTTCGCTCACCACGGCCGCCCCCTGGCTGCGTTCAGGGCCGGTGATCGTCAGCTACGGCGACATCTTTTGCCGCAGTGAGTTGGTGCGCAGCCTGGCAGGCGCCCCTGGCCAGTTGGTGATTACTTACGACCGGGCGTGGCGCCGGCTGTGGACCCGGCGTTTCGCCGATCCTCTGGCTGACGCCGAGACTTTCCGGATCAATGCCGCGGGCCAATTGCTGGAGATCGGCGGCAAGACGACCCGGATCGAAGACATCCAGGGGCAATATATGGGCCTCTTCAAATTCACGCCGCGGGCCTGGAGCATCGTCGAAGTGCTCCTCGCCACTCTTGACGCGCCGATCCGCGACAAACTCGACGTGACTGGGTTGCTGCGCCGGCTGCTGGCCGGAAGGGAACTCACCATCGGAACTTTCGGCACCGATGGCCAATGGGGCGAGATCGACAATCCGCAGGACGTGGCGCTATACCAGGACATGATAAAGGCGGGAGAACTCCTGCTCGAGGAGACTCCGTAACGGAACAACTGATTGAATGGCGCTCGGATGGCCGGATTACGCGGAATCCTTACACGCGCAACCGGTTTCACATCTCGTAGCCGATTCTCTCAATTCTTTCCCTCGTCTCGGTATCCAGCCCGTCGATATAGTCTCTGAATCGCGGAACGTTTTCTGCCACGGCCAGATAGCGATAGGGCTTGGTGTTTGGAGGGGCTGCTTGCAGACGGTTCACATCATGATCAATGGACATCACTTGGACGATCTTGGAAAGCTCCTTAGCCGGATCAATCGCGAAGTCCTCCAACCGCAGCGCCAGGGTGGCGGCTGGCAGAAATAACTCGGTTTCCTCAACGAATTCCGGGAAAGGCAAAAAGCGTGGGCCTAGTGAGGTTGCAAAAAATGCAGGGTCGCCTTTGCCAAAGGATTCGAACTCAGGAAAATTCTTCTCCAAGTCGGCGCATAAGTCGCCTGTATTCTTATAAACTGTCGAGATCACGGTAGCCATGCTCTTGTTGCGAAGGTTGGCCCGCCACCATACCCAGTTCGTCAGCAACGAATCGAGGGGGTGACGATAGATAAAAATCAAGTCGGCCCGCCGCGCTCTGACCGCTTCCAATATACGGCTTGTTACGCTTGGCAACGCCTGAAAGCGGGAGACATGCCGAATTGTGGCGTGGTTGCATTAGACCATAGAGGTGGGACGTCGATGGAGGCGGATCGTATCCCTTCACTGCCGCTGGTTTCTTCTCCCGACGCCGGAATCCCGAATCCTGACATTTTTTATTTGAAAATCTCCAGCAGGGGCGGTTCCTCGCCGAATTTCGGGTCGTCGATGCCCATCGCCTTGAGGATGGTGGGAGCAATTTCCGTCATGCGAATCGTGTGCAAATCCACTCCGGCCTTGATATCCGGTCCCCACGCGATGAAGGAGGATTCCAATTCGCGGCGAAAAGGCAGGTAGCCGTGGGTTCCCGTGATTTTCCTCCCCGATGAGATCACGTCGCCGGCCGCGCCGCTCCCGAATTCGTAACCTGTCGAGGCTTCGAGCGCCATCTGCGCGGCGGGCTCTGCACCCAGATCTTTCAGCGCCGCGCGGTCGAGAACGCCCCAGAGAGCGCCCGACTTGCGCAAGGGCTTCAGGGCCTCGCTGACCTCGGAGCGAAGGTCCTGGGATTGCGGCCAATAGATGAAGAACGATCCTCCATTGGCGAGCGTGGCGATTCGCCCTCCCGTGAGATTCCCCTTCTCATCCGCGGTCAACAACCCCGCCTTCACCAGCAGCACGTTGGGCTGGATCTCCGCGCCGACGGGCAGAAAACCGTGGTCAGAAACGATGAACACGTCCGTGGAATCGGCTAGTCCGGCAGCCTCGTCGGCGGCAAGCAGTTCGCCGATGTGGCCGTCGATCTTCTCCAGCGTCGCGGCGGCCTGGGAGCTGTTGGGACCGAATTGGTGCTCAACTCCATCCAGATCGCACAAGTGAACCAAAAGAAGGTCGGGCTTGTATTTCTTCAGGATGAAGGTCGCCAGGCGAGCCCGCGTCACATCAAGTTCCTGGCCTGCTTTCGGCGGTCCGATTTCCAAAAGAGCTTCAAACAAGAGCCCCGGCGTGGCGTACTTGGCGACGTAAACCGGATCGACCTGGAGAGGCTTCTGGGGATCCCAGATCTCGGGAATATCCCAATAAATCGGCGCGCCTGCCGTGGCCGGCCAGAACACTGCGCCGCTGCTCAACCGGTGGGCGTTCGCCTCGTCCCAGAGTGTGGGCGTCTTGATAGCCTTGGCGAACCAGAACCAGTCACCGGGGTTCTTGCCCGCCTCGCGCGAAGATAAGTTGGAATAGATTCCGTGCTCAGCCGGCATTCTTCCTGTAACGATTGTCGTGTGCGAGGGGTAGGTTACCGTGGGATAAACTCCCAGTACGCCCTCGGCGTAGCTTCCCTCTTGGCGCAGCCGTGCCAGGTTGGGAATGTGAACCTTCGCAGCAAGAAGCTGGTAGAGGCTGGCGCCCATCCCATCCACCGAAACTACCAGCACTTGCCGCTCTCGCGGCCGATTGGAAGAATCTTGCGCAGGGGTGTTGGGCGGAGCCGTCAAGACCAAGGCAGCCAGCGCGAGTGCCGTCAAAAGGAGGCGGCGGGCTTGGCGACGTCCCGACTTCCGCGTAGCGCCGACCTCGAGGTCGGTAAGTGGGGGGCTAAAGGGCGGCGCTATGAGTGAAATCAGGACGTAGCGGCGGCTTTTGCCACGTTGGACGGTTTGGGCTAGAATGGATTTAGTGAGCACGGTAACCTCAGAGGGAGCATTCGAACCTACTAGTCTACCCCATTCCTGGTCGCCGATTCTTTCGGCCCTGGAAGCATTGTTGATTTACGCCGGGATTCTCACCTATATCTGGCGCTGGCAGCACACCTATCCCCACACCTGGATGGTCCTCTGGGGCATCATCCTGGTGAGCCACGTGGCGCACCGGGACACTTTGCGAAGCCTGGGCCTGACGTTTGGCGAAGCGCGGGAGAGCGCTCAACTGGTCTTGCCGATTGCCTTGGTTTTCTACGTTCCGCTGCTCGCCTTCGGGTTTGCGCGGCATGTTCTGGCGATTGTGCCGCTGAATTGGCACGCCCTGTATTCCTTCCTGGGATACGCCGCCTGGTGCGCTTTTCAGCAATATCTCGCGCAATCCTATTTTCATAACCGGCTGATGGAAGCGATTCACAATCGTCACCTGAGTTCGCTTCTGGTGGGAGTCATTTTCGGCTCGGCTCACATCCCCAATCCGATCCTCATGGTCGCCACGACCGTGGCCGGATTTGTCTTCGCCGAAATCTTCGCGCGGCATCGTAACATCTGGCCCATCGCTCTGGCCCAGGCCGTGGGAGGATTGCTCCTCGCCGCCGTCTCGCCCGCCTCACTCATGCACAACATGCGAGTGGGGCCGGGATACCTGTTCTACGGGCTGCGCTAACAACTCTCCCCCGCTTGAACCGCGCACCCCTTCACCCCAGCCGTAGGGGCAACCCTTGTGGTTGCCCGCGGGCGGCCACAAGGGCCGCCCCTACGACGGAGCTGTCGGATGAGGGGATTGCTTGCCATAACTCGAAGCAGTTCTCAGCGACGGCCCGGGCGGATGCGGTCGAAGATCGAGGAGCCCGGCAGGTAAGGAAGGTCGGTAATTTGGCCTTGGAAACCCGCCCCCCAGCGTCCCGGGATGGCAGCGCCGCAGCCCGGGCATGAGCCGGTCGCCGTGAGCCGATAATCGAGGACGTGGTACCCCACACGCTCCACAAGAAGCTCATGGCAATCAGGACAACAGGTATTCTCAAGTTCACCAGTCCGGCCGGGCAGGTTTCCCGCATAGACGAAACGCAGGCCTGCAGCCTTGCCAATCCCGGCAGCCCGCACCAGCGTACGCGAACTGGTGTCTTCCGGCTCGGTCATCTTGTAGTCCCTGTGAAAGGCGGTAAGATGCCAGGGGATGTCGGGCGAAACGCCGGCCAGAAACTCCGCCATACGCTTCAATTCGTCGTCTGAGTCGTTGAATCCGGGCACGATCAGCGTGACGATCTCCACCCAAAATCCCATCTCGTGCAGCCTGTGGATGGTGTCGAGGATGGGTTGCATTCGCCCACCGAGCTGCCGATAATGCCGGTCCTCAAAGCTTTTCAGGTCCACCTTATAAAGGTCCACCCAGGGCCGCAGGTATTCGAGTACCTGCGGGGTGGCGTTGCCGTTCGAGACATATCCGGTAGTGAGGCCTGCGGCGCGCGCTTCCTTAAAAACCGCGACGGCCCATTCGCTGGTGATGAGCGGCTCATTGTAAGTGCTGACGACGACTTTCGCGCCGTGTTCCAAGGCCTCCCGCACGAGTCCCTCGGCCGTCGCGCGCAAGGGCGGCGAGACGGCGCTTGGATCACGCAAAGCCTGTGAGGTCACCCAGTTCTGACAGTAGGCGCAGTGCAGGTCGCAACCCATCATCCCGAAGCTATAAGCCAATGCGCCAGGGTAGGCGTGGAAAAAGGGCTTCTTCTCGATGGGATCACACTGGGCGCCCGCAACATAGCCCCAGGGCACCAGCAGTTTCCCGCCTTGGTTGTACCGCACCTTGCACACGCCCAATTGGCCATCCGGGATGCGGCAGCAGTGCCCGCAGGCGTAACAGCGCACGAAGCCGCGCTCCAGCTTTTCATAGAGCTCGCCCTCTCGCACGGCTTTCTGTAATACTTCTTGTAGAGTACCCATAACACGATCTCCGCCGCCCGCTCGGTCAGCGGGCCCTTCCTAACATTATGATACTCCACTCCGCCAGCCCGATGCAGGTTTAAGCTCATTTCGTTCAGGATTAGCCGTTTAATTCCGTTTGCTGGGGAGACACTTATCGGCCCCTAAGGCTACCAGAAGGGTTGCCCCTGCGAAGAGGTGCTGGTAGAGTGTCCCCTGAATGAATGAGCGAATGAACGAGACGAGGAGACCATGAGGTTACTATCACATTGTGTTTGCTGGAAAGCAGTTTGGGGGGTATCGACGCTATTGCTTGCCGTATCCCTGGGAAGTGCGCAGGAGGCAGCCAGCCCCGAGATTCGCGTCGGAATCATCGGTACGGATACCTCCCATGTCATCGAGTTCAGTCGAATCTTCAATGACGCCTCCGACCCCGAGCACGTCCCCGGCGTGCGCGTGGTGGCTGCCTATAAGGGAGGCAGTCCGGACGTCACCGAAAGCCGGGAACGCGTTGACAAGTACGCCGCGGAATTGCACGACAAGTGGAAGATCGAAATCGTGGATAGTATTCCGAAACTCTGCGCCATGGTGGATGGTGTCTTGCTGGAAAGTCTCGACGGCCGTACGCATCTCAATCAGGCGAAGGCTGCTTTTGCCGCCGGCAAGCCCGTCTTCATCGATAAGCCCCTCGCGGCTAGCTACCAGGATGCGAAGGAGATCGCGCGATTGGCGAGCCAGGCGGGAGTGCCGTGGTTCAGTTCTTCTTCACTGAGGTACTGGGAAGAGACCCAGCGGCTGAAAAACCTTCAGGGCGTGGGGCGTGTCTTGACCTACAGTGTCTACAGCCCCTCGCCCACCGAGCCTCACCATCCTGACTTGATGTGGTACGGCATTCATGGCGTGGAGATACTCTTCACACTCATGGGGACAGGATGTGAGTCCGTAAGCCACATGAACACAGACGATGAGGACGTCGTGGTGGGAAGATGGCCGGGCGGGCGCTTAGGAGTGTTGCGAGGGTTTCGCAAAGGGCTCTACGCCTACGGAATAAGCGCGTTCACTGACAAAACGGTCGTCAACTCCGAACCCAAGCCATTCAGTTACCGGCCACTGCTGGTTGAGATTGCGAAGTTCATGCACACGCGAGTCCCGCCCGTCAGCGCCGAAGAGACGCTGGAAATATTCGCCTTCATGCAGGCCGCGGAGCTCAGCAAACAGCAAGGAGGAGCCGAAGTTCCACTCAGCCGCGTAACACAGTGACTGAAGGTGCCAGGTGTCGGGTGTCGGGGGGAGTCTAAAGGGTAAAGTTTAAAGGTTAAAGGGTGAAGGATAAAAGACGGGGAAGTTTACTTTTGTCGCGATTCCCTTGTTGTCTAGCCTTTATCGTTCAGCCTTTACACTTTATCCTTTAGCCTTCACCCTTTCCGCGATCGCGGCAATGTGCTCCGGGGTGGTGCCGCAGCAGCCGCCGATGATTTGCGCGCCGGCTTTGATGAGGTCGCCGATTTTGGAAGCCATGAATTCCGGGGTTTCTTTGAACACCGTTTTCCCTTCCTCCAGAACCGGCATACCGGCGTTGGCATTAACAAGAATGGGCGTGTGCGGCTGTGCAGCCCGCATCTGGCGTGTGATCTCGATCATGTTGGCGATGCCGCTGCCGCAATTCGAGCCCACGATGTCCGCTCCGGCCGACGCCGCCTCTCGCGCCGCTCGTTCCGGCGTCACACCCATCATGGTGTGAAAACCGCGAGCCCCGGCCTGGAACGTGAAGGTGCACATCACTGGAAGCGTGGTGCAATCCTTGGCTGCCTTGATGGCCTGCAGCGCTTCCGTAAGCGACCCCATGGTCTCAATGCACAGCGCGTCCGCGCCGCCCTCCGCCAAAGCCGCCACTTGCTCCTTAAACGCCTCGTAGAGGTCTTGCGGCGTCGCGTCTCCACCCTCCTCTTCGACGATGCGCCCGGTGGGGCCCACAGCGGCTGCAACGTAACCCCTGCCGGCGATGACCTGTTTCGCAAGCGCCACCGCAGCCAGGTTTAACTCTCGTACTTTGCCGGCCAGACCGTAGGGTTTCAGTTTGTAGCTGGTCCCGCCAAAGGAATTTGTTTCCAGGATGTCCGAACCTGCAAGGAGATAAGCTGCATGAATGCCTTTAACCACTTCGGGGTGAGAAATGCACCACTCTTCCGGGCACTCGCCGGGCTGCAAGCCGCGGGCTTGCAGGAAAGTGCCCATGGCTCCGTCGGAAATCAGGATGTCGCCTTGAGCCAATCGTTCTCTAAACGACTTCATACTCGTCTCTCCATTATGAATCGGGTGATCGGGTGATCGGGAGAACAAAATCTTCTTCCGGACTCTCACTCGGTTCTTGCTTGACGCCAATTCCAAGCCACGGCGATCTTTCGGACCATAAACCGACCCCTCACCCAGCCCGCTCCGGCTGATGAAAGCGCCGGCAGCGGTCCACCCTCTCCCCAAGGGAGAGGGCTGTTTTCTTGAGAACGATGAGCTTAGCACAAACAACTGGCGACGGGCACTGACACGTGTCACCTGACACCTGGTTTATAATGCCGACTTTGGGAGGGCCAGAGGATGATGACTCGGAATCTGCGCGGCTTACTCGAGGTGATTACGCAGGGCCGTGGATGGTCAGCGGACAATCGACGATTTTCGAATTTCGATTTTCGAGTTTCGAATTTCTGCTCGTTGGCTCTACTGGCGTTGCTGCTTTGCGGGTGTTGTGGGCGCGCGTGGGCAGGTGCACAGACCACTGAAAACAACGTGTATGTAGTTTTGTGGTTTGATACTGAGGATTATATTCTACCCCAGAGCGATGACGCGGCCAAGCGCATCACCGAGATTCTCGCCCGTGAGGGCGTGCGCGCCACGTTCAAGGTGGTGGGTGAAAAGGGGCGCACCCTCGCGGCGCGCGGCCGTCAGGATGTAATCGAGGCGCTTGCCCGGAACGAAGTCGGTTACCACGCGAACACGCATAGCCAGCACCCCACTCCTGCGGAGTATGAATCGAAGCTCGATTGGGAACAAGGGGCGGCGGAATTCACCCGCCGCGAGCGGCCCGGCTTCGAAGACCTGAGCCGTATTTTCGGCAAAGCGCCCACCTGCTATGGACAACCAGGCAGTTCCTGGGCGCCACAGGCTTTTCCGGCGCTGAAATCCTGGGGCGTGAGAGTCTACCTCGACGACGGTCCGCACGTGGGACTCGACGGCAAGCCCTTTTGGTACGGCGGGCTATTGAATATCTTCAACATCAAAGCGGGATCGGACCTTCGCCCCAACCAGGATTGGTCGAATCTGGACCAGGCCAAAGCCAACTTTAAAGCCAGTTATGACGAACTCTCTTCCTCAGGCGGCGTGGTGAGCATTTATTTTCACCCCTGTGAGTTCATCCACCGCGAGTTCTGGGACGGCGTCAACTTTGCCCACGGAGCCAATCCCCCGCGAGATGATTGGCAGAAGCCTCCCATGAAGGACCCCGAGCAAATTGAGCGTGACTTCAACTACCTCGAGAACCTCGTGCATTACGTAAAATCCTTCCCGAACGTCCGCTTCATCACTGCTTCTGAGGCTCTGGGCGTGATGCCTGACCGCGCACAAGGCCGCAGCTTCCCGGAACGCGAACTGGGTGATATTGCAGGTCAGATTGCTCCCGAAGTCTTATTCCAGGTGCGCGGCGACTATGCACTGAGCGCGAGCGAGCAGTTCGCGCTGCTCAACGAATACGTCGCTCGCACGGTGCGGAAACAACCGGCAGCGCCTGTCCTACTGAGCGGGACGCCGTATGGTCCCTCGCTCGCCGCCCCTGAATTGGCAGACGACATGAATGTCTCATGGAGCCAGTTCTCGCGCACTGTTCAGGATGTCGCCGGGTTTCTCGAAAAGAACGGCCAGATTCCGAATGTGGTCTGGATGGGAAGCAAACCCGTCCCGCCCGAAAGCTACCTGGTCGCTCTCGCCCGGACCACACGCGCCTTGGTGGAGACGCACACCTTGCCGAATTATGTGACCTTGCCGCCCGCACGCCTGGCTGCGGCGCGCTACGTCGCCGACGATTCACCCAAGCTCTGGGATTGGGTCATCTTTCCGGAAGGCTTCGACGCGCCGCAGTTGATGGCACTGGCCAAGCTGCAGGCTTGGACGCTAAAGCCCGCGTTGCTGGCAGTGGGCAGATAGGCAGATGGGCAGTAGGCAGTAGGCAGTTGGCAGTTCGCCTGGGGAGTCAGGATGAATGGATAGCCCTCTCCCGTGGGGAGAAGAGTCGAGTTGATAAGGATCGCCCTCTCCCCAAGGGAGAGGGCTATTGGTTGGTCTCCACTCCCACTGACTACCCCCCGCAGCCCACCTGCCGACCTGCCCATCTGCCGACCTGCCCACCTGCCTACTGCTTAGGATGGGCCGCGAAGAACGACCACATGATATCGGTGGCGGGTATGTTATTGCGGCTGAGCATCGTGCCGGGCCACATGTGGCGACCTCCGAAGATGGTATAGAGCGTGAGGCCGGTGCCGTCTTGACAGCCGGTGTAGGTATCAATGCGCAGTTGGTTCGTTTCTTTGCGCTCGGGCGTCGTCGTGCATCCATCCTGCTTCACCCAGAACGATACGGTGGAGGGAACCGACGAATCGGACCGTTTCGGACCGAGCTGAAATGGCGTTGTGCCGCCGTTGTACGGGACCAGAAAGTCGGCGGTGCCGTGAAAGATGAGGATCGAGACAGGCCCCGAAGGCCGGCACTCCACGTCTTGAGCACCTTCCACGGGCGCGATGGCGGCGATCCGGTCCGCCATTTCACAAGCCAGCCGGTAGGACATCATTCCGCCGTTTGAGATGCCGGTAGCAAAAACGCGTTTCGGATCAATCGGGTAATCGTGCTCGAGCCGGTCGATGAGTGCGCGCAGAAAGCCGACGTCGTCCACCTGGTTCATCTGCGCGTAGCCGCAACAGGCGCCGGCATTCCACGTGGGCGCCAGGCCGGAACCGCTCGTGCCATTCGGATAAACCGCCAGGAAGTCCTCCTTGTCCGCCTTGGCGCTCATGCCGGACATGCGTTCGACGTTGGTAGCGCCCTGGATGGCGCCGTGCAACACCAGGACCAGGGGCAGGGGCAATTTGCTCTCGTAACCTGTGGGAGGGTGAACCAGGTAGGTGCGCGTGCGGCCGCCGAATTCCAGCGTCTTTGACTCGGTGCCTGCCGGCTGGCCCAAAACATCCAGGGGGCCGTGCAGGCTGAATACATACGTGCCCGCGCTGTACACCGCAAAGGCAGTTGCGGCAAGGGCGAGAAGGGTTTTCTGGCTGGTGGTCATGGTTGGTCGCAATGGTGGGTGGCGCGTACGTCACGGCGTATTATGCCGCGATGTATGCGCCCGTCAGTTGACTCGCTACAAATGAGCAATGCCATTCAAGAATGGCCACAACAATTCTTGAATTTTTCCCCGCTCCCACATGGGCAGTAATCGTTGGGACTCACGCGCGGTGGTTGCTGGGGACCAGTGATTTTCTTTTCAGCCTTGTGCAAACGCCTCAGAAGCTCTTCCACGTCTGAGATGTCTTCGGGTTTGTCGGGTTCCACGCCTGAAATGAAATGCCAGCCGTACTCCTGGCATAGTGAAGCGATCTCTTCCGCACGCTCAATTGACTGGACCCGGACGATGACGGGACGTTTGTGGGTTCCCAGCTTTGCCATTACGGTTCTCGTCGTTGATGGGCCACTCCGCGGGTCTACGCCACCCGCGTTTAAGCGGCTTGGGCACGCGACCCGCGGCGGAGGCGCGCCGCACGGACGGTATTCGACATCAGCATGGCAATGGTGAGCGGACCGACGCCTCCGGGCACAGGTGTATAGGCGCCTGCCTTTTCCTTCACGTCTTCAGGCTGCACGTCACCCACCAGGACAGACCCTTTGGCCGCGAGGTCGGCGAGCGGGCCGGAGGGATCGTGATAGATGCGGCGAATCTCGTCAGCGCTGGTCAGGCGATTGATGCCGACGTCGATCACGGTGGCGCCCGGCTTGATGAAATCGCCCGTCACATAGGCCGGCTTGCCCATCGCGGCCACCAGGATATCGCCCTCGCGTGCTACGGCCGGGAGGTCGCGCGTCCTCGAGTGGCAAACCGTCAGCGTGGCGTGTTGGTGAAGCAGCAGCATGGCCACCGGTTTTCCCACGATGTCGCTGCGTCCCACCACCACGGCGCGCGCGCCTTTGATGGGAATCTGGCTGCGCAGCAGAATCTCGATGATCCCGGCAGGCGTACAGGGAACCAGGCCCGGCGTTCCCGCCACGAGGTGGCCCACGTTGATGGGATGAAATCCGTCCACGTCTTTCGCCGGGTCCACGGCCTCGAGCACGCGCTTAGAGTCGATCTGAGGCGGCAGTGGCAGTTGAATCAGAATGCCGTCAATCTCATCGCGGCGGTTCAGCGAATCCACCAGCGCCAGCAAACGCTCCTGGGTGGTGTCAGCGGGCAATTCGATTTTTTCACTGTAGAGCCCAAGCGACTCACAGGTCTTCACCTTGCTTCGAACATAGATTTGTGAGGCGGGATTCTCGCCCACCAGAACCGCCGCCAGGCCCGGCGTAACGCCGGCGCGTTTCAAGCCCTGAATCTGTTCGGCGAGTTCCGCCTTGATCTGGTCGCGAATCTTGTTGCCATCCAGAATAGTTGCTGCCACGATTTTCCTCCAGCTATCAGCTTTCAGCCGCCAGCCATCAGTTATCAGTCGTCAGTTTTCAGTTCTCAGTTTTCTGCCTGCTGCCTTTACGCGGTTCCCAACTTTCCCTCACGAAACGCTTGGATGTAGTCGGCGCAGAACTCGTCGCGTCCCAACAGGGCCTCGGCGGCGCAGATGTTCATCATCAACTGCGGGTCGCAGGGGTCCACGATGGCGGTGTCCAAGCCCTGAGCCATCAACAACAAGAGCAGTGCCTGGTTGAGCAGCTTGCGCATCGGAAGGCCGAAGGAGACGTTGCTGATGCCGGCGCTGACGTGGATGCCCGGATACCGGGCTTTGATGAGGCCTGTTGCCTCCACGAGCCCTTTGCCATGTTCCGATCCAGTGCTGACCGGGAGCACGCACGGATCGACGTATAGATCGTCCAGGACGAATCCTTCCGCGGTCAGTCGATCAACGAGGCGACTGGCGGTCGACACGCGCTCCGCCGAGGTGTTGGGTGGCCCCGCTTCGCCCAGGCACAATGCGATCACTTTAGGGCGAAACTCTTTCAGAAGAGGCAGCAGGGCTTGCTGGCGCGCCGGCTCATCGGTGATGGAGTTGATCATCGCGCGCTGCTTGCAAAGTGGCAGGGCGCGGCGCAGGACGGCAGGGTCAGCGCTGTCCAGGCAGAGTGGAATGGAGACTGTTTCCTGGACGATATTCACCAGCCAAGGCAGGACCTGCATTTCCTGACCCGGCAGGCCGCCGTTCACATCCAGCATGCTCGCCCCGGCGTTGGCTTGCCTGAGGGCGATTTCCTTGAAAAACTCCGCGTCACGCTTTTGCGCCGCTTCTCCGACCTTCGTTCTAGTGCAATTAATGAGTTCACCGATAATGAGCACGCGATCAGTCTTCCTCCTGGCTGAAATGGGTTTCATTCCGTAGGGGCGCATGGCCATGCGCCCCTACCACAGAGTACAGAGAGAATCCCGATTATACCTTCTGAGCCGGGACCGCCGCCTGAAGATCTTTCCTCTTGCAGACGTTGTCCAACCCTGCCATGCGATTGGCCAGAGCGTTGGTGTTGTCCAGGCACCAGTCGCGGGGTGGAATGAGGGTGTGGGCGAACTTACGGGGATCGTCGCCGACGGCCAAGGCGCCCTTATAGATCACGTTCCAAATGCAAAGCTGCTCGGGGCGCGCTTCGCAGGTTCCATCGACTCTCGAACCTCCGCAAGGGCCGTTGCGAAGCTCTTTGTAGCACCAGCGCATTGAGCAACCCGCGTAGTCGAGGTGGTCCTGAAGGCAATCGCCGCAGCTTCGGCAGCCCAAAGTGGCCTTGCGATAGAGCGTGGAAGGCTCCAGCAGCCAGTACCACAGGCCGTGACGCCAGGAAGTCCCCGGGGCGCCGTCCCCGTTGGGCTTCAGCCGGGCGCTGAAGAAACGGTGGCCGAAAGAACCCTCTTCGATCAGGTGCCGGTGTACCTGCTTGGACAGCCACTGGACAAAGGTGGCGTGAGGTTTCGTGTGAGTGACCTGATACTCGCCCGTGCCGTCACTCAAGCCGTCGGCCGTCTGCGGCAGCAGGTAGAACTCGTTGGGGTAGGGGAAGATCAACTCGTCGAGCTTGTTCCTCCACTCGCCCGAGAGGGCCTCGGCCCGCTCGACAATGGTCATGAAGTCTTTGTGCGTGAGGCCAAACCCGCCCACGTGGGCTCCGGCGAAACCAAGTGATTTCGCGGCGGCGACCATCAGTGCCGCGCGCTCCAGGCGTTGAGGTTTCTTCTCCTTTTCAAGCCGCCGAATGAGCTCGTCCGGTATCACGCAGCCGGCCACTTCCCCCGCCTGCATCATCTGCGCAATCTTGGCGGTGGGAACGTAGACATTGGCGAGGACAGGGCGGTCGCCTAAACCCTCGCGGGTCAAGTAGTGCTTCAGCTCGCTGAGCTTGCGGATGTTGTATCCCAACTGGGTGATGATGAACTGCGCCCCAATCGTAAGTTTGAGTTGCGCTTTGTAAAATTGCATCATCTGGTCGGACTCGTGAACTTTGTAGGGATTCACGACGGCGCCGGGGAAGAAATCGAATGGCGTGCTCTGGACTGTCCGCGGCCCCATTTTGTACTCGATGCCCGACCGCATGGCCTGGATCAGCCAAACCAGCAGCACCGAGTCCAGGTCGTAAACTGGCTTGGATTTGCCGCCGAAGCCTTCCTTCTGAGCATCGCCGGTTAGAGCCAGAACGTTCTCAACGCCCTCCCGCGCCAGACCGTGAAGGCGCGCCTCCAGGAAGGAACGGTTGCCGTCCTTTGCCGTGAGGTGGGCGATGGGAGTAAGGCCTCGTTCCCGGATGAACGTGACGAAGGCCTCCGGGGGCAGTGCCGGGTTACCGCTCGGCAAGTCGGTGATGCTGATGATCTTGATCCCTTTCGGTTCCGCCGCGGCTTCTTTGACGAAGGTCTCGGCCTCGGCCATGTTGTGGTCGCGGCCCAGGACAAGCTCCGCCGTGCAAAAAAACTCGCGTTTTTCGAGAGCCTGCCTTAAATGGTTCTGACTCGGTCCCTGTCCATTCTGATTCATTGGCCTCTCCTTATCGTTTGTGCCTCTCAGCAGTCTGCTACCCGTACGAACGCGGTTCTTGTACTCCATGCCCCGCCAAAGTTGCCGCGTAGCTCTGCGCCAAGCGGCGCCCGATCAGTACGGCAAGATGCTTGAAGAAGATCATTCCGCTCACCGGGTCCGCAACCAGGATTCTATCCAACTGAGACTTTTCAAGCTTCGAGACCTTGACGGGACCCAGGCATTCGGCGGAAGCCGTGTAAGTGGGGTTTCCCACCAGGCTCGACCAACCAACCATATCGCCCGGGTCGCTGGCCACATGGGCTAGGAGCCCTTGGACTCCCACGCTAATCCGCACCCGTCCTTCCATAAGAACATAAAACTCCCGGGCGGGTTCACCCTGGTGAAACAGAAAATCCCCCGGCGCATGGGATTCCTCGAGAGCTGTCTCCAGAATTCTCTCTCGAGTCTCCTCGCGCATGCCCTCGAAAAGATAAGCAGTATTAATGTACATAGTGTCCTCCGGCCTCAAAACAATCCTGATACTTTCCCGGTCTTCACATCCACATCCACCCGGCGGAAGCCCGGGCTAGAAGAGGTCCCAGGCATCAAGCTGATCGTGCCGGCGCAGGGGCAGAGGAACTTCGCTCCCGAGTAAACTAGAACGTCCCGAATGGGCAAAATCCAACCTTGCGGAACACCCTTGAGCGTCGGGTCGTGGCTCAAGCTGAGGTGTGTTTTTACCATCATCGTAGCGTAATCAGCGAATTTGGGATCGGCCTCAAGCTGCTTGGCTTTGGCGTCTGCCTCCGGGGCCCACGCCACACCATCAGCGCCATAGACTACTTTGGCGATGAGTTCCACCCTGTCTCGGAGCTTCATCTCGAGTGGATAGAGGAATCGGAAGTTGTTCGCATCCTTGCAGGCATCCAGCACGGCATCCGCCAGCTCCAGGGCGCCGTCCCCACCCTTGAGCCAGTGCTCCGAGGCCGCGCAGCGCGCTCCCGTGGCTTCCACAGCCTTGCGGATCAAAGCGACTTCCTCGGCGGTGTCGGTGTGGAAGCGGTTGATGCAGACCACGGGGTTGATCCCCGAACGGCGAATGATGTTCAGGTGATGAAGCAGGTTGGGTAGACCCTTTTCGAGCAGCCCGAGATTCTCCTTGGTGTAGGCGTCGGGGAGAGGCAGGCCCGGAACCACCTTTGGTCCGCCCCCGTGCATTTTAAGAGCCCGGATGGTGGCCGTCAGAATGGAGACGTTGGGCTTCAGACCGCTGTAACGACACTTGACGTTCCAGAACTTCTCGAAGCCGATGTCCGCCGCAAAGCCGCTTTCCGTGACGTGATAATCGAACATCTTCAGTCCCAACCGGTCAGCGATAATGGAAGACTGGCCGACGGCGATGTTGGCGAAGGGGCCGGCATGCACCATGCAAGGCTGATACTCTGCGGTCGAGCAAAGCGTGGGGTTGATGCAGTTGCGCATCCAGGCCGTCATGGCCCCCGCCACGTCCAAATCGCTCGTGGTGACCGGATTGCCCTTCTTGTCGTAGGCCACAGTAATCGCTCCCAACCGCTTCCTGAGGTCGGCCAGGTCCGTGACGATGGAAAGAGTGGCCATGAGTTCGGAACTTACCGCAATGCCGAACTTAGACTGCATCATGTAGCCGTCCTGTTTGCCGCCGATGCCGATGATGATGTTGCGTAGCGCCTGGGCGCAAAAATCCATGACCCAGCCCATCTCGACGCGGGTGGGGTCAATGTCCAGGCGGCGTGTGATGCTGTGCTTCTGAAGCTCCTCGTCGTTATAGTTTCGCTCGTGCTGCATGCGAGCGGTGAGCGCCACCATAGCCAAGTTGTGGGCGTTCACGATATCGTTGATGTCGCCGGTCAAACCCAGGGAAAACTCGGTCATGGGGATCAGCAGGGCGTTCCCGCCTCCAGCCGCTGTCCCCTTGATGTTCATGGTCGGACCGCCTGAAGGTTGGCGCAAGCATCCGCCCACATCCTTGCCTCGCTTGCCTAAACCCTCGATCAAGCCGAGGGAAGTCGTGCTCTTTCCCTCGCCCAGTGGGGTGGGTGTAATAGCGGTAACCTCAATGTACTTGCCATCGGGTCGGTCTTTTAGTCGCTCGATGATCCTGAGGAAGTCCAGCTTTGCGAGCCGTCCCATAGGGATCATCTCGTTTGGTTCAAGACCTAATCGCTCCTGCCACTCGTGGGGGCTCGGCATCCCGGGTTCCGCCGCTTCTGATATCTGCCAGTCCTGCATCTTCGTCGCGTCGTACGCCATCCTTTAGGCCTCCGGACATCTGAATTGGGTCAACAGTTCGACACTTGGAGTTTGGTGCCACGTCCCGCATTTCGAGCAGGTTAGGTGCCATATTCAGAGGTCTGCACCAGTTTTGAGGCCGGCAAAAGGGCCTGCCAGACATATGATTTCAGGGAGTTAGCAGTGAGAGGAGTAGGGGGGCCAGTTCCGCACGCGGTCGAGCCGACGGCGGAACACGCGGCAAATGAGGAGTTTGCCGCTGTTGTGGAGAACAAATCCCAACTACAGGGAAAAACGCACAGTTAGGGCATTGGGGGATCGATTGATCCGGTGATCGGGTCAACAAAGAGAAACCTGTCTGGAAACCTGAGCCTGCGCTTAACCGAACCAACAACAGGTGCACTTTGACCGCTGTTCACTTGATCGTCGGATCCCCCGGTCTCCCGATGCCTCACCACTGCACGCCGGGGTAGAGACTGGGCAGGTGGACGGCACGGTAGGCGTTCTGGCCCGTAACCTCAATTTTCAAGACGACTTGGGGAGTGGAGTCGTCCGTGACCTCCATGTAACGAGCGCCGCTGCTATCATCCGAGGGCGTAGTTATGCAAAACACCAAGTTGGAATCGGGCAGTTGTTGCGCGCTTCCGCCCCAGAAGGCGTAAACTGGAGATAGATTGTCATCCCAGACGATAGTTGCAGTCATGTTGGAATCATCGAGTTGGTAGATCGGCACGCGGCTCCAACAGTTAGGCTGGCCAGGGCCGTTGCACACATCGCCGGCGGCGTCGAGGACACGATTATCGCCATCGTCAAACATTTCGAGGTTAAAAACTCCGGTAGTGTTAGGGCTCACGACGTTTGCATAGTGTTGAGCTGAAAACCAGTCCGGGATTTGGCCGTTGGTAAGCGTGAAATCCCCCTGATATCCGAGCCGCCAGAGAATGTTCCCTGTCCCTTGCCCATTCTCATAGTCGATTTTGAGTACCCAGGATTGGTTCCGGACGGACATGATGATGTTGCCGTCGTCCGGTGAGTACTGGAGGGAGTTAGAGTGCATCCAGTCCGGGAGATTCAAAGGATGCCTGTTGATGTCGAGGCAGGGGCTGGTGGGGTTGGCAGGACAGAGATGGTCAAATGAATCCCACAGCCACACGATGTTGTGATTCTGATCAAGCTCGATAAGAGCATCGCCGAGCACTGCCGTCGTGCCGGGATATCCCGTGAGGTCCGTAAAGTTCTGGTAATGATTAACCAGCAACAGCAGGTGTCCATTGGGCAATTGGAGAAGATCGTGGTGAATACCGTTTACGACTAGGTTGTAGCCTGCCGCGCTGAGCCAACCGTTGAGGTCAGCGAAGGTGAAATTAGTGATGATATTTCCGGCCAAATCGATCTCTCGAACCGTTCCCCCGGCGAGCGTCGGCGGGCCGAGGTTCATCAGCATATGCCCGTTTGGGAGAAGCTTGATCGGCTGTGGGAGGCCGAGCCCCTCGGGGTAATCGTAATACCAGATCACGTTACCGCCGTTGTCCGTCGCCACAGCCTGGAGTTGCTGGTTGGCGCCTTGTGTCAGATGATAGAGGATTGCCCCCGGGCTCGGCGCCAGGCCGTTAGGATTGGTCGCCGTAAACGTAGGTATGCGAGAAGCCGGAGGACTGCCCGTAGTAAACATATGGTCTTGATCGACGCCCTGGGTGCCGTCGGCGTAGGTCACATCGGCGCGCATGTGATAGGTCGCATTCGCCATCATGCCCGCGACAAGAATCTGGACCGCACCACCCCCTGCCGGTATATTCTGGGCCCAGGTGTGCGTGCCATAGGTTGTATCCGTTCCGTATTCGACGGAGACGGAGGCAGCCTGCGGCGCCGCATACGCGTACAACGCCACTTGTGGATTTGCCGTGGCGAACACCCCCGCCTGGATCGTAAAGTTAACTGCGGAACTCGTCCCACCACCCGGTCCCGGCGTCGTCACAAGTACCGGCACGGTCCCTGGCATCGCCAACATGGCAGCAGGGATTGTCGCTGTGAGCGCGGTCGGATTCCAGAATACCGTGGGCAGCGCGGTGCCTCCTAACTCCACGACTGACCCGCTTGCAAATCCCGTTCCGCTCACGGTCACCTTCGTGTTGGCGCTTCCCAAAGGAATAGTGGCGGGCGAAATCGAGGAAATTGCGGGTTGCGGGTTTACAATCGTCACTGACGCTGATGCGGACTGCGCCGAGTTATCTACGCTCACCGCTGTCACCGTGACGGTGTTGGGCGAGGGAAGGATCGTGGGCGCCGTATAAAGTCCGGAACTGCTGATCACCCCCACGTTAATGCCCCCGCCGACCGAGCCATTCACCGACCAATTCACCCCTGCGCTGCCTCCTGTCACCGTGGCGGTGAATTGGGTCTGCCCCAGGAGCGCCACCTGTGCCGTTTGCGGACTAAGGGACACTGTGACCGCGGCAGGCGTGTTCCCATTCGGTGCAGTTGTCGAGTTTCCGCCACAGTCGAGCATGAAAGCGGCGCTGACGAGAATGATCGTCGCTGCAAACCAACCCGCAAACCTGAACTGGTTGCAATAGGTAAAGCTCTGATTCCGCTCCACGGTCATACCAGTGGGACTCATCGCGAACTCCTCCGCAAATTGTTATTGGTCTAGATTTCGTATGTTAACTGAGTTAAACCCGTAACTACCCATCTCCGAGACTAACACGCCGATTGAGATCGCAGCAACACTTTATATTCTGCGAGCCATATCAAAACATTGCGATACTTGCCCTGAGTGGGTATTTCTCCCGAGGCGTGAAAAAGTTCCATGAAAAGCTTAAATCTCGATGGTCGCTCATTTCTGCGCAGGAGTGAGGCGGACGTCATCCAGCCAAACTCTACCGGCGATGAGATTGTCGATCTTCTGGCTGGGCAAGCGCTTTAGCCGCACCACGAGAATTTGGGTCTTGGGTCCAGTAACGAAATCCAAAAGCAAGGTAGTCCAAGCGTCGGTGGTGCTGGTGAGATCGTCGGTCAATTTGTCGAGAACGGTCGGGTTATAGGCGTCGTACACTTCCAGGCGCGGCCCGCTGTCGGTCGTAATCCCTTCGGTTTTCATAAGCGCCTGAAGGTGATAGGCTTGCCCCGAAGCCACCTTTACATACTGATAAACATGTTCAAACTGGAGGTTGCCCTTTCCCGAGAATTGGACCATTAAGGAATGGGAAGGAGAGTGATAAGTCGAGCTGTCGACACCGGCATAAACTCCTTCCACAGGAACGATTCTCCAAGCGAAGCCAAAATTCAGAAACTCGTCCTCAAAGTCTCCATCGAAAATGAGATTCGATCCCGAGAGCGTCGACGAACTTCGAATCAGTCCCCTCTTTTGGAGATCAGTCCAAACCTGGTAGGCCTCCTCCGGCTTGTGTCCGGCAATCAGGGTGTCGATGTAAGGAGAAGCGTCCTTTGGAGAGAATTCATCGCTGCCATCTAGAATTCGCTTCCAGACTGGCTCTGCATCATCCAGACGATGCCGGGAAAGAAGGAAATTCAGATAATTGAATTCAGTCTTAGCTCGCTCCGGAATCAATTCCTGCAGAATCTTCCCGGCGTCGTCGGTGGCTTTCCACGCCAAGGTGAAGACGTTAGTGTCATATTGCGAAGTACCGGCCAGCACCATCTTAAAATGCCGCAGGGCTTCCTCGGTGTTTCCCTGCAGCAGATAGAAATTGGCGAGGGGCCATTGATAGGCGGGGATTTTGGGGGCCAGCAGATCGACGCGGCGTCGGCAAGCCTCGGCCTCATCGCTCCTGCCCTGAAACTGCAAAGCAGCCGCCAAGTCCAACCAGGTCTGCGGATCATAGGGATTAAGATGAGTGGCTCGGCGGAAATCCTCTTCGGCCTTGCCAACCTGCATATCGACAGGGCTGTATTCATACAGACTGCCCAATCGCATTTGGATTTCGGCATTGCCAGGATCCAGTTTGACCGCGCGTTCGAGATTGCCGACGGTCGGCTTGTTCGCGAGCATGTCTGCGACGCAGCTCCTGCCTACCCAAACTATAAGCACCACGAGAACAGCAATTTCGACGACAATCAGCAACCACCTTACAGCTTTCGCTCTGATGGCAATCTGCATATTTTCCGTCCCTCAGGAGTTGACACAATTTGTGCGATTAAAGCGACCCCATTATACGCCAGGCGCCGGATTCAGCCCACCAATTGCAGCGGACGAGGACCGGTTGGGATCAGCGGCGGCTTCACGGCGCGAGGATTGTCCCACCTTGCCGCCGCGTACGGGCACGCCATGGCGTGCCCGTACGAAGTCGAGCGGGGGTGATTTTCGGGGGTGCCGCAGGCGACGAAGAATCTCGCACTGGCTTGAAAACACCCAGGGCGAGATTCCTCGCTTCGCTCGGAATGGCACCCACATAGACTCGTCCGGCGGGACGCTGCCACTCGTGTAGCCAACTTGCGGTCACTGACTTGGCTCCACTTTGGACCCGGAATCCTTACTTCGTTTTGCGCGATACGATGCATTTTCGCTCGTTTTGGGGTCATATTCGTGTGTTTTTGCGGCAAAGGGCTGCGAAGTCTGCAGCCTTCAAGAACGCCATGTTATTTGTTTTCAACAACTTATAAGATTTTTTCCAGCTTATCTCTAATAACCCATTTGTTTTCATATACTTCTTAGCTTCGTTTCGACTGCCTCCCTGTGTTTTCAATAACATACTGGCTTCGGTCGTATTATTTTTTGTTTCTTCCCGATCCCTCTTTCCCCCCGCACGCCAGGACGATCCCACCTTTACCTTCCCGTCCCAGCATCACAGCGCTCCCTGGCGACAAAACGTCCAACATTGACCATCACAATAGGCTATCACGGGCCAGCGCTCTTGTCAAGCGAAAAGCGCGCAACGGGCTTGTCCCCTTCCTGAACAGGCTGCAAAACCCCTTCAGTTGTCATTCCGAGCGGTCGTGGACCGCCCGCTGAACACCGGGGCGGTGTAGGGGTAGGGCTTGCCCTACCCGCCCGCCGCGGGTCTGGCAAAAGGGGACGGCAAGCCGTCCCCCTACGCCGTCTGCCATCACCGACGGATGGGGGACCGCCTGAGACGGTTTCTGCCATTTTTCAGACGCCGGTCCGGCTAGCAAGGAGAACGTTCATTTTGAAGCCCCGGCTGCTGCGCTTCTTGACCGTGAGATGTCCCGGTTTGTAGAGTGGGCGAATGAGACCGGCAGGACGGATCCGGTTCTGAGGTCCGCACTCGCGCATTTGTGGTTTGTGACCATTCACCCCTTCGACGATGGCAACGGCCGCATGGCGCGGGCGATTGCTGACTGGCTTTTGGCAAGATCAGAAAACAGCGCGCAGCGGTTTTACAGCATGTCGGCGCAAATCCGGCAGGAGCGGAAAGCCTATTACGAAATCCTCGAGAGGACGGAGAAAGGAGCGCTCGACATCACGCCCTGGACGGAATGGTTTTTGGGCTGCCTCGACCGCGCTTTTGACGCGACCGAAAAGACCCTGGCCACCGTGCTGCGCAAGGCGCGGTTCTGGGAGAGGCTTGCCGGTACGGCGATCAACGAGCGGCGACGCATGGTCCTCAGCCGAATGCCAGGCGGATTCGAGGGAAAGCTGACCTCCACCAAATGGGCGAAGATCGGGAAGTGCTCACATGACACCGCGCTGCGCGATATCCAATATCTGATCGAGAACGATGTTCTCGCCAAAAACGCTGCCGGTGGCCGGAGCACAAGTTATTCTCTCAAGGGAATTGACAGATGAGTTCAGACATGAGGAAACGGCGTACCTGACCGTTTCCACCCGAGTTTCGATCGGCGTTCATCAATTTCACCAATACGCCGATTTTCAATGCTCCGAGTGCAGGGATTGGCGCAGGGTTCGGCCAAATCACCAGCTCACAAGGAGCACGCGACATTCAGTTCGCCCCGAAGTTCTATTACTAACAGTCGCTGAATCTTCAGGGCTCAAGCTCAGCCGCGGAGCCGCCTGATAGCCGGGTGACTCCGCGGCATTTTATTTCAGCAGCGTGACGACCTCGGAGGCAAAGGAGGCTTCGCGAAGAGAATCCCGCCGCTCCGGCAGCCGACTAGGACTGTCGAAACGTGACGAAAAACTCGGGCTAGATGTGTGCATGGCTGGCAGCGGTCCTCCAGGCCCCCCCCCCCAACCTGGTGTTCTGTTTGGGCCCAGATTTCCATTTTGAGCGGGGCCTTTGAATCTCCGGATGGCCGCCGTCATCAGTATTCATGTGGGTGTGAACCCAGTGAAGACACTCCGGAAGTCAATACCCAGTAGTTGAGACACAGATTCAGCCTTTTCAGCTCGCCTTCAGCGCCTCGCTGCTGCATCCGGTACCAGCCAGATGTATGCTCTGGTGCGGCGTCGGAGTCCAAAATGAGAATTCCCCTTGGCAGACGTTCGACGCTCCAGTATAATTCAGTTCGTTTTTTGGCCTCTCAGGGTTGCGTCGGGAATATAGGCTAGGGGGGATGAACCATGAGGCTGAGGTTGTCATTTCTCGCTGCATTCGCCCTGCTGCTCGCTTCCTTCACATCGACTAGCCTCCCTTAGTCCTGCGGCCAATCCACTATGGGAGAGCCGCGCTGGAGGGGTATGAGGTTACTTTCCGCCAATGTCCTGTTGGCAGGGCTTCTCGGCGCAGGTTCCCTTCTCCTTGTGGGGGGAGCCGGACTCTCGCAACCTGCCGGCAGGCGCCATGCGCCGCCCGCGAGCCCACCGGCCAAAATCACTTTCGACTACCCACTCGAAGGCTCTGTTTTTCCTCCTGAGATCACCCCTCCCACTTTTCTCTGGCGCGATGCCAGCGAGACCGCCAAACGTTGGGTGGTTGAGGTCTCCTTTGCGAAGCACTCCGGTAGAATCCGAGTGGAGGCGCCCGGCGAGCACATGCAAATCGGCGAGATCGATCCACAAGCCGGCGAGTTCCTCCAACTGAGTCCAGAGCAGACGGCCACGAGGACGTGGAACCCGGACGCGGCCACGTGGGCGAAGATCAAACGGGGATCCGTGAAATCGCCGGCAACTATCACGATCACGGGGTTTGCGGACGACAGTTCAAAACTGCCGGTGTCGGGCGGCAGGGTGACAATTTCCACGTCACGGGATCCCGTTGGCGCCCCGCTTTTCTACCGCGATGTCCCACTGATGACGGTGCCCAATACCGAGAAAGGCTCGATCCAGCCGCTGCCGACATCCGCCATTCCCCTCATCAAATGGCGGTTGCGGAACATCGGGGAGCCCCAGAGCCGAGTGGTAATGGAGAAGATCTACAGTTGCGCCAACTGCCATTCGTTTTCGCGTGACGGCAAGACGCTGGGGCTGGATGTCGATGGACCCCGCAGCGACAAGGGGTTGTACGCGCTCGTTCCGGTGGCCAAAAACATGGCCATCCGCAATGAAGATGTCATCCGCTGGAGTTCCTTTCAGGAGGACCTCGAGGCCAGGAGTTCCGAGCCCGCCGTGAAGCGGTTCGGATTCATGTCGCAGGTCTCGCCGGACGGCCGGTACGTTGTGACCTCGATCGCGCCTCCCGCCCTGGCTAACACCCAGCAAAAGGAAAACCCCGATTTCGCGCCAGGGCTCATGGATCGCCTTTTCAGCACGAACTATAACGATTTGAGCTTCACCCAGGTTTTTTATCCGACTCGGGGCATCCTGGCCTGGTACGACCGGGAGGAACGGAGCCTGAGGCCTCTGCCCGGCGCGGCCGACCCGCAGTTCGTGCAGACCAGCGCATTTTGGTCGCCGGATGGAAAGTACCTGATCTTTAGCAGGGCAGAGGCCCGTGATCCCTATCCGCCCGGGGCTGCGAAGCCCGTGCGCGCCAATGATCCGAATGAAACGCAGATCCAATACGACCTCTACCGAATTCCTTTTAACGAGGGCAGAGGTGGCAAAGCGGAGCCGATCGCCGGCGCTTCCGGGAACGGCATGAGCAACAATTTCCCAAAGGTGTCCCCAGACGGCCGCTGGATCGTCTTCGTGCAGAACCATAACGGGTTATTGATGCGCCCGGACAGCAAGCTGTACATCGTGCCTTTCGCGGGCGGGAGAGCCCGGCTGATGAAATGCAACACGTCGCTGATGAACTCGTGGCACTCGTTTTCGCCGAACGGGCGATGGCTGGTGTTTTCGTCGAAGGCGCGCTCGCTCTACACGCGGTTGATGCTGACTCACATCGACGCCAAGGGCAACGACACTACTGCGATTCTCGTGGACAACACGACCGCCGCCAATCGCGCAGCGAATATCCCCGAGTTTGTAAACGTGCCGGCGGATGGCCTGGAAAAGATCGACCCGCAGGCGATGGAAATTTACCGGGTGGCCAATGGGGCCTTCGACTTAATGGAGAAGGGGCAGATGGCCGAAGCCGCTCAGGAGTGGCGCAAGGTCGTGCAACTGGATGCGGACGATGCCAGTGCGCATCTCCACCTCGCTTTGGCGCTGACTGGAATCGGCCAGGGGGGCGAAGCCGCGGAGGAGTACCGCAAGGCCTGCGATCTCGACCCTCACCACCCGGGATGGTTTGCCCGCCTCGCGGCATCGCTGTTGCTAACCGGCGATGTGAACGGGGCAGTGGTCAACTTTCGGAAATCGCTGGCGCTCGATCCTTCCAATCCCGGGCGGGAGGCGGACCTGGGGGCGGCGCTGTTCCAAAACGGGCAAGCTCAGGAGGGATACGAGCACATGCGGAAAGCAATCGACATCGCTCCCAACTTCGCCGCCGGCCACAGTTACCTCGGGAGGGCGCTGGCAGCGATGGGACGAATGGACGAGGCAGTCGCCGAACTGCAAAAGGCAATTGCCCTCGCCCCCACTTCCGTGGAGGATCACTTCAATCTTGGTTTTGTCTTGGGATTACGGGGGGACTTCGCCGGGGCCGTAGTCGCTTTGCAGAAGTGCGTGGAGCTTAGCGAAGGCAAAGATAGGCGGTGCCTCGCCGCACTGGCTGACGCCTATGACAAGACTGGCCGTTCCGCCGAGGCCATACAATCCGCACATCAGGCGCTCGATCTGGCCATCCGGGATCACGACGAGAAAATGGAGAAGGATCTGCGGGGCGCTCTCGAGCGCTACGAAGGCCACGCCGCAAAAGGACAGCCCCAGTAGCGAGCCGATTGCGTCTCTAGGGGAGTCTCCGTCGGATTATGAGAAGAAGGAGAGGGTGATTTCGTGTCGCACCAGTCCTTTCCGCCCTTCAGGAAGCCAAAGCGAAAATAATTATTGGGAGTCAATCGTCGTGGGATGAATGCAAGCGGTCAGTGGCTGTCCTCGCGGACCACTTTCTCCATGGCGTCCTGTACGCTTTGGTCTCGCTCCCAACGCAGCTTTTCGATAATGGCCACTTCGGCCTTGCGCTTCTGATCATCGTTCAGGCGCGCGTAAACCTGTGCGGTGGGAACGGTGCCAGGGCATCGTTCTCGGCGTGGTACAGCGCGGCAGAGCCGCGATGCGAAATTCAAGATTCCAAATTCAAGAAGAAATCTCGGCAAAATAACAACATCTCATGAACTAGTGCTACAGAGCGTTGAGTGCCAAGCCCGCTGCCTTTCAGAGGTTGGCAAACTCCTTGTTGGCTCCCAGGCACGGCGCCCGTCCAAGGTAGATTTTGCTCCTTATTCTGAGCTCGTGTGTCAACTGGGGGGCTGTGGTCATCAGCCAGCTAGCCGTCTGGCCGAGAGCGTCACGCTCTTATGGGGCGCGGGCGAGGACATGTCAATTGCGACGCAGTGCAGCTTCAACTTGACATTCGATGGGCTGAAAGGTAAATTTAAAGAGCAAAGGTTTCACGTGCGCATATACTTGAGCTGACCTCATGGCGAGGCGTCGACACGGGGGAACGAGTTGATTCTATCGGGGTGAAAATGAAGGGTTTCGGGGGACGTCCGTCTGTGCGGTTAACAATCTGCTTATCACTGCTGGTTTTACTAACACCGCTGCCGTCGGGCGCGCAGAGCAGCACGGATCAGCAGGCCTCCCAGGCTGTGCCCGCTCCCGCTGCCAACACGGATACGACAACGGCGAATACGCCGGGCGACTCCGACTCATCCGCTACCGCCACGGCGGGCCCCGATTACATACTGGGACCTGAGGATGAGATCGACATTGAGGTCTTAAACGTCCCCGAGCTGAAGCAAACCGTCCGCGTAGCTGCCGATGGCAAGATTTCCGTTCCCTTGATTGGCCGCGTTCCGGCCTCCGGCCTTACTCCCGAGCAGCTCCGGCAGGAACTGGCGGAACAGTGGGGCGAGAATTACCTGCAAGATCCCCAGGTTTCGGTTTTTGTCAAGGAATTCAAAGCAAGGCCCGTTTCTGTGCTGGGGGCCGTGGAAAAGCCCAACCTTTACTACCTTAAGGGCCAGCGCAACCTCATTGAGGTGCTCTCGATGGCCGGAGGCTTCGGCAAGGCATCCTCCTCGGGACGCACCGTAATCGTAACACGCAAGGGGGGATTTGGGGATTTGCAACTAGCGGAAGGAATGCACGTGCGTGGGCCGGACCAAATCGAAATCGACCTCAATCGGCTGATCTACACCAGGGATCCGGGCCTCAATATTGAGATCAAGCCTTTCGATATTGTTTCCGTAAGTAAGGCTGACGTGGTTTATGTGACCGGGGCGGTCAAGAAACCGGGCGGGTTTGTTCTCGACGACCGGCCGACGATAACGGTTATTCAAGCGATAGCAATGGCGGAAGGCTTTTCGGGGACGGCTTCAAGGGGAGGCGCTCGCATCTTAAGGACTCAAAAGGACGGCTCCAAGGTCCAAATCCCTGTCAACCTGACGAGGGTCATGAAAGGGAAGGCAGAGGACCTAACGTTGGCGGCGAATGACGTCCTGTATGTTCCCGACAGCAAAACGAAGGTCGCGGGGCAACGGGCTGTCGACGCGAGCGTATCCACTTTCTCAGCGTGGCTCATTTGGGGGGTCCATTGAGTTGGCCGACCCAGCTCCCACTTGGTGATAAATGCCGAACACAGAAGTCCCGACTACGACAGAGCACACTCAGAGCCTGGTAATTTCAGGCCCTCAGAACTTGCGGCAGCCCTTCGAGACGCTGGATGTCTCAGCCGAAGAGGTCCAGCCCCTGCTTGATTATTGGAACGCCATTTCCAAGCGGCGTTGGCTGGTGCTGTCCTGCCTTTTGATCGTCTTCAGCACCGTAGCGATTGGGACGCTCAAGAAGAAGCCCATTTACGAAGGCAAAGCGGTAATTGAGATCAACCCCGAGCAGCCGAACGTTCTGGATTTTAAGGAAGTTGTCGAAGCTCATGAGATCGATATCGATGCCTACCGCGGGACCCAGTACGAGATTCTGCAGAGCCGAAGCCTGGCTCAGCATGTCGTCGATAGTTTGAAACTGTACCGCTTGCCCGAGTTTTACAAGGGGCGGATGTTCTTCGGATTGGTCCAGCGCGATCCGGATAGGATTCCCCAGCCCTCGGATCCGGAGCCTCCGGACCATTCGATGGGCGCTTACCGGAACACGATATCGAATTTCATCGGCGACATCGACGTGAGTCCGGTGCGACGCAGCAACCTTGTGGAAGTGTCCTTTTATTCCGAGGACCCGGAGTTGGCGGCGCGCGTCGCGAATGAACTCTGCAAGGATTACATTTGGCAAAACTTTCAGGTGAAATGGGACGCAACCACCGATGCGTCAGATTGGCTTTCACACCAACTGGTGGACCTGAAGGCCAAGCTGGAGAAATCCGAAGATGCTTTGAACGCGTACGCGCGAGCCAAAGGGATCATCTTTGTGGAAGAAAAGCAGAATCTGGTCACCGAACGGCTTAAGCAGCTTCAGGAAGAGTTCACCAAAGCTCAAACAATGCGTTTTGAGAGGGAAGCACTTTATAGCCGGGTGGAAGCAGGCAGAGTCCAGGATTTGCCAGGGTTCCTCGAGAACAAAATGATTCAGGATATGTCCGTGGAACTCGCCAAAACGCAGCAGGACTACGCCGATCTGACGGCCACCGTGAAGCCGGAATACCCGAAAGCCATTGCGCTCAAGAAGAAGGTTGACGCAATGCAAGCCGCCCTGGATCGGCAGAAAAAGAATTTGGCGCAGAGTGTTGTAGACGCCTACCGCGCCTCGTTGGCCAACGAAAAGTATTTGTCACAAGAACTGGAAGCTCAGAAGAAGGTTGTCAATGATATCGAAGAGAAATCCGTTCAATACAACATTCTGAAGCGCGACGTGGATACCAACAAGACACTGTATGAGGGAATCATGACGCGCATGAAGGAGGCTACGGTCGCCGCCGGCGTACAAGCCAGCAACCTCCGGATTGTGGATGCGGCGGAGGTTCCCAAGGGTCCGGTCAAGCCCCGAGTGTTCCTCAACCTGGCGCTGGGATTTATGCTGGGCCTGGCCTTGGGCATCGGTCTGGCATTTCTGCAAGAGTATCTTGATAACACGCTCAAGACGGCCGACGAGGTGGAGAGGCTATTGCGGTTACCCTCACTGGGCCTGCTTCCGGATTGCATTGGCGACAACGGCAAGGGCAGCGGGGAGGAACTGGCCGTCGTCAATCATGGCAACAACGGCGTGGCTCCGGCGCTTCAGACCGGACGTGAGCCCATCGAAGCCTATCGGACGTTGCGCACGTCGATTCTGCTTTCGGCCAACCCTGTACCCAAGATGTTGCTGATTACCAGCGCCCTGCCCTCGGAAGGCAAGACCACCGTAACGGTCAACCTGGGTGCGACGCTCGCCAGCTTGGGAAGCAAGGTGGTGATAGTGGACTGCGATATGCGCCGTCCTTGCTGTCACCGCTCGACGGGGGTGGAAAACAGGCCTGGATTTGTCCGTTGCCTGACCGGCCACATCGACTTGGCGGACGCCATCCTGCCGGTGCCCGGGGTTCCGAATTTGAGCGTGATTCCCTGCGGACCCATTCCCCCCAACCCTGCGGAAGTTCTTTCTTCGCCGGTTACGGTCGACTTGCTGCGCAGGCTGCGGGCCGAGTTCGAGTACGTCTTGCTCGACTCACCGCCCTTGTTGACGGTATCCGACAGCCGCATACTTTCAACCTTGACCGACGCGGTGGTGCTGGTGACCAGGGCCTACAGTACGCCTTTCGACCTTGTCCGCCGCGCCCGGGGATTGCTTTACAATTCCGGCGCCCGCATTCTCGGCGTGGCGTTGAACAGCGTGAGCGTCCACAAGCAAGGCAGTTCGGGATATGGCGTATACCGATACGGGTACGGATATGGGTACGGGTACGAGCCGGATTCCGACGAAGACTCCGCCAGCCAATCTGAATCGCAAGGCTGAACACGCCACTGACTCCATGAAAGCTCAAGTCGTGATTCTCTGTGGTGGCATGGGAACCCGTTTACGGGAAGAAACAGAATATCGTCCCAAGCCGCTGGTGGAGATCGGGGGCAAGCCCGTCCTGTGGCACATCATGAAAATCTACTCCCATTATGGGTTCAACGATTTCATCTTGTGCCTGGGCTACAAGGGCTCGATGATCAAGGACTTTTTTCTGAATTACCATCTCATGAACAGCGATTTCACCTTGCGCCTGAATTCGGGCAGGGAGCCGGAGTTGCACAACTCGCTCCGGAACGACCAATGGACGATCACCTTCGCAGACACCGGCGCCGAGACGATGACCGGCGCGCGCATCAAGCGCATCGAACGGTACGTAACCGGCGATCAATTCATGATGACTTACGGCGACGGCGTTGCCGACATCAACCTCTCGACGCTCTGGGATTTCCACCTCGCCCACGGAAGGATCGCGACGGTGACGGGCGTTCATCCGCTCTCGCGCTATGGTGAATTGTCAATGGCGGGCTCATCCGTGAAGGAGTTCAATGAGAAGCCCCTCGATCAGAGCGGATTCATCAGCGGCGGCTTTTTCGTTTTCCAGCGCAAGTTCTTTGACTATCTCTCTGACGACGATAATTGCGTTCTTGAGCGGGAGCCTTTGGAGCAACTAACGCGCGAGGGCCAATTGATCGGTTACCTTCACCATGGATTCTGGCACTGCATGGATACGTACCGCGATTTTCTGGCGCTCAACGATTCCTGGAAGAAGGGCGCACCCTGGAAGGTTTGGGATCAATGATCAGCAGTTCCGGTTTTTGGGAGGGGGAGCGAGTCTTCGTCACCGGCACAACTGGCTTTGTGGGACGCTTATAAGCTTCGGAAGAGCGGAATCATTTTCACGCCAGGAATAGAGCGAGTATGGAAATAACGCCGCGGCGACTCAACGGGACCTACCAGATCGTACTCGCCCCGCATGGCGATGAGCGCGGCTATTTTATGCGAGTTTGGGACGAGCAATTATCGCGCCAGCACGGCTTGACCACTGCGTGGGTGCAGGAGAACCAATCCCTTTCGCGCCGTAAAGGTATCATCCGCGGACTACACTTCCAAAGGCCGCCCCATGCCGAAACCAAATTGGTACGCGTTGCCGCCGGCGCAATTCTGGACGTGTTCGTAGATCTGCGGAAAGGTTCGCACACCTACGGGCAATGGGATTCGCTGGAATTATCCGCCGAGAACCACCGTGTGGTTTACATTCCCAGGGGCTTTGCACATGGCTTTTGCACGCTTACGGATGAGGCTCTGGTGGTTTACAAAGTAGACGCCTACTATGCGCCCGAGTCCGAAGGCGGACTTCGCTGGGATGATGAGGTGCTGCGAATTAACTGGCCTACGCGTGACCCCTTGGTGTCTGATAAAGATAAACGCCTGCCTTCTTTCAAGGAGTTTGTATCACCTTTCGAGTGAGTGGGTCGGCCCCATGCTCCGGCTGCGCCATGGGCGGAGTGGTGTTCGTTCGGCCACGACGGTCGTGGCTGCGTCGCCGGCGGAGCAGAGGGCAAGGTGATGGGTTTAGCGCCTAAGGTTAAAGGGTGTAAACAACCATGAAAGTGCTGGTGACCGGCGCAGCCGGATTCATTGGCTCGCATTTGACGCGCCGAATCGCTGGCGAAGGTAATTCGGTTTGGGCAGTGACTTCTCCCGGTGAATCAACAGACCGGCTTTCCGATATCTTGAACCGCGTGTCGGTCATGCCCGTGGACTTACGCGACGCGCGTGCAGTTCAAGAACTTGTGTCCACCGTCCACCCCGACTGCGCCGTGCATCTCGCGTGGTATGTCACGACGGGTAAGTTTTGGATGGCCCCTGAGAACCTCGACTGTGTCGCTATGAGTCTCAGGCTGGCCCAGGCGTTGGCTCATTCAGGGTGCAAGAGATTCGTAGGAATTGGCACGGGCTACGAGTACGATTCGGATTACGGCTTCCTCTCCGAAGACATTACGCCTCGCCGGCCTAGCAGCCTGTATGGCGTGTGTAAGAATGCCACCCGCGAGATTCTGCAGGCATACTGCCAGAAAACGGCCATGCAGTTTGCCTGGGCGCGCATCTTCCATCTTTATGGCCCCGCGGAAGCTGAGGTACGACTGGTTCCTGCCATTATCCTGGCGCTGCTGAACGGACAAGTGGCCAAGTGCACACACGGCGAGCAAATCCGCGATTACCTTCATGTTGAAGATGTCGTTTCGGCGCTTTGGGCCATCGCAAGAAGCGAGTTTTGCGGTCCGGTGAACGTCGGCTCGGGGCAACCCGTGAAGCTTCGGAAAATCGTCGAAACCATCGCACACTATCTGAACCGGGAAGAAAATCTCGCGTTGGGAGCTTTGCCCGCCGATCCCCAGGAGGCGCCGTTATTGGTTGCGGACGTTCGAAGGCTGGCCAAGGTGATCGGGTGGAAGCCCTCCTTCACGCTCGAGGAGGGCTTGAGAAATACCTGTGAGTGGTGGAGAGCACGAGTAGGGCATTAGCGGGCACCACCACCCCCTGCCCCTCTTCAACGAGAAGGGGAGTCGGGAGTTGTTCTCCTTCTTGTTCAGAACACACTGGCTGGTGCTGATTCCCGTCCTTGGTAAGGAGGGGGTAGGGGGTGGTGGGAACGTCTAAAGGTCCATGACCATGCGCGCTTGCCCGCTTTGTGCGAACCTGTTCCCGCGGCTCTTTTTCGAGCGCCGAGGCGTCCCGGTTCACCAAAACCGGGCCTGCCCAAGCGCTGAGGAGGCACGCCAGTTTCGACGCGGCGACCTTCTCCTGGCGTTCTGCCCGGACTGCGGATTCGTCTTCAACTCAGCATTCGATCCAGGATGTCTCAGCTACTCTGCGGCTTACGAGAACACCCAGACCTGCTCTCCCTACTTCCGGCAATACCTTTCCCAGTTGGGGAGTTCTCTGGTGACGAAGTATGGCCTTCGCGATAAGGTGGTCATTGAGGTTGGTTGTGGGAAAGGAGATTTTCTTCGCCAGCTTTGCAAAGATGGCAGAAACCGCGGCATTGGTTTCGACCCAACCTACGTCGGCCCGGAGACCATTGAGGGCGGAGCGGTGCAGTTCGTCCGGGGTTTTTACGATTCACAACAGACGCACTACGCTCCCGATTTTGTTTGCTGCCGTCATGTCATTGAGCACGTGCAATCACCTTTGGAGATGCTCAGGGCTGTTCGAAAAGCAATAGGGGACCGGCTGAACTCAATCGTATTCTTCGAGACTCCGGCGCTTCCTTGGACTCTCAATTCTTTATCATTCTGGGATTTGTTCTATGAGCATTGCTCTTATTTCACGGCGGAGAGCCTTGCCTGGGCCTTTGAGCAGACGGGATTTCACGTCCTCGAGGCGGGCCCGGCGTTCGACGAGCAGTACCTGCACATCGAAGCCAGACCTGCTCCAACCGGCAGCACACAGGGAAAACCTCGGCCGCGGGCCCTACCTGAGTTATGGACGAGAATCCAAGCGTTCCTGGCCAGAGTCGAGCAGCGTATGAAAGCGTGCGAAGAGAAGATTGATGCTTTTTCGCAAGCGGGGGGTTGCGCGATTTGGGGGGCAGCTGCCAAAGGCACAACGTTAGCGAACGTTATGGACCCTCAGAATCAGCGCATTCGCTTCCTCATTGACATTAATCCCGCCAAGCAGGGGAAGTATGTGCCGGGAACCGGGCATCCCATCGTGCCCCCTGAGTACCTGAAAGACAGGAACGGGCGCATCGCCGGAATCGTGAATATGAACCCCAATTATCTGGAAGAGAACAGAATCATGCTATCGCAGATGAGTCTCGACATTCCCATCCTGCAGTTGTAGGGTGAGGATGGCTATATTCCAGAGGGCGAAGGCGCAGCGGCGTGGGCGGAAGGAGGGTTGGTGAAGAAGATTCGAAGCCTGACTGCAGATTTGGCGAGTCAGAGTCTCTCGGTAACATATGCGGATAATCAATCGCAAACGTTACCTCTTTACAGCCCCGAAGCTTTCCGGGCTATTTCCAGGCTGTGGATAAAGGCAGGTTGGGCGGCGAAATACTCGTACAACTTCACCTGGATGGGACGCCCGGTAATTCAATTGCCGGAAGACCTGGTTAGGATTCAGGAGTTGATCGTCAAGGTCGAGCCCCAGGTGATCATCGAGACCGGTGTGGCGCATGGCGGCTCGAGCGTGTTTTATGCAAGTCTGCTGGAAGTCCTGGGACGAGGCCGCGTGATCTCCATCGACATTGAGATCAGGGCGCACAACCGTAAGGCCATCGCGGGCCATCCCCTCAAGAAGCGAATAACCTTGATCGAGGGGAACTCCGTCGCGCCCGAGACCCTTCAAGAGGTACACAAACTGCTCTCACCGGATGAGAAGGTGATGGTGATTCTGGATTCAAACCACTCCAAAAAACATGTCCGGGAGGAGCTCGAGCTCTACGGTCCGCTGGTCTCCTCCGGAAGCTACATCGTGGCTTCCGATGGCATCATGGAGGACCTCGACGACGTGCCGGGCGGGAAGCCGAATTGGACGCGAGATAATCCTAAGGCAGCAGCGCATGAATTCCTGGCCGAGCACCCTGAATTCGAGCTCGATCCGGAGCCGACTCGGCTCGGGGTGACGTATTGGCCGGACGCGTACTTACGCCGAAGGTGATGCGACAAGCTCAAGGCGGTTGAATGTCAAGGGTTTCCAAAAATATTCTTTACAATGTGGTTGGCCAGGGTATCACGATCGTCCTGAGCTTTGTGGCGGTTAAGTTCATCTTCAGGCGATTGGGCCAAGATGCCCTGGGCATCATCTATTTCACCTTCACCCTGAACGCCCTTCTCACCGCGCTTTTGGCTCTGGGAATCAACGAAACCACGGTTCGTGAAGTCGCTGCCTTTCATGAAGATGACCCGGCGTATATAAGACGCCTGCTTCAAACCGCCTCCTCGTTTTATTGGGGTCTCTACGCCTTGGCGGCAGTGGCGCTTTACGCGGCGGCTCCCTGGCTCGTCACCAAGTGGATCAACCTGGATACGCTCAGCCCTTCTGCCGCCACCACGGTTCTGCGTCTGCTCGGAATCGCCACCCTCCTGGCGCTGCCTCGCTCGTTCTGTGCCAGCATTCTGCGCGGCATCCAACGCATGGAATTCATCAATCTCATCGACGTGGCCGCCAGCGCCCTGCAGCAGTTTGGCGCCATCATTGTCCTCTTTTTGGGAGGCGGATTGCTTCAGGTCACCTTGTGGATGGCAGCCTGCTACCTTTTTGGCCTGGTCCTTTACCTCAGCGTGTGCGCCCATTTCTTCGGCGCGCGCGCGTTTATTCCAAGCATTTCCACTTCAGTGATCCATCGCAATGCCGCTTTTTCGTTTCGGCTTGCTGGGATCACGATCCTCTCTATCGTTCACACGCAAACCGATAAAGCCATCGTGAGCAAGCTTCTCCCGCTGGGGATATTCGGGTATTACGGCATGGCCTACAGCGGCGTTTCGCGAGGGATGGTGGTGACGGCTTCGGTTTCCCAGGCGGTTTTCCCTTCCTTTTCCGCCTTACACAAGCAAGGCGATCGGGACGGGCTTATGCGCCAGTACGGCAAGTTGCAGGATCTTCTCTGCTATGCGATCATGCCTTTATTCGCAGCCATTCCATTTGCCGCTCGCCCTCTCTTCACTTTCGTACTCAATGCGCAAGCGGCGCAGATGCTGATTTGGCCGGTCACGTTCTTGAGTATCGGTTTTTGCATGAATGCAACACTGAGTATCCCCTACGTCTTCACGCTTGCAGTGGGCAAGCCTCAAATCGCCGCCCGGACAGCCTACTACGCTCTGTTCGCCGTTTTGCCGGTGACGGGGTGGCTTGTGTACAGATTTGGGATCGCCGGGGCAGGGTTCTCCTGGATCTTCTACCACCTCTTCGCCTACGCGTATTTCGTACCCCGCGCATGTTCGGAATGCCTGGACATGCCTGCCTGGAAATGGTATGTCCACGTGTTCAAGGTCTTCGGGCTGGCCGGCTTGACCTACGGCGGTACGTGGGCTATGATCACCTTAGTTGGGCCTTCGACGATTCTGTCGGTGGTTCTAGGCTACTTCTTTGCTTCTGCCGCGTATGGGGCGGCCGCTTACCGGTTGCTGGGTGATGAGGTGCGCGAGGCATTGCGACGCATGAACTTCCCGAAGCCGGCGCCAGCGAGATCCCTGATTTAAGTACTGGGAAGCCGGGTGTCTATGGTTATTCCGTAAGGCGCTTGCACTGTGAAACGATTCCTGTTGGAGCGAGGCCGGTGGCTAAAGAAGGAGGTTCTGGGCGCGGCGGGGTGGCTGCTGAAGCATATGCCGGGATGTCCTTGGGAGTTAATTCCAGGATCGCTCACCTATAACCAGGACGGCTTGGCCACGGTCACGAATTGTGACTTTATCAACGACCCACGCTTTGCCGAAGCGTATCGACTGGGGGAGCAAACCGGGTCATGGAAGGATGCCCGAATCCACTGGCGTATCCATGTGTTGTGCTGGGCGGCCGACAGAGCGAGCCGCCTCGAGGGCGACTTTGTGGAATGCGGAGTGAATCGAGGCGGCTTCTCGCGCGCCGTCATGCACTTCGTCGATTTCCCCAAACTCGGCAAGACTTTCTATCTGCTCGACACATTCCGCGGGCTGGAAGAAAGCTTGATTTCTGATGCCGAGCGGGGGCGGGGAATCGGAGCCGGGAAATGGTTCAAGTATGAGGAGTGCTACGAAGCAGTGTGCAAAACGTTCGAGGGTATGCCCGTCGTCATCGTGCGAGGTGTGGTTCCGGAGACATTGCCTCTGGTGAAAGCATCGAAGGTATGCTACCTCTCTATTGACATGAACTGTGTGGCCCCTGAGATCGCCGCCGCTGAGTACTTCTGGGACAAATTGGTCCCCGGCGCCGTAGTGGTGCTGGACGACTACGGTTGGGACGCACATTACGAGCAGAAGTTAGCATTCGACCGCTTTGCCGCCCGGAAGGGTGTGAGGGTTCTGGTGTTGCCTACCGGTCAAGGTCTGATTTTCAAGCCGTAAGCGCTTGGCGCGTATTCACTTCCTCAGGGGCGACTCGCCAATTCGAGAGGCAGCTTGTTGAAATTGGCAGGCTTGACCTACGGTCGTGGCCGGGGCTATTTTAGTAGGGGAGATCAGGTAACGCGAAGGTTCCGACTTTGAAGTCTGAAATTAATGGAGGGCAGGGCAACCGTTGAGCGACAGCACCCATCCGCTGCTTTCAGTTATCATTCCCACCCGGGAACGCGCCGAGACCTTGGGGTATACACTCAGAACGGCGCTCGACCAGAGAAGCCGGAATTTTGAGGTGATTGTCAGCGATAATTTCAGCCAGGACAATACAGCGCAGGTTGTGAAAAGTCTTTCCGACCCGCGCCTGCATTTGATCAATCCTGGCCGTCGCCTATCCATGAGCAATCACTGGGAGTTCGCCCTCCTTCGCGCCACCGGTGATTACATTATGTTCATCGGCGACGACGACGCGATAGTCCCAGGCGGGCTTGACCAGTTGGAAGCTTCCATATTGACCACGCGTGCGCTCGCCTATTGCTGGCCAAGGCCTATTTACAATTGGCCCATGGATGGCAAGCCCGCTAACATCGTCCGTCTCCCGCCTCCGCATGGCCCCTCGGAGATTGATTTGAGGAACGCGGCCAAATTGTCCGCCTCAAAGGGACTGTGGGACCCACTCATCCCCTCCATGTATCACTCAGCCGTGGCGAAAGGCATTCCCGATGCTATCCGAGAAAACACAGGTCGAGTGTTCCATTCCACTCAGCCGGACGTTTTCATATCAATGGCCGTTCCGGTTTTCGCCGGCAAGGCCCACGATGTTGGCCACTATGTCTCCGTGGCGGGCCAGTCGGAGAAGTCTAATAGCGGGGTTAATCAGAGGTCCGGCCGCCTTGAGTACTTTGACAAGTTTATTCAGGAGTACGAAGGATACAAGATCCATCCCACTCTTTTCCCCGAGATTCCCATCGGTCTGAATTTGACTCCAGATAGCCTCTTGCTTGCCATGGACAAGTTCCCTGATTTCTATAGCGGCATGACATTCAACTATGATGCCATGTGGGCTGTCCTCCTCCGTGACAATTCAACTGTGTACAGGTACAAACTGAGTACGTGGGACATCTTGCGCAAAAGGCGGCAAATCCGGCGTTATCATCCTTTCCACGCTAGCCGTTTCCTGCTCTATTCGGCCTCACACAGGTTACGGGGGCTAAAAGGAACGGCGCTCGAGCGGGTTCGAACCTTCCACCGGCAAGTCACGCCCCTACCGGACGATATCTACGGCTTTGTGAAGAAACTCACTGACGTGAACTGGCTTCGACATTGCTCGGATGGGTTGAACTGATCTGTTATATGCTGTGACACAGGCCAGTCTCATCAGGGGTACTGAAATGTTCAGTGTGATCATTCCAACTATGAATCGATGGGTGAATTTGCAGAGGGCGCTGGAAGCTTACTTGGGACAGACAGCGTTGGGAGAGATTTCCGAGATTCTTGTGAGTGACGATGGATCCACTGACAAAACCCCGTTCGTCGTTTCGCAGATCGCCAACGCGTCGCCAGTGCCGATTCGTTACTTCCGGCAGCAGCATCGCGGGGCCGGCTCGGCTCGCAACCTGGCCATAAGAGAAGCCCGGGGAGACCTTCTGCTTTTCACCGACGACGATGTAATACCGTCACCCACTCTCGTTGAAGAACACTCGAAGTGGCACCGGCAAAACCCTGACCCGTGTGTGGCGGTCTTAGGTTCCGTCCCATGGCACCCGGCAGTCCATCCTACTCCGTTCATGAACTGGCTCATCATGGGCGGTCCCATGTTGAATTTACGCGAATGCTCAAAGCGGAGGGAATTGGGTTTCGAGTTCTTCGCCACGGGCAACTTGAGCTTGAAAGCGAAGTTCCTCCGAGAGCACGGAACATTCGATGAGGACTTTCGAGCCTACGGGTATGAAGACTATGAACTCGGCTACCGCTTGGCAAATAAGGGATTGCGTTTGCTCTACAATCCCAACGCTGTGGGCTACCATCACAAGTTCGTGTCGTTTGCGGACGTTTGCCGCCGGGCACAACTGGTGGCCGAGGCAGAAAGGGTTCTTAGCACCAAAGATGCCGGAGTCTATTTTTCCGAAAGGGCTGCGCGAAGGCAGCAATCGTTAGGGATTCGGATCGGAAAGTCTCTCGCGAGACGGCTTGCTTTTGCTCTTGCTCCCCTCAAGCCCCTGCTGGACACGCATGTCCCACTTCCTCGGTTCGCCTACCGTGCTTTGTATTACGCCTATTGTAAGTCGCCGGCACGGCGATCCAATGCTTCGGTTTGGAAGGCTGAAAAAGGCCAAGCGACAGTCCGCTGAATGCCGCATCGGAACGGCGAGTTTGGCCTTGCGGACATGAACCCTTTCCTGCTGCAGGCGGCGTTTCATCAGTCGGGAAGTTGCCGAGGCGGACCTTTCTGATGACGCCAACGTTTCGTGGACTATAGCCAGGATGGATCTGTCAATCTGCATTTTGACTCGCAATCAGCCCGATCTGCTCCCACGCTGCGTGGCTTCCTGCCTTGCGGAAATCCAAAGGGAAGGAATCGCTTCCGAAATTATCATCATTGACAATGCCTCCACAGACGGCAGCCCTCAAAAAGCTGCGAGCCTGTCTCCGCTGGTCCGCGTTATCCGCAACGAAAAGAATCTGGGATTTTCGGAGGCCAACAATATCGGCATTCGCGCCAGCAGCGGAAAATACGTATTGATTCTGAACGACGATACGGAGTTTCGCCCAGGTGTTCTCGGCCTTTTGATTGCCACGATGAATGCCAACCCGCGCCTGGGGGGTGTGGGGCCGAAATTCCTGAATGCCGATGGGTCATTCCAGCGGGGCAACGCTCCCAAGCGGTTTCCGCGCTTGCGCGGGGTGGTTTCAGAGCTTCTGAATCTTGATGTCGTTTTCGAGAAGTTCCCCGTGACGCGGGATTTGCTGACTAATCGCCGCGATGAAAACCGCGGCGGCGAGGCGGAACAGATCGACTGCGCCTGCCTCCTGGCGCGACGGGAGGCCCTGGAGGCGGTCGGCCTCTTCGACGAAGGGTTCTATTTCTTGTTCGAAGACACCGACCTGTGCTATCGCCTTGAGAAGGCCGGCTGGAAGTTGTGGTATATCCCGGACGCCCAGATAACTCACTACGGCGGCGCGTCCTTCAAGAAAGTCATGCGATCGGAACGGGCAGGCATGTATTTCGAGGGGCTTATTCGGTTCTTCAGAAAGCACTCCAGCCCTAGCCGGTTTCTGCTCTTCCGGTTAACCTTGGCAGGAACACTTTGTCTCAGAATGCCGTTGGCCGTTCTGTTCTCGTTGAGCCCTTTAGGCAGGGTCCGCCAGAGATGGAAGGGGACCGTTCCGATTTACTCGAAGGTTCTCCGGTCACTGCTATTCGCATGATGTATTGCCTTGTTGGCCCTGCCTGCGCAAGCTAAGCACAGGCTCTTTCGGTTGAGGTAACCGTGGAATTGTTGGCGAGGCTATTTGCGCCCGAACAGAAACCTGTAAGTTCCAAAGTGGTTCGTAATACACTTTTTTCGGCGCTTCAGAACCTACTGGTGTTTCCTATTCCCTTCCTCCTTATCCCGTTTATTCTGGGGAGAGTTGGGATTTCCGAATATGGAAGCTATGCGGTTTTCATGACGATCCTCGGCTTTACCTCGCTCACTGATCTGGGCATGTTCGGGACTCTTACCAAACATGTGGCCGAATATTTCGCCAAGGGTGATTTCGCGGCGCTGAAGCGGTTACTCGATACAGGTCTGATGTTTTATCTCCTCATTTCAATTTTGCTGACGGGCAGCCTCTGGGTTTTCGCCGGCCGTTTGCTGCCCATCCTCTTTCGAAACGTGGCCACACCTTTTACGGAGCTTCGCACCCTCTGGCTGATCATGATTTTGACCATGGGAACCAACTTCCTCACAGCGCCCTTCTCGTCAGTTGTCCTCGGCTTGCAGCGGATGGACCTCAGCAGCGTTCTCGGCTTTGTTGGTGTGGTTAGCAACGCGCTCTTCACAGTCGTTTTCTTAGTCCTCGGCTGGCAATTGCGGGGTTTGATCTACGCCAACTTAGCGGGCGCAATCGTTAGCCTTGCACTTCTAATGGGGTCGGCGCACAAGCTGCTCCCACAGGTTTCCGTAAACCCCCTTCACTTTGATCGGGAAGAGATGAAGGAGATTTTCAGCTTCAGTTGGCGCCTCTACTCGACCCAGATCGGCTCCGTGGTCCAGAGCCAAATCGAAAAGGTTTACTTGGCCTGGCTTGTGGGTGTTACTCCGGTGGGATGGTACAACATCGCGAACTCTGCCGGCATGAGGGCGCGGCGCTTGCCGGAATTATTGCTGTCGCCGCTCCTGGCAGCGGCGTCAGAACTCGATGCCAAGGGTCACGGCGAGAAACTGCAGGAACTTTACTACCGGGCGCACAAATATATGGCCGTCTTCAGCGTACCGATGGTTGTGCTGGCCTCGCTTCTTTGCCGCCCGTTTGTGAACTTGTGGCTGGGCACCCATTTGAGCGTCGTTGCCGTTCCGCTGGCGCTTCTGGTTCTGACCAACATTGTGGTCGTGACGACAGGTCCGGGGGTTTATGTCTCCGTCGGCCAAGGGGAGCTAGCTCCCGCAGTAAACTCGGCCGTTTCCTCCACGGTTCTAAACTTGGCAATGAGCTTCTTCCTGATCCGGCATTATGGTTTTGCGGGCGCCGTCATGGGGACTCTCGTCTCAGCCTGTGTAGGTACGACGCTTTTCATGTACCTTTTTCATCGATATAGTGGTTATCCCTACAAACGCCTATTCACGGAGTCGTACCTAAAACCAATGAGTGCTTCGCTGGCCGGCGCGGGAACGTGTTTACTGATCAGTTCGCGGAGAACCCTCGGTTGGGGCGGGCTGATGTTAGAGGTCGTTGTCTTTGGGGTGGTTTACCTATTGGCTTTGGTCATAACCAGGTTCTTTGACAAGTTCGATTTGAACCAGGCTGCCAGATTATTACCTGTACTCGGTCCAGCGGTGCGCCGAGTGTCCGGGGAGTGACAAACAGTCGCTAAGGGTACAGTCAGCGAAATGAAAATTGCCGTGTTTCACAACTTGCCGTCCGGGGGGGCCAAAAGGGCGTTATACAATTCCGTCAGGCACATCGTGCAAGCCGGCCATCAGGTGGACCTCCATGTGCCATCCACGGCTGACGAGGAGTATTTGCCGCTCAAAGACATCGTGAGCGGTATTCATGTTTATCCCCAGCGAGGCACACGATTGAGCATTGTTTTGTCCTCCTTCCGAAAAGTCTTCCGCCTCTTTCACTCCTGGGCTGACATTGAATGGATACAAAAGCAGATTGCCGAGGCGATCAACTCGGGCCCCTACGACGTTGTGTTGTCGGAACAAGACCGATTCACCAATACACCATTCATCTTGAAGCATCTCGAGAAACCGACCGCGTACTACTGCCAGCAGCCCTTTCGCGGGCACGAAGCTTTCATCGAGAGAGTCGCGCAGGCTGCACCCACCCTCCCCGTGCCGATGTACAAGAAATTCCGACAAGCCCATATGAGGAGCAGGTTGGCGAGGCTCGACAGACAGAATGTGTCTTGCGCAAAATACATCCTTGCGAACTCCTACTTTTCTCGAGAGGCTATTCTTAGATCATACGGGCTCAACTCCTTCGTTTCCCAGCTTGGAATAGACACCGCCCTTTTTCGACCCCTCGGTTTGCCCAAAGAGAGTTTCATTCTGTCAGTGGGGACCTACTTCCCGCATAAAGGGTTCGACTTCGTCATTCGGGCCTTGAGTCTCATCGAGAAGCAGATACGGCCGAGGCTGGTAATCGTGGGGAACTCCGCCCTTCCGGGGTGGCAGGCGTATTTGCAACAAACGGCCGCCGAGCTGGACGTAACGCTTGAAACAAAGACCGATGTCCGGGAGAGCGAACTTGTCAGTCTGTACAATCAGGCAAGACTCTTTGTCTATGCAGCCATTCTCGAACCTCTAGGCTTAGCCCCCCTGGAGGCCATGAGCTGCGGTACGCCAGTCGTTGCCGTTAAAGAAGGCGGCGTCAGAGAAACGGTCCTTCACAATGAGACGGGGATCCTAACGGAACGAGATGAAGAAGCTTTTGCCCAAGCGGTCAGGGAATTACTTGAGGATGAAGCCCGCGCACAACTGATGGGGGGTAGGGGGATCGAGGTTGTCAGGCAGGGCTGGACGCTCGAGCAAGCCGGAGAGAGGTTGCTCTGGCATCTGAAGCGTGCGCGAGGCCTGCGTCCGGGGATATGTGAGGATGCGCGGTCATGCACAATCCGAAGGTAACTGTCTGCCTTCCAACCTTCAATAAGGCACGTTTTCTGCCGGCGTCCATTGAAAGCGTGCTGTCCCAGGAGTTTCGCGACTATGAACTCCTCATCGTCAATGACGCCTCCCCGGACCACACCGACGACGTGATCCGGGGATTTCGGGATTCCAGAATCAAGTACGTCCGCAACCCCCAGAATATGGGGTTAGTAGAGAACTGGAACCGCTGCCTGAATCTTGCGCAGGGCGAGTACGCCATAGTCTTCCATGACGATGACGTCATGCTGCCGGGGCTGCTACGGCGGGAAGTGGAGGTTCTAGAATCAAATCCGGAAGTGGTGCTGGTCCACACCGCCGCCCAGGCAATTGATGCGGGTGGGACCGTTCTCTGCGTAACTCGCCCGCATTCTTGGCCCCCGCTTGCCGGTGGCCTGGATTTTGTTGCCGGCTACTGGACGAGAGGCTATATTGTTATGCCTAGCGCCATGTTCAGGCGATCGCTCGCGTTGAAACTCGGGGCATTCGACCCCAACTTGAGACTGAGCGCGGATGCGGACCTGTGGCAGCGCCTGGCATTTGAGGGACAAGTAGCGTTCCTAGACGAATTGCTCATCTCAAATCGTGTCCATTCGTCGCAAACCACGCAGAAGATTCTTGCCAATTCTCTGCAAATGTTGGATGAGCGGCTCAAACTCGCCCGAGCGACTCACGATCTGGTAGCCCTGCACGGGGGGAACCTGGACCGCGAGATCGGCCGCCACGTAACACGGGAGCTGGCCATCGACTTGCCAGAGCTCCGCAGATGGAACGCTTCGCTTCCGCATGTCTTGCAGTATGGCCGGGCCGCCGCGCGTGCTCATCCGCAGGTCCTGCATAATCTGCGGTTTATGTTATATTTCGGATTGGCACTTCTTCCCCCATCCCTAATTCGATGGCTGAAGAGGCTTCACATTCGATGGCTCTCGTCGGTTTGGTCGGCGGCGCGAGCAACGCCTAAATGAACTCCGAAACGCACGGAGAGGCAGCGATGGCTGCTCAGCCAAGAGAATCGCGACACTGCCGGCCAGACAGCGAACGGCCGTCAGCTTGGGTACGCCGAGGGGACTGAATTTGAGACAGCTAGTACGGTGCAACGAGGTACTATCTAAACCCGACTTTTCTGCGGGGGTGCGCGCGTGAGTCGCCGGCTGGGCAATGAAGAGATTGATCTCGTCGACTTCGACGGTTTGAAGCTCTTCATGTTCAAGGACGACTACTTGTATGACCACGCAATACCCCAAGGACGAAAGAGCCAGTCGCTCCAGGACTACCAACACTTCATCCGCCAACATGGCTACCCTCCTTCGGTGGTCACGCCCGAGAACGTCGAAAGACTCTCTCTAGCCCGGTACGGGATCTATGTTTTTATGCACCATTTGTGGAAGCACGGAGTCGACTTTGTGGCGCTGGACATTGGCAGCCATGTTGGGGAGTTCAGCCTGAAGATAGGAAATTGCATTCGAACATTCGCGCGAGCCAACCGAGTAATCGCCTTTGAACCTACCGAAGTCGGAGAGTTGGTGCGCTACAGCATCGAGCTGAACGGCTTGGGAGACATTGTGAAGCATGAAGATCTGGCCGTCTCAGAGTTTGACGGCCTGATGTTATTCGCCTATACGAGCGGGTACTCCGACGGGGGCCACATCATTCAGGAAGATACACGCGCTCAAGGAGGGTCCGGCCGGCTAATCCACTTCTGGCGCCAGTCGATGAAAGGGAAGTCTCTGAAAAGCAAGATTGAATGCGTGGGAAAGGTGCTAAGGAGCAAACTCAGCCGATTGGCACCGGGACGCCGGCACATCTCATCGAGCACCCTGATCGTCCAAAGCGTCGATATCTTAAGCTACCTGGAGCGGCACCATTGCGACCAACCCCTATTCGTAAAGATCGACGTGGAAGGATCCGATTCGGTAATCATTAGTCGCCTGTTGCAACTCCTTCCCACGCGGCTTGTCTCCATCATTTTCGAACTCGCGCCCACCCAGGTGGCCGGCGGTTTCGAGCAGGCGCGATCCTATTTGGAGAGTCTAGGTGAATCGTTTCACCTGTTCGACCTCTTCTATGTGTCAAATCCCACTCGGTTCAACCTCATAGCTCCCACTGAAATTCGCCGTTTTGTGACCGAGGTTTCCGGCCGGGAGCCTGGGTATACTGACGTCTTTATGCTTGACAAGCGGATTCCCGAATGCGACCAACTGCTCCGCCGTTTGTCCTCTTTGGGCGCGGAAGCCGACCGGATGGTATTGTGAACCCAGCCTTGGGAATCGCTTGGGGCTGCGGAAAAACACGGACGCGAGACGATGCGCCCAAAGGAGTTGGTGTGCTCGATGAAAATCGGCATTAGCGCTCTCCCTTTATCGCGCGTGCGCGCAGGGACGGCTCGAGTAATCCAGTGCGTCATCGAAGAACTGCACAAGATTGACTCCGAGAATTGCTACTACCTTTACTCCGACCGCGACTTCGAACTCCCTTGGGAGGGCGGCCGTTGGCATAAACGGATCGTCCCCGGGCCCCCTTTCTTGCCGGGAACGTTGTGGCTGCAAACCGTAGGCCGGCGGGTGATCATTCGTGACCGGCTCGATCTATTCTGGGGCACTGTTGATATGCTGCCTCTCAGGCTTCCCTCGGAGCTCGCGAAGGTCCTCACAGTTCATGACCTTACCTGGCCTCTCTACTCCCACATCGCGGGCCTTTTCCACCGATGCATGTTCTGGCTCTTTTTCGAGCGGTCGACGCAGCAAGCGGACAGGATCATCGTGGAGTCTCGCTCCACAGCGAGAGACCTCGAGCGGGTCCTGAAGGTGCCTGAGTCAAAAATCGAAGTCATTTATCTTGGGGTCGGCACAGCCCACCAGCCACAGGACCCTCGAGCCGCCGCCGAATTTATAGCCGCCAAGTACGGGGTGTCGAAGGACTATATTTTGACCCTGGGCACGATTGTGCCGCACAAGAACCTCATCACCCTCGTTCGAGCTCTGAAAATCCTGCGCGGGGCCGGCGAAATCTCCTTGCAGCTTCTGGTGGCGGGCGCAAGGGGCGGCAGATTCTCGGGTTTTCTCAATGCTGTCCAATCTCTCGGCCTGACCGACAAAGACATTCGTTTCCTGGGCTTTGTGCCGGATGAAGACCTGCCCATGCTATACTCCGGGAGCAGTCTATTCGTATTTCCTTCACTTTATGAGGGATTTGGTCTCCCGCTGGTGGAGGCAATGGCTTGCGGGGTCCCGGTCGTTGCCTCAAACACATCTTCTATTCCAGAGGTTGTGGGTGACGCCGGCCTGCTGGTTCCACCTACCGAGCCGGAGGCATTCGCGGAAGCGATCCTGCGAGTGAGAAGCGACGAGGGCTTGCGGAGGGCGATGATCGAGAAGGGACTGAAGCAGGCGACCGGCTTCCGCTGGGACACATCAGCTCGCCACCATCTGGCGTGCATGCAGAGTGTAGTGACACGCAAAAACTCCGAAAGGCGATAAGCCTGGTGGTTCGGATAGGCTGTGCTTCCACGCCCGGCCCTCGGGGCGCCACGTTGGGTCGCTGTAGAAGCCCTCGAACGGCCACAGGGTTCCATCCAGGACATAGGAACCTCGAGCAAGTTGGAGCCGACCGAATGCGGGTGTCTCAGAAGCTAAAAAGATTCGTGCCTAAAGCCGTTCGCTGGAGACTGCGAAGAGCCTCCGAGTATCCGGCGGAAACCGATTGGTACTGGAAAGTCTTCAGCCCGGGGAACGACAGGACGGCTTACCTGATTGGATTGTTCGGCACGGGAAGGCTCTACATCAACGGCTTGGTGATGCAGTACACGGGAAGAAGGGCGAAGTACTTCAGGGATACGATCCGCCACCATCAACGTCCAACCTCTATGATCTATAGCGGCCATGCCACGATCAGTCACGTTTCTCGCCACCAGGCTTTGCCATCGGTCACGCGCCTGGTCCTGGAAGCGGTCCGATCGAGAATCGCCGACTTGATTTTCATCTATCGTCACCCCCTCGATTCTCTACTGTCCAATTGGGTTTATTGGCGGACCTTCCTTCACGACAAATACGGGGTTTGCATCTCGCAAGTCTATAAGAAAACAGACGATTTCTGTACCGATCTGGACGAGCATTTTGGTGAATTCAGGGCCTTTGCAGATGGCGACCCTAGTTTCTTCGCTGTTGCGCCTGGCCTGCCCTTTCTGTCGTTCCGGGACTTCATTGAAGAAACTGAACTCTATCTCCAATCCGCCACACTCGCCCTACGGTTTGAGGACTTTATGACCGATCCGGCAAGAGAGTTCTCCAAGATCGCTCAGGTGATGTCCGTTGATCTTGATTTGAGCCGGGTACGCCTGCAACGTCCTCTGTCCAAGCCCTTCCGCTACCTGTCGGTCGAAAAAGAAGTCCCCCGATTCAAAGCCTTCACGGATGAGCTGGATGCCGAAACGAAAAGGCGGATTGAAAGAATCGGTTATACCTTGTGAGGAGCGGGAGATTTGCCATCAGCACGAGGTCGTCCCTTCTGACATCGTTGAGGCAATCGTCCCACGCCGGGGGAACTTTGGCCACGCCTAGAGTGACGCTTCTTGGAGCTGGAGATCGCCTTCCCTTGCCATGCTCTCGTATAGCGCCACTTCCTGCGGGTTGTCGACTTCGCCCCACTGTCCATCGGTGCCGAAAGTGCTGATGTTGAGTTCGTTCCCAGCCAGCAGCCGGCCGGCTTCCGCTGGGACAAAGCAGCTCGAGAAACTTTGACGTGCATGCAGAATGTGGTGCATCAAAAGCATTTGCAACAGCAATAGCGGCGGCCCTTGCCGTCACCCTCAGGCAACCGCAAGGGTTACCCCTCGAGATCAGAATGAGAATCGGCATTGACGCTCGGCCGCTGTCAGTACAGGCCGCAGGGGTTCCCCGGGTCGTGAGAGGCCTTGCCCGCGAGCTCGAAAAGGCCGACCAGGCGAATTCCTACTACTTGTACTCACACCGCGAATTTGACTTTCCTTTGGGGAACCCGCGCTGGCACAAGAGAATAGCGTCACGCGGATCTCGCCTTCCGGGCATTGTCTGGTTTTTGACGGAAGGAAGAAGGGCGATTCTTGAAGACAATTTGGACGTCTTTTGGAGCGCGATGTACATTCCGCACCTCGCTATTCCTTCTCGTGTCGCAACCGTTCTCACTGTGCACGACCTCGAGTGGCGCCTTTATCCACAGACGATGAGCCGGAAGACCTACTATGCCCATCGGTTGCTGGTCTGGCCATCGGTTCAAAAAGCGGACAGGATCGTCTCGGATTCGCAGTCGACAGCACGCGATCTCCAACGCGTCTTGCACCTTCCCGAATCGAGGATGGAGGTCATTCATCTAGGGATCGACTCGGCCTACAAACCCCAAGACCACTTAATGGCGGCAGAATATGTCGCCGGCAGGTACGGGGTATCGACAGACTACGCACTCGCGGTAGGAACCGTGCAGCCGCGCAAGAACCTGGCTACTCTGGTTGAAGCGTGGAAGATACTACGCGATCGAGTAAAAGACTGTTTCCAGCTTGTCGTGGCTGGGGCACGAGGCTGGAAGAACACTCAACTGGACGAAACCATCCGCCGCCTAGGCCTTACCGGCGACGAAGTCCGTTTCCTGGGCGTGGTGCCGGAGGAAGACCTGCCCGTGTTATACTCAGGGAGTAGTGTGTTTGTATTTCCTTCGCTTTATGAGGGTTTTGGGCTACCCCTGGTGGAAGCGATGGCTTGCGGAGTCCCGGTCATAGCTTCGAATACATCCTCCGTACCGGAGGTTGTCGGGGAGGCGGCTCTGCTGGTTTCTCCCACTGAACCCGAGGCATTCGCAGAGGCCATTTTGCGGGTGAGAGGTGACGATAGCCTACGGAAAGCGATGATCGAAAAGGGGCTTAGCCGGGCGGCTTGTTTTAGCTGGGGCAGAGCCGCGGCTCAGCTCTTGGAGTGCATGGAGCGCGTGGTCGCGGGAAAAAACTCTGCGAGGCAGCCCTCGAAATGAAGGAGTTACAAATGGCAAAGGGCAAGGCTTTCCCAAATGCCCTTTTCCCTTTGCGCTTTGCCGCCTTACCAGGGGCAAAACAGACCTGGTAAGAATAGCCTCTCAGCAGGCAAGGGATTTCGAGTGGTTAACAGACCAGTAAGGGTCCTCCAAGTCGTGCGCGCCGTACCGGGCGGCGGCGCCGAGGCTTGGCTGCTGAAGGCCACCAGGCAAATCGACCACGGTCGTATCAAGTCTGATTTTTGCTGCCTCTGGCCGCCGTCAGCAAGCCTTTGCGAGGAGGTCACAGCGTTGGGCGGGCGCGTGATACTCTGCCCCCTCAGGTCCAACTTGGCGACCTTCCCTTGGCGGTTTCGCCAACTCCTTCGCGCGGAGCGATATGATGTCGTGCATTCCCACGTGGGTTTGCCTTCGGGGGTGGTGCTGCGGGGGGCGATGCTTGAAGGTGTTCCGAAACGCATTGCGCATAGCCACAACAGCAACGACCTCCATTCGCACTCCCTTTTGAGGGGCGCCTGGCGCGCAGCCATGCGGACCGCGGTTCAAAAGTATGCGACCACGGGCTTGGCTTGTTCCGAGGCGGCTGCGAGATTCCTGTTCGGTTCCCAGTGGAGGTCGGACCCACGCTTTCGCGTGCTTCACTGCGGAATCAATTTGGACCAATTTCGGACTCTTCCATCGCGAGAAGAAACGCGAAGGGAGTTTGGAATTCCCGTCGACGCTCCGGTCGTAGGACACGTGGGCCTGTTCGAGCGCAGAAAAAACCAGGCCTTCTTGTTGCAAGTAGGCCGGGCGATCCTGAAAGTACGACCCGAGGTGAGGTTCTTATTGGTGGGTGACGGCCCGATGCGCCCCAAGATCGAGGCCATGGCGCGGGAGTTTGGCTTGGACAAGAATGTCGTCTTCGCCGGTCAGCGGTCCGACGTCCCTCGCTTGATGCTCTCGGCAATGGACGTGTTTGCTTTACCGTCCTTGGAAGAGGGTTTAGCAATCGTTTTGACCGAGGCCCAGGCTGCGGGACTTCGCAGCCTCGCTTCCAGTGCAGTCCCTGCTGAAGCGAGCGTGGTGCCTGGGGGCGTGGAACAGCTTTCTTTGTCCGAAGGCCCGAAGCCTTGGGCTGCAACCTTGTTGAGACTGCTCCAGAGCGGACGATTGGAGAAACAGATGGCACTGGGCATCATCGAGCAGACAGATTTCAACATCCGGCGATCCTGTTCTGAACTCACCCGATTTTACGGCGAGGGTGATTAATCGGCACCAAAGCTCGAAATTCGGATATCCAGCAGCCGGACAAAATCAGGTCTGTCGAGTTTTGAATTCGATTATCGAATTTCGAATCTCGAGCTTCCAATGATATGGGAGGACGGGTGGAAAGAGTGGCGCGTTCTTACGATTCCGAGGCGATTACTCGCACGGCAGATCACGACCAACTGCAATTGGAAGGAAGGGCGCTGAAATCTGCCACATGGAGGGTGTTCGCCTTTCATTTGCTTCGGGTCGCTTTGTTTTTCGGGGCCGCGTACAACTACTACTCGCATAATGACGGGACCGCATGGTTGCTTGGAATCCTTTTCGTCTATTCGTTCCTGGACCGGGAGTTCTTCCTGAAGCCCAACCTCATGAATGCCTATCTCGCGTTCACCGTGATCTACTATTATTCGAGATGGGTGATGGGGTGGGGGAACCCCTACACGACGATCTACGGGCAGGACGCTCCGGGCTGGGTGAAAGTCATCAAGGATATTGTGTGGATAGGTTTTGTGGGAGTGTTTGCTTTCAGAGCATTAACTAAACCGCGCTATGACCGAAATATGCCTTTGCGGCTGACCGCTCGAGGATTGATATTAGTCCTTCTGACGTTGGTTTATCTCGTCTTGCCGACTTTCGCTTTGATTTACGCACGCGGCAGGGTGTTTGATATTGTCCTCACTGCCATGAGATACCCGCTGGAGTATGTTCCCTTTGTGTTTCTGTTGCCTTTTATCTTGCGGGGCGAAAGCTCCATCAGGTATCTCCGCACATTCATTCCCTTGGTCTCGCTCTCCCTCATATTCCTGGGCATTGAGATGTTCTCAGGCCGGCGAACGGGCTTCGGGTACGGTGGACTGTACACCCGCTATGGCTCAATCATCGGCTCCCCCAACGATTACGGGGTGTTCATGATGCTGACGATTGCGACCGTGCTGGCCTTTCTGGCTGAACGGGCAATAAGGTGGTCTCCAAAAGTTGTCGCGTTCTTGATCCTCTGCTTGTGCGCGCTCGCGGCGACCATATCCCTGAGCGCCAGCTTTGCGATGGTCTTCACCACAATGAACCTGGTGCTTTTTACGAAAGACAGGGTAAAGAGCGCCATGACCGTAATTGCGGTCGCCGTCTTGGTTGCTGCACTCTATTACATATTTCCGGATGTCGGGGTTGCCAAATTCCTTGTCATACGCATGGAGAGACTAGCCGCCTTTAGGGAGGAGAGCGCCACTTCTCACTACACGAGCGTTGTTCTGGCTGAGGACGCGATCAAACGGTTTGAGCCGGCCGAGTACGTCTTTGGCACATTTGTACCGCGCAATCAGGCTCTAGCGCCAGAAACATACTACCTGAGGACATTTTACCTTCGGGGGGGCGCCAGCCTGGTTATTCTCCTGGCTATCATCGGCCTGTCGCTATTCGAGAGCCACCATCGGTACCGCGCGGTCAAGGGAGATCGCGAGAGGAGAGGCTTGTTCCTAGCCACCTTCCTGGGTGTCGCCGGGATCGCGTTCGCTTGTTTGTTCATTCCATATCTTGACAGTTTCCCTTCGAATTTCTATTTCTGGTTCCTCGTAGCGATCATCTGGTGCGAACCGATGAGTGAAAGAGAAATCGCAGCAATGCACGCAGCCCGGCCTCAGCAACAGGTTGTGGGCGGAAAAACGCGAAAGTTGGCGCCTGGACTTGCGCGATTATAATCTGAGACGGGAGGTGGAACGGGGAGGAAGACAAGCATGCGCAAGTTGTTTCCCTGTCTCGTTCTGTTCTCGCAGTTTAGGGCCAAGGGGTGACTCCACATCGTGCGGAATCTCAAAATTGCTTTCGTCCTTGCGGCGGCTTCCCTTTCTCTGCAGGGTAGCCTCACGGAGGGTTACAGTCCACTATGGGGGCCGATCCCTGCGCACAAAAACTTGTCGCAATCCGTGCACCTCTTACCGCACTTGCTGCGGCATCTTGGCGCCGCTCTTCAGGAAAGCCGCGCGCCGGCACTTCCGGGGGAGTCCGGGAATATTCGATGGGCTGAACATCACCAAGGAAACGACTTGGGCGCGCAGATTAATGCCGCAGATGCCAGTCTGGGGCGTGAAGCCGGGGAAATCCGGGTAGGCCGGGCAGGCACCGTGGAAACTCGAGTCACTCTTTCTTCGAATCATGTCCTGCACCTTCTTGCGCCGACGACGTGGAATGCCGGAATCCAGGTACAGAATGGCAATTCGGTAGTAGGCGAAGGCTGCGCTACATTGATCACTTTGTCTTTCCCTTCGCCCGGGCCGTTCATTTCCGGGAAAAGCACTTACAATCTGAAAGTGTCGAATCTTTGTGCCCAGGCCCCGCGCGAGTCGCCTGGATCTGTGTTGGTGAAAGTTGACGAGGGACAGGAAGTCGAGGTGACGGGTTGCCACACAAACAACATTCGCCTTAGTGAGTTGAACTCCTCTTCTGACATCAAGCTGATCGGGAATACGGCATTCTCAAACCGCAGTGATGGCCCTTCGGGGGCAGCCGTTAACATTACCTTCACGCAGGGCGTCGTCGCGAACGACAACTTCATTCAGGGCTTCGTGCATGGCTTCCAGTGGTGGGGTGGCGACGCGAACCCCAAGACAGGCCAGGGCGCCGTGACGAACAAGCGCGGAGCCCGCGATCTCTCCTTCATTGGCAACAAAATTACCGATGTCGGGGGAGGGGGGATTTGGGGCAGCATGGGCGAGGGCGTCGTCGCTTCTGGCAATATCATCGAGACGTGCGGCGACGTATGCCTCGACTCGGAAGGGAGCAATTCCGTCGTCTTCTCGAACAACTACGTAAAAGACGGGGCTAATGGGGCCATTGCTACTTTCTATTACAACCGGGACGTTCTGATAACCGGCAACACCGTGGTTTCCAGTAGCTGGGATAAACCGCTGCTTCGCACCTATACGACCGGCCAAACCGCGCCTTATGATCGCGACACGCAAGTGGTGGGCAATCATTTTACCTGCCTTGATACTACTCCGTGCTTCATTAGTTCAACGAGCGGACTGCCGGAGAGATTCGTTTTCAAAGACAACACGTTGCGAAATGTCACGGTGTTCCTTTCCGATGCGAACCCTAAGCATATCGTGGTGATTTCCGGTAATGACTTCCTGTTTGACGTGGTTGCTACCAGGGTGCATGGAGCCATTTGGGCGGGTCGTACGTACTCGTTGTCGCCTGGCGACCCCGGTTACTGCGACATCTCGAATAACACGGTGCGCTCAAACGTAGAACAGCCTCCCGGAAGTGCAGCCATTTTCGTGTATCAGGACGATCCAAAGATCGCTCCATTGACCGTTATTGAAGGCAATCGCCTGGTTGGACTGCACCCATTCCCAGTTGATATTTCGGTGGAGGGGGGAAGCAAGAACCCTTCCGTGACACCTGTTTTTCTGATTCGGAACAACCTTATGGGGGCAGGCGTATTCTCCCGTCTGGATCAGGCGAGCCCCAGATCAACGGTCAAACTGGAAGGGAACTATCGTATGGATTTGTCCTCCATTCCTGGTCAATGAATCGCGAAAGGCCAGGGCGGTTAGCGAACCACCCCGGCTCGATATAGGAGCTTGCGTGGGCAAGTTGAGAGGATGTTGGGTCGACAAGTCTGAGTCGCGAGCGGAAAAGAAGCGGCCACTGAGTTCAGCCAGAAGGGCGGTGCCGTTCCGCTGCGCTCTTAGAGTTTTCTCAGGCCCCTCTTAAGTGTTTTATCCTCACCAATTGTCGGCGCAATGCCGTCTCTACGGGACGGAAAGATGGAGCGCGTAATTGCAATTGATGCCAGAATGTCCGAGCATTCCGGTATCGGGACCTATCTCAGGAACTTGCTCACGCACCTGGCAGCTTTGGAGAACGAATACGTGTTTGAAGTGATTTGCCAGCGGCGGGAAGCCTTGGATGGCCTGCCGCCCGCGAGGTTCCGATTCGTCGCAGCCAGGTCGCCGATCTACAGCTTGAGCGAGCAATGGGAAATAGCGCGGCTCGCACGGCACGCTCAAATACTCCACAGCCCGCACTATAACGCCTCACTGCTGTATCGAGGCAACCTGGTAGTGACGATTCACGATGTTATTCACTTATCGGACCCGACGATCGGACGAACTCTTGCTGCGTGGTTCTATGCTCGGCCGATGTTCCACCTGGTGGCGAGGAAAGCTGATCGCATCATTGCCAATTCAGAATTCACAAAGCAGCAGATCGTTGAACACCTCGCGGTTTCACCTTCAAAAGTGAGTGTGGCTTACCTGGGGGTCAGCGAACGCTTCCGCCCACAGGACCGCAAGGAGGCTCTTAGCCGCGTCTCCTTTTTGCTGGGCGTTAGTCGGCCTTATATACTTTTTGTCGGCAATCTAAAACCCCACAAGAACGTTAAAACCCTCATCCGGGCATTCGCTCAAATATGCGCTCACAGTGACTTTGATCTCCAACTGGTAATCCTTGGTGATGACCGAAAATGGAAGGCAGGTTTAGTCGATGAATCCATGAGCCTGGGGCTCGGGGAGCGAGTCATCTTCGCTCCGCATGCCCCGCGCCAGGACCTTCCGTGGGTGTATGCGGCGGCCGAGATATTGGTGATGCCGTCCTTGATCGAGGGATTCGGCCTGCCTGTTTTGGAGGCTATGGCCTGCGGGACCCCAGTAGTATGCTCACGGGCTGCTTCCCTGCCCGAAGTGGCGGGGGAAGCGGCCGAGTATTTTGAACCGGCGAGTGTGGATGACCTTGCAATGGCCATGGAAAGGGTTCTAAGATCAAGCCAGCTTCAAGTAACACTGCGCTCGAAAGGTCTGGAGCGAGCCAAGCTCTTCTCCTGGGAGGAATTCGCGCGCAGACACTGCGAGGTGTATCGGGAGGCGCTGGGGACCTGAGCAAGGTTATGCCATGACGCTTGTTTCGAAGAATGCTGTTGCTGCCGTCAACGCGCCGCTCGTTGGAGAAGATGACAGTAGCGTACAGCGATGGTCTAATTCGCGTTTTCTCATCGTGGGGAGCGTAGTCCTTTTCTGTTTCTGCCTCGCCACGAGAATCCCCTTACGGTCCAAGTTGCTATCCGGTTGGGACCCCGTCCAATTTGCGCTTGCTATCCACCATTTCGATATCGGCCATGACCAGCCCCAGCCACCGGGGTATATTGTCTACGTCGGACTGGCAAGAACGCTGTTCCGGCTTGTCCATGACGACAACTTGACGCTCACCGCGCTCTCCGCGCTCTTCTCCGCCCTTTCAACGGTGCTGATATTCGTCCTTGCCTTTTCGATGTACGATCGGCGCACTGCGCTGCTAGCGTCCGCTGTGTGGGCTACGTGTCCCCTCGTGTGGTTCCATGGACTAATCGGGGAAATCTATGCCGCCGCCGGCTTCAGCAGCCTGGCAGTTGGTCTTGCTGTCTTCTTGTTGTTGAGGTCACCAAGCGCGTTAGCGGCAGCATGCGCAGGCATTGTCTATGGTCTGGCCACCGGCCTTAGGCCAGACCAGCTTCTTCTGCTCGCCCCCCTCTTCCTTTTTCCCTTCTGGCGCTCTGCTCTGTGCCGGCGCTGGGTGCCCCTCGCATTCTCATCCGCATTGGTTGTCTATGCCGCATGGTACATTCCCACAGTCATTTCCGCCGGCGGCTACAGCAGGTACAGCGGGCTTGTGGGTACCCAATTCTCCGACGCTCTTAAGAGGGGGAACATCTTTTTCGGCGCTTCACCAGAGGCGCACATCTGGATGTTGATAAAGTTGGTCGGCGGCGTGGCGCTGGGGTTGTTACCGTTTCTAGTTGTTCTCGCTGTGCTGTGCATGCTGCTCAGGCCCAACAGGGAAGCGGATCAGATAGAAGGGGACCAAGCCCTACTTCTGGTTGTCTGGGCCGTTCCATTTCTACTGTTTTTCAGCCTGCTTTACATTGGGAGGGTCTCCCACTGCCTGGCCTGCCTGCCACCTCTGCTTCTGCTGGTTTCGAGGTGGGCTGTCCTCACCCTCTCCGCGCCGAATCGAAGCGGCAAGAACCAGTTTTGGCTCCTCCTGTTCTTGGCCGTTCTCGCGAATGGGGGTGTTTTCTTCCTTACCCCCAGGTTGCCCGAACCCAAGGTCGCATCCAAATCTCTCAGACTGTCCAGACTTGTCCCTGAGGCGTTGAACCGCTCATTTATTTCCTGCGTGTATGACCAGCTACGCTTCGACCAATCGGTGAAAGAGAGATACTTCGAGGAGATCCGGAGGCTCCTTCTGCAAGGTGATTCGGCGATGCTCTTTATACAGCTTGGACCACCAGACTGCCTGAACGGCCGGATCTTTGAATACTACTTTCCCAAAGTACCGTTCTATACAGCCCTGGGAGATAGCGATCCGATTCCCGGATTTCGCCGTCCGCCCCCGGTACAGCAAGGCGGCTCTCTCAACGAAGTCAGCCTGCTGAACGCGAGCGAAGGGGGCGAACGCGGGCCGACTTTGGAGGTCTCGAGAGACCGGGTACTGATGCTCTGCTCGAAAGGCCTGTTCCTCGAGGTGAATGGACAAGGCGGAGGCGCGCGGGTGGTCAAAACCGAAGACCGGGACGATCGCTTAGACATCTACCAAGTTTACGACCTGCGTTTGGCTCCAACATCTTCGATAGAGGTTAGAGCGGGTCGCCAATCTGTATCGATTGTGGAACGCCCCTGATCCTGCCGCAATTTGCCAGGTGCACTTATGGATGACGCCAAACGACCCGAGGAAGACAGCTCCGAGAGCGGGCAAACTCAAGGCGCGCAGAAGCCGGACCCCCTCGCGAGTCTTCGGGTGGCCATTGTCCATTACTGGTTCGTAAAACTCCGGGGCGGGGAGCGTGTCGTTGAAGCCCTGGCCGACATCTTTCCCCAGGCCGATCTCTTCACCATGGTTCTCGATCCGGATGCGCTTCCTCCGTCGCTACGCTCGCGCAATTTCACGACCTCGTTTCTTCAGAAAATGCCGGGTGTCAAGCTCCACTATAAGAAACTCTTCCCTCTCTTCCCCCTGGCGCTCGAGGAGTTCAATCTGGACGATTACGACCTGGTGATCAGTTCGGAGTCCGGCGCGGCCAAAGGCGTTCTAACTCGACCGCGCGCCTGCCACATCTGCTATTGCCACACACCTATGCGCTATATCTGGGATATGTACCATCAGTATCGCGCCAAGCCAGGGATGGGAGGAGTGGCGCGCTTGGTGTTTTCCCTCTCGGCGCATTACATGCGACTCTGGGATTATGCTGCCGCTGCGCGCGTTGACTATTTTGTGGCGAATTCCCAGAATGTGGCGGGCCGCATCGGCAAGCATTATCGCCGCAAGGCAACGGTGATCAATCCACCTGTGGACGTCTGCGCCGGGTATATCTCGCCGGAAGTGGACGACTACTACCTTACGGTAGGTCAACTTGTGGATTATAAGCGTGTCGACCTGGCGATTGAGGCGTGCAATCGCCTGCGGCGGCCTCTGCGGGTTATCGGCGAAGGTGAAGAGTTTGAGCGCCTGCGGACTCTGGCCGGCCCCACCGTCAAGTTTTTGGGACACTTACCCGACCAGGAATTGCGGGAGAATTACGCGCGCTGCCGCGCCCTGCTGTTTCCCGGCGAAGAAGACTTCGGGATCGTCCCGGTCGAAGCCCAGTCTTTTGGCCGGCCTGTGATCGCCTTTGGCCGAGGAGGAGCCTTGGAGACCGTAGTTGGCGGCAGCCCTACAGATCCTGGCGCCCCCGAAGCTTCCACCGGCATATTTTTCGCCGAACAGTCCGCCGATTCCCTGGCTGGCGCAATTCGCTTGTTCGAGTCAAACGAGAGCCGCTTTTCGCCTGCCTTTATTCAACGTCACGCAGAACGCTTCGGCGTGTCGCGCTTCAAAGCAGAGATGCGTGCCTTTATTAGCGCTAGAATGCTAGAATTCAGGAATAAGCAGATTGAAACCGGAGGCTAACTATGAAGCCGCGGCGGCGCCGGAAGAGTCGCAGGCTGCGGCTTATGATCGTGTGCAGGAATTCGACTCAGTCGGTCTGAGTCATGACGTTTGATTCCTGACTTTCCTCACGGATCGCAAAAGGGGGAAACTGGTGGCGGACACCGCGCTGATCACGGGAATTACAGGGCAAGACGGGTCATACCTGGCTGAGTTCCTGCTCTCCAAGGGATATCGTGTTTGCGGCTTGGTCCGGCGCAGCAGCACGGTAAACTTCGAAAGGCTGTACCACTTGCAAGACAAGATCGAGCTTATTCCCGGGGATCTGCTTGACCAGAATTCACTGATCAGCGCCATCCAGCAATGCGAACCAAAGGAACTGTATAACCTGGCGTCCCAATCTTTTGTCCCGACCTCCTGGAACCAGCCGACTCTGACCGGCGAATTCACAGCCCTCGGGGTGACCAGGATGCTGGAGGCGATCCGCCTGGTGAATCCCAGAATACGGTTCTACCAAGCCTCCTCGAGTGAAATGTTCGGCATGGTCCGCGAGAGTCCGCAAAATGAAAACACGGCCTTCTACCCTCGCAGCCCCTACGGCGTGGCCAAGCTCTACGGCCACTGGATCACCGTCAATTACCGGGAGAGTTACGGCCTTTTCACCTGCTCAGGAATTCTGTTCAATCACGAATCGCCTCGGCGCGGCCTGGAGTTTGTCACCCGAAAGGCGAGTTACGGCGCGGCGCGGATCAAACTGGGCCAGCAAAAAAAGCTCAAGATGGGAAACCTTGACGCTGAGCGTGACTGGGGATTCGCCGGCGATTACGTCGAGGCCATGTGGCAGATGCTCCAACGGGACGAACCGAAAGATTACGTTGTGGCCAGCGGAGTGGCCCATTCCGTACGCCAGCTTCTGGAAATCGCCTTTGGCCACCTGGGCATGGATTACCGGGATTACGTTGAAACGGACGCGGCTTTGCTACGCCCGGCAGAGGTGTATCACCTGCTCGGAGACTCTAGCAGAGCGCGGCAGGAATTGGGCTGGAAACCCAAAGTGAGTTTCGTCCGCCTGGTCAAAATGATGGTGGACGAGGATCTGGCGCGGCTAGAGGCGGAATGAGGACACTGATTACAGGTTGTGCTGGGTTCGCAGGCTCTCACCTGGCAGAATACCTGCTGGGAAAAGACGAGGAAGTCATTGGCCTTCGTGCTCCCGATGACGACTGTGCCAACCTTCAGCACATCAAGGAACGTCTCAATATCGTTGGCGCGGATCTGCGCGAAATCGGCCGGGTGCGGGAAGTGATCGAGTCACTCAAGCCCCAACGCATCTATCACCTTGCCGCGTCTTCTTCGCCGGCGGAGTCGTTCGAGGACCCGGAGCGGACCTACCATGTGAACTTCATGGGCACCCTCAACCTTCTCTCCGCTTGGCTTCGGGCGGGGATGGAGTGTCGATTTCTTTTGGTAAGCTCCGCCGAGGTCTACGGCATGGTTCCTAGGGAGAAACTGCCGCTACGGGAGGAAATGGAACCTCGCCCCGTCAATCCTTACGCGGGAAGCAAAGCGGCCGCGGAGATCCTGGCCTTGCAGTTCTTCCGAAGCTACGGGCTTCCCATTGTCCTCGTCAGGCCTTTTAATCACACCGGCCCTCGCCAGTCCCCGAGATTCGTCTGCTCAAACCTTGCCCGGCAGGTGGCGGAAATCGAATTGGGTTTGCGCCCGCCCACGGTCGTGGCCGGAAATCTCGATGCTGCGCGCGACTTCACCGACGTGCGCGACATCGTGAGGGGCTACTTCGATCTGCTGGAACACGGCGCCCTAGGCGAAGTCTACCAACTCTGTTCGGGCCATTCCATCTCAATAAGAAGCGTTCTGGGCCTGCTGACCTCCTGCGCCTCGAAACCAATTCAAGTCTCGGTCGACAATCCCTCACTCCGCAAGCACGACGCGCCTGAGATTTGGGGTGATTATTCGAAAGCCAAACTTGCGGTCGGCTGGGAACCTCGTCGCAAACTGACGGATACGCTGCGCGAGCTCACAGACTATTGGAGGGAGAAGGTCAAGCTGAAGGCATGATAATGTCGGAACCTCACGGCGGAGCCTCGCAGACGCAGAGAAAGGCATTTTGATTCCACCCCCTGCACCCGAGCGGCGCAAGTGGGCAAAGTCGTGAATCGGCGAGGAGCTTATTAAACTATGAACATTCTCGTTACAGGCGCAGCGGGCTACGTGGGCAGTGTCTGCGCCGCGGAACTGGTCAGGCAAGGTAATCAGGTGGTCGCCTATGACAATCTCAGCGCGGGACACCGCCAAGCGGTAGCCAGGGGCGCTCGACTTGTGGTGGGAGACATTGCGGATACCGAAAAACTCAAGCGCGTGTGTAAACGGCACCGCATTGATGCCGTCATGCACTTTGCGGCCAGCGCTCTAGTGGAGGAGTCGGTTCGCAATCCTCATTTGTTTTATTCCAACAACGTCAGCGGCACGCTCGCGCTTCTGGAGGTCATGACATCGTTGAAGATCGGACGGCTGATCTTTTCCTCCAGCGCCGCCGTTTATGGCGAGCCTAAAATAGTTCCAATCCCGGAGGATCATCCGACCGGTCCTGTGAATCCCTATGGCGAGACCAAACTCGTGATCGAACGGGCGCTGGCTTGGTACCACAAGGCATACGGAATTCAGTCTGCTGCCTTGAGGTATTTCAATGCCGCCGGGGCGACGGCCGAGTTCGGCGAAGACCACCGGCCGGAGACCCATCTTCTGCCCTGTTTGTTTGCGGCCGCCTCCGGCTCGAAAGGCGTTTTCCAAATTTATGGCGACGATTATCCGACCCCGGACGGCACTTGTGTGCGGGATTACGTGCACGTTCTGGATATTGCTCAGGCTCACATCCTTGCCCTGCACTCTCTTTCAAAACTGGGTTCGCGGATATATAATGTGGGTCACGGTAAAGGATATTCGATTCGGGCGGTTCTGAAAGCCGTCGAGGAGATCACTGGACGCAAGTTCGAAGTCCAAGTGAGCGGACGACGACCCGGCGACCCGGCGGTCTTGGTTGCGACCGCACGAAAACTGCGCCGGGAGTTGAGATGGCAACCCCGGCACTCCGACCTTAAGAACATCATTCGGTCAGCCTGGGCGTGGATGCAGAAGTATCCTAAAGGGTACCGGAACTAAAGCGTTGATCCGACGACGTCTCAACCAGATCGAGTTCGCACTTCGGCTGTCGGTGTTAATGCTGCCGCTTCCCGCCTTTGTGGTCGCGGCTTTCGTTCGCTTTGCGGCCGGCATAATTCCTCTTGGATATGATGCGCGCTATATAGACCCGACTCCCTACTTCGGCTTGCTGCTTTTGGCGGTGTTAGCCTGGGCTGTGGTGGTCGAGCATTTTGACCTGTCCCGCGTTGACCACTTGTTTCCGGCCCGCGACGCAACCCGCAACGCTTTGGTGGCCAGCGCGGCTGCGTATACGGCGGTCACCGCCGCCTCGTTTTTCTATCGTAACGTCAGCTTCTCCCGCCTCTTCGTCGTCATTAGCGGCGTGGCGCTCTTCTTCCTTGTCCTCGTTACCCAGCACGCCTTTAGAGCGTACCTCAACAGCATGCGGCAAAGGGGCGAGAAATGCTCCCGCCTGCTTGTGGTAGGAGCCGACGAGTACGCCGAGCGAGCAGTCCACTCCTTCCTTCAATCCATGGTGATCCCGTGCAGCCTGGAGGGATTCGTCCGCTTGCCGGGACAAACCCCGTGTCCGGGTTGCAAGCCCTTGTTCGAACTCGAGGCGATCGAGACCATGGCCGTAGATCCCCGCCCCGACGATGTGCTGATCGCCGTCCCTCTCCCGCGCCTTGTGGAGGCTTCCACTCTCGTTCGCCAGTTGGAGCGGTTGAGCGTCCCCGTAAGAGCGATCCTGGATCTGGGGCCGGGTATCTCATTTCGCAATACCATCTTCCACACCGGTGATACCACCCTGCTGGATTTGAAAGCCACACCCTCCGAGGCGGTCGCCTACACAATTCTGAAGCGCACCTTTGATCTAGTCTTTGCGACGGTCGTTGCTATCCTTGCGGCCCCGTTGATGTTAGTGATTTCGGCGGCCATTCGCCTGACCTCTCCAGGGCCGGTTTTCTTTGCCCAGGAACGTGTGGGCTTAAACGGACGATTGTTTCGGGTATACAAGTTTCGGACTATGAGCGCGGGCAATCCGGGAGAGAGCGACACGCGTTGGACCACCAGCGATGACCCACGAAGGACCAGGTTGGGCGCCTTCCTGCGGGCCACGAACCTCGACGAACTTCCCCAGTTCTTCAACGTGCTGAAAGGCGATATGAGCGTGGTCGGCCCGCGGCCCGAGCGACCCTACTTCGTCAAGAAATTTCAGGATGACGTTGCTCAGTATAATACTCGCCATTACCTGAAGGTGGGGATTACAGGCTGGGCGCAAGTGAATGGCTGGCGTGGCGATACCTCCATTGCCAAACGTGTGGAGCATGACCTTTACTACTTGCGAAATTGGTCGCTCTGGTTTGATATGAAGATTATCTGGCTGACCCTGTGGCGCGGCTTCTTCAGCAAGAACGCCTATTAAGGTAAGGCTGTCGTCCTGGGCCAACTTATTCCACCCCTGACGGGTCTAAGCACGGCGCAGGTTTCGAACCTGATTTAACGAATGGAAGAGTTTTGTGGGTCACTATGGCGAACCTCCGATTGTGAGGTCCACGATTCTTAGGCTGGCTTTTCGAGGTGAATAAGTGAAGCGAATCATTCAATGGAGTCTTCTGCTGGTCATTGCAGGGTCCATCCTGGCCTTCGGGGCTGTGCAACCTCCCACATATAGCGCCATGGAGGCTGCTCTCTTCCTCTTATCCGCGGTGGTGCTGATCAAACAAACTAGCGAAGGGAAAATAGACCTCCCTGTTCCGCTGTGGATTTTTCCGTTCCTGGCCCTCGTCCTTCTACAGATGATTCCCCTTCCGGGAAAAATCGTATCCTGGCTCTCGCCGAACCGTTTGTTCTTTGACGTTCAAGCTGCCCTCGCCCCGGGGGCTGCGCACTGGGCAACTTTGACCATCTACCCTCACAACACGCTCTTCGGCTTCTTCAAACTGCTCGCCTACCTGGCAGCCTTTATTTTGGCCGCTTATTCCTTTGAGCCCAAAGAAGGCAGGAGTATCCTGGCGCCCGGCCTGATCGTGCTGGGAACATTTGAAGCCGGCTATGGGATTGTCCAGTATCTGACCGGTTACCAGAAGATCTTTGGCTTTACGAAGCAATTTTACACCGAGGAAGCCACCGGGACTTACATCAATCACAATCACTTTGCCGGGCTGCTGGAGCTTGTGATCCCCTTTGCGGCGATGATGGTTTTCTACAACCTGCAATCCCGGCCCGGCCAAGGTGGTGCCGAAAGGTGGCGCGGGCGGCCCGGCAGGACTGGATTTGATCCACGGATCGTTTTCTACGCGTTCATCGTGGTCTTGCTGCTCATTGGCGTGGTCTTTTCGCGCTCGCGCATGGGTATTTTCTCAGTATTGACAGGTCTAATTCTAATGGGCCTGTTGGGCCTTCTGGGAGAAGGGCGTCGGACCTGGATGGTTATCACCTTGCTGGTTATAGCCTGTTCGATGACTTACGCCGTTTGGATTGGCCTCGACCCCGTGGTCAAGCGATTCGAACTGATCTCACCCGGGGGCATTGAAAACCCTTATTCCCGCATATCCATTTGGAAGCAGGTCGACGGCATCCTCAGGGATTATCCTGCCGTGGGTACAGGGTTGGGAACATTTCCGGTGGCCTTCCGCCGCTATCAGACTTCCTTGCTCGAACTCCAGGTCGACCACGCGCACAACGATTATCTGGAAGTGGCTACTGACACGGGAATCGCCGGCGCGGTTTTGCTCTTCCTCCCCATCCTGTGGCTGCTGATCAGGATGATCCTGGCTTATGCCGGAGCGCGAAACCCCTATCGCCGCTCCGTGCTTCTGGCGTGTATAGGGAGCATCGCGGCCTTACTCGTTCACTCTACGATGGATTTTAATCTGCAGATCCCGGCCAACGCCTTGCTTTTTGCGGTCGTGCTGGGCATCGGATCCAAGGCCACTATTTCCGGAGCTCGATCCAGGAGTGTAGCCGCATGAAAGGCATCATACTGGCGGGTGGGATCGGTTCCCGATTGTTCCCGCTCACGCGGGTTACCAACAAGCACCTGCTGCCCGTGTATGACCGCCCCATGATCTTTTATCCCATCCAGACGTTGGTGAATGCCGGGATCACGGATATCCTCCTGGTGACGGGAGGACAGAATGCCGGTGACTTCTTGCGCCTGCTGGGCAATGGAAAGGACTTCGGCCTCCAGCATATCAACTATACCTATCAGCAAGGCGAAGGCGGGATTGCGGACGCCCTCCGCCTGGCGGAGTACTTTGCAGCCGGCGAGAAGATCTGTGTAGTTCTCGGTGACAATATTATTGAGACGAATATTATCGCCGCGTGCGCGCAATTCAGGAATCAGGATAGGGGCGCGCATATCCTTCTGAAGGAAGTTGCCGATCCGCAACGCTTCGGCGTCCCGGTGTTTGAAGGTGAGCGAATCGTGCGCATCGAGGAAAAACCCAAGGAGCCCAAGTCACCGTACGCCGTGATTGGCATTTACATGTATGATGCCACGGTGTTCGACCGCATCCGAAAGCTGAAGCCTTCCACCAGGGGAGAATTCGAAATCACCGATGTGAACAACCAGTTCCTGGCTGATGGCGCCCTTACCTACAGTTTGCTGGATGGTTGGTGGACCGACGCCGGGACCTTCGACTCTCTCTTGCGCGCCACGGACCTCGTTGCGCAAGGGGGAGCGAATAAAGTCTCTTAAGCTTGGGAGTGTGAGTTTTGAAGATTCTGGTCACGGGCGGCGCCGGATTCATCGGCTCCAATTTCGTTCGTTACTTTCTCAGCGCCCATCCTGAAAGCGCGGTGGTTAATTTTGACAAGTTAACCTACGCAGGAAACCTGGATAACCTCTCCGATCTCCAATCGCACTCCGCTTACAAATTCGTCCGGGGCGACATTTGCGATGCCGACGCGGTACGGGATGTCCTGGAACAGCACGTCGACGCAGTGGTGCACTTTGCCGCGGAAAGTCATGTCGATCGGAGCATCGCCGATGCGCGCGAGTTTATTCGCACCAACGTCGAGGGTACCTGGTCGATTCTGGAAGCCGCGCGCCGAGCTAAGCTCACCCGCTTCGTGCACGTGTCCACCGACGAGGTCTACGGAAGTCTGCCTCATGGGGTGACCGCCGATGAAAGCGCTCCTCTTCAACCTAACAGCCCCTATGCGGCGAGCAAGGCGGCGTCGGATCTGCTGGTCCGAAGTTTCTGGCAGACCTACCGTTTCCCTGCTCTACTGACGCGTTCCTCGAATAACTACGGTCCGTACCAGTTCCCAGAGAAGTTTCTGCCGTTGATGATTACCAACGCTCTTGAAGGCAAGCCACTTCCCGTGTACGGCGACGGGCTGAATGAGAGGGATTGGGTTTTTGTGGAGGATCACTGCCGCGCTCTCGACCGCGTCCTTGAAGCAGGCCGTCCGGGGGAGATTTATAACATCGGATACGGGCAAGGCCTCACAAACTTGAGTGTGGTGCGCAGGTTGTTGCAGATCTTGCGCAAGCCCGAGGGTCTAATCAAGTTTGTGGAAGACCGGCCAGGACACGATCGCCGATATGCGCTCGATAGCGCCAAGATCCGCGCGGAGTTGGGCTGGAAGCCCGCTGTGACCTTCGAGGAAGGGTTGCTGCGAACCGTCGAGTGGTATCGCCTCCACCCCGAATGGGTACAGAAAACCAAGAGCGGAGAGTACAAGAGTTACTACCTCAAGTTCTATGAGAACCGTCGCAACTCCCTCGCTCAACTGTAGGAACATCGTAACAACGTACGTCGCCCGCTCCCGTGGGGAAGAGGCTGGCCCGCGACGGCGCTTTCATTAGCCGGCGAGGACCGGGTTAGGGGTCATTTCCCTTGGTCGAAGCTAGTTAATGGAAGTGACTCGCAGTATAGACCTGGAGAGAGTCGAGAAGGTGCGAATTCTGATCACAGGTAGCAACGGTATGTTGGGCCGAGACCTTTCGGCCCTCCTCTGCGCCCGTCACGCAGTGCTTGGCGCGGACCTGCCCGAGGTCGAGATTACCAATCTCCGCCTTGTGCGCGGAGCGATTCAAGGCGCTGGCCTCGACGCGGTGATCCACACCGCCGCCTTGACCGCCGTGGACGACTGCGAGCGGCGCCCCGAGGTCGCTTTCCAGGTGAATGCGGAAGGCACCCGCAACGTGGCAATCGCCTGCCGCGAGTCCTCTGTCCCTTTGTGTTACATCAGCACCGACTACGTCTTCGACGGCCGCAAGCCTACACCCTACGTCGAAAACGACGCTCCCAACGCGCTGAACGTTTACGGCGCGAGCAAACTGCAAGGCGAGAAGTACGTCGCGGAATTACTTCCGGCGGCCTGGATTGTCAGAACGTCGTGGCTCTTTGGCCCCCTGGGCAAGAACTTCGTTCGCGCCATCCTGGAGCGAGCCGGGCAGGGAAATCCACTGCGTGTAGTGGACGATCAGTTTGGAGCGCCCACCTACACTGTGGACTTGGCCGAGAAACTCGAACGGATTGTGATGAAAGGGAAACCCGGCATCTATCACGCAACGAACTACGGGTCTTGCTCCTGGTTCGAGTTTGCGGGCGAGATCCTTCGCCAGGCAGGACTAAGCCACATTCCACTGGCCGCTATCCCGACCTCGGCCTCGGACCGCCCCGCCCTGCGGCCACGAAACTCTCGACTTGCACACACACGCCTGGAAAGCGAAGGACTCGGCCTCCTCCCGCCTTGGCAGGATGCCCTAGCCCGCTACCTCCTTCGGGAAGGCCAGGTGCAGGGTTGTGGACTAATTGAATAACCCGCGCCCCCAGAATATCATAGTAAGTGAAGTTCGCAATTTGCAGTGATCTCAGGGCCAGATGACGCCACAACCTTTTAGAATGCGCAATTACCTATGACGCTACCTTCAAAAAGGGAATTCTCGGTGAACACTTACGAAAGGTACGCGGACCTGCGGCCCCGCACATTCCGCCCTTCCAGGTCTCGCGCATTTGCGATGGTGATGGAGCCGACCTTTCGCAAATTGTACGCTCCTTATCTTCCTGCGAAAAAGGACGCCCGGATCCTGGACATGGGTTCCGGTAACGGCGAGTTCCTCTACCTCATGCAACGCGCCGGCTATGAGTCGGCGACGGGCGTGGACCTGGACCCGAAACACGTGGAAGAAGGGCGTGCTGCGGGGGTCAGGAACCTGGCTTGCGGGGACGCACGTTCGATGCTGCGGGACTCTTTGGGTCAATTCGATTTTATTTCTTCCATCAATATGCTGGAGCATTTTCCAAAGGACCAGCTTCTCGAGCTGCTCAAACTCATAGGGACTGCGCTCCGGCCTGGGGGCAGATTCCTGTGTCAAGTACCGAACGCGGCCACGTTTTTTCTGCCCCTTTTCTTCATGGATTTTACCCACGAAACTCCTTTCGCGCCTACCAGCCTGAAGCAGGTCTTGGAGATGACGGGCTTTGTAAATGTTCGCGTGGGGGGTGTTAGACCGGTAGTTCATGGCGTGAAAAGCGCAGTCCGCTTTGTCCTTTGGAAACTCATCGAAGCAGGTTTGAGTTTCATCCAGCTAGTCGAGCAGGGTCCTACAAACGACCTGTGTCGTATCTTCACGGCAAACATATTCGCGGTAGCTGACAAAAAAGCGGATGCTGCGAATGCCTAGATTCGTCCTGCTTGACCGCGACGGTGTTATCAATCGTCGAATTATCTCCGGCTATGTTAGCCGTTGGGGAGAGTTCGTTTTCCTGCCCGGCGCTCTCGAGGCTTTACGCCTTCTGAATGAGAAGAACTACCAGGTCATCGTCGTCTCAAACCAGGCAGGAGTGGGAAAGGGTCTGATGTCCGCCGCCGACCTCGACGAAGTCACGCTCCGGTTCATTGCCGAGGTTGAAGCGCATGGCGGACGGATACTAAGTGTTTACTATTGCACCCACCGCGCAGAGGATGGTTGCGAGTGCCGGAAACCAAAGCCCGGACTGCTTCGGCGTGCCCAAGCGGAGCACCACTTCGATTTTGAGCGTACCTTCCTCGTCGGCGACACTGAAAGCGATCTTCGGGCGGCGCAGGCAGCGGGTTGTCCCGCGATCATGGTCTCCGGCACCCCCGTATCCGCGTTGGAAACGCTGCCCCATGCCCCTCGCCTGACCGTCCCCACCTTGTTGGCGGCGGCAGAATTCCTAATCAACGAACCGGAATGATATAATTCGAGAACATGATTCAAGAATATCTCGTCGACTATTGCGCGGGCTTGAGCAAGGCCCTCGAGGGCGTCTCTCGAGAGCGATTCGAAGAGTTTATCCACCTTCTCGAGGACGCCTATCACCATGATCGCCAGGTGTTCTTCATGGGAAACGGAGGCAGCGGGTCAACTGCGTCCCATTTCATTTGCGATCTGAACAAAGGCGTGTCCTACGGCCGCTCAAAACGTTTCCGCGGGACCTCTCTAAACGATAACCTCGCCACGATTACAGCCTATGCCAACGATGTCGCCTACGAGGATGTTTTCGTCGAGCAGTTGAAGAATTTCCTTCAGCCCGGCGACCTTGTGGTAGCCATCTCAGGCAGCGGCAACTCTCGCAATGTCCTCAAGGCCATCGACTACGCGAACAGCCGTGGCGCTCACACGGTTGGCCTGTGCGGTTTCGATGGCGGCAAACTCGCCGCTGCGGTGCGAACCCCCGTCCTCGTCCCCGTGCGCGACATGCAAAAAGCCGAAGACGCCCATGTGATCCTGCTGCACGTCGCGATGCAACTCTTGTGCGCCCGCTTGTAGCACCGGCCCTCGGGACTGAAGTCCGCAGGTTGTGCTGGGCAAGCGCCGTAGTTTCGCGCGACCCCAGACCCAGTTTGGCTCTCAAAGTGCTACGCTCCCATCCTGAGGACGTCCAACTGGGCGGGGAATCTCCGACTCCCTCGCGCCCAGAAGATCCGAGATAGTGCCATGCCTACAGACACATACGGGCAGACTCGACGTACTTTCCTACAAAGAGGGGTTGCAGTCGGCGGCGCCCTGCTGGCAGGTGGAGTTCAGGGTTGGCTCGGCTCCCAAGTGACCTTTGCCGCAGTTCCTCCCCAATCTCGCCTGGTCATCTCCCGCGACCCCAACCTCCGCTCCACCCCCACCAGCCTGGATTCCTCCCGGCTCGTCAACTGCCTGGACCGCGCCATGCAGGCCTTGCATGACTGCGACTCGCCACTCGAGGCGTGGCGCAAGGTCGTGCGACCGGGCGAGGTGGTAGGGCTAAAGGTTAACTGCCTTGCAGGCAGAGGGAACTGCACGCGGCCGGAGCTCGTGAACGCCGTCTGCGAGCGCCTCCAGCAAGCCGGCATCAGGGAAATCGTCATCTGGGACCGGCTGAATTCAGACCTCGAGAGCGCGCACTTCAAGATCGTGGAGCGTGGCTCCGGAACTCGCTGTTTCGGAAACGATGTGCTGGGATTCGATGAGGACTTGGCCGTTTTCGGCAGCGTGGGAAGCCTCGTGGCCAAGACGCTCACCCAAGTCTGCGATGCCGTTATTAACCTGCCCGTGCTCAAGGACCACGGCATCGCGGGCGTCACGATTGGGCTCAAGAGCATGTTTGGCGCCATCCATAACCCCAACAAATACCACGTCAACGTTTGCAATCCGTACGTGGCGGACGTTAATATGCTGCCGCCCATTCGCCGGAAGGTGCGGTTGCATATTTGTGACGCCACCACCGCGCAGTACGAAGGCGGGCCTTCGTTCATGCCTCACTGGACTTGGCCGTACAATGGCTTGCTCATAAGCCGCGATCCGGTGGCCCTGGATTACTCAGGCTGGCAAATCATCGAAAGAAAGCGGGCCGAGGTGGGCATGAAATCGCTACAGGAGATGAAGCGCGAGCCAACTTACATTTCAACCGCCGCCGACGCGCAGCATAACTTGGGGACTGACGATCCAAGATTCATTAAGGCGGTGGAAGTTTGACTCTTGAATCTTGAATTTGGAATCTCGAACTAGGATTACACGAGGTTGAAGTCCGATGGCAACCAAATATGATCTGCGGCTCCTCGAGGCAGAGTCGCCGGCAGCGTCCGCCGGCCTCGCCTGGGACCGCCGCTCCTTCCTCAAAGCGGCTTCCCTTCCCTGCCTCGCCGCCTGCGCCGCAGCGGCAATGGGAGGCCGCAATGCGGTCCCCCTGTTCGCGGCTCCGCCCGCGGAAGACGACTCGCAATTCGTCAAGGAGGCCAGGTTCTACGATAAACAGCCCTACCGGAAGATCAAGTGCAAGCTTTGCCCGCGCGGCTGCACGATCGACGACCGGGAGCGCGGCTATTGCGGCGTGCGCGAGAATCGCGGCGGCACCTACTACACGCTGGTGCACTCGCGCGTGGTGACGGCTCATATTGATCCCATCGAGAAGAAGCCTTTCTTTCATTTTCTCCCCGGAACGGTTGCCTTCTCCATTGCCACCGCCGGTTGCAATGTGAACTGCAAGATGTGTCAAAACTGGGATATCTCCCAGGTCCGCCCTGAGCAGGTCCGGTCGAACTACGCTCCCCCGGAGCGCGTGGCAGTGTTAGCCCAGCAGAACAGTTGCCCGACCATTGCCTACACCTACAGCGAGCCGGTGGTGTTTTACGAGTACGTCGCGGATACTGCCGAAGCGGCTCACAGGCTGGGCGTGAAAAGTGTCGTGGTCACGGGCGGGTACATCCAACAAGAGCCGCTCGAGAAACTGTGCCGCCAGGTGGACGCCATCAAGGTTGACCTTAAAGGTTATTCCGAGAAGTTTTATAAGGAAGTAGTAAACGGCGAACTGAAGCCGGTGCTCGACGGCCTGGTGACCATCCGCAAGCACGGAGTATGGAACGAGATCGTTTACCTGGTGATTCCCACTCTGAACGACAGCGAGACGGAGTTTCAAGGGCTCGCCAAATGGGTCAAGTCCGAATTGGGCCCCGACGTTCCCGTCCACTTCACACGCTTCCATCCCGAGTATCTCCTCAAGAACCTTCCTCCCACGCCGGTGGAAACGCTCGAACGCGCCAAAGCCATCGCCGACGCCGAGGGTCTCCACTTTGTTTACATCGGCAACGTGCCCGGCCACCCGGCCGAGAATACCTATTGCCCCAAGTGCCGCAAGATTGTGGTGGAGCGCACCGGGTTCACCGTGGGGACAGTGCACATCCACAACAATAAATGCCAATACTGCCAGCAACCGATTCCCGGAGTCTGGCGCTCGTAAGCGAGCTCGAAAGCAATCCTGCCTTGATTACCTGGAGAACGGAAGGCGTGTTCTGACGCTTTGGAATTCGGGTTTGACGTTTTCCGACCAGTTTCTTCTTGCCCTACGCGGCTGCCGGTGTAAAATCTCCACTCAACTTATTCTGAGGTTGCCATCATGATGAATCCTTTCCAACGCATCGGCCGGCGTCAGTTCCTCCACAACTCGGCCTTCGGTCTGGGAGCCGCGCCGTTAATCACCAATGCGGCCTTGGCAGTTCAGGGGGAAGCTTCAGCCCATCCCGCTTCACCCCAGAGTGCTCCAAATCCCAATGGCCTCAGGATGCGGGCGAGGCTCGAACCAAAAGAAACGGTATGGATCGTGCGCGAGCCTCAGGCAGGCTTTCCGGAGCAGTTCGCGTCTTGCGAACTGGCGCGCGGCTTGCGAAACCTGGGGCTGGCTAGCGACCCTGTCCAAGCCGTGCTGGGTGAAGGCGCGCCGCCAGCGTCAGGTCTCGTCTTCTCTCTCGCCATCAAGAAGGACCTCTCCACGCACTCTGAAGCTTATCAAATCTCAAACGAATCGCCGGGCGGCAACGCCTCCCATGTCCGCCTGACCGGCGCTACGCCACACGCCGTTCCGTACGCCGTATTTGACTTCCTGGAGCGCCAGGGGGCGTTCTTTGGGCTGGATGGAGAAGTGTATCCGCTGGAACCCGCGCGCGCCCTCAACCTGCCGCCGGCCGGCCGGAACTGGCAGGCGCAGCCGCGCTTCAACGCGCGAGGGCTGGTGCCGTGGCCTGACTTTCTCAACTGCGTCACCGTTTACAATCGCGAAGACTGGCGCGCCTATCTCGAAGCCATGGTTCGAATGCGCTTCAACACGCTGGGCGTGCACGTCTACTCCGGCGAAAACCAGTGGGCTGAATCTTTTCTTTCTTTCGAATACGCTGGCGCCGGCCACCTGGCCTATACCGACACGACCGCGACGAACCGCTGGGGCTACCTGCCGGAGCGAACCTCGCGTTTCGGCATGGGCTCTGCTGACTTCTTCGCAGAAGAAGTTTTCGGCTCCGAAGCAACTACCAGGGCCCGGAGTTGCTGGGAGGCTGAAGAATCCGCGCAGAAGCTTTGGGGCGAGGCCCTTCAATACGCCAAGCAGCTTGGCATCCGCACAGGTGTCGGGTTTGAGCCTTACGAGATTCCCGATGAGATTTACCGCGCCGTTCCTCCCGAAGCGCACTACGCATCCGCTGATCCGAAAGCCCCCGGGCCGCGCATCGACCCTGAGTCGGTTGCCGCGAAGGACATCCTGGAAGCGCGCCTGGCGCGACTGCTCGAAGCTTATCCGACGGTAGACTACGTCTGGTTGTGGGAAGACGAAGGGATGAGCTGGGCCAGCCAAAAGCAAAATGTTCCGCTCTCCGTCACTCCATTCAAGCAGGCCCACGACTTTCTAAAGCGTCATGCTCCTCGAAAGCGCCTGGTGATTTCCGGTTGGGGCGGCGTCGTCCGCCACTTCGCCTATTTCCACAAGGCGCTCCCGGAGGACATTATCTTTTCGTCGCTGAACGACAACCTGGGTTGGGATCCGGTCAGCGAGGAGTACGGCAAACTCGAATCGCGCGAGCGCTGGCCGATTCCCTGGCTCGAAGACGATCCGGCCATGTGGCTGCCCCAGTTTCATGTCCATCGCTTCGTGCGCGATATGGACTTGGCGGAACAGTATGGGTGTCAAGGCCTCCTGGGCATTCACTGGCGGCATCGCATCATGGACATCGACGCCGGTTTTCAAGCGGGCTATTCGTGGAACAAGGAGCTCACCCCAACCCGCTTCTTCCAACGGTTTGCATCGGCCCAGGCACGGGAACCGCGCGCCGCCAAACTGGCCAAGCTCCTCGATGACACGGACCGCGACCGGCTGGTTCTATGCTCGTGGACCGGCCAGATTAAAGATGGCCACAGCCAAATCAACGAATACTCCGGTGATTATGACGAAGCGTTTCAGTTCTGGAACGGCTACGAACCCTCCGAGAGTGTGAAGAAGTCGCAGGCAGAGGTGGCGAAGCAAATTCGCGCGCTTACCGATTCCGCCTCGAGCACTGCGGAGCGAGAGCGCCTCAATTACCTTAGCCGCTTTATCGAGTTCCTCACTCCCTATTCTGACTCGTGGTCCCTGGCGGCGCGCCTGAACCAGAAACTTCAAAAAGCGAGCGAGTTGAAGAAGCAGAACAAAGGCGATGAGGCGCGCAGCCTGATTCTGACGGAAGGTGTGCCACTTTGGCTCGAATTGGCGCCCCTGGTTCGAAAAGCCATTCTCGATTACCAGGAGATCGTGAGCACCAGGAACGACCTGGGACAACTGGCTTCGATGCATAATAAGTATGAGCGGCTGGCCTTGTATCGGCTTCGAGCCTCTATGAAGGAGTTCGTCGGCGAACTGCCGCCCGAAACCGAACAGTTGTTTGCCGCCGTTCGTAAGCCCGACCCCAAGGCTGCGGCCCGCGCCTTTGTTCCGACTCGCCCAACGATCCTGCGCAGAAGCGAACGGGTGCAAATCTCCGCCGTGTTTACTGGGCCAGGACAACTATCGCGCGTCACTCTCTTCACTCGCGCCAAAGACTCGGACCAGTGGACTCCTTGGGCCATGGAACTGACCGGCCGGCGCACTTATGCGAGTGCTATCAAATGGCAAGAGGCCGCCCCCCTGATCGATTACTACGTCGAGGCTGAATTTGAAAGCGCAGGGACCAAGAACAGTGTCACGTCCCCGCCTGAGGCCCCCGCCCGTTTTTATACCGTGACCCTCCTGTAGGGGCGGCCCTTGTGGCCGCCCGGGCAACCACAAGGGTTGCCCCAACAACCGCCATCCGTTGATAACAGTCCCGCCGTAGGGAAACGGCTTGCCGTCCCCTCGCGGTTATGCCGCTAATCAACCACGGGTAGGGCAGCCCCACCCCTACGCCGCCCGGGTCCAGCCGCGTCCGGCGTAGATGCGGAGGGCCATGGCCCCTACCATCCTCGACCTCTGTTATCGACGTATTGGGGCACAACTACTCCCCTTGACTATTGACAGGAGAGTGTGTAATCTGTTGTCGATAACTGAGAGGTGTTCCATGAGCAAGCCGACCGATCTTGTACAAGGTACGTTAGATGTTCTCATTCTTAAGACCATCGCCCTCGAGCCCATGCACGGCTGGGGCATCGCCCAGCGTATTCGCCAGGTCTCCAAGGAAGTGCTCCAGGTGAATCAGGGAGCGCTCTACCCCGCCCTGCATCGCCTCGAGCAAAGCGGGTGGATCAAAGCCAAGTGGGGAGAGTCCGACAACAATCGCCGCGCCAAGTTCTACTCGCTGACTGCGGCCGGGCAGAAGTACTTGGAGCAGGAGCAAGCCCACTGGAAGAAACTCTCCGCCGCCATCGGTCTGGTGTTAGAAGCATCATAGGATTCAGGATTCGGGCTGTGGCGAGAAAATCCCTCGCCCCCTGGGGGAGAGGGTGGACCGTGACGGCGCTTTCATCAGCCGCCACGGGCCGGGTGAGGGGGCCGTTCAAAATTCAGGATCCATAGTTCAGGAAAACAGCAGGGTAACCCAATGGAGCGCTGGCTTTACAAACTCCCGTTGCGCTTCCGCTCGTTATTCAGGCGCGGAAGTGTGGAAGGCGAGCTAAGTGACGAACTGCGCTTTCACCTCGAGAAGTTGGCCGAGGAAAACGTTGCAAAAGGGATGACGCCAAAGGAAGCCCGCTACGCCGCCCTGCGCGATCTGGGCGGTGTCGATCAAATAAAGGAGGAATGCCGAGATATGCGCCGGCTAAACTTCATCGACAACCTCATTCAAGACTTGCGGTATGGCGCGCGAACGCTGGCAAGAAATCGCGGCTTCGCTGCGGTGGCGATTATCACTCTGGCATTGGGGATCGGCGCTAACACTGCGATCTTCAGCGTGGTTAATACGGTCCTGCTGCGGCCGTTGCCTTTCAAAGATCCGTCGAGCCTGGTTTGGGCTACGGAACGGTTCCAACTCACTCACGGCGCGGCGGTCGTGATTAGCCCCGATTTTATTGGCTGGAAGGATCGCAACCAGGTCTTCGAGCAAATCGGCGCTTTCGGCGGAGGCGTGGGCGCGAATCTCACTGGGGCGGGCGAACCGGCGCGCGTCCGCGTGACCAGCGTCACCGCGGGTTTTTTCCCCATGTTGGGTGTCCAGCCGATTGCCGGGCGCATGTTCCTGTCGTCGGAAAGCAAGGAGGCTCAGCGCCACGTGGCGCTTCTCAACGAGGCGCTGTGGCGCAGCCGTTTCGGCTCCGACCCTCATATATTGGGGAAGTCCGTGCGGCTTGATGACGATACTTTCACCGTTGTCGGCGTCCTGCCGGCAAACCTGCGCTACCCCGCTGCGGATTTCTGGATACCTCTGGCACTTGATACTGAGGAGTTTTCTCCGCATTCTCCCCGATGGAGCGTCCTTACTGTTATTGCGCGTCTGAAGCCTGGCGTCTATGCCGCCCGCGCCCAATCCGACTTGCAGTTGATCACTCAACGAATGGACCGGGAATACCCACAGGAAGCCGCGCCCTTTCGTGCGCACGAGCGTGTCGAGGTGATTCCGCTTCACGCCCTGCTCGTCCAAAACGTGCGCTCTCTGCTGTTAATTCTCTTGGGAGTTGTCGGGTTCGTCCTATTGATTGCTTGCGCGAATGTCGCCAACCTGCTGCTTTCCCGCGGCGTGCTTCGCGGCAGGGAGATGGCCGTACGAGCGGCGCTGGGAGCCCGGCGCCTGCGCCTCGTCCGTCAATTGCTCACCGAAGACTTGCTACTGGCGATGGCGGGGGGGGTGCTGGGACTTCTGGCCGGATTGTGGGGAACCAAGATCCTTCGCCAACTTATTCCTTCCAACCTTTCGCAGGACGTCCACCTTGACCTGCGCGTCCTCGCCTTCTTCGGCGGCATCGCGGTTTTAGCCGTGCTGGTTTTCGGTTTCGTCCCCGCCTTCATCGCCTCCCGAACTGACGTGGGCGAAGCGCTCAAAGAAGGAGGAGCGCAGGGAGGCGCCGGTCGCGCCGCGCACCGTCTCCGCGCCCTGTTGGCGGTGGGCGAAATCGCTCTATCGCTGATTCTGCTGGCAAGCGCGGGCCTTCTGACGCGGAGTTTTCTGCGCCTCAGCCAGGTTGAACTCGGCTTTGACCCTCACGATCTATTGATGGCGACTGTCGAAAGGCCTTGGACGAGCAACCCCAACCCACGACAGTTTGCCGCCTTCTTTCAAGATGCACTGCAACGAGTTCGAAGCCTGCCGGGCGTCAAAGAAGCCGCAGTGACCACGCGCTACCCGTTACAGGACTCTCACAATACTACGTTAATGCTCAAGATTCGCGGCATGGAGAACTTCCACCCTCCGCAGCCTGTCCCTACGATTGCCGTTAGCCAGGATTACTTCCGCGTGACGCGGATTCTTTTACTAAAGGGACGAACCTTCAGCGACGCCGATGCCGGTACCGCTCCTAGTGTAGTTGTCGTTAACGAAGCTTTTGCGCGCATGGCCTTTGAGGCACGCGATCCTCTGGCGCAGCAGATCAGCTTTGGGCCGCCGCCCGCACCGTGGTCAGAGGTGGTGGGCGTCGTTGCCGACACCAGGGACCACGCTCTCGCCGAGGAGCCCATCCCGGAGATCTACGTGCCCTATCTCCAGCAACCCTCGTTCAGCATGGCTTTTATACTTCGAACCACAGCCGATCCGCAGCCGCTGGTGAAGACTGTTCGGGGAGCCATCGAAAGCATCGATAAGAATCAACCCTTGTCCGACGCCACGACCATGGACGAAGTCATCGCCGGCTTGGTGGCGCCCCGGCGTTTCCAGATGATGCTGCTGGGATTGTTTGCGCTCCTTGCGCTGGTGCTGGCCGCTGTGGGAGTTTACGGCGTGGTAAGCTACTCATGTAGTCTGCGAGTGCATGAATTCGGCGTTCGCATGGCGCTGGGCGCGGAGCGCCGTGATTTGCTCGGGCTGGTTATCCGGCAAGGAGCGCGGCTCGCGCTGATCGGTGTCTTCGCCGGGCTTGGAGGTGCGCTGGCATTAACGCGCTACTTATCGAGCATGCTCTACGGTATCAAGCCTACGGATCCCTTGACGCTGCTGGCAGTTTCCTTGCTCCTCGCCGCCGTGGCGCTCCTGGCCAGCTACATCCCCGCCCGTCGCGCGACCAACGTCGATCCCATAGTGGCGCTGCGCTACGAATGAAGTTATCAGCCATCTGCTATCGCCCTCAGCCAATGGGGTTCGGGATTCAGGATGCAAGGACAGACCAGGTAAACCCTCTCCCCCTTGGGGGAGAGGGCGGCCCGCAACGGCGCTTTCATCAGCCGTCGCAGGCCGGGTGAGGGGGTCCCGGACTGATTGGCAGCAAGGCTCATTTGACTTATTTAAGTCACACGCTCATAATGAGCGAATGAAAGCTTCCTCGATCCGCACCTCCATCGACCTGCCCCGCGACCTTCACCGTCGTGTCCGTGAAGCCGCTGCCCAGAAAGGCTGCTCTGCCCGCAAGCTCATCCTTGCGGGAATCGAGCGCGCGGTTGAAGAAGTCAAGACCTCTCGGCCCCGCCGCCGTCTCAGCCTTGACCCACCCTTGATCCGTCCCGCAGGGCGGCGCATCCGGATCACCAACGAAGAGGCTTATGAACTCATTGAATTTCCCTGACATCAATGTTTGGCTCGCGCTGGCGGCGCCAGAACATATCCATGCCGCGGTGGCTAGGCGATGGTGGGATGGGGAATCGGGCGCCATCGCATTCTCCCGCCTCACGCAGCTTGGCTTTCTGCGTCTCATGACCACGGCAGCGGTTATGGACGGGAAGCCGCTGACCATTGCCGCGGCCTGGCGCGTCTACGACCGTCTGTATGACGACGATCGAGTGGTCTTCATCTCGGAACCACCTGAGGCGCAAAGGCGGTTCCGCGAAAAGGCCTCAGGACGAACGGCATCTTCCAAACTTTGGGCTGATGCGTGGTTGCTCGCCGTTGCACAGGCAGCAGGGGGAATCCTCATCACCTTTGATAAGGCGCTAGCTTCGCGCGGCGCCCACTGCCTTCTGGGCAGATAGGGACGGCGCCATATCGTACGGGCGACCCTCGTGGCCGCCCTAGGGCAGCTTCAAGGGCTCCCCCAACAGTGAATAGGAATTGTGGTATGTTGTCTGTCGGCGGGTAGCTCGGACCGCCGGTTAGGGGTTCGAAGCGCATCGGCATTCGCGAGACAATGTCGCAAGCGCAATCTCGCCTCTTCAGGCCCAACATGAAGAAAGCGACCTACCTTGAAAATCTCATTCAGGATGCAGCCTACGGCCTGCGCATGGTCGCGAAGTGGCGTGGAATCTCCGCGGTTCTGGCGCTCACCCTGGCGTTGGGCATCGGAGTTAACACGGCGATTTTCAGCGTCTTGAATGGATGGCTGCTGCGTCCGCTCCCTGTGCCGAATCCGGAGCAAATCACCGTTGTGGCCTTTCAACCCAAGGAAACATCTGATTCAAATTTCTCTTATCCTGACCTGGTGGATTTCGAAAAGCAGGCCGGTACTTTCTCCAGCCTGTTTGCCTTCGCAGTGGGCGGCGCCGGGCTCAGTGCGGACGGCGTCGCGAGCGAGTTCGCCTATAGTGCTGTAACCGGCAATTACTTTTCCGCCCTCGGGGTGAAGCCGCTGCTTGGCCGGCTGCTGCTTCCTGGCGAAGGCGAAAAACCCGGCGAAGAATTGCTGGTGGTGCTTGGCTACGCTTTCTGGCAAAAACGATTCGGAGGCGATGCCGGTCTCGTCGGCAAGCGCGTGCTGTTGAATGGATTGCCGGCGATGGTTATTGGGGTCACGCCAAGGGAGTTTCACGGCACACTGTTTGCTTTCGACATGGATGGCTACCTTTCGCTCAATGCTCTGCCGCAAATCCAGGGCTCGAGCGCGTTCTGGACCGACCGCCACGACCGGGAATTGATGGTGCTCGGACGGTTGAAGCCCGACACCAGCCTTGCGCAGGCGCAGAGTTCCTTGACCGTCATTGCGCAGCGCTTGGCAGCCCAATATCCCGCCACAAATAAAGACGTCACGATGCGCGTCATTCCGGAGCGGTTAGCACGCCCGGCGCCCTTCGTCACCAACTTCGTTCCTGTTATTGCCAGTCTGTTCCTGATTCTTCCCGCCCTCGTCCTGCTGCTGGCCTGCCTGAGCGTGGCGAATATCCTGCTGGCGCGGGCGACGGTGCGCCAGCGTGAGATGGCCATTCGCGCCGCTCTGGGCGCAGGCCGCGGACGGCTCATCCGCCAGATGCTCACGGAATGTCTCCTCCTGGCGCTCCTGGGGGGCATGGGAGGAGTGCTCCTCGGAGAATGGGCGATCAGCGCCAGTGGCGCAATGATTCATTCCGTAACCTCAACCTCATCCGGCGTTGCTTTCCGCATGGACTACACCCTTGATTGGCGAGTCTTTTTCTACACCTTGGGGATTGTAATTTTGTCGGGAATCTTTCTGGGCGTGTGGCCCGCCTTGCGCGCCGGCCGAGTGGACGTGAATACCGTATTGCACGAAGGTGGGCGAAACGATTCCGCGGGCGTGGGAAGCCATGGCATCCGCAGTGCCCTGCTGGTAGCCCAAGTGGCCGGGTCGCTGATGCTCTTGATTGTCGCCGGCCTCTTCGTGCGCAGCCTCGAGCGCGCCGAGCACATGGATCTGGGCTTCGATCCTGGTCACGTGCTGAACGTCATGCTGGACCTGCGCCAAATCGGCTACGACGACACACGCGCCAAGGCTTTCTGCCGCGAACTCAAGGGTCGCGTGCGAGCCTTGCCGGGCGTCCAATCAGCCAGTTTGAGCTTCAACGTTCCCCTGCAAATGCCCAGTCCCGCCAGCCCCATTCACGTCGAGGCTCATCCCCTCCCCCCCGGGCAGCCGCCTCCGGAGGTCTCGTACAACAGCATTGACCCCGCCTATTTTGAGACTATGCGGATTGCCCTCCTCGCGGGCCGAACCTTCCGGGACTCCGACGACCAATCGGCGCGGCAGGTGGCAATCGTAAATCAGTCGATGGCAAAGAAGTTCTGGCCGAATCAGGATCCCGTCGGCAAGCGCTTCAGTTTGAAAAGCGACGCCGGACCTTTCATCGAGGTGGTCGGCTTGGCCCGCGACGGCCAAAGCTTGTGGCATTTTTCAGCCGACCCGCAGCCCTATTTTTATCTCCCATTCGCACAAGACTTCACTCCGTTTCTGTCTCTGCAAGTCAGAACCACGGCCGCGCCTGAAAGTCTGCTTCTGGCCGTACAGGACCAGATCCATCAGCTTGCGCCCGATCTCCCGGTGTTTAACGCCGGCACCATGCAGCAAGGGATTCACGGACTCGGAGGTTTGTTTATGTTCCGTCTGGCTGCCACACTCGCCGGCATCATGGGAATCCTCGGGCTGACGCTTGCCACCGTCGGTGTTTACGGAGTGGTTTCGTTTGGCGCGGCGCAGCGCACGCGCGAGATGGGGATTCGCATGGCCCTGGGCGCCTCCCGTCGCGACGTCCTGATTGCGGTCGTACGGCATGGGTTGCGACTGACCCTGGCAGGCATCGCGGTAGGAGTGGTGGGGGCGTTCGCACTCAGCCGGCTTCTGCAGAGCATGCTGGTGGGCGTCAGACCCGGTGACCCTGGAACGTTCATCGCCGTATCGCTGCTCATGCTCGCCGTCGCTCTCGTGGCAAGTTACCTCCCGGCACGCCGGGCAACCAAGGTCGATCCCATGGTGGCGCTGCGGTACGAATAAAGCAGTGGCTAGTGGTTGGTGGCTAGTGGCTAGAAATCTAATCACTAGACACTAGCCGCTCGCAACCAGCCACTAGCCGATTGAGGATTCAAAACATGACCACACTGTTTACTGACCTTCGCTACGGCGCTCGCATGCTATCCAAGAATCCTAGCTTCACTGCTGCCGCCATCATTACGCTGGCCCTCGGCATCGGCGCCAATACCACGATCTTCAGTGTGGCGTGGCGCCCCATGCGCTACCAAGCCGCCGACCGTCTTCTGATGGTCTGGGAAACGAGGCCCGATGGCAGTCGAAGCCCCGTGTCCGCTCCTACCTATCTTGATTGGCGGGACCAAGCCAAGTCCTTCGAGCAGCTCGCCGCGGCTCGCAGGGCTAGCGTTGCCCTGTCCGGAAACCCTCCCATTCAGGTGTCAGGAGCGCGCGTCACTTCGAACTTCTTTGACGCTTTCCGACTGCGGCCTGAGCGAGGACGGTTTTTCTCGGCGGAGGACTTCGGCCCGGACGGTAACAGGGTAACCGTCCTGAGCCACGAAGTGTGGCAAACCCAATTTGCAGGGGCGGCGGATATCGTGGGCAAAACCGTTCGCCTCAACGGCGAATCGTACTCGGTGATCGGCATTGCTCCCGCTGATTTCGAGTTTTGGGGGCGGATGGACGTCTGGATGCCGCTAGTCCATCTCAACGCGGCGCCCGACCGCCAGACTCGCGACCTGCTGGTCGTTGGGCGAATGAGGCCGGGCATCACGGCCTCCCAGGCAGGCGAGGAAATGCGCACGCTGGCGGCTCGAGTCGCGCTCGAATCGCCGGAAACCAACAAGCAGTGGAGCGCCCTCACGCAGGAGTTCCATCAGGCCTTGGCGGGTCCGGGAGTCCTGTTGATGATGGTGCTCTTGCTTGTTATCGTGTCTGTGGTGCTGCTGCTGGCCTGTGTGAACGTGGCCAACTTGCTCCTCGCCCGCGCCACCACGCGCCAAAAGGAAATTGCGGTCCGGTTCGCCTTCGGAGCCAGCCGCTGGCGGGTGGTACGGCAACTGCTGGCGGAAACTCTTCTCTTGGCCGTGCTGGGCGGCGCACTGGGCCTGCTGCTGGCCTTTGCCGCGGTGCGCTACTTGGCGACTCTCCCGGTCCTTCAGGCGCCGGGCCTGGCGCCTATCGAAATCAACCGCCTGGTGCTTGAGTTCGCCGTAGCACTCTGCGTGGCCTCGACGGTGATTTCCGGATTCGTCCCCGCCTGGCGGACAACCGCCGCGAATTTGATCGAACACGTCAAAGCGGCAGGTCACACCACGGTGGGCGATCGAAAGCAGATCCGCCTGCGGAATGGCCTGGTGATGGCGGAACTGGCACTATCGGTGGTGCTCATGGTGACCGCCGGCCTCAGCCTGCGCAGCTTCATACGTCTGTCTGAGGTGGATCCGGGCTTTCCCAGCCGGGGCCTGCTGACCGCCCACATGTCGCTACCTGCGCCGCAGTATGCCGATGCGGATCGCGTACGCTCGTTCAATACGCAATTGCTGGAAAAGGTTCGCGCCATCCCCGGCGTCGAGGACGCCGCAATCTCTAGCGGCCTGTCGCCCATGAACTTCGAAAACGGCCAGCCTTTTCGTGTCGACGGTAGAGACCCGGCCGCGGCGAATGCTTCCGGCGTCGCAAATTACCAGGTTATCAGCGCCGGATTTTTCCACACCCTCGGTCTTAGGGTATTAAAAGGGCGCGCCTTCAGCGAAGACGACCGCCAGGGTTCAACCCCGGTGGTAATTGTCAATCGCAGGCTGGCTGAGAAATTCTTCTTAACCGGCGATCCCTTGGGCAGGCTCCTGCTGATTTCAGAACTTGTTCCGGGCCGCAACGGGCCCGCGCAACCGATCGCTCTCGAAATCGTGGGCGTCGTAAACAACTTGAAGAGCTTCCGAGTGAACGAACCGAGCAACCCCGAGATCTATATTCCCTACATGCAAGCGCCGTGGAGCAGCGAATACCTTCTGGTCCGCAGCCGCAGCGAGACCTCTTCGCTTGTCGCCGCAGTCCGCAAGGCCCTGAGCGCGGTCGATCCCGATTTGCCCCTGACCGACGTCAGCACCATGGACGAGCGCCTCTCGCTCGCGCTCGCCGGCGGCCGGGTGGTCGTGGCCCTTATGGTCATCTTCGCCTTCATGGCCCTCTCGATGGGCAGCGTGGGTCTGTATGGAGTGATCTCCTATTCGGCGGCTCAGCGCACCACCGAATTTGCCCTGCGATTGGCATTGGGTGCTCCGCAGCGCGAGGTTTTACGTTTGGTGGCGAGCGGAGCGTTTCGCCTGCTGATGGTCGGCGGCGCCGTGGGAATGGCGTTGGCCCTCGGTATGGCGCACCTGCTCAGTAGTTCGATCTACGGCATCAGCCCCTATGATCCCCTCACGTTCGCCACCGTGACGTTCGTTCTTTTGGGTGTCGTCCTCACTGCCAGTTACCTGCCCGCGCGTCGAGCCATGAAAGTTGATCCCATGGTGGCGCTGCGGTATGAATGAAGTTCTCGGTCATCAGTTCTCAGTCATTAGTCAGATGCGACGACCTTAGATGTAGAATAAGCTCCTACTGAGGATTGCAGAATTAAGTGACATCACCCCCTCACTCCCCGCCCCCTCTCCCCCAAGCGGGCGAGAGGAGGAATAACTCGAGTTTATACCCTCGCCCCCTCACGGGAGAGGGTGGCGCGCAGCGCCGGGTGAGGGGGTGGGTACGACACAATACTATGTAACGCTTAGTAAAGGAGTTGATACATGCGCCGAATCGTTTTTGTCAAGCGCGTCGTGCGGGATCTGCAGTACTTTGTCAAGATCACACTCAGGGCTCCCGGCTTCACGGCTGCTGTTTTCGCGGCGGCCACCCTTTGCCTGTGCGGCTCCCCTTCCCCGGCTCAAGTCGCGCCGACCTGGGTGCACCGCTTCGTGCCGGACATCGCGGAGAAGGCCGCCGACTTGAGCGCTGCCAACTGTCATTACCTGCCGATATTCGGGGAGAGCGATTCGGCGGCCCGGATCGCCCGGAGCGTCGCGCGTTTCGCCGAGGTCAAAGTCGATCCGCAGGGAACCTGCCGTCCCGTCAGCTACGAGCGCGAGGAGCAGATTTACTTCATCCTCGAAGGCAGCGGAATTCTACACTACGGCGAAGAGAAAGCTCCGGTTCGCAAGAACGACTTCATGTATCTTCCTCCGGGGATCACGCACACCATCTCCGCCTCCGCCGATCAGCCCTGCCGCGTGTTGGTGATGGGGTTCAGGATCCCTGCTGGGACAAATCTCGAGCCGCCGCCCAAGCTCGTGGTGGCCAACATGGATGACGTCAAGGAACAAACCGTTGAAGGGCACCCCTCGTCCGTTCTCTATAAGCTCCTGGTCGGCGATCGGAAGAGTACGCGAGACCGAATTGCCGCCGGCTACGTCGTCACCAGCCTCTTTTTGATGGATTTTGCGCCGGAAGGCACAAACACCCCGCACCATCACGAAACCGCGGAGGAGATTTATCTTATTCTGGATGGGCATGGTAAGATCGTCGCCGGTGGTGGAGAAGACGGCGTAGAAGGCTTGCACGAAGCCCATGCCGGCGATGCGTATTTCTTCCGCCTGAATTGCACGGTCGGCTTCTACAACAGCTCGGAGCCGGGCGCCAAGGCTCACATCCTGGCCGTACGCTCGAGGTTTCCGTTTCACGCCGAGGAGGATTAAACTTTGCCCTGCACACGGATGTAGCGGCGAGTTTACCTCGCCACATGGCGGCGTAAAGCCGCCTCTACATTCCTAGCAGTGACGGAAGGAACACATGTCGACGCTTATCACTTCCTTTGATCGTCGCGCGTTTATGAAATGGGCTGCGGCGCTGCCTCTGCTTGGCCAGATCGCCGCCCAAGATCTCTTCGCCAACGTGCAGGAAGCCGTCGGCAAGGGTCCTGCGAGCAACGTCTATCGCCGTCTGGGGGTCAGGCCTCTCATCAACTGCCGTGGAACCTGGACGTATCTGAGCGGCTCCTTGGAACTCCCCGAAGTGCGCGCCGCTATGCTCGAAGCGGCGAAACACTTTGTGGATATTATTGAGCTGCAAAAAGGGGTGGGCAGGCGCCTGGCAGAACTGACGGGCGCTGAATCGGGGATGGTGACCTCCGGCGCGGCGGGAGCGATGGCCGCCGCCACTGCGGCCTGCATCGCGGGCAACGACCCGGCCAGGATCTGGCAACTTCCCGATACGACCGGCCTTAAACACGAGGTGGTGATGGTGGGCGGGCGCAGCGCCTTTGACAGCGCCATTCGCCTCGCCGGCGCCAAGTTGACTCTCGTCTATTCGCCCGAGGAACTCCAGACTGCCCTTAACGAAAACACCGCCATGATTTATACCACCGACCTCGGTGACCAGTTGGCGAAAGAGATCGAAATCGCCAAGAATGCAAAAGTTCCTCTGCTCCTCGACGACGCCGCCGGTATCCCTCCCATCGAGAACATGAAGCTCTATGCAAAAATGGGGGCGGACCTCTTCACCTTCAGCGGCGGGAAAGGCCTGATGGGACCGCAATGCAGCGGCCTGTTGCTGGGACGCAAGGACCTGATCGATGCCGCCATGGCTAACACCAGTCCCTATGAAGGAGCGGTTTGCCGTCCCATGAAGGTCGGCAAGGAAGAGATCATCGGCTGCCTGACCGCCGTGGAAACCTGGCTCAAGTTGGACCTTGACGCCCTCAACCGCGAATGGAATATGCGCGTGCAGCGAATCGTGAAGCTCGTCGAAACGGTCCCGGGAGTGAAGGCCGATGTTCACATCCCCAAAGGCGGCAATCGCTATCCCACGCTAACCGTGAGCTGGGACGAACCAGCCTGGGGATTCACCGTGGAAGACTGCGCCCGCAAGCTGAGCGACGGCGAGCCACGCATCGAAGTCCTCACGGCGAGTAATCCCAGCCTCGTTCCCGCCGTGGTCGAGGGTAAGCCGAATCCCAAAGAACCCAAAGAGAAAAACCAGTTGCAGATCGTCTCCATGACCTTGCGGCCCGGCGAAGACATGATCGTCGGCCGGCGCCTGCGCGAAGTTCTGGGCGCAGCGCGAAAAGCAGCCAAGGCGTCATCCTGAGTGGAGATGGGACCGCGGGCCACGCGCCGAAATGGAAGTCAGCAGTCGTAACCCCCGGAGTAAAAAGCTGTGAAAAAATTGGCAAAAGGCAAAAACATGCACGCGCTGTCATTCTGAGCGAAGCGCGCGCTGTCATTCTGAGCGAAGCGAAGAATCTCGCTTTGAGTTCCTTCGCCATCGGCCATTTCCATCAGCAGAGCAAGATTCCTTCACTTCGTTCAGGACAGGCTCTTCGCTGTCATTCTGAGCGAAGCGAAGAATCTCGCCTTGAGTTCCTTCGCCATCAGCCACTTCCATCAGCAGAGCAAGATTCCTTCACTTCGTTCAGGACAGGCTCTTCGCTGTCATTCTGAGCGAAGCGAAGAATCTCGCCTTGAGTTCCTTCGCCATCAGCCACTTCCATCGGCAGAGCAAGATTCCTTCACTTCGTTCAGGACAGGCTGGCTGATTTTTTCACACCTTCTGAGCGGCGTTCCACTATCAGTCCAGGAACCAAGGGATTCCCGCTTTCGCGGGAATGACAGGCCTCAACTGAACTGAAGGAGAAAGTGGGTGAGCGCGGAATCCCAGCGGTTGAGGCCGTGCGGCTTTTCCAAGTGGCGCAGGGATCCTTGGTGTTACCCGAAGAAGAACCGCAAGGGGGGCAAACTGCGCCCGTCTCCGCGCTCCCTTAGGGCTCGGCAGCATCCGCGCAGTTCTGACCGCAAGGACGATCGCGAAAGAACCACCTGACATGAAGGTTTATCTCAGCTCCGGAGGGCGAAATCACCCCGGCAAGAGACCTCACGGGCCAACTAAGCCCCCCCACCACTTCGAACCGTAGGCCGTTATACGTCCAAGCGGAGAGGAGCGGAGATTCAGACATCCCAGAACCCCGTTTTGGGCCCCCAACTGGCACTTGTACGGCAGGGCGACTTACCAGGAGTCGCCCCGGTTGCGGGCCTGATCGCTGCCGGTATCTTTCGCCAGTCATTTCCAATTTCCGATGAGGATAAAAGGCGCCCAATAGTAGGGATTGGCGTACTGCGGAGCGGGGCGCTGCTTCGCTGCACTCGCCGATGAGTCCCTTGCAGACGAACCCCGGGACGTTCCAGCGGTGTCAGTGGTGCCGTGCAAGAGCGCCAGTTGCGCCTGCTGAAGAGCTTCCGCTTTGGTTATTCCCGGAGTACTGACCCAGAGTTTATAGAATGTTGCCATCAGTAGCCCGACACTTGCATCATCCACCTCCCACAGCGTCGCCACCACCGCCTTGGCGCCCTTCCTTTGCGCCGTAATGCCGAGGCCGTCAATCTCGCGCCCGTCCGAGTCGTTTGAGCCCACCGCCGTCTGGCAGCCGGACAGAGTCAGCAATTCGATACCCTTGAAATCCATCCTCTGATCATCGCGCAGGTCCGCCAGGGTCAGGTGGAATCCTTGGCCACCCGTATCCTTGCCGCCCAGTAGCAGATAGGATTGCGTGTCGTCGCCCACGTGGAACACGTAGTGGCTGGCGATATGAACCAGCGGAGGGTGCTGATCCAGCGCGCTCTCCATGCCGGTTTCCGTGAAGGAATCGTCGAGCAGAATCGTTCCCGGAACCGGCCCGTGCGAGCTGGGCGTCTGGTCGCTGCGTACCACGGAGTCTAATTCACCGGGTACGGCTTGCAGCTTGCCCAGACCGGCGTAGTCCTTGGAGACACCCATGGCCAGGCCGCGCCAACTGCCCACTTGCGGCTTATCCTTGAGGTTCCCAACGCTGGCCATGGTAATCACCACGCTTCGATAGCGTTCCACCAGGTACTGTTTGCCATCGTAAAGCGCCGCCAGCGGCACGTAGCGCAGCACATCGTCAAGCGACCAGACCAGCGTCCTCGCCTGTGCTCCCTGAAGATCTTTCTCGATCGGAGCAATCAAAACGTTGTAAAGGTCCTGCGCCTTCGGCAGAATGTCTTCTTCCGAACGGTCCTTCGCCACAGCCCCCACGAACGCAAACACCTTGCCGCGCAGCGCGATCTTGCTGATCGGTATTTCGCGCGCCACCCGGGTGGCCGGGGTAATCACCATCATCACGCACTTCTGGTCCAGCACCAGGGTATAGACTGCCGCCGTCCCGGCGCCGAGTTCTCCGACCAGCGTCTGAAGGCCGGCGGTCTCTTCATTGATGGTTTCCACCTTGGTGTTTGCTTGCTCGGTCTTGCCGAAGCTGTCGTACAGAGTTTTGAGAAATGCTTGCAATCGTTGGTTCACCGCCGTCAGTTTGTCGGACAACTCGTTGTACCGATGTTCTTCCTCCGCGGACCGGGAGGATTTGGCGCGGAGCTGCGTCCATTCCTCGCCCATGGCGGTAATCTCGCCTGTGATCTCCTCGTATTCCTTATTCGACTTCTCCTCCGCAGGCGTGAGCGCAACGGGGTTGGTCTTAGAACCCGTGTCTCCGCGGCGCTGCGTAAAGTCCGAATACTCCTCCGCCTTCAGCAGATCCAGTACCTGCTGCGCTTCCGGAAGGCGTCCCTGGGAAATAAGCAGCTCGGCGAGTTCGCGATAATAGTCTTCCTTCGATTTCAGGAAGCTCTGTTGCGCTTCTTTTTCCAGCCCTCCAATGTTGCGTCTTACCTGCTGGAAGCGATCGATGGCCTGCTTGCCAAACAGCACCGCCAGGCTGGGGTTCTGGAGACTCTTCCAATATTCCATCATGAGCACCAGAGTGGAGGCCTCTCTGAGGGGATCCTGGACGGCCCGGAAAAGCGCCAATGATTCGGCATAGTAATCCAGCGCCTTCTGCTTCTCCCCGAGGGCGGCGTAAACCGCGCCGATATTCCTCAGGGTCTTCGCCCGGCCTGTGGGTTCCCCCACGGCGCGCCAGAGCGCAAGGGCCTGGTTGCCATAATCCAGCGCCTTCTGCTTCTCCCCCAGAGTGCTATAAACTGCGCCGATACAGGTCAGGACATCCGCCTCGCCGCGGCGATCGCCCACTTCGCGGGTAATCGGCAATGCCTGGTTGTAATACTCCAGCGCCTTCTGCTTCTGCCCCAGAGCGCCATAGATCCAGCCGATATTGGCCAGGGTTCCCGCCTCGTAGCGGTGGTCGCCCACCTCGCGAGTAATCGGCAATGCCTGCATGTAATACTCCAGCCCCTTCTGGATCTCCCCCAGAACGGCATAGACCAGGCCGACAAGTCCCAAGGTCGCCGCCTCGCCTCGGCGGTCGCCCACCTCGCGCCAAATCGACAATGCCTGGTTGTAATACTCCAACGCCTTCTGCTCCTCCCCCAGATTGTCGTAGACCGCGCCGATATTGGTCAGGGTATTCGCTTGACCGCCGCGGTCGCCCACCTCGCGCCGAATGGGCAATGCCTGGTTGAAATACTCCATCGCCTTCCGCTTCTCCCCCAGAGCACTATAGACCAGGCCGATATTGGTCAGGGTGTACGCTTGACCGCCGCGGTCGCCCACCTCGCGCCAAATCGGCAATGCCTGGTTGTAATACTCCATCGCCTTCTGCTTCTCCCCCAGCTCGTCATAGACCAAGCCGACATTGTTCAGGGTGTCCGCCTCGCCTCGGCGGTCGCCCACCTCGCGCTCAATCGGCAATGCCTGGTTGTAATACTCCAGCGCCCTCCGCTTCTGCCCCAGATCGCTATAGACCAAGCCGACATTGGTCAGGGTCACCGCCTCGCCTCGGCGGTCGCCCACCTCGCGCCAAATCGACAATGCCTGGTTGTAATACTCCAGCGCCTTCTGCTTCTGCCCCAGATCGCTATAGACCGCGCCGACATTGGTCAGGGTCACCGCCTCGCCTTGGCGGTCGCCCACCTCCCTCTCAATCGGCAATGCGTGGTTGTAATACTCCAGCGCCTTCTGCTTCTGCCCCAGATGGCTATAGACCGCGCCGATATTGGCCAGGGTCTCCGCCTCGCCGCTGCGGTCGCCCACCTCGCGCAGGATCGGCAATGCTTGGCTGTAATACTCCAGCGCCTTTTGCTTCTGTCCCAGATCGTCATACACCGCACCGATGCTAACCCGGGTCTCCGCCTCGCCGCTGCGGTCGCCCACCTCGCGCAGGATCGGCAAGGCCTGGTTGTAATACTCCAACGCCTTCTGCTTCTCCCCTAAGGCCGAATAGGCGGACCCGATGCATTCCTGCGTCAAGGCTTCTTCATAGCGATCCCCCGCCGTGCGCCACAGCGGCACACTCGCCTGATACTTTTGAATCGCCATTCTTAACGAATCCGCGCTTCCTTGTACGTTGAGTTGCACCGCCTCGAAAAACGTTCGCTCCGCATTGATGCGCGCGCGATCCTGGCCGCTAGGAACTCGAAGAGCTTCGACCGTCACACGGTAACGGCCGGCCGGTACGTTCTTGTTACCGGAGGCCACTTCCAATCGGTAAATCCCCGGCGCTTCGGCAATCGTGGAGATTTGTTCAAGGCCAAAGTTACCGTTCGGACTATCCATCGAGCCGATCGTTTTGCCGCCGGGGGCGTAGAGCGTTAAGGCCACATCGATGCCAAGCTGGTCGACAATAGCGTGAAGGAACTGTCCTGCATCAGCGCGGATCGCATAGGTGTGTTTCTCTCCGCCCTGCAATGTTTGCTCGAGTGGTTTACCGGGTTCTAGAAATGTGGTTTCGCTCTGTGGTTGGCCGGCATTGCCGGAAGAGCTTTGGGCGCGAAGTGGCCCAGCCAGCGCCAGGCACGCAACCGCCAAAAAGACGAATCTCCGCATCATGGCGCTACCTCCTTGCGGACGCGCTAACTCCCGCGCGGGAGTGCCAAGACTTCTACGTAACTTCCATTCCTCATCCCGATTTTTTTGCTGCGCCTGTGAACAGCGTGGTAGACGTTACCTCCACATCGAAGGTCGCGTAGGTCACGCCCTTCAGAGTGTCCGCGGCGGCCTCGTCAAGGTCGGCCACGGCGGTTTTCGGGGGAACCAGGCGGCCCTGTATGACGGAGAGGTTCTTCAATTGATCGACCGGTGGCGACTGCTTTGCCGGTATCAAAATGTAAGTGCCGCTTTGGAGCAGGATCCCCGTGACCGAGCCGGGCGCTCCCGTCCGTTGGACTGCCTCTTGTGTCGCAAATACGCGAACAGGATTCCCCTTGATGATCGGTATTGTCCCCGCGTGCAGCACTCCGTAGAGGGTGTTGAATGAGTTCAGCGCGGACAAAGCGATTCCCGGAAACCCAAGCATCGGCATAAACAGCCCCGACATCTTTACCACGTTTTGGAGCACCTTGCAGAATAGGGAATCTTTTTTTTGCGCTTCGAGGTTTAATGCCCATCGACCCTCTCCCGCGGGGAGCGGAATATTCTGCATTTTTTGCCACGCTGCGTCGGAGCTGGAGCTGATACTTTGTACGGTTGGGGGGGCCTTTTTCGCAGTCTTCGACTTGGACTTGCTCGCTATTTCCCCCTGGCCGGTACGCATCCCCCCTACGACCGTATAGGCCATCGCTTCGAGGATCGGGAGAATTGCTGTTTTCTGAGCGACATCGACGCGAATTTGGGCGTTTTGCAGCCGCTGCAATGTCCTCTGATCCTCTTCCGCGAGCTTGACCGCCGAGGTGTTCACACCCACCATCACGTCACCCGCGGAAACCAGCTTGCTGATGTCCAATTCGGCGGCATTCTTGAATCCTTCGGGGCCGTAACGCATAAAAACCGGCTGGACGTCGTCCGGACGCGGGGAACCTCCTCCCCGGCGCTGCCCATTGGCTCCAACGATCGGCTCTGCGTCGGAAGAAAGAAAATCGGACCAAAAACTGTAAGCTTTCGCGTCCAAGTCCGGGTTGATATTCTTCGCGTTGTCTTGATCGAGGAGTGCATCCATGGATCGACCGAAGCCCGGCGAAGCAATTAAGCCCGGGAGCGTGCCTACGGCTAATAATTCCTTGAGGAAATCCCTGCGAGGGCTGGACATGACACACCTCCGCTGTGTGGGGGGCAATTACACCCACAAACAATACATCCAAAAGTGGTCCTCCACAAGCTATTACATAAGGCCTAGCGGTTGGTTGCATTTTTCCTTGTTCACGAGAGGATTCTATGGGTGCCCGACAATGACCGCCAATAACCGACCAACGCGCAAACCGGACAAGTACCGCTGGCTCCCAGAAGTCCGCTTCGGGGAGGTTATGGTGCCTGCTTACGGTCACTTGGATTGGTAGTCGGCATCCCACCCATATGATCTCGCCGTAATGGTCGTATAGTCTTGTTCAATAGCAAGCGCAGACTTCCCGACGGTTTCTGTCCAGTTGTCTGCGCTTTTCTCACTCCAATTGGGCACCAAACAACAATCGTCCGGACGGATGCGCCCCCGCGACAGGGGGCGTATTCCGGTTCCCAGGCCGGATCGGACTTTCTGATCTCCGCGCATTTTTCCCTTGACAAATGCGACAGCATAGGCTAGAATTGTCGAGTATCTGGGCAGGCGGTTAGGCCCTGCCGGGATACGTTATGCTGGGAAGCCTGCCTCGGTTTTCGGTCCCTGCCTGTGGTTCCAATTCGCTGTTTCCTCTCCCTACCCGCCGCACACGCAATGTCGAATCCTTCACAGTCAAAAAGTCGAGGAGTCAAGGCGTCGAGGAGTTAAGAAGTCCAGGAATCGAAAACCGGGAACTGACCGCGCCCCCTGCCCTCAGGCCGCCGGCCGGAAGGCCGTCGGCCACTCCTCGACTTCTCGACCTCTCAACTTCTCGACCTCGAGATTTAACGACCGAACCGGGGAGGCAGGAACTCCGAAAAAGTGCAAAATCACACGAACGAACCCAGTATGTCATTGAAAACAAAGAAAGGCATATTGAAAACGAACTGAAAACGAACTCAGTTTTGAGCGTATTTTGCGCAAATCGAACCCAAAAAGTGCGCTCTTCTTTGAAAATCGTGGCGCGGGCGTCCCGCCCGCGGTCGCGGGAGCGTCCCGCTCCCGCGCACGGGCAGGATGCCCGTGCCACAGCGGGCGAGACGCCCGCGCCACATCCGTCCACTGTCGGCCCATTCTCATGGTTTCTGGGTGTTCGTCAACTGACGAACATGAGCGACTGCTCTGAAGCACGTGCCGGACGGCAGGTTGTGACCGGAGGTGCCGGAGGATTCGGAAGTGGGCTTGGACGAGAGACCCACAGGATCGCGAGAAAATACAAAAATCGTGGGAACGAACTCAAGGAGTCGTTGAAAACAAAGGACATCACTTTTTATTGCCATGCAAAACGAACTCAAATTTGAGTGCCAAATGCGCGCATTGAACCCCAAAAGTGGGCTTGGCGGTATCTCACGCATCGCACTGGCAAGGCGGCGCCTGAGGAATGCGGCAGGCTTCGAAATCGGCCCGCGAACGGAAGCCGGGGGCGACGAAAGACGCCAAAATCGTGGAAACAAAGCCAAGAAGTCGTTGAAAACAAAGGATACATCCTCATGAACACGGCAAAAGGGCACGTAACACAACCGGCAAGTTGCGCGGCCACCCGCCAATTCGATCGGCGCACGTTTCTCGGCGCAGTCGCCGCGCTGCCGCCGTTCCTCTCCGTTCGTGCCGCGTCTTTATTCCATCGCGGTGACGAATTCAATAGGCCGGTCGCGCACGGTCGTGGCTCGGCCGAGACGGCCAACCCCATCGACTTTTACCGTCCTCCTCAATTGACCTTGATGGTGGGGTTCATCAAGGACCCGGAGCACCATGGCTTTTCGGTGAAAGAGTGGGCGAACGGCATTGGGAAGAGCTTTGACGCGAAGAAGTTGGTGGCGGACGCCAAGAGCGCCGGAATGGCTGACATCATCTGGTACGACAAATGGATTGACGGCCTGGTCTTTCGCAAGACGAAGACCACCCATTTCGTGACTCAACGGGATTTTCTGGCGGATCTCGCGCCGGAATGCCGGCGCGCCCATTTGAAATTGATCATTTATTTCAATATCTTCTACGACGGTAATCCGGAATTTGCGCAGTGGGCGTGCCGGGACGAACGTGGGAACCCCATCACCTTTCCCTCTCCCTGGGCGGAGAACCTCTTGAGCATGTATTCGCCGTTCCATGAGAAGGTGCTCCAGCAGATCGAGGAATTGCTCGTGAATTATGACGTCGACGGGCTTTGGCTGGACGTGCCCAACTACCCCACCTTCTCCTCTGATCCCTGGACCCAGGCAGCCTTCCGCAAGCAATACGGCAAGACCGCAGAGGAGGCCACTGCGGAAGAGCGGCGGCGTTTCGCGGTGGATTCGGTGGCCAACTGGATCCAGGAAGTCGCGGCCTACATGAGGAAGACGAAGCCCTCGGCCGTGGTTACTTACAATGGCGCTTCCGATCCGGTAGGCTCCGGACCTCGCTGGGCCATCGGCCTGGCGGGACCGGCGGACTACTTTAGCGCAGAACTTCACGATGAGAAGTCCCAGCAGGACGCGGTCCCAAAGCTCTCACAATACGCCAAACCCGTAGAGGGCGGATATCTGGTTTCCGATGATTGGTTCACTCCACTCGGTAGCGGACCACTGAAGACGAACCGGAGCGAGGACCACATCGCCAGCGCGGCGGCGCTGACGCTAGGTGGAGGGATCAACCTCTACCTGGCTATGGCCCTGGGCCATGATGGGACGACCGACCAGGGATGTGTTGAACTCCTTGGGACGGCCGGGAGATGGCTGAAGCAAAGGCGGGAATACCTGGAAGGGACCACCAACTTTTGCGACGTAGGTATTATCTTAGGAACCGCTGATGCGAAAGATCTCGTGTGGCCGGGCGGACCTCTTAACTACGGACAGGAGGTCTTGGCGCTCGAGACCAGCCTGCGCAAAGCCGGGTATCTGCCTTGCCGGCTCGTGAACTGCCCGAATCAGCAGCGCTGGGATGAGCTTCCAGCGGGCATCCGCACCCTGATCATTCCCGACCGCGTGAACCTGAGTAGCGTGGAGCGGGAGAAAGTTCGCAGCTTTCTGGAGCGGGGCGGCAAGGTTTTGGCTTTCGGCAGGGGAGCAGGCTTGGCAAGAAGCGACGACACCCCGAAGGTTGACGACGCTTTTGGTGTGGTCGGCGCCGGCTTTCTTGAGCCGGTCGCTTTCGAGGGGATCGCGCTTGAACGGAAGGGAAAACAGGTAAGCCTGAAGCCTCCCGTGATTCTGGTGCGCCCCAGGTCCGCCAACGTCCTGCAATGGGGCGACGTGGAAACAGAAGGATCTCTGCCCGTGCTGGCCAGCAACCGGGTGGGAGCCGGCACCGCGTACTTCGCGACCGTTACGGAGTCCGCTTTCGCGGAGTCTCCCGAAGTCCTTGCTGAGCTTTGGAAGGAGGCGATTGGAGAGCCGGTTTGGACGATCGCGGAGGACCCCGGCCGCTACTTTGTTTTTTTGCGGAAACAAGCGGGCCGCCTCCTGGCGCATATTGTGGATGACCTGTCCTGGCACGCGACGGCGATGGCCCGTTATCATCCCCAGTACATTCACCTGCGCCTGAATGCGGGGGTGGTTCCCTTTCAGAAGGTAACCGTCGTTCCGGAAGATCAAAGCATACCGGTGTCGAGTGACGGTCCGTGGAAGGTTCTGGAGTTATATCCCAACGTCGAAATCATGCTTTTGCTGGAAGAGTAATGGAAGACGATCGGCAGTTGCGGCGGAGGTTTCCAACCCCCGGCAGCAGAACTCGCCGCCCTGCGCGCGGGCGGCGGGCAAGGGGCCGGTGCATATCAAGCTAGGCTATTACCCGGGCAGGGGCCATGGCCCGCTCCACCCTGCCCCTCGGCGATTGTCCTGCTAGGTTTTGAGGCTGCGCGACGCGGCGTCCCAGAACACCGGCTGCTTCCGGAAGTACGATTCGTTGGCCATGTGGCAAGCGATGGCGGCGTGGTTGCCGAAGACCGCATCTTCAACCACCCGCTTGCGCGACTTCACCGCCTGGAAGTAATTCCACAAGTGGGGTCGCACGTCATCCCAATCGTTGCCGTGATAGACGGTGTCATCCATCAGCGGCTCCTGGCCCGGCGGGACGTCATGCTCGGCGTGCCACTGCTTGAAATACTCGTCGCGCATCTTCTGCGGGAAGCTGCTGGAATAGTAGCTGGGAGCAGTATCCACGCCCCGCTGCGGCGAGTGGCGAAGTTCGAACTCTCCCGCATCCAGAATCCCCTTCGGGCCCATGAAGCGGGCCAGTTCAGGCGACTCCGCACCCAAACCCAGCCGGACGTAAACGGGGACGCCGTGGTAATCGAACAGCACCAGGTGAAGGTCCGGCATATTGCGGCCGTCCTTCCAGCGGAAAATGCCGCCCAGGGCGCAAGCCGAGCGCGGCGGCTCGTTCCAGCCGAGCGTCACCAGCATGCCGCTGATGAGATGCACCATCAGGTCGCCGCCCACGCCCGTGCCATACTCTTTCCAACAGCGCCAGCGTGCGAACCGGTACTTATCGAACGGAATTTTCGGGGCGTCGTTCAGCCAGGTGTCCCAGTCAAGATTCTCCGGCGAAAGATCGAAGGGCGGTGGATACTCCCACGCGCCGGTGGGATCGTTGCGTCCCAGGCTGAGCTCCACATGCTCCACCTCGCCGATGGCGCCGCCGTGGTAGAGTTCGCGAGCCTTCGCGCACAGCACGGAACTGACGCGTTGCGAGCCAATCTGCACAATGCGGCTGTTCCGCTCCGCCGCTTCCACCATGTCGAAGCCCTGCCCCGCGGCGTGCGACATCGGCTTCTCGCAGTAGATGTCCTTGCCCGCGTTGCACGCATCCACCACCACTCGCCGGTGCCAGTGATCGGGCACCGCCGCCACAATGCAGTCGATGTCCTTGCGGTCGAGCAGTTCCTGGTAGCGGCGCGTAGTCGGCAGGCTCGGATTGCCCGTGAGCTCTTTGGCCAGCGTGTGGCGGCCGTCGTACAGGTCGGCGGCGGCGGCGCACTCGATGCCGGGAAGTGAAATGGCGGCGGGCAGCAACCCCGAACCTTGCATGCCGATGCCGATCATCCCGAAGCGCACGCGGTCGCTGGGCGGCACCGGCCTGGGCGCGGACGCAAACGCCTCGCCATCCAGCAAAACCGCTTTGCCGGCAAGCAGGCTCCCCGCCCCGGCAGCGCTACTCTTTAAGAATTGTCGCCGTGAATGTTGAGTACGCATGACAAGCTCCCCTCTTGAAAGGAATTGAATGATCGAGACAATGAATTATTCGGCGTCGAACAGGCCAATCTCTGCCATCCAAACTTACCAGCAAGATGCCGGCACTACAAGCTCGAATCGAATCTACGCGCGGGAGTGAAGCGACTCGGGGCTGCAATCACCGGTTCCGATGGATGTAATCAGCACTTTGGTACTCTTGACGCTTTGGTGGCTTCAGTGCGATCACCATGTAATCCCCACAGTTAGATGGGGATGATGGAAGATCGAGGTGGCTACCGGGCCGAGAGCTTAACAGGGATACCGCTGACCGTGGCTATTGTGGGACCAGCCGCGCAGCCGGAGGCGGGATTTCTGGAGCGAAACGACTCAAGCGATTTGGACACATAACCCAGCACCCGTAGTCTCCATTGCAGTTCGCTCGAGAATTGCGTAACATATCCGTTCTAGTTGACGGGAGAGAATGCTGAGAGAGGGAATCATGGCGCCGTTTTCCGAAGTTCTTATCAATCAACTGAATGCCCTTGAGACGAGGTTCAAGTTCCTGGCCCGTCACCTTCCAGAGGCCGGCGAACTGCTGGACAGTGTGGGACGCCCCGTGCCTCACGACCTGCTTCGGGAACTTGCGAATTCTGGGGAACAGTTTGAAGCGATTAAGAGCGACGTGCTCAGGGTCTCGGAGCCAATTGCTGCACTGCCCCGGACATCAGAACTCAGCTCGATCAAGGACCTTCGGGCATTCATGGAGGCTGTGTCGGATGTAGTCGCGAAACAAACTGCGCACCGGAACATTCAGCAAGCGGCGTGCGGAGAGTTGGAGAAGGTCCTCACGATCACTCACGTAAACGGCATTGAGTTTACCCCACTGTTACAGTGTCAGGAAAAAGCGCGAGAACTACGCGATAGTATCGCCGGAACAGGTTGGCCTGACACACATCCGGATGCTGACGCCCTTGCTCGAGGGCAGCACGTCTTCTCGGGGTTTGTGAAATTCGTCAGTTTTCACGACAATCTGGAGGATGAGGAGTGGGAACGACTCCAAGACCTTGTGAACCAGTCGTTCGGCAAGCCTTTGGGGCTTGCCGCTTCTCGTGGAAAACTCGTCATGTCCACCTCTGTCCCTCCTGTGCCACCAGTTCCCGTTTCTGTTGCCCAACCGGCGACTCCGACGGAGCCGACGGAAGAAATAGCCCCAACAGAAAAGGTGGCTGCGGATGCAGTCCCTCCAAGCCCCAGTGAGAAACAGGGGGAGGACCTCCACAGAGAGGAGACCCCTGCCTCTGTTCAACTGACCGCTGAACCGCCCTCCCCAACACTGCCTGTGACGGGCGGCGAAGCCGTCGCTGAGCCGGAGTACCTCAAAGCCTCAGGCGAACCTGTAACTGAGCCTGTTGGGATACTCGATCCCATCGATGCAGACTCTAAGGACCAACGCCAAGACTCTCCGGCCTTGGAGTCACCAGAAATTGGGACTACGGCTGGGACGTATGAGGGCACGCTCGACGACATCAGGTATATGTTGGTCCTGGACCTGATCGACGGCAAGGGCATGGCGAAGGTCCTTTCAAACAAGATCACTGCTGCTTCCAATGCCGCCGCCGGAGGTGACAAGAAAACGGCCGAAGGCTTCTTAAAGGCCTTTATCAACGAGGTTAACGCTCAGACCGGAAAGCATATCTCCGGAGCCGCACCTCAATTGTTGCTGACCGATGCAAATAGGCTGTTGGATCAGCTCCAGTGAAGTGTTGATTTGCAGTTGCCCATTCCTTATAGCTCTCTTCCCACAAAGTCTACAGAAGGGGCGTCGTGTCTCTTGAGTACTCGACCACATAGACCTGTCAGTACAGATCCCCCTTGGCGCGACGTTGTCGACCCACGATATCCGTCATCGTTTCTGGGGATAACCTTCGAGTGACATGCTAACGTTGATCCGGAGGGTGCTGCCTGTAGGGGCGAGGCGGCGCCTCGCCCCTACGTCCTCGCGGTATACCCTCAAGTTATCGACGGATTGGCGCCGCTGATATCGGCTTGTGGTGCGAAGGGGTTTTGTTGCAAGATGCCTGTGAGACCGCGAAGCGGAGAGGTTTCGATGGGGCATGCTGTGCCGGCGAAAGTGCGAATCCGCGGACCAAGCCGGTCTTTCTTTGCGGTCGGGTTGGGGCTTTTGATAGCCCTGCCAGGCGAGCTTTCCACGTTGGCATTCGCCGGCCATGCTGATCTCGTGCAGGTCGACAGCCCATCGCAGGCGGCCTCCACGCTGCCGAGCCCTGCGAGGGTGCGACCGGGGACCAAGCTTGTTGCCGAACTGCAAACCGCGCTGGACGTGCTGGCGACGCGAACTGGGGACGGGATTGTTGTGCGCGTCGCCGGGAATCTCAAGCAGGGAGGACGGACGGTTGTGCACGAAGGCGACCGGCTAGTGGGCCGGGTCACCGGCGTACGACCGCAGAGTGTGGGCAAGGGTCAAAAGGGCTCCGAGATAGCCATCGTCTTCGATCGCTTGACGAGCGGCGCGAACATTTATCGGCTGAACGCAGTTATCCATTCGGTAATTTGGACTCCGGGCCAACGATCGGACACGGCAACTGAACCGAACTCAACGCAACCCACGCCGCAGCGCACCCAGGGCCTCCGCGGACCGCACCCTGGGACGGGCGGTGGGCAGGGAGGTCCCGTTTCGCACGGCGGGGCAGGCCGGGTGGGCGAGAAGGCCGAAAGCAACGGAGACTACCCGCAAGGGGGCAAAACGCCCTCAGACTCTATCAAAGCCCGGTCCCGCCGGGCACCGGATGGCGGCGCGAGGTATGTTTCTGTGCTGACGGATAGCCAGGGGAATTTTCGCCTGAGCGCCGGAACGCTCTTGGACTTCCGCACCCAGAGCCAGTAATTTCCTCCCTTTTCAGATCTCAGATTGACGAACTTCGTCGCCTTAGCCTGGCGTCTGAGAGAGGTGCCAGTCCAACGAGACAGATTCTGGGTTAGACTGCGGTTATGGTACGGCGCTGGTTATGGATGGCGTTGCGGCCACTTGCCGTAGGCTGGGCGGTGCTGATCGCGTTAACCTACCTCGCCGAGCGCCCCCTGTTTCTCTTGACGGCGCCCCTAGTGGGCGCGCACTGGGCAGCAACCGCCAGCCTGACACTCAACTGCCTTAAGCTTGTGGCAACCGGCTGGGTCATCGGTCGGCTGCATCGCAAGACGGCGCTGCTAGGCGTGCTAACATTTGCGGCGACCCTAAGCCTTTTCAGCTTCGAGGTGTCGCTGCCCCTCGACGTCCCAGGGCTCGTCCGGTTGGCGATGGACGCCTTGCACGATACCCGCTATTGGTGGCCCCTTGCGACGATGGCCGCGCAGCATGTCCTCTTGTTCGGCTGCTTGATCGCTGGTGGTCTGCTTAGCCGCCCGCCCCAAACGCCGTTGTCGCTCTTCGGCAAAGTGCGACGGTGAAGCCAGCGTCTTGAGTCCGTCCGACAACCAGTCCCAATCAGTGTTGAGCTAAACTTTGGTCATCCACGTCGCGATTTCTACAGCAGACAACTCCTGGGTAGACACTCGCAACCGATCCGCAACACCTTGAACCTTGAAAGCGTGTTCGAACGGCTCACTTGAGAAGTGCGAGCCAAGGTTATGCAGCAGAAGCGGCGAGGGGGATGCCAGCAATGCCGCCGTTTGGAAGTCACCGGCCTGCCGCAGCAGTGGAATGTGCAGACTTTCCAGGTAAGCGGCGTCATCGGCAGTGTCGAACCCCGCCACATCGGCCACCAAAGCTAAAGGAGTCCGAAAGAAGGGACGAGCCAGCAGACTCCACAGTCCCGCCGCGCCTTGGCCAATGACCGCGATCCTGTTGGGCCGCCAGGCTTCTTCGAGGTAAACGAGACCCGTGAGGATGTCCTGCACTCGTTGCGCATCATCGGTACGATTGTAAGTGGAGAAGTAGGGGCGTTCCATTTTCCGCGACGGGTCGGCCGCTTCTCCGGTCTGGAACGCATCGATAGCAAACAAGAGGCATCCACGCTTCTTCAATTCTTGCGCCAGTGGGGAGGGCGACCGAGGTGAGCCGAGGGCGGCTTCTGCGCCCTGCGGGTGAACAATCATCGCGGCGAACGTAAAGCGCCCCGGCGGAATCACTAGCTGTGCCGGGATGCGGTCTTGAGCAGAGGCGCGCCCAACGATCAAATGTTGCCACGTACTGTCTCGTTCCCCCGGTCCACCCGGCAGAGGCCACCACCGCAGATCATCAGGAGTTGGCGATTCGGCCTTCAGCGCAACCCGGAACGCCGGTCCGAATTGCTTCCGGTACCTCTCCAGTTCTACAGCATTTTGGGGAACGGATTTCTCCAACCTTTGGCGCGTCCCCGCCACAAGATATTCGGCAAGCTGTTGGGCATCACACGCCTCGGCAGGTACTTGCCGCCGATTGAAAACCAGTAGGCGTCCGGGATCAAGCGAGAAGTCCTGGTCCTTTTCCTTCGGCCCTTCCGCGTATGTCTTGACGGGGTCCTTTCTCAGCCAGCGGGCGAAGAACTGATAAACGGCCTCACGGCTGAGACGGTTGTAATTGTGCTGCGCCGGGAACTGCACGCATGCGACACGGTCGCTCTCGCCAAACAGGTCGTAGATCGCACGGACGGCAGGGTACTCGACTCGAGGAGTATCGCAGGTCCAATCCCCGGTCGCCGAAACCATGAGCAAGGGGCGGGGCGCTGCCATGGCTCCGATCTCGACGTTATCCGTATCGATGCGCAGGTTGGGAGCATTCTCGCAAATGTCTCCTCCCTGCATGAAGTGCGAGATCATATTGACCGGGGCTGCCACGCGCACACGCTCGTCCACAGCCGTCAATAGGAACGTCTGCGTCCCTCCGCCGGAAGCGCCGGTCACGGCAATGCGCTGCGGGTCCACATCAGGGAGTGAGATCAGGAAGTCGACACCCCGAATCGAATTCCAAAGCTGCAGCCCCAGCAGGCCGACTCCCCATAAACCCAGGCGAAGCGCTTCCTGCGACAGGGTCCAGGGAGCTTTCATGTCGCGGCCCCAATTGTGCGGTACCTGGAAGCTGTCGTTGTATCCCGCCATGTCGTAGGCAAAGGCCACATACCCTTGCAGGGCAAAATTCATACAGCGTGCGGGAACGGAGCAGCCGTCTATGTCGCCGGGATTGTGTTCGAGTCGTCCATAGTTCCAGTGCCCGTGAGGACAAAGGACGCCGGGAAACGGCGGTGCAGCGGACCCACCGCGAGGACGGAAGAGGTTCCCCGTGCAATAGAAGCGCGGATAACTTTCGAAATAGACCTTCTCAACGGAGTAGCCTTCCTGCTCGATGCGGTCAAACACCTGGGCCCGCAGCGGAGTCTTTTCCGGCAGTGGCCATAGACCCGCCGCAACCAGGATCTGTTCTCTCAGTTTCGCGGCCCGCTCCTCCCACGCGGCTCGCGATTGGCAGGAAGGAGGCACCCTCGGCGTATCCAGTGTGCGCACCTCCAAGCGGCGATCGCGGGCAGGAAGGTCGCCGGGGTGCGAGGCCTGCAAACCCGCGCTCCTAGCTTTCTCTCCTGCTTCCACCGCTAAGCCCGCCGCCCCAGCAGGCGCCACGCTCGCCGCCAGTAAGCTTGCCACGCCCGATAGAAAACCCCTTCGTGACTTATCCTGCATAGAGCCTCCCTTCGCTCACAAGCGCTGGTTAAGCGCGAAAGTGAGCCTTCCGTTCGACTTTCGCCAGAATAGAGAAATCAGCAATCTATAACAATTCCGGCTCATCCGGTAAGGAAAACTTGCGCCTTCCCGCACGAGTGTCGAAGCGACTCGGCGACCTTTCGCAGTTTCCCGACACGCCCGATTTGCGGACACTGCCGATCATCGTTCGCAACGTCTTCAGTATCGACCCTGGGGCCCGCACACTTCGCTTAGGGAGGTCCGGGCCGCGACACCAATGCATCACCCAAATGCTTGAAGCTGGAATTCCCGAAGGGGTCATTCGGGAATTGATCGGCCCTCTGGATCCCAGCATGGGCCGTTGTCACACCCGCCCGAAGCCGGTCGGTCGGCGTGCAGCCGCGGAACCGCTTGCAACGAAGAAGGGACTCTTAAGGCGCGAAAGAGGTAGACCCAGGAGGACTATCACACAAAGCATGACGCAAACCCGTCTGGCCGTCCGGTTGGACCACCGTAAATCATTGACAGGAATGGTACGCCCGGGGTGATTCGAACACCCGACCCCTTGCTTCGTAGGCAAGTGCTCTATCCAGCTGAGCTACGGGCGCACAACAGCAGTGGTGGGAGAGTTGCGGCGCCTCAAATGTCTGGCTTACGCCACACTCCCGACGCACCTTGAGCTCCAACCATTTTGCAACGACGACGCCGGTCTGTCAATCCACGTTTCAGGCCCTGTCACTCCCTACGGACCCCTATCGCCCCCTGTCTGGCTCTCCTCGGGATAGCCACCCTTCCTCTGAGAGTAAATGGCAGCCGAAGGCGCAGCCTCAAGAGACCAGCCTAAGTTTGCCGGGGCGCCCATCATCGCCGTCCCGACAACGCGATTCTCCCACACGTTATGAGGGTTATGGTATAGTCGGCAAGACTCTGGAGGCAATGAAACACCATGGCCATCGTGGAGCAGGTTGAAAAAGATCTGGTTGCCGCCATGAAAGCGAAGGAACAGCTCAAGCTCTCAGTCCTTCGCATGGCGAAAGCGGCGTTAATGAATAAGAAGGTTGAACTTGGCAAGCCGCTGGGAGACCCGGAAACCCTGGCGGTCCTGCGCACACTCATCAAGCAGCGGCGCGATTCGGTCGAGCAGTTCCGCAAGGGGAAGCGAGACGATCTGGCTGACAAGGAAGAAGCCGAAATCAAGATCATTGAGCTTTACTTGCCGGCGGGCGCCAGCGCGGAGGAGATCGACGCCGCGGTGACATCCGCCCTCCAGGAGACCGGCGCCACGAGCGCCAAAGATATGGGCAAAGTGATGAAGGCCGCGATGGCCAAGTTGGCAGGCAAGAACGCGGACGGCAAGCAAGTGAGCGAACGGGTTCGCGCGCGGCTCGGCGGGTGACACAGGCTTTTGGCCGTCAACGCTCAACACACGGCGTCAACAACCGGCCTTTGAAGTTGCGCGACTGTTTGCGTATTGAAGACTGAGTTTCACTCACAGGCAGAAGCTATGCGAGGGTCGCAAACAAAAACCCACGCCTCGTGCTCCTTTGCGTCTTAGTCCGTCAGCCGACGGATGAGCTGTTTTGCTTTTTCATCCACCATTTCAGACCAGGACGAGAGCGAAGAGCCTACTACCCGAGGAGATTTATGGCCACTCAACCCCTACAAGAAAGCCACCCTACTGAGTTTCGTCCCTACGTGCCCGCTGACCAGGAGCCCCCCGAATTCACTTTGCGCGCGGTTGTCCTAGGGGCCCTGCTGGGAATCGTTTTCGGGGCGGTAACTGTTTACCTGGCGCTGCGCGCCGGGCTGACGGTGAGCGCCTCGATTCCCGTGGCGGTGCTATCCATCAGCATCTTCAAGTGGCTGGGGCGTTCAACGATTCTTGAGAACAACATCGTGCAAACCGCGGGCTCGGCAGGCGAGTCCATCGCCGCCGGGGTCGTCTTCACGCTGCCGGCGCTGATTTTCCTCGGCTATTCTCTCGGCGTTTCGGACATCCCTCGAGTGCTGCTTCTGGCGCTTGTGGGAAGCGTGCTGGGCGTCCTGTTTATGATTCCCTTACGACACCAGTTGAATGTGGTGGAACACGGCACGCTCACATATCCCGAAGGCACGGCCTGCGCGGACGTGCTCATCGCGGGCGAAAAGGGCGGCAGCTTCGCCGGAAAGGTCTTTGCCGGCTTCGGTCTGGGGCTTGTTTACAAGTTTCTCAATGAAGCCTTGTTGTTCTGGCGGCCACGCCCGATTTACCAGCCGGGTTGGTTCACCGGGGCCACCTTGGCGGCCGACATCACGCCGGAGTACCTCGGCGTGGGCTACATCATCGGCCCTCGCACGGCGGGAATGATATTCGCGGGAGGCGTGCTCTCCTGGTTGGTCACCATCCCCATGATCAAGTTCTTCGGCGCCGGGCTCGAGCACGCCATTTTCCCGGGCACCATCCTTATCCGTGATATGGATTCCTTCGCGATCTGGCGCGCCTATGTCCGCCCCATCGGCGCCGGTGCTGTGGCAACGGCCGGCCTGTTCACCTTGGGCCGCACGCTGCCGACCATCGTGCGCGCCTTGCGTTCGAGCTTTCGGCAGTTACGAAAGGGACAGGGCGGGACTGAGCGCGTGGCACCCATCCGGACGGAAAGAGAACTGCCCGGCAGCGTGATTTTCGGCGGATCACTGGCGATGATCCTGATCGTATGGGCTGTACTGGCGTTCCGGATCAATCCGGGTGTAAGCGGCAACCTGATCGCCTCCGTTCTGGTGGTGGTTTTTAGTTTTCTGTTCGTAACCGTATCGGCACGCATCGTGGGACTGATCGGGGCGTCGGCGAATCCCATCTCGGGCATGACGATCGCGACTTTGATGCTCACGGCTCTGCTCTTCGTCGCCGCGGGTTGGACTTCCGGTTCTTACCCGGCCGCGGCGATCTCGATTGGCGGCATCGTCTGCATCGCCGCCGCCGTGGGGGGAGCAACGTCACAATCACTGAAGACAGGCTTCCTGGTTGGCGCGACTCCCCAACGCGCCGAAACGGCCATGATCGTTGGCGCGCTCACCTCCGTTCTCGTCATCGGATTCACTTTGGTGCTGCTCAACAAGGCCTACACGCGGGTTGAACCTTTCGCCTTGCAGAATGTCACCATGAGCGCGGAGATGCGCGTGGTGGGGGAGGCTTCGCAAAACGGCAAGAACTATCAAGTCATTAACGTCATCGGCTCGCATGCCATTCCCGACGGCCGTTACTATTACGACCCGTCGACCAACCAGATTGACTTCCAGGAGCGCGTCGGTATCGGCTCCGAGCGCCTCCCCGCGCCCCAAGCTGTGTTGATGAGTACAGTAATTAACGGAATCCTGCGCCGTAGCTTGCCGTGGGGGCTGGTGCTGCTGGGGGTGTTCATTGTGGTAGTCATGGAACTTTGCGGCGTGCGGTCACTGGCTTTTGCCGTGGGTTCCTACTTGCCCATCGCCACAACCGCGCCCATCTTTATGGGAGGCGTGGTAAGTGGACTGCTTCAGAAGATCACCAAGCGTCAGGAAGGCGAAGTCTCCAGCGGCGCCTTGTTTGCCGCCGGGCTCATAGCTGGCGGCTCCATTGGAGGCTTGATTCTGGCCGCGCTGGTCGGTTTCGAGGTTGATCAGAAGGTCGCCATTGGAACCAAGTATTGGCCCGGACTTTCTAACTCGAGCGCTCTAGGCTTGGTGATTTTCCTGGCGATGGCCGGCGCCCTGTTCGCCGTGGGGCGGAAGAAACTAGAATAATGAGATGGCATCACACGTTCTTACATATGCGACTAAGGAGCTATCAAAGAAGACCTGGCCTGATTTTGTGAGACTTTTTTCTCAAAACAATGGTTGGGACCATTGTTGGTGCATGCATTTTCACCGCCCCCACAGGTTGCCCGAGAACGAGTGGCTGCGTATCAGAGCGGAGAGAGGGGCGCGGAACCGCCGGGAAAAGCGTGAACTCGTGGAGAGGGGATGCTCGCACGGAATTCTTGTCTACGCGAAAGGACAGCCGGTGGGTTGGTGCCAGTACGGTCCCAGGGAGGAACTTCCTCGCATCGACAACGGTCGCAAGTATCAAGGGCTCGTTCCCGAAGGCACGGGGAAACTCTGGCGAATCACCTGCTTTGCGGTTCTCAAGGAGCACCGAAGACGCGGGGTCGCAAGCGCGGCCTTGAAAGCTGCTCTCGAAGCCATAAGAAGCAGGGGAGGGGGCCTCGTCGAGGGCTACCCTATAACTCGCTGGAAATCTTACGCTTTCGGAAATGAGTCCACACACGGAACTGCGTCAATGTTCGAGAGGGAGGGGTTCAAGGTCGTAGCTCCGTTTGGCAGCACCAAGTTCAGCACCCACGTCCTAATGCGAAGAACCGTCTGAAGCGTGGCCTCGGGCACTTCCCATGGAATGACGAGTTTAGCCGGGGTTTCTCGGCGCCGCTGCCCATGCCTGGCCTTTACCCGTTAACCTTCAGACTTCACACCTGCCGTCGAACGCCTGAACTATGATAGGCTTTTAGATATGCCGCGCTACCGACAAGTCGCATACTCGTTCGGGCCGCCGCTCACGCCGGTGGTCAAGCGATTAATCATCATTACATCCGCAGCGTTTATAGTCACCTACCTGCTCCAGCGTTTTTGGAGTGCACCCTACGCCTGGCTCCCCCTTCGCTCTGACGATGTTATCCACCGCCTGTATCTTTGGGAACTCGTCACGTACATGTTTATCCACTGGAACTTTTTTCACATCATCTTCAACATGCTTGCACTCTGGATGTTCGGCTCAGATCTGGAGAGTCGGTGGGGCCGCGAGAAATTCCTTTTCTACTATTTCCTCACTGGTATCGGGGCCGGAATTTGCGTCGTCGCAGCGGACGCTATATTTTCCAGCGGTACGGCCGTGCCAACAGCCGGCGCGTCGGGCGCCATTTACGGCCTTTTGCTGGCGTATGGTCTACTTTTTCCCGAGCGGCCGATCTACCTCTATTTCCTCATTCCCATCAAGGCCAAGTGGTTCGTGCTGATATTCGGAGGTATCGAATTCCTTAGTTCCATCGGCAATCCGGGTTCCGGCGTCAGTCATGTGGCGCACCTAGGTGGTATGCTCTTCGGTTATCTATACCTCCGCGGTCCGCACTTACCCTCGTTCAGTTTCCCGCTGCGATATCAGGAGTGGAGGCGCGCTCGCTTGCGCAAGAAATTCGAAGTCTACATGCGAAAGCAAGAACGAAAGGATGACGGCGGCCGCTGGATTAATTAGAAGCAGTGGATAGTTGCCAGTGGTTAGTGCCGAGTGATTTGTTGAACCGCGACGGCGTCCGGCCCGCTCGGCACTAAGCACTAGCCACTAAGCACTGAAGGTCTTCCTATGAGTCTTCCCAAGGTCTACATTACCCGGCCCCTGCCGACGAAGGCTGTCGAGCGTCTTGCGGCGCGGTGCGATGTGAAGATGCGCCCTGAAGACGCTCCGCTCGATCCCGCGCAACTAGCGGAAAGTTGTCGCGACATCGAGGGGTTGATGGCTACCGGCGTACGCGTCAGTGAGGATGTGGTCGCGCAGGCGCCACGCTTGCGCGCCGTCGCCAACGTTGGCGTCGGGTACGACAACATCGATGTGGCCGCGTGCACTCGCCGCGGTATTCCGGTCACCAACACTCCCGACGTGCTCACCGAAACCACGGCGGACTTGGCGTTCGCGCTGCTCATGGCCGCGCCCCGCCGCCTCGTGGAGTGCGACCGATACGTCCGCGAGGGCCAGTGGCAGTCATCCAAATGGGAACTCTTGTGGGGCTCCGATATCTACGGCAAGACGTTGGGCGTGTACGGCCTGGGACGGATCGGTAAGGCTGTGGTGCGCCGCGCCCGCGGTTTTTCCATGCGCGTCATTTACTTTGATGTTGTCCGCCCCACGCCGGACCTCGAAGAGGAACTCGGCGTGCAATTCGTGGATCGCGAGACACTGCTGAGGGAGGCGGATTTCCTAACCCTGCACGTCCCGCTTACGCCCGAAACCCATCACCTCATCGGCGCGCGCGAGCTCTCCATGCTGAAGCCCACCGCCTTCCTCATCAATGCGGCGCGCGGCAAGTGTGTGGACGAAGCCGCGCTTGTCGAGGCGCTCCAGTCAAAACGTCTGGCCGGTGCCGGATTGGACGTGTTCGAGCATGAGCCGCATGTGCATCCCGGGCTTCTCAGCCTACCGAACGTCGTTCTGGCGCCTCATGTCGGGAGCGCGACTGCCCAAACACGCCTAGCTATGGCCATGCTGGCAGTGGAGAATCTCGTCGCCGGGCTGGAAGGACGACGCCCGCCTAACCTTGTCAACCCTGAAATCTACGCGTAGCTGTGTGGTAAACAAAATCCCAAGGCGTGAAAAATCCGCCGTTTAGGGCCAGCCTTTGTGGCCGCCCTGGGACAACCACAAGCGGTGCCCCCAAAGAAGCCCCACCACATTTCCATTCTTGCAGTACGGCTCCGGCGGTCCTGTCACTCCAAGCGGCGATAGGCCAGCGGCCCACGCCGGAAAACCAAAGTCACCACCCGTCTCAACCCGTGAAACCGGGCACTTAAGTCGGCGTTGAGGTGTGCCGATAAACAGTACTTTGGTGCTCTAGCGGGTTGTTCGTCAGAAAAATAGTATTACCTATTAAGTGCAACCCAAGGAGGCTACCATGAGGCTGTTGGCAATCTGCTGGACGGCGGGCTGGGTCGTCGCCGCGATCTGTATAGCCGCCAGGAAAGGGCGCTCCATGCCGCGTGCAGCCCTCGAGGCGTTGCTCCTTGGTCCGTTCGTCCTCTTCTTATTCAACTTTGCGAAGCAAGCAAAGAAGAAGTGACCTTGCCCGCCGTGGCTGTCCGAGTTTGCCCGAGGAGGGACAAGCTCACGACATCGGCCCCATCTCCCCGTAGGGGCCGTTGTCCGGCCTTCACCGCCAAGCCAGGGTGGTCAACGACTCTTCCTTCAATGAGACAAGCGCTGCCGTGTTGCCGAGCCGAAGCTCGATCTCCCTCGCCGCTCCCTTGTTGGCAACCACCAGGACCTGCCGGCCGTCCCGGTTCTCAAAGGCGACGTGCTGAAGGTCGTTAGCGGCGCTGTGCGAGTTAAAGCGGCGCGCTCCGCGATGGATGAGGCGCGAGAAGTGGTCGAAGGCCCAGAACATTCCGCTCCGTGTAATGTCCTTGGTCTGCGAGTTGATCGTCACCACACCGCCGCAGGAGAACGGTCCGATGTTCGGCCGCCCCTGCTCATCGAGAGCCAGGTTCCAGGCCGTGATGGAGCGGCAACCGTTGCACAGGATGGCGCAAAAAGTCTCGCCCCAATGGCTCCAATCGGTGAGATAGCCAGGGTCTTTGTAGTCCGAGCCTCCTTCCGTCCAATACATTTCGACGCCCGGAAAGGCCTTCTGGACCTTGTCCATCATGTCCGGTGAACCCACGTATCCGTGCCAGGCAACCGCATGGCAGTATTTGCGGAGCTGGTCGTCCTCGAGTTCGTCCATGACACGTCCCCACAGGTTGTAGTTGTGGTCCAGAATCCAAATCTTGGTTGGCGTGCCACTGCTTGCTAACAGCGGTCCCAGATGGGAGCTCACAAATTCGATTTCGTACTCTTGCGCCCAGATGCAGGCCGGCATATTGCCATCCTGATCGGTATCCACTTCGTTCTGTGGCGTCAGCGCCTGAACCGGGACACCCTCGGCGGCATATCCCTGGAGAAACTTAAGGAAGTACTGCGCGTAAGAGGACAAATAATGGCGGCGCATCGAACCACCCAGCATCGAGCCGCTTGATTTCATCCAGCCCGGCGGACTCCAGGGACTGGCGAAAAGGAACAGATCGGGATTCACCTGCCGCGCCTGGCGTAGTACCGGCAGGATGTACTCGCGGTCGTGTTCGATCGAAAACCGAGCCAGCTCAGGATCGGGATCGCCTTCGTCGAAGCTATAAGCTTGTTGCGAGTAGTCGCTCGATCCGACGCAGATGCGGCAAACGTTCAACCCCATTTCCGAGGGATGGAACATCTCATGGAGAAGCTGCTCGCGCGCCGACGGCGAGAGTTGATTGAACATGTAGCAGGCGGCGTCGGTGAAGGCGCCGCCAAAGCCCAAGATCGCTTGATACTTCTCGCTGGGGTCTAACCGAATCTGGCCGGCTCGAGAGGCCGCCGGAGCCGGGCCCCAAGAGAGCTGGGGTGCAGCGGCAAAGCGATCTTTGCCCGAAGTAACCCATACGGAGATCGCCGTGCCTTCCCTCGGGGCCTTGCCTCCCTCCCCGACCATGCGTGCTACTTTGCCGGCCGATTCCTTCGGAGACATCGTCGCCACCACCCCCAGCGCTGATATTCCGAGAAACTCCCGTCGCGATCTTTGCCCTGTCATGGTCACCTCCTTGAGTCGCGCCATTATAATCCTTGTGGTCAACGCTTCACCACTCGCCCGGCTTGCTTTGATAATCCTCTCCCTCAATCGAGTGGCACGTTGATACTCTGCCGCCATGCCGATCGACCATCGCCCCTACAGTCCCGGCGAACTGCAATTCATCACCACCAGCACCTACCGCCGGGCCCAGGTTTTTCTTTCTCCGCGCCTTTGCCGTTACTTCGTCCAACGCCTCGAGGAAGTACGCCCGAAGACGAACTGCCTGCTTTGAAATGCGCTGTCATTCCGACCCTGAGCGCAGCGAAGGGGAGGAATCTCGCCCTGGTCTTTCTGGGGCGGTCTGCCCGACGCAGAACAAGATTCTCCGATTTCCGGAGTTCGCTGGACTCCATCGGAGTCCAGAATTCGGACCTCGCTTCGCTAGGAATGACATTGCATGGTTTCAGGGCGCTCGCGGCTGGCGCAGGGCGAAGCCCTGCGTTGCGTGGAGCCGGAATGAACAGAGACCGCAGAGTTGCGCTGTGATGCGCCAGCCCGCAAAGCGCCTCGAAGCGGACTTATGGGGAGCGTCGGGGATTCACGAAGGCAGCCGCTCAGGAGCAGACTGATCGCGTGCGAGGCGCGCGTACACAGCCGAGAAGGCGAAGGGAGAAAACAGTCCTTCGCCTCCCCAGCATCCGGAATCCGAAGTTTGCTCCATCGAGATCGGCCGAAGGAGCTCCGCAATTACAACTCCAACCTGCGGAGATGGCGCATTTGATCGACGTCGCAGAAAACTCACCATACGGGCTGTGATGAACGCCGGAACTGAGAGGCGCCGCGCCAGAGACGCCGGGATTGGACCGTGCCGTTATCGCGAGGGTTTGCTGCATCCGGTCTTGTTGGGCGGCACAAGGTTCTCCGTAAGGCCGAAATTGCAATACTTTGGTGAACCAGTACTCAGAGCCAACGCTTTACCGCCTCGGCTGTATCGCTCGGCAGCCGATTGAAACACAGTTTGGCTTGAGGTGCGTGTTCATGCACCACGTTGATCAGCTTCTCAAACAGAATGAAGTTGCTTGGGTTCGTTCTTACACCTGCCCCGATAAGGACGCAATCGAACCGCTTCTGCTTGAGTTGGTTTTGAACAACTGCCTCAGCAGTTTCGCCAAAGTCGGTTAAACATGTTTGCACACTGTACCCGAGACGAGTTAATTCGTCTTCAGAGGACTTGAGACCAGCTAGTACCTTCGTTGTGTTCATGCCGGGCGCGTAGCCGGGTTGTGAGAAATCAATCAGTGTTGGGTCTAGACCAACCACGAGTACACTTTTCCTGTCTGTCATAGATGTCTCCATGTAGTTAATGAGTGACGGAACGCAGGCACGTCTTCGATTATGAACCCAAACGGGGTTCGAGGAAACAGGCCCTGCCTTGTCGCGGGTGGCGCGTACGTCGCGACGTTCTTTGTCGAGAGGTACGCGCCCCTCGTGCGGCTAAGGCCCCGCCCACTTCTCACGGCACTCTGTTCATCGCCAGCAGTGAAGCGTCCCTCGGGAAACAAAACCTTCAACTCGACCACGGCCAATCGCCGGGCTCGTTCACCAATCCTCGCTTCACCGGATTGTTACGCAGATAGTTCAGTTTCTCTTCCAGCTTCCCGGCCGTCCAGATGTTCCTGTCGTAGGACTTCCGGCGGCTGGCAGGGTGAAGGCCTGCGGCCGGTGGAGTTGGGAAGAGTTGTAGGGGCGGTTCGCGAACCGTCTCTACAGCGCGCCGGTTTTTCCGGGGAGAAGCGCGTTCATCCGTTCAAGGCCTTGAGAGCCGGCGGCTAGCAGGCAGACGGCGGCGAGGGCAAGATTGTAATTAGACCCCTGCGCAGCCGCGCAGCGAGCGAACAGTGTGGCCAGAGCCAAAACCATCAAGAGGCGTTTGGCGCGAAGCATGCCAATCATTGTACTCCACGGCAGCGAGATCACGTCCCACAGGGCAAGGTGCACTCGCCGCGGCAACAACGAAATGGCGCGTAACCCCCCACTACTTCAACGTGACCTCCACCCTGACTTCGCGCTGTCCTTCCACGGGCGGTGGCATAACCGTGCCCTGCCAGGGCTCACCGTCAACCTTCAGCGCCACCTGATTGCCCTCCCCTTCGCGCCTCACGGCAATGTTGTAAGTCACGCCTCGGAATAAACGAGTGGCCTTGAATCCCCGCCAACCCTTGGGCACGACGGGTCGAATCTCCAACCCTTCAAAAGTCGGGCGAATGCCCAGGATCCACTGGGTGACGGCGTAGTAGTTCCAGGCTGCGGTTCCCGTCAGCCAGGAGTTCTTTGCCTCGCCGTGCGTCGGCGCATCGCGTCCGGCAATCATCTGGGCATAAACGTACGGCTCGCAGCGGTGAAGTTCGCTGATTGCTTCTCGCGCGGAAGGGTTGATGCGCGCGTAGTAATCGTGGGCGCGATCGCCGTTGCCGACTTGTGTTTCGGCAATCATCACCCAAGGATTGTTATGGCAGAAGATGCCGGCGTTTTCCTTGTAACCCGGCGGGTATGAGGAGATTTCGCCAAGTTCGAGATAGTATCTCGAATACGCGGGTTGCTGGAGAATGATCCCGTGCTCGGTAGCGAGATGTTTCGCGACCGATTCCATCGCTGCTTGCGCCCGTCCGTCGTCGAGTCCAATGCCTGCCAGCACGCAAAAGCCCTGCGTCTCGATGAAGATCTTACCCTCGGCGCATTCCTTCGAGCCGACTTTGCGGCCGAAGTCATCGTAGGCCCGCAGAAACCACTCGCCATCCCACCCCTGCTCGCGGACAGTATCTTCCATCCTGGCCACTTCGGCGAGATAGCGCTGCGCTTCGTCGGTCCGGCCACGCCGCCGGGCGATCTCCGCCAATTCCCTGCCCGCCAGCACAAAAAGCGCGGCAATGAAAACCGATTCCGCGACCTTGCCGTCCTTGTTGGTGGTCGTCTGGAACGATTGTCCGGGAGTGTCGGAGAAGCAGTTAAGATTCAGGCAATCGTTCCAGTCGGCGCGGCCGATCAGTGGAAGCCCATGCGGCCCCAGGCGGTCGAGCGTGTATTGGAAGCTGCGCTGCAAATGCTCGTAAAGAGGCTGCTCCGAGCCCGGCGCGTTGTCGTAGGGGACGGACTCGTCCAGAACGCTCCAGTCGCCCGTTTCTTTCAGAAACGCCGCCACCCCCACGATGAGCCAGTGAGGATCGTCGTTGAAATTACTTCCCACATCGTTGTTGCCGCGCTTGGTGAGCGGCTGGTACTGATGATAAGCGCCGCCGCTGGGCAGTTGCGTGGCTGCAAGGTCCAGGATGCGCTCGCGCGCGCGCGCCGGAACCATCTGCACGAAGCCCAGCAGGTCCTGGTTGGAATCCCGGAAGCCCAGGCCGCGCCCGATTCCCGACTCATAAAAAGACGCCGAGCGCGACATGTTGAAAGTGGCCATGCACTGGTAGGCATTCCAGATGTTAACCATGCGATTGGTGTGCACATCCGGCGTCTCCACCTGGCAGACGGCGAGCAGCCCGTCCCAGTATTGACGGAGCTTTTCAAACGCCGCGTCGACGTCGGCGAAGTTCAGGTATTTGGCGATAACCGGTTTTACCGTCTTCTTGTTGACCGTCTGCGAAGCAGGCGGATCGAACTTCTGCGCCTGCGGATTCTCGTGGTAGCCCAATAAGAAAATGACCTCCTGCGTTTCTTCAGGACCCAGTTCGAGCTTGACGTGGTGCGCGCCGATGGGCGCCCAACCGTGCGCAACCGAGTTCGATAGCTTTCCGCGTTCGACAGCCAGCGGCTTCTCCCAGCCGCGATAGGGTCCCACAAACGCCTCGCGCTGCGTGTCAAATCCTTCCGTCTTGCGCGAGCAGGCAAAGTAGGCGAAGTGATTGCGCCGCTCGCGGTATTCCGTCTTGTGATAGATTGCGCCCTCCTCAACCTCCACCTCGCCGATGCTGAAGTTGCGTTGAAAATTCGTGGCGTCGTCGTTGGCGTCCCACAAACAAAATTCGATACTGGAATATACAGAAAGGGAGGCAGGCTGAGAACGCCGGTTGGTTACAGTGAGCCGCCAGATTTCGAGGTCTTCGTCCAAGGGGACGAAGTAAGTGCTATGGGCTTCGATCCCGCTGTAGCGCGACCCGATGATGGTATAACCCAGGCCGTGGCGGCAGGTATAGCCTTCGAGATCGTTCCGTGTGGGCTGCCAGGAGGGCGACCAGAACTCGCCCGTTACATCATCCCGCAAATAAATGTAGCGGCCGCCCAAGTCGTACGGAACGTTGTTGTAACGATAGCGCGAGACGCGCCGTAGCCGCGCGTCACGATAAAACGAGTAGCCCCCCGCCGTGTTCGAGATGATTCCAAAATAAGCCTGGCATCCAAGGTAATTAATCCAAGGCAAGGGGGTATCCGGTCGCGTAATGACGTATTCCCGATTTGCGTCGTCGAAATATCCGAATTTCATATGGAGGGCTCCAGGGATAAGTGTCGGCCTCGCGAAAAGGATTCCCGCCTTCGTGGGAATCACTGCTTTTCAATAGACGCGCCATTATACCCGAATCTTCGGAGCGCGGCAGCGGAGCGTTTCGAACTGCCCAAGGTTAGTTAGCCTTCCCTCTAGTAAGTTGACCCTCTCCCCCTTGGGGGAGAGGGTGACCCACGACGGCGTTGTCATCAGCCGTCGCGGGTCGGGTGAGGGGGTCGCATCGTCCAGGCGGCTAGCCACGGACAACAAGACCGGCGGTGCGCTCCGGACCCTCCAAATCCATTTGCAAAGACGAAAGGAAATTGAGACACTCATTGTCCTTAATACTGCCCTCGCTGCGAACGGAGAGACAGGCATGCAAGTTTCCTGCGACGGTTTTCCCATTGACACACTCCGCCGGCAATTCTTGATAAAACTAGCACGCTTCTTTTCGATCGTTCTCTTTTTGCCGGCTCTCGCCTGCGGCCAGAAGAACCCGAGCCTGAACATCAAGCTGGATCAGGTGGGTTATCCCACAGACGCTCCGAAGGTCGCCCTGGTGAGCGTACCGGCACGGATCTTCCAGGTGAAGCGGAGCGGCGACAATGTCGAAGTCTTCAAAGGAACACTGAGCGCCGGCGTCACGGACCCGAACTCCGGGGACGTAGTGCAGGCTGCGGATTTCTCCGGTCTTCGAACAGCAGGAACGTATTACGTCGAAGTGCCCGGCACCGGCCGTAGTTGGGATTTTTCAATCGGCCCGGACGTCTTTTCCCGCGCCTATTATCTGGCCATGCGCGCCTTTTACGGGCAGCGCTGCGGAACGGCGGTGGACCTGGGGCCGGAATTTCCAAACTATAGACATCCGGCGTGTCACCTCGTGGGGAGCTACCATGCATCTTCAGGGAAACAGGGCCGGCGCGATAACGTTGGCGGCTGGCACGACGCGGGGGATTACGGCCGCTACATGGTGAACTCCGGGATTAGCACGGGCACGCTCCTCTGGGCCTTCGAGTTGTTTAGCGCGAAGTTGAAAAACCTCAAGCTGAATATTCCCGAGACCGGCAACAGCACGCCGGACATCCTCAACGAAGTCCGCTGGAATCTCGAGTGGATGCTCAAGATGCAGGACGACGACGGCGGCGCCTGGCAAAAGCAAACCAGCGAGCACTTTTGCGATTTCATCATGCCCGAAGACGATCACCTCCCGAGCGAAGTAATCGGCACGGGCAAGGCTCCCTACAAAAGCACCTGTGCCACGGCTGACCTGGCCGCAGTGGCGGCCATCGCCGCCCGGGTGTACCAGCCGTTCGACAAGGAATTTGCCGCGCAAAACCTGCGCGCTGCCCGGGCTGCCTGGGCCTGGACGGAGCGCTCTCCGGACGTGACTTTCAAAAACCCGCCCGGAATCTCCACCGGCGAGTACGGTGATCCCGATTGCGGGGATGAGCGGCTGTGGGCCGCCGCGGAGTTATGGCGGACTACCGGCGAGGCCCAATATGATCGTTACGTTGTGGACCGTTATGCGAGCTACCTGACGTCCCTGCGCGCGCTCGATCCCGAGACGTGGCGGTTGGTGGCGCCGATGGGCTTGTGGGCATACGTGCTCGCGGCGCGCCCGGACTCGGATTCGCGCGCGCTGGCCGCGGTCCGTGAGGCAGTGCTGGGAGCAGCCCGCAAGACGGTCGAACATACCCGCCGCAATCCCTACCACATCAGCCTGGGTGAGGGGGATTTTCGTTGGGGCTCGAACGGTCTGGTGGCGAATTACGGCATGGAGTTGCTGATCGCCAACGCGCTCTCCCCGGACCGCGCCAACGTGGAGGCCGCGCTCGACAACCTTCACTACCTGCTGGGCCGCAACACCTTCTCGATCTCATGGGTGACGCAAGTGGGCGAGCATCCTTTCCGTCATCCCCATCATCGCCCGAGCGGCGCGAACAAGAATCCGGAGCCTTGGCCTGGACTGCTCTCCGGTGGGCCTAATGCCGACCGGCAGGACTCTGTTCTCAGGGCCCTGCCCGCGGGTTTGCCGCCGGCGAAAGTGTATAGTGACGAGCAAGGGTCATACGCCAGCAACGAGATTTGCATCAACTGGCAAGCCATGCTTGTGTTCTTGCTTGCCGGAGTTATGCAGTAAGACAGACAGCAGAAAGAGCAAATTCAAATGGCAAACGGCAAAGGGCAAAATTCAAATGGTTTGAAACTTGCCATTTCCAAAATCACAAAACATTTGCCATACAAATTGCCTTTTTCACGCCAACGGGCGTGACACAATCTGCGCACGCAGCAGGCCAAAACTCGTACTTCAAAGGGGTTCCATGAAACTTCACCCCATCGATCTTGCGATCATCCTGGCATATCTCGCTACCTCAGTGCTGGTGGGCTACTGGGTTTCCCAACGCGCCTCTCGCGACATCAAGGCGTATTTCCTGGGTGGCAACGTCTTGCCATGGTACGTGCTGGGAATTTCTAACGCCTCCGGCATGTTCGACATCAGCGGAACGATGCTGCTGGTCTACTGGATGTTCGTCTACGGCCTGAAGAGCGTGTGGATTCCGTGGCTTTGGCCGACTTTCAACCAGGTTTTCCTGATGGTCTACTTGTCAGCGTGGCTGCGCCGCTCGAACGTGATGACCGGCGCGGAGTGGATCAAGACACGATTCGGCAGCGGCCGTGGCGCGCAGCTTTCCCATTTGATCGTGGTCATCTACGCCTTCGTGAGCATCATCGGGTTCTTCAGTTACGGTTTCAAAGGGATTGGAAAGTTTGCTTCGATATTCCTGCCCTGGCACCTGTCCCCTAACCTATACGCCACCATTTTGATTGCTATCACCGCCATTTACGTAATCAAGGGCGGCATGTTCAGCGTGGTCATCACCGAGGTCATTCAGTTCTGCATTCTCTCGATTGCCTCGTTTGCCGTGGGCATCATTGCCATGTCGAAGGTCGCTCCCGGCACGCTTCAGCATTTTGTCCCCTCCGGCTGGGACCGCATCTTCTTTGGCTGGAATCTGAACGTGGATTGGTCTTCGCTAATCGCCTCCGCAAACGCCAAGATCGCGGAAGATGGCTACGGGATCTTCGGCTTCTTCGTCATGATGTTGCTGTTCAAGGGCATACTGATCAGCATGGCTGGCCCGGCGCCGAATTACGATATGCAGCGAGTGCTTTCCTCCAAGGATGCGCGCGAGGCATCTTTGATGAGCAGTTGGGTGAATGTCGTCCTCACTCTTCCCCGCTATTTTCTGATCACCGGACTCACCGTCCTGGCATTGGTTTTCTTCAGCGACCAGATCCGGGGCATGGGAACGAACATGGATTTCGAGTTGGTGCTTCCTTACGCCCTGGGGCGATTTGTTCCCACCGGCCTGCTCGGATTCCTGATCGCCGGGCTGCTGGCCGCGTTTATGTCGAACTTCGCGGCCACTGTCAACGCTGCGCCGCCGTACTTTGTGAACGACATTTACAAGCGCTTCATCAACCCGAACGCCAGCCCCAGAACATACGTCCGCCTCAGTTATCTGAGTTCATTCGTCGTGGTGTTGGTGGGCGCCGCTATCGGCTGGTACGTCGCCTCGGTAAACTCCGTGGTCCTCTGGATTGTCTCAGGGCTCTGGGGCGGGTACACGGCTTCCAACGTTCTCAAATGGTATTGGTGGCGGTTTAACGGCTACGGCTATTTCTGGGGCATGCTCTCCGGCATCGCCAGCTCCTTGATTCTGCCTTCGCTTCTCCCCAAAATCTCCCTGGTTAGGGGGCTTTTGCAGGCTCATTCGGTGAATTCCGATGTGGCGCTTGTCTTCCCGCTGACCTTTGGGATCTCCCTGGCCGGTTGCCTGGCCGGGACATGGTTGACCAAGCCGGAAGATGACGAAATCTTGAAGGACTTTTATCGGCGCGTGCGGCCCTGGGGCTTTTGGGGCCCGGTTCTGACTAAAGTCCGCGCCGAAGATCCCGGCTTCGAGCGCAACAAGGACTTCTGGCGCGATATGTTCAACATCGTGGTGGGCATTACATGGCAGGTCAGCCTCGTCGCTTTGCCGATCTACGTGGTGATCCAGAAATTCCGCAACGCCGCCGTCACGGCGGTAATCATAGCCGTAACCTCCATTGTGCTGAAATTCACCTGGTATGACCACCTGAAGGTTCGAGAGACCTTTGGCAAGCCGACCGGCCGGAAGGGGCCCGCAGAACCCGTGGCGGCAGCGTAATGGAAGCCGACGCGACAGAAACCCTCTCCCCTTTGGGGCAGGGGAATCTGTAGTGGCTGCGTGAAGGACACCCATCCCCCAGAAACCCTCTCCCCCTTGGGGGAGAGGGTGGACCGGGACGGCGCTTTCATCAGCCGTCACGGGCCGGGTGAGGGGGTCGTCAGTGATGCACCAAGCACAACCATTTGGCCCTCGTCGCTCATTTGCGCGCAACGAATCCCAAATTGCCCAGGCGCGTGAGCTCCGGACCAACGAGACCGAATCTGAGAAAGCCGCCTGGCGCTTGTTGCGGACTCTCAGATTGAACGGCTTTAAGTTCCGCCGGCAGCATCCCGTTGGCCCATACATCGTCGATTTCTGCTGCCCCCAGCGGCGGCTGATTGTTGAGTTAGACGGCAGCGCCCATTCTCAACCTAGCCAGATCAGGCATGATGCGAACCGGGATTCCAGGCTCAAACGCATGGGCTACACAGTAATGCGAATTCCGAATGGAATGGTGTTGGAGGCGCCGGAGTTGTTCGTGAAGAAGGTTCTGGATCTCGCATGGAGATTGCCCAACGTATTTACGGGCGAGGTGTGAAGGGTCGTAGGATGGACGTGGGCCGAGTACCCCCTCACCCGGCCCGCCCCGGCTGATGAGTACGCCGGCTGCGGGCCACCCTCTCCCCCAAGGGGGAGAGGGTTTAGTACTTTCGGTCGCGGAGAGACATGCCTCGATGAGTTTGCGCGGACAAGTGGAGACTGAACTACGCACGAACATCCTGCCGTTCTGGCTCGAGTACGTCATTGATGAGCAGTACGGCGGCTTCCGCGGACAGATTGCCAACGACCTCACCCTCCACCCCTTCGCGCCCAAAGGGCTGATCTTGAACGCACGCATTCTGTGGACCTTCTCGAAGGCCTTCAGCGTGTACGGCGAGGAGGTCTACCGTCAAGCCGCACGCCGCGCCTACGACTACATTACGCAGCATTTCTGGGATACGGAATTCAATGGGGTTTACTGGCTGGTGGATTATCTGGCCCGCCCGCTGGAGACCAAAAAGCGCATCTACGGCCAAGCGTTCGCCGTGTACTCGCTGGCGGAATACTACCGCACCACCGGCGATGAGGACGCACTTACCCGAGCGCTCACACTCTACGAATGCATCGAATCCGCGAGCCACGATTCGCTCCAGGGAGGCTATTTCGAGACCTACGAGCGCGACTGGACGCTGGCGCACGAGCAGCGCCTGAGCGCGGTCGACATGGACGAGAAGAAGTCCATGAACACGCATCTTCACCTTCTGGAAGCCTACGCCAATCTGTTGCGATGCCAGGACAATGGCGTCCTGCGCGGCCGCCTACGGGAACTCGTCCGGATATTCCTCGAGCACATCATTGACCGCGCGACCCACCACTTCAGAATGTTCTTTGATGAAGAGTGGCATTCTAAGTCGGATCATATCTCCTTTGGGCACGACATTGAAGGAACCTGGCTTCTGTGTGAGGCGGCCGAAATGCTGGGCGACGAGCGCCTTCTCGATGAGGTGCGGCAAGCGGCTGTCGAAATGGCGCAAGCGGTGCTCGATCAGGGGGTTGATCCCGATGGCGGGCTTCTCTACGAGGCAGACCCAAGCGGGATTATCGACCCCGGCAAGGAGTGGTGGCCACAGGCGGAAGCGGTGGTGGGTTTCCTTAACGCCTATCAACTCTCCGGCCTCGAGCATTTTCGTCAAGCCGCCGAGAGGAGTTGGGAGTTCATCGAGAAATACATCGTCGACCGCCAACACGGGGAATGGTTCTGCAAGGTCTCGCGCGAGGGCATCGCGAGCCCTGACAAGTTCAAGGTCGACCAATGGAAATGCCCGTACCATAACAGCCGAATGTGCTTCGAGGTCCTGGCTAGGACGTAGGCGCAGCTTTCGTCGCCGCCCGCGATCGACCACAAAGGTCGCCCCTACAAACCGGAGGATCGAACATGAACCAAGCTGAGTTCAGAAAGCGTGTTGAGGCACTGTTCAAACAGCACGCGAAGCTGATCACACGCAAGAACCACAAGGTGCAGGGCGGCAACGGCCTCTTCGACCGTTACACTTTTCCCGTGCTCACCGCCCAGCACACACCGGTCTTCTGGCGCTACGACCTCGATCTGAAGACAAACCCGTACCTGATGGAACGAATGGGCATCAACTCGACGTTCAATGCCGGAGCGATGGAATTCGGCGGCAAGATCGTCGTTCTGGCTCGCGTCGAGGGTTTGGACCGGAAATCGTTCCTCGCCGTGGCCGAAAGCCCCAATGGCATCGACAACTTTCGTTTTTGGGACTACCCCATCTTGATGCCGGAGACCAGCGACCCCGACATCAACGTCTACGATATTCGCGTGGTGTGCCATGAGGACGGTTGGATTTACGGGCTGTTCTGCACGGAGCGGAAGGACCCCAGAACGCCTCTCTGGGACACTTCCTCAGCCATCGCGCAGTGCGGCCTCGCCCGCACCAAGGACCTGCAGAACTGGGAGCGCTTGCCGGACTTGAAAACCAAGTCGCCCCAGCAGCGCAATGTGGTGCTCCATCCGGAATTTGTGGATGGCCACTACGCGTTCTACACCCGGCCTCAGGACGAATTCATTCAGGCCGGGAAGGGCGGAGGGATCGGCTGGGGCTTCGCCGCCAGCATGAACAACGCCGTGATCGAGGACGAGACGATCATCGATAACCGCGAGTACCACACCATTAAAGAAGTGAAGAATGGCCTTGGTCCTGCACCCATCAAAACCGATCAAGGCTGGCTGCACCTTGCACATGGGGTACGCAATACGGTGGCCGGGTTGCGCTACGTGCTCTATCTCATCCTCTGTGAACTCGCCCGCCCTTGGGTCGTCACGCACCGCCCGGCCGGCTACTTTCTTGCCCCGCAGGGTGAGGAGCGGGTGGGGGACGTGTCGAATGTGGTCTTCAGCAATGGCTGGGTGGCGCGCCCGGATGGACAAGTCTTCATCTACTATGGCTCCTCGGACACGCGTTTGCACGTCGCCACCAGCACCGTCAACAAGCTCCTCGATTACGTTTTGCACACGCCCGAGGACCCTCTGCGCAGCTACGCCTGCGTCCAACAACGTTATGTGCTGATCGAGAAGAACCTCCAGACGATGGGTTCACTTCAAAAGCGTTCCACGAAGAAGCGGGCTCGCCGCTAATGCTCGGTAAGCAACCTTGGATGGGCTAGCCAACCTTGGTATCGGTCAACGATGCTTGGGATTAGAGCAGGGCGGCCGCAAGGCCCCCCTACAGCGCCGACCAGCCTCCCCACTCAGCGCATTTTCTGATAGTTTCTAAAGGGAAAAAGTGATATGTTTCAATGGCGAGCGGATTTGTGTTTCCGGCGAGTCCAAATAGCGGCCCAAGGTAATCACCTACCCTCGGCTTCTCAGTCAGGTGACCCTCGGTGCTGGAGTTGTTCTTCGGCCCCGGCCCGTCGGTTCCGCGCGCTAAAGAACCGGTCTGACGATCGAGGAGAGGGATAGCGTAGTCACTACGGGGTCAAGGAGCAGGGTGAAGATTCGGAGCTGGGAAGCTTTGCAGGGTCGTCAAATCCCTACATGCGGTCCAAGAACTGTTTCAATCCTTAGCCCTTCAGGTTTTGGGGAATCGCTCCTTGGCGTGGGGTGCAAAGGGGGGTAATGAGGCGCGCAAGGGCCTCGGCAGACTCTCCCAAGCCCGGGTCGAGGAATGCTGTATGAAGAGGCCGCCGTTACGGGCTGCCCAAAATCTGGAGGAGTAAATGGCTCAGAGATTATTCGTGGGAAACCTGCCCCGCAGCGTGACCGACAGTGTGCTCAGTGAATTCGTCACCAACGCTGGGTTTCAAGTTGTCTCGGCGGTCGTCATCCGTGATAAGATGACGGGCGAATCTCGGGGATTTGGTTTCGTCGAACTTACCGAGGAAGAAGACATGCAGCGAGCCATCCAGGGACTTAACGGCCAAGCCCTGGAAGGGCGTCCCCTGACCGTGAATGAGGCCCGGCCGCAACGCGCTGGATTCGGCGGTGGCGGTGGCGGTGGCGGCTCCCATCGGGGGGGTGGCGGCGGTCGCACGGGCCACAGGCGCGATTACTAACGAGTTTCTCCCGGTTCGCTCGATCACCGCACATCTCCTCTGAACGACACCTGTCAGCCGGGCGTTGCGCCCTCAGTCAAACAGGCGTATGCGGCACTTGAACTCTGCCCGCAGGCGGAGTAGTCCGGAGGGGCGCTTGTTCCAACCAGTCTTCGCAGGCGTGGAGTCTAGCACCATGGATGATCCGGAGCGTTGTGCTGAATGGACATTCGCCGGCGTGGCCGTTCCCGGCGGACCGGCCAAGCAGCTTCCAAACGCCTGCCAAATTGCGGTGGACGCCTTCCGTGCCCTCTCTCGCCACAAAGACCGCGCGCGGCGGGTCGTGGCGCGTGCCACGCTCGGCGTTGGGTTGGGGCTCTGTGTCTTCCTCGCAACGGGGTGCTCAGCCAAGAAAGCGGAAACACAAGGGCTACCGCCCGTCTACTCAGCGCCGGTGACCGCCGCCCCGGCGACTTTAGCGACCGTGCCGGTTCAGGTTCATGCCATCGGCAACGTCGAGGCGTACTCAACAGTTTCGGTGAAGGCGCAGGTGGCGGCCAGGATCGAGAAGGCGTACTTCACGCAAGGCAAAGACGTGCGCAAAGGCGATCCTCTTTTTACCTTGGATCGCCGCCCTTTCGAAGTCGCACTCCAGCAGGCGGAAGCGAATCTGGCGAAGGACCAGGCGCAACTGGAGAACGCCGCAGCGGAATCGGGCCGCTACAAGGAGCTTTCCCAGGAGGGCATTGTTTCGAAAGAGCAGTACGACTCCATGCGAACCAACGCCGACGCCCTGGCCGCTTCCGTGCGCGCCGATAAGGCAGCCATTGACAAGGCGAGGATCGACTTGAGCTACTGCTCGATCCAGTCGCCTATCGACGGCCGCACGGGCGCCGTGCTGGTCGACCCCGGAAATCTCATCAAGGATAACGATGCAGCACTGGTGGTGTTGAACCAGATCCACCCTATTTACGTCACGTTTTCCGTTCCCGAACAGCACCTGGCCGACATTAAACGTTACCAGGCGGAAGCGCCGCTCAAGGTTGAGGCTAGCGCCTCGAACCAGGAGCAGGCCGTCTCCACGGGTGTGCTATCGTTCATCGACAACACCGTCGACAGCACGACGGGCACCATCAAGCTGAAGGCGACTTTTCAAAACCCCGAAAACCGGCTCTGGCCGGGCCAGTTTGTGAACGTGGCGCTCACCCTGATGACTCAAGCCAAAGCTATCGTCGTCCCTTCGCAAGCGGTTCAGACCGGACAGGCAGGCCAGTACGTCTTTGTGGTGAAACAGGATATGACCGCCGAGCTCCGGCCCGTGGTTGCCGGCAACACTCTTTCCGGTAAAACTGTGATCCAAAAAGGTGTGGCAGCAGGTGAAACCCTTATTACCGACGGCCAAATGCGTGTAGTGCCCGGCATGAAAGTCGCGATCCGAAAACAGTGACGAGTGACGAGTGACAAGTGACGAGCCGGAGAACGAGATTCGCGCATACTGAGTTCTCACCCGTCGCCCCTCACCATGGTTTACGAGATATGGGGCTCTCGATTTGCCTTTCCCGACATCGGCGATCTGACAACCGGCTCCTGAGTTCTTGCTCGTCACTCGTCACTTGTCACTCGTCACTGTCTTCCTGGCTCGTCACTCGTCACTTGTCACTCGTCACTGTACTTCCATGAATCTCGCCGAACTCTTCATCCGCCGGCCCGTCATGACCACCCTGGTCATGCTGGGCATCCTCCTCTTCGGAGTGATGGCCTACAAGTATCTGCCGGTCAACGACCTGCCCAACGTGGATTACCCCACCATTCAGGTCAGCGCCACCCTGCCGGGCGCCAGCCCGGAGACCGTAGCCTCGGCGGTGGCCACACCGCTCGAGCGCCATTTCTCCACCATCGCCGGCCTGGAATCGATGAGTTCGTCGAGCACTCAAGGCGGCACTTCGATCACGCTTCAGTTCGCCGCCAGCCGCAATATCGACGCCGCCGCCCAGGACGTCCAGGCGATGATCGCCAACACGCAGGGCGAGCTACCAACGGGCATGCCAGCCCCGCCCTCGTACCAGAAGGTGAACCCCGCCGACCAGCCGATCCTTTATATGGCCGTGTGGTCCGATACACTTCCTGCCTCGACCGTGAACGAATACGCGGACACGCTCATGGCCCAGCGCATCTCGATGATCAGCGGCGTGGCGCAGGTGCAGGTTTTCGGCGCGCAGAAATATGCCGTCCGCGTGCAGTTCGACCCGAAGGCGCTGGCCACCCGCAAAATCGGCATTGACGAAGCCATGGCCGCCATCCAGCAGGCCAACGTCAACCTGCCCACCGGCACACTCTACGGCACTCACAAATCCTTCGTTGTGCAGGCCACTGGGCAGCTTACGAATGCGGCGGATTACCGGCCTCTTATCGTCGCCTACCGCAATGGCTCGCCGGTGCGTCTGGACTCCTTGGGCCAGGTGCTCGACGACGTTCAGAACAACAAGATCGCGAACTGGTATAACGGCAAGCCATCCCAGGTGATCGCCATCCAGCGGCAGCCCGGCACGAATACGATTGAGGTGGTGAACAACGTCAAGGCCCTGCTGCCCACGTTCCGCTCCGAGATCCCGGCCTCGATTCAGTTGGCCACACTTTACGACCGGTCCACCTCCATCCGTGACTCCATCAGCGACGTGAAATTCACGCTTTGGCTCACCCTGGGCCTGGTGGTGTTGGTGATCTTCATTTTCCTGCGGAATATCTCCGCCACCACCATCCCCAGCCTGGCCCTGCCCATGTCCATCATCGGGACCTTCGCGGTGATGTACCTGCTCGGTTACACGGTGGATAACCTCTCCATGATGGCGCTGGTGCTTTCCGTGGGGTTTGTGGTGGATGACGCCATCGTGATGCTGGAGAACATCGTCCGCCACATGGAAATGGGCGAAGGAGTGTTCGAAGCGGCGCTCAACGGCTCGCGGGAAATCAGCTTCACCATACTCTCCATGACGCTTTCGCTGGCCGCGGTCTTTATCCCGGTCCTCTTCATGGGAGGATTGTTGGGGCGCCTGCTGCACGAATTCTCGGTGACCATCATGTGCGCGGTGGTGGTCTCCGGCATCGTCTCGCTGACGCTCACGCCCATGCTTTGCAGCCGTTTCCTGCACTCGCCGAAAGAGCAGAAGCATGGCCACGTTTATCTTCTGTTCGAGCGCGGCTTCCAGTTGATTCAAAACGCCTACGACTGGACCCTGAAGGGCGTGCTGCGCCACCGCTTGGTGACGCTGCTGGCCTCGTTCGTCATCGTCTTCTTCACGGTGCAACTGTTCCTTCAGATCCCCAAGGGCTTTCTTCCCAGCGAAGATTCGGGAGGAATGTTCGGCATCACCCAGGCGGCACAGGGCATTTCCTTCGATGCCATGAAGCAGCACCAAATCGAGGTGACGAAGCTCATCACCGACGATCCCAATGTCTCTGACGTGATGTCTTTCGCAGGCGCGGGGCTGCCGGGTTATGGCGGCAACTCGGGTTTCTTCTTCGTCCACTTGAAAGATCGTCCTTCGGCAAGCCAGGATATGATGGATTCGATCCGGCGCTTGCTGCACCTTCCCGGGCGTGAACACGATCCCAACCTCCGCTACATCAGCACGGACGACGTGATCAACGAGCTGCGTCCGCCCATGCTCTCCCTTCCCGGCGTCATTGCCTTCATGCAGAATCCGCCGCCCATCCAGATCGGCGGCCAACTCACGCGAAGCCTCTATCAATTCACCGTGGAAGGCGCGGATACCAAGGAGCTTTACAAGGACTCTCTCGAACTCGAAAGCAAGATGCGGCAACTGCCCGGCCTCCTGGATGTGAACAGCGACTTGCAAGTTTCGAACCCCCAGGTGAACGTGGTGATCGACCGCAACCAGGCCCTGGCGCTAGGCGTGTCGGCCTACCAGATCGAGGACGCGCTCTCCACCGCCTACAGCTCGCGCCAGATCTCCACCATCTACGCGCCCAACAATGAATACTGGGTGATCGCCGAACTAATGCCCCAGTACCAGATGGACCCCCAGGCCCTTTCCATGCTCTACATCAAGTCGAACACCGGGCAACTGGTTCCGCTCAGTTCGGTCTCCAAGCTGACGCAGGACCTGGGCCCGCTCGCGGTCAACCACAACGGCCAGCTTCCGTCCGTGACTCTTTCCTTCGACCTCAAGCCGGGCCTCTCGTTGGGCGACGCCGTGACGCGCGTCGAAGACCTGGCCCGCAACACCCTGCCCGCCTCGATGAGCGCCACTTTTCAGGGGACGGCTCAGCAGTATGAATCGTCGCTCACCGGTCTCGGAATCCTGCTGGCCGCCACCGTGCTGGTGATCTACCTCGTGTTGGGCATTCTCTACGAGAGTTTCATTCACCCCATTACCATTCTCTCCGGCTTGCCATCCGCCGCCCTGGGCGCGCTCGTCACCTTGAAGCTTTTCCATCTGGACTTGAACCTCTACGGCTTCGTCGGCGTCATCATGCTGATCGGCATTGTGAAGAAGAACGCCATTATGATGATTGACTTTGCCATCGTGGCGGAGCGCAGCAAGGGGTCGAGCCCGCTCGAGGCCATCTACGAAGGCTGCCTCATCCGCTTTCGTCCCATCATGATGACCACCATGGCGGCGCTCATGGGCACGCTTCCCATCGCACTCGGGTTCGGCGCCGGCGCCCAATCCCGCCGCCCCCTCGGACTCGCCGTGGTGGGCGGACTTTTGGTCTCCCAGCTCATCACTCTCTACATCACGCCGGTCTACTACACTTACCTCGATTCCTTCCAAAAATGGCTGACGCGGTCCCGCAAACATGAGACCCAACCCAAAGAGCTCCCTGCCATGGCCAGAATCTTTGCCGAGAACGGGCCGAACGGCAGGTAGCCGCTGAGACAACTCACGCACGCCGCCGGCCAGCTTCGTAGGGGTAGGGCTTGCCCTACCCCGGATCGTGTAAGATCGTTCCCGCGCAGGGGACGGCGAGCCGGACAATCCTCGAAATGCCGCTTCGTTCCGCGCCGATGGCCGCTTTTTCTGCGCGAAAATGAGTTCGTTTTGAGGTCGCTATTTCAGTTATCCCCTGTCTTTGCAATAAGTCTTTGAGTTCGTTCCCGCGATTTTTAATGTTTTTGAAGGCGGTGGCGAGGACCGCAACCATCCAGATCAGCAGCGCGCGGAGCTGGGTAGCGCGGACCCCCGGTTTTGGGGTCCGCGGCTTGTCTGTCGCCCCACGGAAGAACCGCGGACCCCAACACCGGGGGTCCGCGCTACCACCCTCATCCCGTTCTGCCGTCCCGCCCGCGATGGGCGTTCCAGCCTGTCCCTTCGGGACATCGCAGGCCTCACAAGACGAGGCCTCCGCCATCCCCCTCGGTGAAGAAT